>DAOTUQ010000040.1:0-57467 GCA_034437055.1 Anaerolineae bacterium
GTCGATCTCATTTTCGCTGACCCGCCTTATAACATGCAGTTGCAGCAAGATTTATTTCGCCCCAACCGCACGAAAGTCGATGCCGTAGATGATGCGTGGGATCAGTTTGCCGACTTCGCACAGTATGACGCCTTCACCCGCGATTGGCTGACTGCGTGCCGGCGCGTCCTCAAGGATAACGGGACGCTGTGGGTGATCGGTAGTTATCACAACATATTCCGCGTCGGCGCGATTTTGCAGGATTTAGGCTACTGGATCATTAACCAGATCGAGTGGGAAAAGGCGAATCCTATGCCTAATTTCAGGGGGGTACGGTTTACGAATGCCCACGAAACGCTGATCTGGGCGAAGAAAGACGCCAAGTCGCGCTATACGTTCAACTATCACGCGATGAAGCACCTGAACGGCGGCAAGCAAATGCGAAGTGACTGGCATATCCCCATTTGTTCGGGGAATGAACGCATTCGCGTTAACGGGTTGAAGGCGCATTCCACGCAGAAACCCGAAGCCCTGCTCGAACGTGTGATCGCTGACGATCATCCAGCGGCGATCATCCTGCAAGCCGCGCGCGCTGAGCGCGATGTGATCGTGTTCGAGGCGTGCGCACGCCTTGATCGGATAGGTGTAGAGCGCGGTGATGTGCAGGGTCATGGGCTGTCCTTTTGATGTGGAGGCGGTACATTTGACGCGGGCGGATGCGACACATCGTCGCTCGGCGCAGCGCCAAACGGGGGCGCGGGGCGTGCGAGATCGCGGTACAGTGCCAGCGCTGCGAATGCGCCGCCGATCAAGACGACGCCGATCACCAGCGCGTCGAATAATTGCGGCGTCAAGAAGGGGAAAATCATGGCGACACCTCCCGCCACAGCGGCAGCTTCAGGCTCATCGTCGTGCCAACGCGCTCTTCGCTGGTGAACCAGATGCGTCCGCCCATCGCTTCGATCTCCTGCTTGCATAAATATAGGCTCAAGCCATAGCCGAACTCGCTGATAATCTGCGGCTGACGCGCGCGCACAAACGGCGTGAAGATGCGTTCTGCTTCGCCAGAGCGAATGCCATAGCCCTCGTCTACGATATCGATCTGCACAGCATTGTCGCGCGGACTGGCAGACGCGATCAAGCGTACCGGCGTCGCTTTCAAGCTGTACATGATCGCGTTGCGCAGCACATCGCGCAAGATCACGTTGAGATGCGCGGGCGACGCTGATATCGCCAGATTCGATGCGACGTTGATCTGGATGCGCCCGCGACAGTCGCCCGTCTCGGTTTCAGGGTCGATCAGCGCCGTTTCATCGAGCGCCTCCATGAAATCCTCGACGAAATGCGCCAACACGATTCGGCGGCGCTTGGCGCGCGCGATATCGCGCAAGCCGCCCGTGCGCACCGCTTCGAGCCGTGTCATCAAGTCCGTCAGGCGGCTGAGACGGTGCATATGCACATCGATGATGTGCGCGAAGCCGCCGACGCGCCGCGCCAACAACGCGGCGTCGTCGTTATCTTGGCGCGTCATCTGCGTGATCAAGTCCGCGTGTCCTTGTGTGGAGGCGACCGCCTCGCGCACTTCGTTCAGATAGCGGTCGAGCAGTTCGGTCAGCGCCGACCAATCTGGCGCATCGATGGTGATCATCAGATGCACATCGCCGTTTTGCCCCTGAATTGCCGCCGCCCAACACGGAATCCGTTCGCCCGCCCGCATCGTAAAAAAGCGGATCGGAGTCACGGTTGCCAGCGCGCGCGTGCGCACACCCTCGATAGATTGGTCGGGTTCGGTCTGGCGGGAACTGAGCAGCATCGCCGCCGCCGTCCAGCCTTCCGCCTTGACCAACTTGTAATCTGCGCCCAAAAACGTGAGCGCCGCGCGATTATTCAGCACCAATCGATTGGCGCGGTCGAAGATCATCACGCCTTGCCCCATCCCGTCGATCACGGTCTGGATGTCTAACCCTTTTGTTTGCACGGCAGCCCCGCTTTTTTGCGCGCTCGTTGATTGAACTCTCATTGTATCCAAAAATTCGCTTGCCACTTGATCAATTCCTGTGCGTGGACTACACTATTCCAACTCGTCACCCTTTTCGGAGCGTAGCGCAGCTTGGTAGCGCGCAGTGTTCGGGTCACTGAGGTCGTGGGTTCGAATCCCGCCGCTCCGACACCCAATGACGCCATTCTTTACACGGATGGCGTTTTTTATTGCGTCTGGCTTTCCGCCGTTCGCCATTTTGCGTTAGAATACGCGCGTTGATGGACGGCGAGAGGGATGGCGACCATGCAGAAAAATCGCGCGCGTTGGGCGGCATTGTGCGGCTGGCTCGGCATTGGGATCGCGCTCGTCGCGCTCGTGTTCAGCGGTGCAGCACCACCCGCCGCGCTGTATGCGCAAGCCTTCCCCACCAATACGCCCGCGCCGACGCCGAATCGCCCCGACGCGCCCGCTGACCGCTACGCCTTGCGCCTTTGGACGGAGGATGCACTCGTAGCGACTCTGATCGCGCAGATTCGCGCGCTGCGCCCCAACGACGAGCAAGCGGCGCGCGCCGTCGCGCTGTTGCAGCGCGAATGGGCGCATCGCTATCCCAGCGCGGTCATCGCTGCCGCTGATCGTGATGCGCTCTTGGACGCCGCGCGTGCCGCGCCACCCGGCAGCGTGAACCTGCGCGAATGGGCGCGTTCGTATGCCCAAGATGCGCTCAATGCGGCGCGTCCGGTCTATGACGCGACGGCGCGCGTCGAGAGCGATGGCTGGCGGCTCGAACTGACGGCAGCGAACTTTGACGGGCGCGGATCGCTGGATGCGCTCGTGCGCGTCGTTGATGCGGGTGTATTCGATGCCTATTTCATCGCGGTGATTGATGATGATGGCGCATATACGCTGTTGCCCGGCGCGCTGCCCGCCGCCCCCTTCGCTGGCGCTGTAGTGGAAGCGCAGTTGAGCGATTTCACGGGCGACGGGATCGATGATCTGGCGCTCGGCGTGGGTACGACCAACGCGAGTCGGCGTCTGATCGTGGTCAACGCGCGCGGCGGGCGGGTGGTCGATCTCACCGCCCCGGGACAGACAATGCAGTTTACCCAGCTCGTCGCTATGCAGCCGCTCACGTTACTGGAACAGCGGCTTGCTGCGGCGCGCTGGGGCTGCGTCAGCGAACAATTTACGTATTGGCGGTACGCGCGCAACCTTTTCAGCCTCATCGAATCGAGCGCCGACACACCGCAAAATACGCTCGCGTGCCAGTTGGACGCGCTTGAACCGCTGTATGCGCCGCCGCCCGCCGAAGCGTTCGCGCGGATCGCCTCCGTCCTCAGCACAGGCGCGGTCAGTACAGACGATCTGGCGGGAAAGCGCGCGTTGTTGGCACAAGTGATGCTGACGGCGCTCAACGGCGATGTGACCGAAGCACAGCGCCTCGCGCGCGGCATCGACGCGGCGGGCGATGCGTACTTGGCGCGGCAAACGGCGCAGTTCCTCCGTTTGGCAGAACGCGGCGAGTCGCCGCTGACGATCTGTGGCGCGCTCGCGGCAATGGAGCGGACGGGCGGCGAACCGACGGTTGAGCGTCCCGGCGTCGGCATCTGCGCTCCCGATGACGCGCTGTTCCGCGCGCTGACGGACGCGCCGCCGACGCGCGATGCGCCGCTGCGCGATCAACTCGTGGCGCGCGGCTTGTCGCCCGTATCGGAAAGCCTCGTGCGCGCCGTTGGGCGGCTGGATCGGGCGCTGGTCGGCGTCGAACTGGGCGGCGCGATCCACTGGTTGACGTTCGCGCTGCCGACGGGGAGCGCGGTCTATACCGTCGAACGCGCGTCCGCGCCCGACGATTATCCGACGCTCACACCGATTGAAGCAGCCCCCGCTATCCCTGCGGCGGTCTATGCGCTATTGTTGAGGGGTGAAGGCACGCCAGCCTATGGCGCGCTCGGTGCGGGCGATCTGCGCTTGGTGCTGACGCAGTTGGAGAATGCGCCCGGCGCGCTGACGACGCCCGAAGGGCAGTTTGTGCGCGCGTGGATCAACGATCTGCTCAATCAGCGCGCGTTGGCGGCGTCCCAATATCTCACGCTGTGGTCGGCATCTCCGGCGACGGTGTGGGGGCAGATGGCGGCGGCGCATGTGGAACGACGATAGAACCGGTCGGTCAAGAAAGTAGTTCATGCAAGCCATCTCTCCCCGTGCGTACCAGAGAGCGGGTCGGGGGGTGAGGTTGCTTGCATGAACTACATTCTTGACCGACTACAGGCACTCGTCCTGAACCAGCGCCGTAACCGAAAGCGAATCGGGTACTGACCAATCATGCTTTTCACTCAGTATTCAGCACTCAATACTTGATGAGGATAACCGAATGAAGCTCGTCACATACACACACAACGGTCGCACCCGCATTGGCGAATGGGTCGAAGATACGATTTACACGCTCGAAGCACCCGACATGATGCGCCAAACGATCCGGCGCGGGATCACACCTGCCCGCACGACCTTCGAGCGCCTGTCCATCGATAAGGTGACACTCGAAGCGCCCGTGCAGCCCGGCAAGATTATCTGCATCGGCAAGAATTACGCCGATCACGCCAAAGAGACGGGCAGCGAGGTTCCCGAAGAACCCATCGTTTTCGCCAAGCTGCCGAGTTCTGTGATCGGGGACAAGCACGCGATTCAGTGGCGCGCCTCGGTCGCGCAAAAAGTCGATTATGAAGCGGAATTGGGCGTCATCTTCAGCAAGCGCGCCTTTGAAGTCAGCGAAGAACACGCGATGGATTACGTCTACGGCTACACCATTGGCAACGACGTGAGCGCGCGCGATCTGCAAGCATCGAAAGATGGACAGTGGATGCGCAGCAAGAGCATCGACACGTTTTGCCCGCTGGGTCCCTGCATCGTGACCAAGAGCGCGCTGCCCGATCCGGGCAACATTCAGATTCGCACGACGGTCAACGGCGAACTGCGCCAAGATGGCAACACGCGCGATCTGATCTTCAGCATCCCCAAGCTGATCGCCTACTGCACGCAGTATTTCCACTTCGAGCCGGGCGATCTGCTGCTGACGGGGACGCCCGCGGGCGTCGGACACGGCATGAAGCCGCCTGTTTATTTGGCTGATGGCGACGTGATCAGCATCACGATTGACGGCATCGGCACGTTGACGAATACGTGTAAAGTGTTGGCATAACGAGATTAAAACGACATGCAGCGATTGTTGTTGATCAGCGCGCTCATCATCGGCATGGGTCTTGTCGCCGTCGTCGGCGCACAAGATGCGGCGAACGATGCCCCTATCGTGTGCATCGCGCCGGAGATCGCGGCGGCGGCGAGTACGGCGTGCGCGGACACAGATAGCGCGTGTGAGCGCGCGGACGGCGCGCTGACGTTCGTCACATGGGCGGACGACACGACGCTGATCCGCTACGGCGCGGCGACATGGACAGATGTCACGCCCGCCGCCGACAGCGCGAACGCGCCGCCGCCTGAAATCAGCGTGCGCAATCCATCGAATTTGCCGCTGAATCTGCGGAACGCGCCCGGCACGTTCGGCGCGGTGGTGGACACGTTGGCGCGCGGCGCGGCGCTGACCGCGCGCGGTCGCAGCGACGATGGCGCATGGTTGTATGTGGTGCTGCCCGACGGCGCGGCGGCGTGGATCGCGGCGTCAGTGGTGGCGGCGGACGGCGATCCGGCGGCGCTGTTCATCGTCGCGGAAGGCGCGGACTTGCCACCGCGTGCGCCGCCCGCGGTTCCGGCGTTCACGCTTGACGCGGGTGAGGACTGTGGCGGCGTTCTGCTGCATCGCGTCGGGGATGAACCCGCGCAGATCGAGATCGATGGCGCGCGGTTGTCGTTCACGGCGGCGACGCTGGCACTCACGCGCGACGATGCCGGATTGTCGATTGCGGTGATCGACGGCGACGCCGAAATCGCGTTCGGAGATGATAGCGCGTCGGTTGCTGCCGGAGATCGCATCCTTGTGGCGGCGGCGGGTTTCAGCCTATCGACATTGGTGGACGCGCCGACGGATGCGCCGCTGTCCGCGCTGCCCGAATCGGTGGCGGTCTGCCTCGCGCCGGACGGATCGCATCCGGCAACGTGCGCGCCGACGACCAGCGTCCAAGCGCCGTCTCCGCTGCTGACGACCGACGCCGCCGTATCAACGCCGATCCCCGCGCCACCCGCTGCCGTCACGACCAACACCAGCTATCCGCATCAGTTCGTGCCAGCGGGACAATCCGTTTGGCAAGCCTACACGGGCGCGGACAATCTATCGGGCGCGTGCGAAACGCCGCCGATAGCCGCGTGCGATCATCTGTCCGCCGTCGTGACCAACGCCGACGGGACGATTGGTTGGCGCGGACAAGAGCCACAGTATTATCCGATGTCCCCGATTGGTGCGGATCAATTCGCGTTCAATGGGCGCAACGGCTTGAACAACGCCAATATCAGCATGAATTTCACGTTCAGCGATGGCGCATGGGCGGGGACGATGCAGTATGTGTTTGACACCGACTCCGATTGTACGCACACCTTCTATTACACCGCGTCACGCTTGCGGTAAAAGAAGAACTATTTACCGTAACCTGAGTTTTGGATCGGCTCTAAACCGTTCTACCTCACCCCTCAACCCCCTTTCGATGCAATGGCTGAGGGGTGAGGTGAAGCGATCCAAAACTCAGGTTACCGCAGAGACAAAGAATGAGAGCGTGACTTTTGATGCTGCGTTGATCGCCTGCTTTGCGCGCTCCACGTTGAAATAGTGAAAGGATATCCGCTCTATGAAACGTCTGATACTCCCGCTCATCCTCGCAGCCCTGCTCATCGCGCTCATCCCCGTCCTCGCCCAAGCGGGGACACCCGGCACCATCAACGTTGAATTGAACGTCCGCGCCGCGCCCGGCACATCCGGCGCGGTGATCGTGAAAGCGCCGCCGGGAACGCGCATCGTCGTCGAAGGGCGCAACGATGCCGCTGATTGGTTGTATGTCCGCGCCGAAGATGGCAGCTTTCGCGGGTGGGTGACGTATCAATATGTCGCGCTCGATACCGCGATTCGCCTGACCGATCTGCCGCTGGTCGATCCCAACGCCCCCGTTGGCTCAGGCGCGCCGCCGCCCGACCCGAACGCCGATCCCAACGTCCCGACCCGTGTCCCGACGTGGACGCCACAGCCGGAACGCATCATCATCGAGGCGACCATCGCGGCGGAACGGCTCGATTTGCCCGCGATCAACTTGTCGGGCGCGGCGATCAACAATGCGCGTAACATTTTTCGGCGCGGCGTGGCGCGCGGCAACAATCCCAACGATTTCATGAAAGTGGGCGAGAGCAACACCGCCGGAACGGTGTTTATGTGTCCGTTCCACTACGGCAACTATGATTTGGGCGATTTCGGCTATCTGGCGGGCGTGATCGGGCAGTTTCAAGGATCGGGGTCGTTTTGCCGCTTCAACGTGACCGCGCAGACGGGCTACAGTACCGGGACGCTGATCGATGATACGTGGGCGGCGGTCGTGTCGCCGGATTGCGAGGCGGGCGAGACGCCGATTGATTGTGAATATCGGCTGCATCGTTCCAGCTACGCGGTGATTTACATCGGCATCGCGGATCAAGGCTTTTACACCGAACGCCAATTCCGCGATAACTTAGGCGCGGTGATCCGCGCGCTGTCGGGCTATGGCGTCGTGCCGATCCTGACCACCTATCCGATGGATGATCGCTTCAACGATGGCAAGCCGCAGTCGTTCAATACGGTGATCCGCGAGGTGGCGGCGGGCAGTGGGATTCCGCTGATCGATTTGCGGGCGGCGCTGGCGGATTACACCGATTGGGGGACGGGCGAGGACGGCTATCATCTGGCGTACCGCGACCCGGAATACACCAGCTTCGGCGGCGATCAGAACACGTTCGGGCGGACGCTGCGCGAGCTGCTGACGCTGCAAATGCTGAACGAATTGGTCAGTCGGGCGCGGTAGACGATGCTTTCAAGTGAGCGAGGTATTCGCTTACGTTCCAAATTGGAATCGTTTCATAAATTTTAAGAACCAGCAGATCAGAATCACCTGTGACGATGCCGTCAGCTTTGCCGCCCAACGCGCAGGCAAGAACGGCATCGTCGTCAACATCTCGCGCTATTGGTATCTGCTCAGTGGGTTCGATGATTTCTGTATAAGCGAGGAAATTACTGACAATTTGCTCCGGTGTGAGGTTCAGCAGTTCGCGCTGTTTTTTGAATTTCGCGCGCTCGACAACTTGTTTAAGTTCATCGAGCAGCGATTCACTAAAAATAGATTGGACGACGCCGGTTTTTGCACTTTCTAAGGCTTTACGCGGCGCGCCCGACCATAAAGTTCCAGAAATGATGATATTGGTGTCAAAAACAATGCACAATTTCATTGCGCACTACTTAGACTGAGATAATTGCGCGCGTTTCTCTGCCCGATACGCTTTGATTTCTGCATTCACCAATTCCATCACGCGCTGATCGACGGCTTCGCGCAGCACAGCCAGAATTGCGTTCGGCTCAAGCAGACCAAAATCCGCCGCGTCGCGCGCCAATTCCGCCGGAATGGTGAGTACGATTTCTACGGTTTGCATCATGTCCTCCATCCATCGAGTATAATCTATATTCGTATGACGACGAATAACGATAATGATGAAACCCATTCAACTGCTTTTTACCGCCGGATTACTCGCCGCACTCGCCGCGTGCGCGCCCGAATCGTCGCTGCCCACTGCGCCGCCCACGCTCACGCGCGCGCCGCTGGTGATCACCGCCGTTCCCACAATGGCGCACACCGTCACGCCGCCGCCCACGCCCATGCCCACACTGTCGCCCGTCGTCCGTGACGCGCTCACCGGAACAGGCGCATCGCTGTATGTGCGCGAAGCGCCCGCGTCGATGGCGGCGATCATCCGCACCATCAACGATTTGGCGTCGCGCCGCTTCATCGGGCGCAGCGACGATAACGAATGGATTCAAGCCGAATTCTTGGACGGCGCGTCCGGCTGGCTGATGGCGCGCGCCGTCGCGCTCGACCTGCCAATTACGGATTTGCCCGTCACGGGCGACGGACGCACCCTGAGCGGCGTCGCCATCGTCCAATCCGAGACGGAACTGCGCGCCGATCCCAACAACGGTGCGGACGTCGTCGCGGCGCTGTCCGCGCTCACGCCGCTGCGCTTGATCGGGCGTGTCGAGGGCGGCAGTTGGATTCAGGGCGAGACGGAGGATGCCGAATCCGGCTGGTTGCAAGCGGAACGGATCGCGGTCAACTTCGATTTGAGCGAACTCCCCGCCGTGAGCGTCGTGCTGCCAACGGGGCGCGTGTCAGCGGCGGCGGGCGGTTTGCGCTTACGCCAAGAGCCGGGCGCGGATGGGCGCGTGCTGCTCAATCTGCCTTCGCTCACGCTCGTGACGCTCGAAGGGCGGACAGCGGACGATAATTGGCTGCTGATTCGCACCGATTCCGGCTTCGCGGGTTGGGTCGCGCGCGCGTTCATCGAGACGGATGCGCCCATGTCCGCTGTGCCGTCGATTGCCGACCCCGAACCCGTGCCGTTCGTTGCCCCAACCGCGCCCCCCAACGCGCCGCAAGTTGCCAGCGCGGGCGGCGGCGCGCGGGCGATCTATTTGCGTGGACAGGGCGGCGGCAATCAGCGCGGCGTGTTCACGACGGTGGGCGACAGCCTGACCGACAGCGCGTCGTTCTTACGTCCGCTTTCCAATGGCTATGCGTTGGGCGATTATGGCTATCTGCTGCCCGTCATTCAGTTCTACGCCGGATCGTTCAGTCAAGGATCGCTGGCGGCGGTGGCAGGTTGGGGGACGGTCAGCGCGCTCACGCCGGGATTGGGGGGCTGTGGGGGTGGCGCGACCCCCGTTACGTGCGAAATGCAGACGCGCCGCCCCGCCGCCGCGCTGATCTTGATCGGCACGAACGACGCGCCCGCCTTCGACGCGGGGACGTATGGCGAACGGCTGCGCCAGATTATCGACCAGACGATTGCCGCGAATGTCGTCCCGATTCTGAGTACGCTCCCGCCGCGCGCCGATGTCAACGACAACGTGATCGCCTACAACGCCACGATTCGCGCGCTGGCGAACCAGTACGGCATTCCCCTGACGGATTTGTACGCGGCGCTGATCAATCTGCCCAATCGTGGCTTGAGCGGCGACGGGATTCATCTGTCAGAGCCACCGGGCGGCGTGGCGGCGTCCGTCAATTTCACGGCGGACAATTTGCAATACGGCGCGACGATGCGCAATCTGACGGCGCTGCAAATCTTGGATACCGTGTGGAAACAGGTGTTGTATTGAGTGCTGAGTAAAAAAAGGACTGAGGGGTCAACCTCACCCGCCGACCCCCTCAGCCATTGCATGGCGAGGGGGAGGACACCTTTTCAAGAACCTCACCCCCTGACCCCCTCTCCACTGCGTAGAGAGGGGGAAAGCTCGACGGTGACTCCCCCTCTCTGGTACGGACAGGGGGTTGGGGGGTGAGGTTGCTTTAAGAACTTTCTTGACGGACTACTACTTGCGCTCAGTCCTAGCCTTCACCGCCGTGTTTGCATGATCTCGAACACGAGCTTATGAAAGCTCTTGCGACCGTTGCCCACGTCGTAGGTGATGGCACGCGCCCGCGTCAGTTCGGGGGGAAGTTTGCCGTCGTTGTACAGCACCGGAATGATCGGCTTGTTCCGTTTGAGGAACGCGCGGTACTCCATCTTCACGTATGCCGCTTCCATCGAGGGCGGCGAGATGACCAAGACCATCAGCCAGCATTCATTGATCGCTTGCTCAACTGCCAGCCGCCAATCGTCGCTGCCCTGCGCCAGATATTGATCGACCCAGACGTGCAAGCCCGCATCTTGCAGACCGATCATGAGCGGCGCGGCAGTCGATTCCCATTCTTCGCGCGCATACGCGATGAAAACATGATCCAGCAGCGCCCCTTCATCGATGCCGCTGCCCATCATCGACGGGTACAGGGTTGTGCCGCTGTACGCCGCCTCAAACGCCAAATCGGCGGTATCTCCCTTGGCGATGCCAGTGTCCAGCGGGACGGGTTTGGGCGCGGGGATGCCGCTGACGGAATCGTGCGGCGCGGCTTCTTGCACATATTGGAATTGGACGCGCGTCCCGACCTTCAGCCGATCATTGGGCTGGAGCAGATGCGGCTCCTTGAAGCTGTGTCCGTTGACCATCGTGCCGTTGGTCGATCCCACATCCTCGACGGAATATCCGTGCCGCCAGCGCCGCAGCCGAACGTGTTTGCGGCTGATCTCTGGGTCTTGCACCACGATATCGCTGACCAGATCACGCCCGATGGTCACGATCAGATCGGACAGCGGGTAGATTTGCCCGACGGTGGGTCCGTGAGTCATGATCAAACTGGCGCGAAAATCGACATGCGTATCGGGTGGGCGTCCTTGCGTCGGCGCGTCGTCCATGACGACGGGCGCGGGCAGGGTGGGCGCTTCAAACGGCGTCGGCGGCGCATCGAGCGGGAACAAGTCCGCTATGGGCGCGCTGCCCCGTCCGGGCGTCACCTCTTCGGCGACGCGCACGCACTCGAACGTCACCATGTCGCCCAATTCGAGAATCGAGCCACTTTGCAGCATGAACTTGTTGACAACGCGCTGTCCGTTGACATAGGTTCCGGTCGATGATTGTAAATCTTGCACTTCGTAATCTTCGACCAGACGATGCAGCCGACAATGATCACGGCTCACATCGTTATCCCGAATGACGATATCGTTCTTGCTGCCGCGTCCGATAGAATACGTATCGGCGCTGAGTTCGTAGATCGCGCCGGGCGTGGGGCCCCGACGCATAATCAAGCGCAGCATACCTGGTTCCCTCTGGGAGACTGCCCGCCTTGCACACAAAATGATGGAATGATGTCGTCATTCTATTGTATCGAAATTAGGCATAGACTCCTAAAAGAAGAAGGGATGACGCATGGAAATCGTGCGCTGCGCGGCATGTGACGGTTACGGGTGGATTGCGGACGAGGGCTTCGAGGCGGACGACGGCGCGGCATTGGACGCGACGATTGATTGTACATGGTGCGCGGGCGTGGGCTACGTCATGCGCGGTGACGACAGCATCGACCGGGCGATCCCGGCGGGGGAACTGGCGCGCTGGTCAGCGCAGTTGGAGGCGTTAGAGCGCGAGCGGATGCGCGAGATCGGCTATACGGGCGAGGCGAAGCATCCGAACGAACAGGCAATACGAAAAAATCATTTCAGCGCAGAGGACGCAGAGGAAAACGGGTAACCTGAGTTTCGGATCGGTATTTTGCGTGACTTTAGGGTTCACCTCACCCCCCTCTCCACTGCGTAGCTGAGGAGATTTAGGGGTGAGGTGAAGCTATCCGAAACTGAGGTTAGGCAACAAAAAAATCCGGCGATTTCACCGGATTTTGTTGGGAGAGCGGGCGACGCGATTCGAACGCGCGACATTTTCCTTGGCAAGGAAGCATTCTACCACTGAATTACACCCGCACCATGTCGATAGAATAGCGCATATTTTAAGGTTTGACAAGGGGTATTTTTTCCGAATCGGACTAAAGATCGCACGAGTTTGGTATCGCTCTCACGCTTTAACGTGTCAAGAAAGACGGTGTAGGGGCATGGCGTACCATGCCCGTCGGCGTTTTTATTCCACCCGCGTGCTTGCCATCGGGACAAGTTCTACGTTCTGTGACCAGCCGCCCGCACGGTTGACCGCCCACACCGCAAACTCATAGACGCGCCCCGCTTCGCCCGTGTAGACGCCTTCCGTCGCGGTCGTCGTCTGCCACGGCGACCAGTCGCCGCCGTCCACGCGCACCCACACGAGATACGCCGCCACCGAGATCGGATCATACGCGCCCCACGACAAGCCGAACGCCGCCGGACTGATGGCGGGCAGCGCCCCTATGAAGGGGACGGGCGGCGCGAGGACAAGCGTCGTATCAAAGGTCGGGATCGGGCGCGGCGTGGGCGCTGCGCCGATGGTCGCGGTTGGGGCAGTGGTCGCCGTCGGCGCGAGCGTCGGCGTGCCGATGGGTTCGCTGCCGGGATACAGCGGCTCGGCGGGCTGTCCGGGCAGTCGCGCGCGAAGCTGCGCCCCCACCACGCCGGGCGGCAGCACTTCGACCATGAGATAGGGCGAACCGCCGACATACGCGACTTCGCCCGTGCTGCCAAACGGCGTATCCAGTGCGCCCACGTCCGGCAGATCGAGCGTGTACCAACCGTTGACGGGCGTCAGCGAAAAAACCCCCTCGTTCGGGCTGGTCACAACCGCGCCCAACGCGCTGGCGGGGACTTCGATGCGCGGGCGTCCGCGCCGACTCCACGCGACGGTAATCCGTTTCGACGCGCTCAGGATGCCTGTATCGAACGTGACCGAGAACGCTTCGCCATTCAGATTGGTGATCACACTGGTGAAAATGGTTTCGCGCCCCAATAGCTGTGCCAGTGTCAAGAACGCGCCCGCCGCCAAGCGCGGACTGCCCGGCTGTGGATGCGCGCCGAAACATGCCGCGCCGCTTTCGTTGCGGAATAAGCCGTGCGCGTCGCCCGCTTCCGCACCGGGGGCTTGATTACCACAGTCGTCGTACAATTGATGCCAGAACACGACTTCCGCGCCCGCCGCCCATGCCAGCACCGTACTCTGGATGACATACGCGGCTTGCTGGCGCTGTGTCCCGCGCAAGGAACGGTCAGCGGGCGCGCCGCTTGTCCACGTTGGACCCGGATAATCATCCCAGACCGATAAGCCGGTCTCGGTCAGCCAGATCGGGCGGTCGATGCCGAAGCGCCCCATTGTTTCACGCGCCCGCTCGACCGCGCGCCGTGAGCGCAGCGGATTGGTGTAGGTGTGGAGCGCGAGGATATCGAAATACCAGTGATTGGCGACGCGCCCGCTGTCCTGCCCGATCCATAACAGCGTCGAATTGAGATAATCGCGCGCTCCCGTTGGGGGATCGCCGTCCGCCAGCCCGCCGAACATCACGCGCGCGTCGGGATCGACGTATTTGATCACCAGATACGCGACTTTGAGCAAGCGCGCGTAATCCTGTACCGTGCCGCTCCAGAACATGCCCAAATCTGGCTCGTTCCAGACTTCCCACACGCGCACACCCCCGCCGCCTGACCCGATTCCGGCGGGTTTGTAGCGCAAGACAGCCGCATAGACGAAGTTCGCCCAAGCGTTGCTCGGATGGGGACTTTTGCTGCCGCCGAGTGCGTCGCTGCCATCGCTGAACGTCGGCGCGTACAGTCCGGCGGGGACATTGCCGTCGCGCCGGAACGACGGGATGCCGAGCAAGATCAAATTGGTACGCAGACCGTGCCGCGCGTCGTCTGCCACGACGCGATCATACGCCCCCCAATCGTAGAATCCGGGCTGGCGTTCGACTTCATTCCAATACAGTGGCAACCGATTCCAGCCCGCGCCGACGAGTAGGGCGTTGCGATAGCGCGTTTCGGTGTTGGTCACGCCGGGCGCGTTGATGAAGGCGATGCCCAGTCGCACGGCGCGCGGATAGTCGGACTGCGCGGCGAGGGGGAGCGATAGTAATAGTGCTGCTATCCCGACAGCGAGTCCGCGCGGCAAGCGTTGCAGCAGCATCAGGCTTTAAACAGCCGTCACAAAGGGATTGTCGATCACGGGCAAACTGCGGGCAGCCGTTCCATGGCGATCAAGCAAGCGATACGCGGCGCGCTCGGCGCGGATATTGCAAGGCTGCGTGTCGCCGTCGAGACTGAAGTGTACCCGCTGCGTGACGATCAACGTGCCGATGGGATCGAGTTCTGAGCGCATTGGTAGATTGAAATGTTCGACATCATAAAATGCCAATTCAACGCCATCGAACTGATGGTCATACGGCGTGACGACCCACAACAACGCATGGGGCATCGCTCCGTAAGCTATCATGTCCGTGCCAGCCGCCTCGGTCGGGTTGCGAAGATAGACTTCTTTGATGAACGCATCTTGCCAGTTGATACTGGAAATCAGGTTGTTCAACGTCGCATCGGACTCACTAGGCTGAAACGCGGTTTCGTTCACGAATCAATCTCATCTAAACTCAATCCATGAAGTCTATAGGAGAAAGGGGCGCGTTTGCACCCCTTCAAATTAACTACTCGGCAGCCCGCGCACGAACGCGCTGCACAATTCTGGGTTGGACGCTGCGTACAGATAATGCAGCGTCTCGCCGCCCGATGTGAACGTCCCCGAACCCGCGCACGGCTGTACGCTGGCATCTTGCGAGCGCGTCTCGCCGCCCGCGCCGCCGCCCGTCGCACAGCTCAAGAAATTGTTCGCCAAGCGATCTTGATTGATGATCGCCAGCGCGCCGACTTTGGGGACTTGTCCGCCCAACAGTTGCGCAATGTTGTTCTCGGTGTAGACGCGCGCCGCCACCGCGCCAACGCTGCGGTAACAGCTAATCATGCTGTCGATCTGCGTAATCGCGCCTGCCACCAGCACATTCCCCGTGAACAGCGCCGCCGTGCCACCCGCCGCCGTGATCGCGCTGGTGATGCTGTCTACATTGTGCGACGTATAGCCCACCAATGTCGGCAGAAAGCGTTCCGCGCTGGCGGGATCGCTGGCGCTGTCACCCGTCGGGCTGCTGCTGCCCCCTAAACTGCACGCGGAGGATGCGAGCAGGATGGTCAGTATCAGAGCGATAAAGGTCAATCGTTTCATGGTTCGTCTTGCCTCATCGTATGCCAAACATACGCTCATTATAGCGGATCGCGTTGAAGGCGTGGTCACGCATCAAGGCGCGGACATAATCCACGCGCAATCGCCACCACCAACGCCGCTGATTGGCGTACCATCCCCTTCCGATCCACCCTCATCACTCCGTCGAGTTCGGCGCGCGGCGGTCAACCCATCACCTCGTTTGTATGCTTGGCTCTATCCTAAGAGACCATTTGAGAAGTTTTTTTCACCTCACCCCCCGACTCCCTCTCTACGAAGTGGAGAGGGGGTCAGGGGGTGAGGTGGTATTTTTCAAACGGCTTCTACGGTTGTTCGCGTCTCCGCCGCACCAGTTCATCGATCTCGTGCAGCAAGCGGTCACGGCTGTACACGCCCTTCTGCGCGATCTGTGCCACTTGTCCACTCAGCGCATCGCGGTCGGCTTGCGTCAAGTCTTTCGCCGTCATGACGATCACGGGGATATCTTGCCACACATCGACCGAACGTAGTTCGGTCACGAAGCGGAAACCGTCCATCTCTGGCATCATCAAATCGAGCAGAATCAGCGCGGGCAGCGCGGCGCGCACGTTCATCAGTGCCTCGACACCGTTGCTCGCCTCGACCACGCGCCAGCCTTCGCCCTGCAATGTGCGCCGCAAGACCTCGCGGGTTAGTGGATCGTCGTCCACCACCAAGACCAATTGCTGATCGTGGCGATCTTGCTTGTAGGTACTCAGCAGCGTCAGCAGTTGGGTCGAATCGATGGGCTTAGACAAATATGCCGCCGCGCCCAGTGCGAAACCCATCTCTTGCGTGTCGGCAATGGTCAGCATCACGACCGGAATATCGCTCAGTTCGGCGTCGGCTTTGAGCGCCGCCAGCACCGTCCAGCCGTCGATGCCGGGCATGATGACATCCAACGTGATTAAGTGGGGCTTGAGGAGCCGCGCCGCCGCCAAGCCCGCCATGCCGTCCGCTGCAAATTCGACGCGATAGCCCGCTTTCGTCAATGTCCGCCCCATCATCTCGCGCGCGGCGGGATCGTCGTCGATCACAAGCACGACGTAAGCGTTCGCCGCGGCGAGTTCTGCCGTCGAGCGCACGCCGTCCGCCTCCGCCGCGGCGTATTCGTCACTGACCACCTTTGGATCGCGGACGTGCGCAGGCAGCCGGACGATAAATGTGGAGCCGACGCCGGTATCGCTGATCACGGTGATATCGCCCTCCATCATCCGCGCAAATTGCCGGCTGATCGCCAAGCCCAAGCCGGTTCCGCCATATTTGCGCGTGGTCGAGGCGTCGGCTTGCTGAAATTTCTCGAATAGGCGCTCTACCTGTTCGGGCGACATGCCGATGCCCGTGTCCACCACGGCGAGGCTGATCCAGTCGCCGCCGTCCAGCGCATCGGGCAGCGCCAGTTCGCGGCGCACGGACAGCGTAATCGTGCCGCGATCCGTGAACTTAGACGCATTACTGAGCAGATTGAACAAGATTTGGCGCATCTTGGTCAAATCGGCGTGCATCTTGCCCAAGTTGGACGGCATATCCACGACGAGTCGATTGCGATTCTGTTCGATCAGCGGTGTGATGGTCGTGATCACATTCTCCAGCATCGCATCGATCTCGAACGTCTCCAAGAACAGCTCCATGCGTCCGGCTTCGATCTTGGAAATGTCGAGGATATCGTTGATCAGCGCCAACAAGTGCCGTCCAGCGGAACGAATCTTCTGCAAGTCGGAGACGATGAAATCGACGCCTTCATCGATGGCTTCTTCTTCGATCAGTTCGCTGTAGCCGATGATCGCGTTCAACGGCGTGCGCAGTTCGTGCGACATATTCGCTAGAAACATGCTCTTAGAGCGGTTGGCAGCTTCGGCGGCGTCCTTTGCTTCGCGCAAGGCTTCCTCCGCTTGTTTACGCTCGGTGATATCGCGGAATGTGCCAGTGAAGAACAGTTCGCCACCCGTGCGCGCCTCCGTCACCACGACCTCGACCGGGAACAGCGCGCCGTCCGCGCGCCGCCCGACGAGTTCGACGCGCGCATCGGGGGTCGCGGCGCGCGCCATCAGCGTGCCGATCAACTGGTTTGCGTTCGCGCCGGGCGCGTCCAACAGCATTGTCAAAGGGCGATTGACCATCGTTTCGGGCAGATAGCCGAAGATTTGTGCGGCGGCGGGGTTCACGCCGGTGATGCGCAGCGCGTCCTTGGTGAAGGTGATGATGCCATCGATGGCGGTACGGATGATGCCCTCGGTGCGCGCCGTCGCCACATCGAGCGCGTGAATGACGCGGTTGTAGCGATCCGCGATTTGCCCGACCTCGGTGAACGGCTCGACCGGGACGCGCAAACTTAAATCGCCGCTGCGCGATTGTTCATCCATCACGCGGAACAAGTCGAACAGTTCGGTCGTCGCGCCATGTTCGCTGACGTTCAAGCCGTTCAGCTCATCGTCGGGGCGGACGCGCAGCGGCTTGATGCGGTTGATGATCCAGAAGGCAACGTAGGCGATGGTGAATGACCACACGCCGCACAGCACGACCCCGATGAACTGCGCCCAAATCTGTTCGCCGCGCCCCAGTCCCGTCCCCAACAAGTCTGGCATTCCGAAGATGCCGACTGCCAGTGTTCCCCAGATGCCCGCGCCCAGATGGACAGGGACTGCGCCAACCGCATCATCAATGCGGGCGCGCTCCAACAATTGTTCGGTGAACAGCATGACCACGCCGCCGATCAAGCCGATCAGCGCCGCCGACGCTAACGAAACCGCGTGACAGCTCGCGGTGATGGCGACCGCGCCCGCCAGCGCGCCGTTGAGCAGCAGATCGATGTCGGCGCGCTGGCGCACGATCCAGCCGATGATCAGGGTGCCGATCATGCCCGTCGATCCCGCCATGACTGTGTTGGTGATGATGCGCGGCACTTGGACATCATCGATGAACATGGTGCTGCCGGCGTTGAAACCGAACCAGCCGAAAAACAGCAGCATTACGCCGAGCGATGCCAGCGGCACGCTCGAACCCGGTATCTTACGCGGCGCGCCGTCTTTGGGAAAGCGCCCCGTGCGCGACCCGATCAGCAGCAGCGCCGCCAGCGATATCCAGCCGCCGACGCTGTGGACGACGCTCGATCCGGCGAAATCGACGAAGCCGTTACGCCCCAACAAGCCGACTTTCGCGCCCTGTTCGATGCCTGCCCACGCCCAATGTCCGAAGATCGGGTAAATGATGGCTGCGCCCACGCACGCCATCAGCAGGTACGCGCCGAAGCGCGTGCGTTCGGCAATCGCACCCGCGAGGATCGTGACCGCCGCGCCGCAGAACATGACTTGAAAGAAGAAGAATGCCAGCCGCGCGCCACCGACGCTCTCCAGTTCGATCAGAAAATCCGACGTGCCGAACCAGCCATTTTGGGTCGCGCCGAACATGAGCGCAAAGCCGAATATCCAAAAGATGATGGTCGTGATGCCGAAATCGACCAGATTTTTCATCGCGGCGTTGATGTTGTTTTTGCTGCGGGTCAGACCGGTTTCGAGGCACATGAAGCCCGCTTGCATCAGAAAGACGAGCGTCGCCGCGAACAAGAGCCAGAGAATGTCGATTTCACGCATGGTCAATCCTCAGTGGGGTTGCTTTCGATTCTGATTGTAGCCGGTTTCGCGTCGTCGGTTGGCGTTAGCTCGTCCGCCGCAGGTTTAGAATCGCGCCGCCAGCTATCTGCGACAATGATCAGGACACCGAACACAATCGCATGATCCGCCAGATTCGAGACGTTGGAGATCACGCCGGGAATCTGATAGTGGATGAAGTCCACCACCGCATTATAGGTCACGCGGTCGATCACGTTGCCGAGCGCGCCGCCGCACACCAACCCAATGCCGACGCGCGCCGCGCCCGACGTGAAGCGCGGATACAGGGCGATCAGCATGATCACCACGCCGACCGCGATCAGCGTGAACAGCACGCCCGATTGTGGGAAAATCCCGAATGCCGCGCCGGTGTTGAAACTGCGTGTGATCTGAAAATAGGGCGCGAGCGCCGGAATCGGGCGGAACGTCTCGCCCAAATGCAAATTGTCGATCACGAGTCGTTTGGTCGCTTGGTCGATGCCGAGCGTCAGCGCGATCAGGACGAATAAACGGAAATACAGCCCCCTCATGCGCCATCCTCAATTGGATCGTCGCGTAGGTAGCGCGCCAAGAACGCCGTCACGCGCCTTGCCCACAACGCCGGATCATCCTCGATCAGCCCGCCGTGTCCCCCGTTGGCGAAGAACACCAATTCGCGCGGTGTGCGCGCCGCGTCGTACAACTGCTGGCTGTTGATCGGGGCGACCACCGGATCGAGATCGCCGTGCATCAACAGCAGTCCGCGCGGGGAAATCCAGTAGATTTGTTCGAGTGGGTTGATCGCGGCAGGATCGACGCCGATTTCGGTTTGGATCGCCATGCGCGCAAGCGGCACAAGGGTGAGCGCGACAATGCCCGCATTGCGCCGCGTCGCTTGGTCAATCGCGCCTTCGACGGACGCATACGGTGATTGGGCAATGACCGCGCGCACGTCGTTGGCGCGGTGCGACGCCGACAACAGCGCGACGACCGCGCCCATACTCTCGCCTAGAATGCCGATTTTCTTGGGGTTGACGCTCGGCTCGTTCAACAAGAAATCAATCATAATCGAGGCGTCGCCCATTTCCAGATAGCCCAATGTGGACAACTCGCCGCCGCTCTCGCCATGCGCACGCTGATCAATCAACAGCGCGCCATAGCCCTGCCGATACAAGACCGCCGCTTGAAACAACATCGATTGGCGGTTGCCGCCGAATCCGTGCAGATAGAGCAGCGCCGTCCCATCGGAGGGGGTGCCGTTGGCGGTGGTGAGCGGGGGCGGGATGAACCAACCGACCAATTGAATGCCATCAGGCGCGTCGAGGCGTACCGTCGTCCATTCGGTGATGCCCACGTCGGTGGGTGTGCGCGTGATGGGCGCGCGTGCGGGATGCGTCAGGGTATGCGCAATGCTCCGCGCGACACCATATGGAAGGATGCCGAAGATGACGATCAATGCGGCAATCAACAAGATCGGGACGAGCGCGAGCAACCATCGCAGCACACGGCGCATAGAGGAGTCCTCGAAGGCACATCGATATCGTCCTTAGTCTACACCGAAGTGGCGTCAATCGCGCGCAAAGATTGGCATTGTCTAGGAAGGCGCACGGTCAGCAGGAGGGATGAGGTGGAGGGGCGTCTTGCTGAGACGCCCGTCATGCGGCGGGTTTGCCAGCGGCAAACCACTACAGCAAACGGCTCATCTGGCTTCGCGGCGGCGGCGGCGCGAGAGCGTGATCAGCCGCTCGTAGTGATCGACGACCTCATCCATCATCGTGTCCCATGTTTGCGTTTGCGCGAACCCCCGCGCCGCCGCGCCCATCTCCGTGATGCGTTCGCGGCTGGCGGCGATCTGGCGCACGCCTTCGATCAGCGTTGCGATATCGCCCGAGTCGAAGGTGTAGCCCGTGCGTCCTTCGTCCACCACGTCGCGCACGCCGCCGACACGCGACGCCACGACAGGCAGCCCCGCCGCCATCGCCTCGACTACCACCAACCCGAACGTCTCCATCGCGGATGGGAATACGAACATATCGGCGCTGGCGTAAGCCTGCGAGAGTGCCTCGCCTTTCAAATAGCCCATGAAGCGCGTGTTCGTCCCGGCGAAATGCGCTTCCAGTTCAGCGCGCGCGGGCCCGTCCCCGACAATTGCCAGCCGGGTTCCCGGCACGCGCTCCAAGATCGGGCGCAGATGGTCGATCTGTTTTTCGTTCGAGATGCGTCCGACGTAGAGCAGCACCACATCATCGGGATTGCCGTCAGAGAGCGCGGCGCGCATATCGGCGTTCTTGTAGCGCGGGTTAAACTTGTCGCCATCGACGCCGCGTTTCCATAAGCCGACGTTGCGCACGCCCAACGCCTGCATCTCGCGCTGAATCTGTTTGGACGGCGCAAGCGCGTAATCGGCGGCGTTAAAGACGGTTCGCGTCAGCCACGCGACCATCGGTTCGAGAAAGCCCAAATGAAAATGATGGACGAGCCGCGACACATCCAGATGGAACGACGCCAAGCGCGGGATGCGCAGCCGCTTCGCCATCCACATGCCCGGCACGCCGATCAACACGGGATGGATGAAGTGGGCGATATCGGGCTTGAAGCGTTTGAGGGCGCGATAGGTGTCGAGCGTCGGGGGGCCCACCCGCAGTTCGGGATACAGCGGCAGGGCGACGCCGGGAACGCCGATGATCGCCGTCTTGTTGTAACGTTCGACGCCCATTTTCGGGGCAACGATTGCCGTCTCGATCCCGCGTCGGGCGAGATGATCCAACAGCAAACAGGTGACGGTGACGATCCCATCGATCTTGGGCAAAAACGTTTCGGTGAATAGGGCGACGCGCATGGATGATCCACATTTGGAATGCGAGTAGAAAGTAAAAATTATAATGTTAAATGTTAAATGCGAGAAGTTGAAAAGTTTAAGAAACGTTCCAATCTTCCTAAACTAACCTGAGTTTTGGATAGCTTCACCTCACCCCACAGCGTGGCTGAGGAGAGGACACCTTTTCAAGAACCTCACCCCACAGCGTGGAGAGGGGGTTGGGGGTGAGGTGAACAGTTTAGAGCCTATCCAAAACTCAGGTTAAACTGGTAAAACTCGTGAATCCTTTTCGACCTCATCGGTCTCATACAAAGTGTAGGAACACCAATATGAGGAGAATGATATGCTGTATCCAAAAAATGTCCCGAATGTCGAGCGCATCCTGCGCATCGGGTTGGGCGTGGGCTTGATCGCGCTGGCGTTGTTCGGCGCGCCGATGAGCGGCATCTCGCCAGTCCTGTGGATGGGCGCGCTGTTGTTTTCAGCCGCATTCGTGATCGTGACCGGGTTTGTCGGCTGGTGTCCGGCGTGCGCGCTGGTAGGGCGTAAAATCAAGTCCAAGCAAATGATGAGCCATGAGAACCGTATTCCGTGAGAACCAGTCTCGATCTTGATCTGATCCAGTCCGCCTGTGAGGGGAATCCCGACGCCATCGAGGAAGTGTTGAGTCGGTATCGCCCCTCGCTGGTTGGATTCGCGCGCAAATACTGCGTGGCGGCGGACATCGAAGAAGCGGTACAAGCAACGTTGTGGACGGTCTACCAGAAAATCGGTTATCTGCGCACGGCGCGCGCCTTCATTTCGTGGACGTTTCAGATTGTCCGTCACTATTGCTATCGCCTGTTGAAAGCGAATGAGATCGACCCATCCACGATGCTCGATCCGCTGGATGTCATCGAATTGATCGGGGAAGACGACACGAATGTCCACGAATTGAAGCGCGATGTAATTGACGCACTCCAACATCTGCCGTTTACATATCGGCAGGTGGTGGTTTTGCGCGATCTGGAAGGGCATACCGCGCCGGAAGTGGCGGCGCTTCTGGGCGTCTCGCTCGAAGCAGTGAAAAGCCGCCTCCATCGGGGGCGGCGGCTCATGCGCGAACAATTAGCTCACTGGCAGACGGAGGCGTGACGCACTAGCGCGCCGTGATGGCGGTCACAGCGCCTGAATCTTGGTCGTCACGCGCAGTTGTTTGGGGAACACGGGCAAAAAGTCGAGCAAGCTCCCGAACTTGCCCGCTTCGCGTTCGTTCATGTAGCGGCGCAAGACGGCGATCACGGCTGGCAAGACGGTCAGGTTATTGGTTTTGCGTTCCATCAAGACGTAAGCACTCGCTTCTGCCTTGTTGACATGATCTTCGAGGAAGATGGCGACCGCGCCCGCCACGAACAGCGCCGCAAACTGATCCTGCCACGTCGGATACTTGATACGCCCCTGATCGCCCATCTGAATCGGGTTCTTCGACGCATCCGCGACAACATCGGCGTGCGCGCGCAGATAGCCGATCATCAGCATTTTGGCGTACTGTGACAGCGCCGCGCGGTAAACGTGCGTCGGGTCTTCGTTGTAGGGCCATGGGGGACTGTCACCCCATGCGAGGCGCGGGGGCGCGATGCAGACCAAATCACGCCCTAAGCGCAAGCCCAACTCTTGATCCGTTGGAAAGCTGATATTCGGCACGAACACCAAGTTTTCCGTCACATCGCCCACAAAGGGGTACAAGAACGGCTTGAAGCTGATTGACTCGAACATGCGCGCCGCATCTTCGCGCGCCTTCATCCATGCGCCGTCCTCGTCTTGCCACCACTGCGTGAGCGCAGCGCGTTGCATGAAATCGCGCAGTTTGTCGCCCCAGTTAGCGGGCATCCAGCGCGGCGGGCGCTCGATGGTCAAGTCGGGCAGGCGTGTGGTCATGATCAACGTGAACAACGCCTCTAACGGCGCGCCCTGATCGAGCAAGCCCTGTAAATCTTGTACCGCCGCATGATCCGCGAATGGCGCGAGTTGTTTGCTGGTGGAACGGGCGTGCGAATGCGTCCCGTGCGGGCGGCGCTTCTGCGCCAATTCGGGATAGCGGGTCGCTGACAGCGCCGCCGACAGCAGCCGGGCGCGATCATCGATCTTGACGGTCACATCCGTGGGCATAAACCATCTCATCTATCGTTTAGGCGAAATATACAGCGATTGTAGCGCACTTCGCCGCGTCCCCCAACCCCCACGCGCCGCCGAGCGTGGTCAAGATCGGGGGCAAGCCACGCCTCGTCCGCTGCGCATCAGCATCCTAGCGAGCGCAATTTATCCCATACCTATCCCGAATCTTCACTATTCCCACGCTGCCCATCTGGCTGTGCGTTTTTATTCCCCTACGCCTCGCCCACGCATGATAGCGGTTACATCTTCTTTGATCTATATTCATAGTAATCGTTCACCGCCATAGGAGCATCTTTATCATGGTGCAGTGGGGAATCAATCTCAACCCGGAACATCCAGTTGGGCAACCGAATGATGTCAATGCGCTGCGTGGATTGAAATGGGTCCGAATCGTCTTTAAGGTCGGCTCGGCGGCGCGCACGCTCGATCAAGCCTGCGCCCACTATGATGGCATCGTCGCAAAATTTAATGGCGTCGGGGCGAAAGTCCTGTTTGTGGTCAATCAAGAGACATTTTGGGGCAATGCGCCGTGGGACAACGGCGACTGGGCGACGTATGCGACGAATTTTGCGGCGGAATGTGGCAACATCGCGGCGCACTTTCAGGGGAAAGGTGTCGCCTACGAGATTTGGAATGAAGGTGACTTGCGCGGCGAGTCGTCGGCGTTCGTCGGCGCTCCAGATTACGCCAAAGTTTTGCAAGCGGTGAGCGCGGCGATCAAGGCGCAAGACTCCGCCGCGCCCGTGATCGTCGGTGGGTTGGCGGGCGGCAACGAACCCGCGTATTTAGGACAAGTCCAGCAAATTTTAGGTCGGCTGCCCGTCGATGGTATCGGTTTTCATCCGTATGCGCATTATCCGCCGAACTTCACATCCAAGCCAGAATGGGGCGGTTGGTTCGGGGAACTCGCGCCGAAATTCATCGCCATGACGACGCGCTTCGCTGGCATTCCGATCTGGATCACCGAAATCGGCGTCTCGGAAGCGATTCCCTTTCCGCCGGAACAGTATCCGATGGTGATGAAACATATGGAGGGGATTCAGGCGCTCATCGCGGGGCGCTTCGCCGCCAGCATTCCGGTCGTGATCTGGTTCGCGTGGTCGGATGGGATGCGCAACGCGGGCATCGTGGACGGCGCGAATCAGCCGAAAGATCGACTCTATGCCAAATTTTTTGAAATCGTCAACGCCGCGAATGCCGCCGTCGATGCGCCGCCTACTGCCGATTCCACGCTCACCCGACCGATGCGCGTGGTGACGCGCAACACCTTGCGCATTCGCCGCGAGCCGCGCCGGATACAGGGGACGCTGCTGCTGGATCAGTTCTATTCGTTCGGGCAGACCATCTTGGTCGATCCCAACTCGCGCACGCTGGCGGATGATTATGTGTGGTATCGGCACGCGCTCGGCTGGTCAGCGACGGAGAAAGCGGACGGCACCGAATTTTTCATGCTCCCGCTTGATGCCAACGGCAGCGTGATCGAAACGACCATCGTGACGCCGCCAGTCGATGCGCCGCCCATCGGCGGGGTGACACTGCCCGACGCGCCGCCCATCGGCGGGGTGACACTGCCCGATGCGCCGCCCATCGGCGGGGTGACACTGCCCGACGCGCCGCCTATCGAGACGCCGCCCACGCGCCCAACGACCAAAATTAAATTTCGCGTTACGGCGCTCACGGTCAACATCCGCACCCAACCGCGCACGGGCAACGACACGCTGTCGGGCAAACGCTTCGTGCGCGGCGATATCGTCGAGGTCGATACCGCGTCGCGTACCGAGGCGAACAGCTTCATCTGGTGGCAGCATAAACTGGGCTGGTCGAGTTCGCGCGCCATCGATGGCTCGTTGGTGTTGATGGAGCAGGTCAACACGCGCATGGAGAACAATGCGCGGCTGTTAGAAGTGCCATGGGTGTCGCAGGTGGATGTGTTCTCGCCGGGCGCGTTCGACTGTGGACAGGCGTCCGTGTTGATGCTGCTCAAGTATTACAACTTCGCAACGCCGGGCTTGATCGTCAAAAACTTGACGGACATTCGCGCCGGACGCACGTCCCTATCGCAGTTGATCGAGCTTGCCGCTGGTTTTGGGCTGACGATCAGTTCGCTGCCCATCGCGCCCACGCTGACCGCGATGCAAGCGGCGCTGACCAAGCAGATCGACGCGGGCAAGCCCGTGATCCTGTTGGTCAATTATCGCAGTCTCGGCTTCAATAACATCGTTGCGTCGCACTCCGATCCGGGCTTGCATTGGCTGGTCGCTGTCGGCGCGGAGGGCGACACCTTCTATCTGCACGATCCGCTGTGGATGCCCATCGACCGTCAGGGGCGCGGCGGCGGCTTCCTGCCGATTCGGATCGACTCGTTGGTGCGGTCGTATCGCAGCGTGGCAATCGGGTAGGGTTGCTTGATTGACCTCGCCCCCTGACCCGAAAAAAGTATTCGTGCAAACAGGGTCACAATCGGTTTGTCGGGGCGATCCGCTGGGTCGCCCGTCTGACGGAAGCGGGCATGGTATGTCACGCCCCGACGGGGAAAATTTGCCCGATTGTGCGAGGTTGACCCCCATATTTTTTCATCCCATTAGTCAGCCGGAGTATCATTGATGAGTGGAAAAAGCTACTCGTTTCAGGTCGGGCGGTTTGCGTGTACCGCGCTGTTGGACGGCGCATCGGTGATCGGGCAGGCGGGCATCCTAAAACGTTACCCCGATGCGACCGAAGCCGATTATCGTCAGGCATACGCCGATGTTGGACAGTCGCTGGATGACGCGGACAGTTCGCTGAACGTTCTCGCCGTCAAGATTGGGGATGCTACGGTATTGGTCGATTCGGGCGAGGGGCATACGCCGCGCGGCGGACATGTCAGCGAAAGCATGTCGCTGGCGGGCATCGCGCCGGAGGATGTGACGCTGGTCGTGATCACGCACGCCCATGGCGATCATGTGCAAGGCTTGCTCTCGACTGACGGCGAACCCGTCTATCCGAATGCAAGTTATGTCATCTCAAAAACCGAGATGGCGATCTGGGAAGGGCGGATTGTAGATGGTGCCGCCGCTGCACAGCGTCCCATCGTCTCGATGATGCAGGACAAAGGGCTGCGCCTGATCGAGATGGACGAGCAAATCATGCCGGGGCTGACCGCTGTGCCAATTCCGGGACATACGCTCGGTCAGATCGCGTGTCTGTTCGAGTCTGACGGTGAAAAGATGATCCATCTCGCCGATCTGCTGCACACGCCGATGCAATTTGCACACCCCGAATGGTCGCCGTCCTTCGATGCGGATACGAGCCTCTCCGTCCCGACACGGCGGAACTCGCTTGGACGCGCTGCCGACGAAAACCTGCTGGCGATGTTCTATCATCTGAGCTTTCCGGGAGTGGGGCGGGTCAAACGTGCGGGAGAGGGGTTGATCTGGCAGCCTATCGTGCTGTCGTGAGAAAAATCACGTTATAATCCCAACACTCAAGTTAGGATTTCAAGCGCATGTCCGAGCCGATCACCTTGTTCGATACGCCGTTCGACCAGTATGACCACCCCGAATACACCGCCGATTTCTGCGTCAAGTGCAATATCTGCACGGCGGCGTGTCCGGTCGCGTCCGTCACCGACTTGTTTCCGGGTCCGAAAACGGTGGGACCCCAAGCACAGCGGTTTCGTATGAACGAGGAACGCGGCGATGAGTCGCCCGATCAGAGCGTCGATTACTGCTCTGGCTGCGGCATCTGCACGATGGTCTGTCCACATGGCGTCAAAATCATGGAGATGAACGTCCGCGCGCGCGAAAAGCGGTACGACGGCAAGATTCCGCTCCGCAATCGCGCGTTGGGGCGCTCAGAACTGCTCGGCAAATACGGACACTGGTTTGCGCCGATCATGAACTGGGGAACGAAATTCCGTCCCGGTCGCGTGCTGATCGAAAAGACGTTCGGCGTGCATCGGGACGCGCCGCTGCCGCCGTTCCAGTTCCAGACGTTCCGCGCATGGTTCGCGCGCCATAAGCCGCAGGCACAAGCCCCGTTGCGCGGCAAGATCGCCTACTTTCATGCGTGTTCCGGCAACTATTTCGAGACGGCGACCAGCAAAGCGGCGGTCATGGTCTTGGCGCACAACGGCTACGACGTGATTTTGCCCGAACAAAACTGCTGCGGGTTGCCGATGCAGTCGAATGGCGAGTTCGACGCGGCGCGCGGCTATGCCAAACGCAATCTCGATTGGTTGGCGGCATACGCGCGCGCGGGCATCCCGATTGTCGGCGCGAGTACATCGTGTACGCTCAGTTTGAAGTCCGACTACCGCGAAATCTTGGAGGTGCAGCATCCCGACCGCGACGGCGTGGCGCGCGACACCTATGATATCTGCGAATTTCTGCTGCTGCTGCATCGGCGCGGCGAACTCAAGACGGATTTTGTGCCGCGCGATTGGGGCGGGACGCTGGTGTATCATGCGCCGTGCCAGCAGAAGGCGCATAACATGGGGCAGCCCGCGCTCGACCTATTCGATCTGATTCCCGGCTTGGACGTGCGCATGGCGGACGCGGCGTGCTGTGGGATCGCCGGGACGTATGGCTACAAGGTCGAGAAGTATCAGATCGGGATGGATGTGGGGCGCGATTTGTTCGAGCAGGTGCGCGCCAACGGCGTCGAAAAGCCCGTGCTGTGCGACAGCGAAACGTGCCGCTGGCAGATCACGCACGCGACGGGCGCGCCAAGCGTGCATCCGGTGACGGCGCTGGCACAGGCGTATGGGTTAATGTAGAATGAAATTTGTTGTGAACGATTAAAAGGTATGGCATGTCGCTCAGTCAACAGGAAATTGAGACGCTTTTCCGTCTCAGAGAGTCAGATCGCGTTGAGTGGAAACCCAGTTTTGCCCAAAAAGAAAGCATCGGCAAAGCGGTGTGCGCCTTCGCCAACGATTTTCCCAATCATCAACAACCAGGCGTGTTGTTTATTGGTGTTGAAGATGATCGACGCTGCTCAAACTTGCCGATTACAGATCACTTGGAACGAGATGTCATAGATTATCTGCGCAACACGATTACGCCACCGCCTAAACTCGATGTACGCCCTGTAGAAATCGATGGCTGTCATGTGCTTGCCGTGATTGTCGAGCCACACCTCATGCCACCCGTCTTGTTCAAGGGTGATATTTACATTCGCGTTGGTCCAACCTCGCGCAAAACATCGCGGGAAGAAGAGGGTCGCTTGATGGATCGGCGCGTCTATCGTTTTTTCGATGTGATGCTCATCATAGAGGCAGCGAAAGATGATTTGGATGTGAATTATCTAGAGAATGAATATATTCCCTTCGCCGTCTCACAAGAAGCGCTGATCGCCAACGCACGTCCGCTTGAGCATCGAATGGCAGCACTCCGACTGACAGATCAACAAGGAACACCAACTGTTTTGGGATTGTTCGTTGGCGGCAAAGACCCGCGTTATTTCTTACCCAACACTTATGTTCAATTTCGACGAGTCGATGGTCTAGAGGTCGTTGATCCTAATCGAGATGAATTAGAGATTAGTGGTCAACTGCATGACATCATCATCCGCATCAACGATAAGTTGATCGCGCATAACGCAATTTCACGCGACATGGCATCGGAATTTGTTAGCGTTGCGCATCCAACATATCCCCTCATCGCGCTGCGTGAACTCATTTACAATGCAATTGTGCATCGAGATTATCAATACAGCAATGCGCCCATTCGCATCACATGGTACGATGATCGCATCGAGATTTGGAATCCAGGCGGTCCCTTCGGACACGTCACCGAAGACAACTTTGGCGCTGGCGATGTGACAGACTATCGTAATCCACATATTGCCGAAGCCATGAAAAATCTGGGTTATGTTGAAAGAGCGGGACAAGGTATTCCGCGTTCACGCGACGAATTGCGCAAGAATGGCAATGCGGCTCCCCTGTTCGAGGTACGTTCGACTGAGAATTACGTCTTGGTCACCGTGAGGGTACGTGCATGACTATCCCTGTAATCGCTTTTTTCAATAATAAAGGCGGCGTTGGCAAGACGAGCCTAGTCTATCATCTGGGATGGATGTTCGAGCAATTGGGGGTAACGGTACTTGCCGCCGATCTTGATCCGCAAGCGAATTTGACCGCTGCCTGTCTCGATGATGAAAAAATGATTGAACTCATTGAGGGATCTCCGGCTCAAACTGTATTCGCATTTATCCGTCCGCTCATTCAACGCACAGGTGATGTTCAAGCGCCAGCGCTGGTGCCATTAGGGGAAAATGAACGCTATTTTCTACTACCGGGCGATTTACGTTTATCCGAGTTTGAACAGCAGCTTTCAGATGAATGGGCAAATACGCGCAATGGGGATATTGGTGCCTTGCGGTTGACATCCGCGCTTTGGCGGATGCTCCAAATCGGGGCAAAACAAGTCCAAGCGGCTGTTATCTTAGTCGATATGGGTCCGAATCTTGGCGCAATCAACCGAACGCTCTTGATTTCGAGCGATCATATCGTCGTCCCGCTTGCGCCCGACTTGTTTTCTTTATTAGGATTGCAAAATTTGGGGAAAACACTCGCTAGGTGGCGTACCGATTGGCGCGACGCTTTGAAACGTAGTGCGGAACATTCCGATCTCGATTTCGCGCTGCCAGAAGGAAATATGCAGCCGATTGGTTATATCGTCGTCCAACATGCGGAACGCGAAAATCGCCCTGTTCGCGCCTATCAACATTGGATCAGCCAAATTCCTGGAATCTATCGCAAGTCGGTTTTGAACGCAGAAGAGGTCGCTACAACCGAACTCGATCACGATCAAAATCGTTTGGGTTTAGTAAGACATTATCATAATCTTATGGCGATGGCTCAGGAAGCGCGCAAACCGATCTTTGCGTTGAAACCAGCCGATGGAGCGGTTGCAGGACATGTCAAGATCGTCAAGACCGCGTATAAAAATTTTCAAGAGCTTGCACTGACGATTGCAGATCGTATTGGTGTGTCCATTCCTGTAGCTGACTAGCCCCGCCCACAGCGCATCGCACGTAATTTGTGTCCAATGTTGGCATCAGTGGCTGGCTTGATCGACGGCACACGATAGCGTGTCATCGATGGTTATGCTCAACCATCTATTCGACAACAACCGCGCATGGGCGGATACCATGACCGCGCGCGATCCCCAGTTCTTTCAACGGTTGGTCGCGCAGCAAACGCCGCAGTATCTCTGGATTGGCTGTGCCGACAGCCGCGTCCCCGCCAATGAAATCATCGGCTTGCTGCCCGGTGAGGTGTTCGTGCATCGCAATATGGCTAACGCCGTCATCCACACCGATTTGAACTGTCTTTCGGTGCTTCAGTACGCCGTCGAAGTCTTGAAAGTTCAGCATATCATCGTCTGTGGGCATTACGGCTGTGGCGGCATCCGCGCGGCGCTGGACACGCGCGAATTGGGCTTGATCGACAACTGGCTGCGCCATCTGAAGGACGTGTATCAGCTTCACAGCGCCGCGCTCGATGCACTCCCCACCGAGAGCGAACGGCTGGATCGCTTCTGCGAATTGAACATGATCGAGCAGGTCAATCACGTTTGCCAGACGACGATTGTGCAGGGCGCATGGCGGCGCGGACAATCGCTGGCGGTGCATGGCTGGATTTACGGCGTCGCGGACGGGCTGCTGCACGACTTGAAGCTGACTGCCGCCAGCGCCGACCCTCTTTCGGCGCTCTATCGGATGGCGGTCAGCGAGACGGTGAACCGATAATCCCGCCGAGTCCGTCGTCAAGAATGGAATTCAGGCGATGCCTAAAGTGGTTGCCTTACTTACTTTTTTGACGGACTATGAGCGCCCCAACCCCGCGATCAGCAAGTCCAGCGCCAACAGCGGCTCGATCACGCCCGTCTTGATATCGCGGTCATAATCGCGCAGCCGCCGATAAATCGTCTCCAACTGTACCAACGAGAACGATTTCGCCTGCTTGAACGCTTTTTCGAGCGGATAGGTCGATTTCATGCCCATTTCCGCCGCCAAATCGCCCGGTTTCTTACCCGTATCCAACGCCTCGCGCGCCAGCAGCATCAAGCGGAATGTGCGCACGATGTTGGCATAGATGCCGAAAATGTTCTCGCCCTGATCGAGCAGTTGGTGCAGCAGCGCCGTCGCCCTGTCCGCGCGCCGCTCTGCCAGCGCATCCACCATCGCAAATACGCCCGCCTCCGCTGAATAGGGTGTCAGGAGCGCGACGTGCGCTTCGGTGATCGGCTGCCCTTCGGTGTACGCCCACAGCTTGAACAATTCGCTGTCAGCGCGGCGCAAGTCGGCGTGTTTTTCGTAAGTTGTGACGGCGGCGAGCGCGGACGCAGCGTGCGGATCGATGGCGACGTTATAGGCGGTGCGGGCGCGCTGGATGATCCAATCGGCGCTGTCGTCGGGCGTCGAGAAGTTCTTTTCGTAGCCGCGTGGGTCGCTGCGCGCCAATTTGATCAGCTTGTTCGCTTCGGGCAGCTTCTCGCGCTCCACGAACACCAAGCGCGTCCAATCGGGCAGGTTGGGAATCTCATTCGTGAGCAGTTCGACGGCTTTTTTGCCCGTCTCACCCGCACCCTTGCGTCCAAGCCATGCCAGCAGATCGCGCACGATCACCAGTCGCTTGTCGGACAGGAACGGGAACGCCAGCGCCGCGCCCATGATTTCGCTGACGGACGTTTGCTCGCCGTCGAAGCGGCGGGTGTTCAGATCGCCGTTGTCGCCCATGCGCGCGCTCATGTTGGCGACTTCGGCATCGATGGTCAGGTCGTCGTCACCGTGAAAGATGTAGAAAACGGGGGTCGGGTTCGCCATTCAAGCGTCTTTTTGTAGAGACAAGGCGCTCCTTGCTCGCTGACGATAGGTCATCGGCTAGGGCGCACAATGTCTTGAGAAGCGATATCGATAATGATACCGATGGTCGATCATTTTTGCTCGATTTTTCATCATCACAATCCAGATTCAGTGAATCACGAAAGTTCAAAAGCTTCGATCCCAAGCCCTTGTTCGGGTGTCAGAATTGAACCGTTGCACCCTTCAACCCCCAGCCCCGTCTCTCACACAAGTGGGGAGAAGGGGAGAAAAGTCGTTTTTGTCCCGCTCCCCGCTGGCGAGCAGGGGGAGGGGAACAGGGGGCAATCGCCACAGTTTCGTGATTCACTGAGCTTACATCCTACGCGCATGATAAAACGTGAAAAACGTAAACGTGCAATCCGCACGCCTTGCGCTACAATCATTTTCAGCGTCTATTCACCGCTGATGGCTGTATTCTGGTTGCGTTGCATCAGGGTGTCTCGAAATTGGGGAAAAATTCAGACACGCTAAGAACAATGTGACGTACACTAGGATTTAGTAAGGCGGTTCGGAAAGGTTGTAAGATTTCATGGCGCACGCATCCAAATCTGACTCAACATACGATTCCGCGCGCTGGGACGCGGTACGGCTCGCACAGCAAAACGCAGTCTTGTCTGCGCTGCTCATGGCAATGCCGTTTTTGCCCAATGTGGCGGGGACGGCGCTGGAAATCACCGGATCGCTGATCGGTGCCTCGCGCGGTTGTCTGCTGCTGTTGAACAAGATTGAGCGCGGCGACGCCATCGACCGCGTTGATTTTCGCGCTTTTTACGCGGGCTTCGATCCTGTCCCCGACGATGAATTTGCCGAGCGGCTGTTCGCGCAGGGCTTGGTCGGCTACGCGCTTTACGAACGCCGCCCGATCCTCGTGCGCGATTTGCGCTACGACCCGCGCTATCCCCAACCTGACGAACTCGCGCCGTCCTCGATTCCCAGTACCGGATCGGCAGTTGCCGTCCCGCTGCGGTTGCACGACGACATTATCGGCGCGTTGGTGTTCTTCCGCGATGAGGTGGACAGTATCGACGGCGATGCGATCCGCTTGCTGGAACTGCTGGCAGGCAGTATCGCGGGCGCGGTGCGCGGCGCATCGCAGGTGGACGGCATTCAAATGACGCTGGCGAATGTCAACTACAAGCGCATCGCTCAGAATGCCGCCGATCAGGTTCAGCGCGATCTGCGCGCCATGACCTATCACGACTTACGCGCGCCATTGATGGCGATCCAGCATAGTTTGACCGCCGCCGAACGCTTGATGCTCAGCGGCAAGAGTGAGAGTGCCGCCGATATCATGCGCACGGCAGGACATAGCGCGCGCCAGATGGGGCGTATGGTCAAGAGCTTGCTCGATTTGGAACGACTCGAAGAAGGGCGTGCTGTCGTCACACGCCAGTCGCACCCCTTACAGCGGTTGTTGGCGGACGCCGCCGAACTGGCGCTGCCGCTGATCCGCGCGGCGGAACAGACGCTTGTCTTTGACGTGGATAGCAGCGCGCCCGCCGTCAGCGTCGACTCGGATATGATCGCGCGGGTGATCGTCAACCTCGCGGAGAACGCGACCAAATATTCACCGCGCGGCGGCACCGTGACGCTTGCCGCGCGTGCGCAGTCCGATTTCGTCGTTGTCAGCGTGATCGATACGGGTCACGGCATCCCCGTTCATCTGCGCGACGAGGTGTTCGACAAGTATTTTCGCGTCAAGCAGGATGGAACGGCGCGCGGCGTCGGCTTGGGGCTGGCGTTCTGTCGACTGGCAATCGAGGCACATGGCGGACGCATCTGGGTGGATAGCACCGAGAGCGGCGGCTCGGAGTTCGCGTTCACCCTTCCGCTTGCGCAGCAGGGCATGGGCGAGGTCGCGGCGGCAGCGGTGTAGGGCAACTTTTGCCCCCGCTCCCTTGTCCATGTGAGAATGCGGAGAAAGATTGCACTGCACAGTCCCTTTCCAAGTGGAACGGGGTGAGGTTGCTTTACGACTCTCCCCCTCCTCGCTGGTACGGAGAGGGGGTGAGGTTGGTTTTATCTACTTTCTTGACCGACTACTAAGGATGTCCGATCATCCTATGACCCTTTTGCGAGGGCTGCCAGAATCGGGATCGCTCGATCATGAGAACCATTGTCCATGAAAGCCGAATGGTACAGCGACGGGCGCGCTGGCGCACGCGATTTCGTTCATCGTTCGCGCATCCAGCACCACCAGATAGGAATGCCCCGCTGCCGCATCCAGCACGACCGAGAGTAGTACGCCATCATCCTCGTTTTGCGCGTCCGGCGTCGGGATGAAAACGGGTTCGCCGGGATACGCATCGGGCGCGCTCCACGTCCACGTTTCACCCGATTCGACATCGATTTTCACGAGTTGGCTGAAGAAATCGCGCCGCGTCGGCTGTGTCCCCGCGCCATAGGCATAGCGATACGCCTTGCCGTTGTGCGCGCTATAGTGGATGCGCGGCAGTTCAAGCGTGTCCGCGCCGATGATTTCGTAGCTGGCGCGTCCGCCGCCTTGCAGCGGAATCCGATAGCGGCGCAGCCGTCCCATCTCGACGCTGGCATCGGGCGCGCGCAGTCGCTTGAGCATCAGCGTCTCGATCAGCGACGCATCGGGGTACGCCGACACATCCAAGACGATTTCGCCGCCGCTGTCCGTCGCGCGCTCATACGCATTGATATGATGGAAAGCGAAGAAGGCATCGGTTTCGACGGTGCGAACCTTGCCCGTCGCCTTGTCCACGAGATGAAAGCGTGCGCCCTGTTCCGGCTGCCAGCGATAATTGTCGATGAACGGCTTATCGCCAAACACGATGGACAGCGCGCTCGGCAGCACGAATGAAAATTCCGCCAGAATGACGTAGTTTTCGGTCATGCCGAAGCTGTGAACATACGCCGGCGTCTTGGACGGCACGCTGCCGACCCATTTGCGCGCTTTGCCGTCGATGCTGTGAATTTGGAAGGTCGGCGTCGCGCCGAATTTGAGCAGATAATTGTAGCCGAGCCGCCGCATGGGATCGTAATGCGGATGCGCGGTTGTGACGTTGCCTTCGAGGCGTGGGATACCATTCGCGCCATCGTCGTAGCGGAACTCGCCGCGTGTCGCCAGCGTGCGCGGATCGAAGGCGATTGCCATGGGCGTCTCGGTCATGGCGATATATTCATCCGCCAAGCGCGTGATGTTGACGTTGGTGTTCAGCCCATCGGGTTGGGGCGTGAACAGCGACATGGCGCGCTTGAAGATCGAGCGGCAGGGGTCGGTGGCGAAGCCGCGAAAGTTGATTTTGCCGTTCTCGTTGTCCGCCCGATGCGCGGGCGTATCCAAGAAGCGTCCGGCGTAGCTGACTGCACCATTCGCAATCGTGAAGGCGTGCAGCATCGCCAAGCCGTCGAACCAATGACGGTAGCTGGTCGCGCCCACGTCGAATTGTCCGGGTCCATTGCGGATCAGCGTCCCCGACAGCCACGTCGGAAATGCGCCCTCGACGGGCAGCGCGCCCGCCGTGGTTGCGTGTGCATTGCTTAAGCCCGCCGCGAAGCGACTCCGCGTTGTTTCGATCACCCGATCTTGCATACATCCCCCTCGCAAATCTCGACGCCGAACAAGCGATTGATGCCATAGCGCCGCCGCGCGATGAAGCGGTAGACGCGCGCGCCGAGCCACGTCATGCCCGGCAGTTGCAGCAGCAGCCAGACCGGAAAGCCCAGTGGCAGCACCTTGAGCAGGCGTTTTGTGCCAGCGAACCCAATATACATCGCTTTGGTATCGTGGACATGGATTTGCCCCATCGCCTCGTCGTATTGCAGCGCCGGATAGCGCGCGCCGACGCGCTCCCACTGATGCAGATCGAGCCATTCGACCTGCCGCCGCCAATCGAGCGCGGTCACGACGCGGCGAGTGGCTTGGCAAATGACGCAGTTGCCATCGAAAATTGCGGTGAGCATGGTCAACTCCTTATGAGCAACCGAAAAACATTTCATGCAGGGAGCGCAGAGATATAGAGGACGCAGACACAAATTCAAAGTAGGGGCGACTCGCTGGCACGCCCACGATGGGGCGTGCGATCCCGTTGAGACGCGCGCGATTGGGCGCGCACCCCCGGCAGCACACCCACGAGTTGGCGGGCGTCCCACCGCGATGCCGCTACGCAGACTCGTTGTGAACAGGCACCAAAAGCCATCCCAAGACAGGCAGCGTTCGGCTGGCGGCGTGGTGAATCACGATGTGAGGGTGAATTGGTCTGGTGCGCACACCCGCAGCACGCCCGCGAGTTCGTATCCGATCACTTGGACATGCTTCGCGCCCGCAATGCGCAGTTGCAGGGGCCCGTTGAAGGGCGCGCGCGCCACCAGCGTGAAGCGCGTGCCGGGCTTCAACCCCAGTTCGCCCAAATACGCCAATTTATCGCCGTCGTGCGTGTGGACGCGGCTGATCACAGCGTCTACGCCGGGCGCGGAGTCGCTCAACGGCGAGTCGATCACGTGCGGCATCTGTCCGTCCGCCGAGGGAATCGGTTCGCCGTGCGGACAGCGGCGCGGATAACCCGCCATGTCCTCCATGCGCACGATGATCGTGTCGGATACCGTGTCACCGAGCGCGTCGGCTTCCTCGTGGACTTCATGCCAACCGAAGCCCATCACGTTGACGAGGAAGCACTCGACCAACCGATGCCGCCGGATATTCGACAGCGCCTCGCGCTCGCCCTTAGGGGTCAATTGGATGCCCCGATAGGGTTCATGCTCCAAATAGCCGGCTTCTTTGAGCCGCTGCACCATGCGCGTGACAGCGGGCGCCGAGACGCCCATCGTCTCGGCAAGCGCCGATGTGGAGATGAATGTGTTGTCTTGTTGGTAGTAGGCGAGGCGATACGCTTCTGCCAAGTATTCTTGCATGGCGCTGCTGGCAGTCATGCACGACACCCTTGTTTAATTATGCTGATTCTGATCATCAATATAGCAATATGGGGCAGAGTTCGCAAGCGTTAAATCGAAAGTTGAGGTTAGGTAATCATGATGATGGGTGCGGCGTGTGCATTTTGGTGCCAACCACTGACCAATGAAAACACAGTCGATTGATGAATGGCAGTTTGCCCATCACGCTGTCGATCCGCGTCGCGATCCGCATCGTTTTCGATGTCAATTTCCATTGGCGTTTGAAAACCCGCTCCATCAGATAGGGCAACCCAAACATGACTCCAGCGATGAACCAGACCGGGCGGATTTCAACGATCTGAATGTGAGCTTGATGGCACAAACGCTTCAATTGGGCGCGTGTGAAGGACTGATCCTCGTCGTCTGCCACCGAATACGACTCTTTCACGTCGGCTTCGCTCGCTTTCAGCCCTTTAACGATGAAGCGGATGATTTTCAAGTTGACCGTGTTCGGTTCATGTCCGATGATCAACAGTCCGCCGGGTTTCAAGACTCGTGTCATCTGCTCGACAGCCGTCTCCACATTTTCGGCGTGATGGAGCGCGGCGTGCGTCATGACGACATCGAAGGTGTTATCCGCAAACGGGAGATAGCCCATTTCCGCCGCAAAATAATGCTGATCGGTTTCGATCTGATGCGTTTGCGCATATTGCTTGATCGTGATCATGGCTTCGACGCTGATATCGGTGGTGATGACCTGTTGGAAGCCGTGAAACAGTTGATAATAAAGGCTAACTGGCGCAGAGCCGCTGCCCACTTCTAAAATGCGCGCGGTCTTGGGTAGGGTGTCAAAATGATGGGTGAAGCGATACAAGCCCCACGCATTGTCTTGTGTCCGATCCTCACTGTACAAAAAGTCTTGTTCGCCTTTGGCGCGCTCGCTGGCAAACCGTTGATCCCAATATGTTAATTCTTGGCGCTTGAACGTCGACATATCGCCGCGCAGCAGAATCGGAACGCCATCCCGTACCGCATAGATGGCATGACAGGCTGAACAAACAAGGGATTCATGGCTCTCAACGAGCGCATGTTGACAGATGGGACAGATGAGCTGAATTTCAAGCACCTCATTTTTCATCGTCTTGGTGTCTTTCGGTATCTCATCGTATTCTACCTTGAAACAAGTAAATATAAACAGTGTTATTGGAATTTGCAATTGGATTTCCGGCAGGACGCGACGGCTGTGCGCCCACCGTTAGGTTGGAGTATGCTTCGGATTTTCATGCTCGCTGGCAGCGCGCGTCACACCGCGACGCGCGGGTTTGGCGTTCCAAACGCCTACATCCTGCTAACATAGTCTCTTTTTGTCATCAGGTGGCTCAAACTTATCGGCTGAGGCGCTGTTGCCACATCCGCGCTGGACATAGCCAATCTGGGGTGTGCGCGTACAATGAGATCAGTGGTCTACCCTCCCGTCCTGCCCATGTTTGGAGTCACTTCATGTCCAATCTGCCCCGCCCTAGCGCGCCCGCTGGTAGTATCGCGCCCGCTGGTAGTATCGCGCCCGCTCGTCCGATCTCACGTTGGCTGCTGCTGGTCGCGTTCGCCATCGTGTACCTCGTCTGGGGGTCGAGCTATTTAGGGATTCATTTCGCGCTGGAAACGATGCCGCCGTTCGTCATGACCGGGCTGCGCTTCACGTTCGGCGGCGTGCTGGTCGTTGGCGTGCTGCTGCTGCGCGGCGCGGCATTCCCGACGCGCATCCAGTGGCGCTCGGCGTTCATCTTGGGCTTTCTGTTCTTCGTGCTGAACAATGGCGGCATCGTCTGGGCGGAAAAACAGGGCTTGCCGACGGGGATCGCCGCGCTCTTGATCAGCACGCTGCCGATCTGGATCGTGCTGCTGAACTGGGCGCGTCCCAACGGCGTCCGCCCGACCCTGCGCACCGTGATCGGGATCGTCGTCGGCTTCGCGGGGGTGGTCTTGTTGATGGCGTCCACACAGGGGATCGACGGCGAAGCGTCCGTTGGCATCGTGCCGATGCTGGTGGTGTTGGGCGCGGCATTCTGTTGGGGCGTTGGATCGCTGTACGGCAAACATGCGCCGCTGCCCCAATCGGCGTTCATGATCACGGGGATGCAGCTTTTGGCGGGCGGCGCGATGCAGATGTCCTTGGCGGTGGTCAGCGGCGAACTGGCGGCGTTCGATCCGGCGGCGGTATCCGCGCGCTCGTGGGGCGCGATGATCTATCTGGCGATTGCCAGTTCGATCATCTCGTTCGCGGCGTTCGTGTGGTTGATGCGCGTCGAAAAGCCGGAGCGCGTCGCCACTTATGCCTATGTCAATCCAGTGATCGCGGTGATTTTGGGCTGGCTGTTGGCGGGCGAACGCCTTGCGCCGCTGACATTGGTGGCGGCGGGCGTGATTGTGAGCGGCGTGGTGATTATCGTCGGCGGGAACAAGCTCAAGCTGCGGCTGCCCATCTTCGGGGTGCGCCGCGCAGCGGAGCAAGCGAAGGTGATCCCATGATTCAACCTCTCCACCACCGCATGATCACGATTCCCGTCGGCGCAGAAGCCGACGCACGCGCCTTCTACGGCGCGCTGTTGAGTCTGCGCGAAATCGAACAGCCAGCCGCGCTGAGGGGACGGGGCGGATTGGGGTTGGAGCAATCGCCCGACGACAGGCGCGCCGCTCCCATTCGCACCGGATTTCCGCGTGTTTATGACCGATCCAACGGAGGATGCGCCCGTGTTTTTCGTCCTCAATACCTTCGACGAAGCGAACATCGATCTCCATTCGATTCGCGTCGATGAACCAGCGGCTTGAGTCCACCGCGCGCCTTGTTCCTTTTCCCATCCCCCGTTTCTGCGCTACAATCCCCCATGAATAACCAAAAATCAACTTTTGCCTGACTCAGGAGTTTTTCGATCATGTCCGACAGCCCCGAAATCCGCGACGCTATCGTGCTTAATGCGCACAGTCGTACCCTGCTCGAAGGCGCGGATCGCGCCGGCGCGCGTTCGATGCTCAAAGCCATCGGTTTGACCGATGCAGACCTCGCCAAACCGCTCATCGGCATCGCCAATACGTGGACGGAAATCGGACCCTGCAATTTCCATCTGCGCCGCCTGTCCGCCAAAGTTAAAGAGGGCATTCGGCGCGCGGGCGGCACGCCGCTGGAGTTCAACACCATCAGCATCAGCGACGGCATTACGATGGGGACGGAGGGCATGAAGGCGTCTCTGATCAGCCGTGAGATGATCGCAGACTCCATCGAACTGGTGGCGCGCGGCAATTATTTTGACGGGATTATCTGCTTGACCGCGTGCGACAAGACGATGCCCGGCACGATCATGGCGATGATCCGGCTCGATATTCCCGGCATTATGCTCTACGGCGGCTCGATCATGCCCGGCAGCTATCGCGGCGAGGACGTGACGATCCAGGACGTGTACGAGGCGATTGGCAAGTACAACGCCGGAAAAATCACGCTCGATGAACTGCACGAGATCGAGAGCGTCGCGTGTCCGGGACCCGGCGCGTGTGGCGGACAGTTCACCGCCAACACGATGGGGATGGTGGCAGAAATCTTGGGCTTGTGTCCGATGGGCTTGGCGGATATCCCCGCGATGGATAGCGCGAAGGACGATGTGTCGCTGCTGGCGGGCGAACTGATCTTGCAGATGATCGAACAGGATTTGCGTCCGAGCAAGATTGTCACGCGCACATCGATCAACAACGCGATTGCAGCAGTCGCGGCGTCGGGCGGCAGCACCAACGGCGTGCTGCATACGCTGGCGTTCGCGCGCGAAGCGGGCATCCCGTTCACACTGGATGATATCGAGGCGATCAGCGCGCGCACGCCGTTGATCGCGGATTTGAAGCCGGCTGGACGCTTCACGGCGGTGGATGTGTATCGCGCGGGCGGCAATCGCGTCTTGGCACATCGCCTGGTCGAGGGCGGCTATGTCGATCCGACCGCGATCACGGCGACGGGACGCACGCTGGGCGAAGAAGCGGCGTCGGCGCACGAGACGCCCGGACAAGAGGTGTTCCGTCCGCTGTCGAACCCGATCAACACGCATGGCGGCTTGCACGTCCTCAAGGGCAATCTGGCGACCAACGGCGGCGTGATCAAGCTGAAGGGGACAGAGCCACAGTCGTTCCGCGGTCCCGCGCGCGTGTTCAACCGCGAAGAAGATGCGTATGCAGCCGTCAAATCGGGCGGAATCCGCGCGGGCGATGTGGTCGTGATCCGCTATGAGGGGCCCATCGGTGGACCCGGAATGCGCGAAATGCTGCAAGTGACCGCTGCGATCACTGGGCAGGGCTTGGGCGCGGACGTGATGCTGATCACGGATGGACGCTTCAGCGGGGCGACGCGCAACCTGTGCATCGGTCACATCGCGCCCGAAGCGGCAATCGGCGGGACGATTGGTTTGCTGCACGAGGGCGATATCATCCATGTCGATATCGACCGCCGTCTGATCGAAGTCGAACTGTCGGACGCTGAATTAGCGGCGCGCCGTGCCGCATGGACAGCGCCGATTCCGAATTACGCGGGCGGCGTGATGGCGAAATATGCGCGCTTGGTGGCGCAAGCGGACGACGGTGCAGCGACCAACAGCGCCGCGGGCTTGGTACGCTAAAACAGCTCACCCCCTTGCCCACTCTGCATGCGCGAAGTGGGCAAGGTAGGGGGGCGGGACGCCGCACCCGTTGCGCTGTATTGATGAGCGGGCAAGTCCTACAGCGCCCGAATATTCACCCCGCGCCGCTCACTTTCTTCACGTGGAGCGGGGCTTGGAGCGTGAGGTAAAATAACGTTTCAAATCGCAAACAAGGGGACGCTAGCATGTTCAGATTTTCGCGCCATTTTGCGCAGTTTTGTATCTTGACGCTCGTCTTGCTGGCTACATCGTCCCCCACCTTCGCGCAAGACACCGTGATTCCCACCATCGCGCCCGGCGGCGCACTCCCGACGCTTGCGCCGGGCAGTGGTGACGGCGTGATTCCGACGCTTGCCGGACGCGCCGATACCTGTCCGGTGCTGGTCGAGCAAGCGTTGACGCGCTTGGATGCAAGCTGCGCCGATTTGGGACGCAATCAAGCGTGCTACGGCAATTTCCGCGTCGAAGCGACGCCGCGCGCAACCGTATCCGTCTTTAACTTCTTGCAACCCGGCGACGTCGTAAGCGTGAATGATCTCCAGACGATGCGCACGCGCTCGTTGGATGTCGTGTCGGGCGAATGGGGCATCAGCGTCTTTCGCATCCAAGCGAACTTGCCCGACACGCTGCCCGGCGAGAACGTGACCATGCTCATCTTCGGGGATGTGCAGTTAGAGAACGCGCCGGAGGGGTCGAACGGTTTCGGCACCATGCAATCGTTCTTCATCGAGACGGCGTTCACGGGCGTGGAGTGCGCCGACGCGCCGCGCGATGGGATTCTGCTGCAAACGCCGCCCAACGTCGGACCCGTCGAACTGCGCATCAACGACGTGGATATTTCGCTGGCATCGACGGTGTTCATCGGTTATCACGAGGCGAACGCGATGCGCGTCTTCACGCTCGAAGGTGATGTCAACGTAACCGCGATGGGCGAGACGGTCAATGTGCCGCCCGGCGCGCGCACGGGTGTGCGCATGAGCGATGACAACCGCGCGCTCACCGCGCCGAGCGCGCCCGCCGCCTTCGACGCCGCGTCCGAACTGGGCGCGCTGCCGCTCGATGAGCTGCCTGAACTGGTGACGATCCCCGACGGCGCTGTCCTCCCAACCGCCGCTGCTGCGACGGGGTGTATCGTCACCAATCCGGGAACGGCGGACGGCAATGTGCGCGCGCGTCCGGCGTTGGATGCGCCCATTCGCGGATCGCTGCCGGCTGGATCGACCGCCAATGCGATTGGACGCAGCGCCGATAATCAATGGGTACAGATCGACATCGCCAATGGGGGTTGGATTTCGCGCGGGATCGTGACGTTGAGCGGGAACTGCGATACGCTGCCGATCACGTTCGCGCTGATCGCGCCGACGGTGCCGCCGCAAACGCTGCCGCCGCGCGTCAGCCTGACGCCAACGCTGGCGACCTCGATCACGCCGACGTTCGCGCGTCCGCTGGCGGGCGACTACGAATATCCCAACGTCGTGATCGAGTATCAGGATGGTGCGGGCGCGTCCCTTTACGGCGAACTGTCCTTCCCAGACGGCAATCGGCAAGATACGATCAACTACAGCACCACCGCGCCCGCATCATACTATTTCCCACCGGGATCATCGTTCGAGATTTACGGGACGTGCAGCGGACAGGGGACAGAAAACACGTTCGTGATCTTCAGCGATGGCACGTCCGTGCCGTGTAATTCGGGTGGATTCCAACGCAGTGAACCGCTCCCGCCGAGCGGGACGAGCGCGAGCGGTACCGTCACCATGACGCAAATCGGTGGGGATGGCGCGTTCGTCACGTGGCAGGTGCAGATTTATCTCGTTGTGCCGTACACCATCAACTAGGTGCGTCAAGCATGTACATAAAAGCAGCCTCACCCCCCAACCCTCGCTCCGTACCGGAGCGAGGGGAGGACACCTTTTCAAGAACCTCCCCCCCTGACCCCCTCTCCACTGTGTGGCTGAGGAGAGGGGGTCAGGGGGGGAGGTTGCTTTTATCTACTCTCTTGACCGACGACTAAGAATGGCGCTGTAGGGGCGAGGCACGCCGCGCCCGTCATGACGGATGGAAACGGGCGTGCCAGCGGCGCGCCCCTATGGATGATGGATGAGGACGGAAACGGGCATGGCGCGCTATGCCCCTACAATAAGGAATGCAATTTTGAATCGTGGATCGCTGGCGTCGCTGTTGATCGCCTACTTCGCCTTCGTGACCATCGGCATCCCCGACGGCGCGCTGAACATCACGTGGCGGTATATCCAGCCGACCTTCAACGTCTCGCTGGACTCGTTGGGTATTCTATTAGCGTGCGCGATGGCGGGACGTTTGATCGCCAGCTTCGCGGCGGGGCGCTTGATCGCGCGCATCGGCATGAACGGCGTGCTGATTATAGGCGCGGCGCTGTTGACGATTGGCGCGGTCGGGTTTGTGATCGCACCGTCATGGGAAGTGCTGTTGATCGCAGCGCTGATTACGTGGCTCGGATCGGGATCGCTGGACGCCGGGCTGAACACATTCGTCAGCGCGAATTACAGCATCGGGCGCTTGAACTGGCTGCACGCGGCATTTGGCATCGGCGCGACGGTGGGTCCCGCGATTGCCACCTATCTGATCACCCAATTGAACGTGGAATGGCGCTGGATGTATGCGCTGTTGATCATACCGGGCGTGATCACCATCTTGCTATTCGCGTTGAACCGGAGCGGCTGGCAGATGCAGAATCAAGCGGCGATTGCCACCGAAGGCAAGACGAGCGCCGGAATCGCCGAGACGCTGCGTTCCCCGATGGTGCTGTTGTGCATGGTGTTGTTCTTCGCTTATGGCGGCGCCGAACTCGGCACGGGGCAGTTGGCGAACACGCTGTTTGTGGATGGACGCCAGATCGACCAACAGACGGCGGGCTTTTGGATCAGCCTGTATTGGGCGCTGTTCACGCTCGGACGGCTGATCATGGGCGTGGTGGCGGACAAGATTCCGGTCAACCTGCTGCTGCGCGGGTCGATGATCGGCGGCGTGATCGGCGCGGGGCTGCTGTGGATCAGCCCGACGCCTGCCGTCGGCTTCATCGGCTTGGGCTTGATGGGCTTCGCGTTTGCGCCGATGTTCGCGGCGCTGGTGGCGGCGACGCCCAAACGAGTCGGTGCGCGCTTGGCGGCGAACACGATTGGCTTTCAGGTCGGCATGGCGGGCTTGGGCGCGGCGGTGATTCCGGGCATCGCCGCAGCAGTGGCGACGCGCGCGGGCTTGACGGTGATCGCGCCCGTGATTTTCATCATCACGGCGTTGGTGTTGGTCGTATACGAAATCATCTTGTGGCGCGAACGGACGGCAGCGCGCGGCGTACTGGCAGCGGCGACGGGGGATTAACGACGATGGCGGACAAACTCACGGTAAAATTACGCTTGATTGTGCTGCATCCGCCGTCTGAGGACGGCGCAATCTTCGGCTTGCAAGACCAATCTGGCGCGCTGAGGGCGGGCAGCGCCGTCACCGAAGGGTTGGCGTTCGACTGCACCTTGAACGCGGTCGAGATGGATGACGGGAGCGCGAATTTCACGGGCGACTTCGCGCATGGCACGCTGAAAGACCGCTTTATGTACGCGAGTACCGCTGATCCCGCGCATCCCGGCGAATGGGTACGCCGCATCAAAGTCCCGCTGCGCGGGATTACATGGGCGCAGGTCGAAGCGGCGGTGCGGGACGACCAACGCCTGACCGGGCGCGTCGATGGACGCCGTTCCGCGCTCGTATCGATGCTCGGCAAGGGCTGGGAAATCGCGTGAGAAGGGGATAACCATGGCAGCGATACGACTGGCGGGCTATGTGAAGCCACCGGGGCAATTGGAAGTTGATTTGCCGGACGATTTTCCGTCGGCTGCGGTCACGGTGACACTTGACGTTGAGTCGCTTCTCCCAACGTGGACGGATGAAGAAATCGCGCCGCTGCTGCGTCCGACGACGCCCAAGACGGGCGCGGAGATCGTCGAACGCTTATTGCGCGAACCGATGGGCGGGGAAGATGTCGAGGACGGCGCGACATGGGTGGAAAAGCCGCACCAGAAGCGGCGGGAACCTTATCAATGGTGAGCGCATTGTTGGATACAATCATTTTTGTTGACTTATTCGTTCACTTGGCGCAAAAGCCATCCTGATGAAACAAACCTTCCTGATCAGCGTTCTCTTGTTCGCGTTGGCGGTTGCCATCAGCGTTCCCGCGCGCCATGCTGGCGCGCAAATCGGCGCAACGCCCACGCCGCTCCCCTTGTACGCGCTGCCCGATGCGCGCACCAATCGTGCCTACACCAGCAGCACCGTCGCGCTCAACGACAACGGCAATCTGATGGTGGCGGCAAACTTCCTCAACAACACCGTGACCCTGCTCGTTCCCGCACAGAACATCGCACCACAGGGGCGTGTGCTGGCAGAAATCCCCGTCGGCGGCGATCCGCGCGCCGTCGCCATCACGCCGGATAGTTCGCGCGCGCTCGTGACCAGCCGCCGCGACTCCACGCTGACCGTGATCGACGTGGCGACGCGCGCGCCCCTGACCAGCATTCCGCTGGGCGGCGCGTGGGCGTATGGGGTGGTGACGGGCGCGAACGAGATTGCGTATGTGGCGCTGCAAGGCAGCGGCGAGATTGTCGCCGTTGATCTGGTGACGAATCGCGTCGCATGGCGCGTCGGCGTACCCGCTTACCCGTCGGGGCTGATGCTGTGGGGCGATTTCCTGTACGTGACCCACTTTTGGACGGGCGAACTGAGCCTGGTGTATCTGCCGATGCGCCAACTGGTGCAGACCGTGAGTTTGGGCGCGGATATCGGCTTGTCGCAAGCCATCGAGCCGGATATCTCGCGCGGGCTGGCGTATCTGCCCGCGACGCGCGCCAACGCTGGCAATCTGGCGCTGACCTACGATACGACGGTGTTTCCGGTCGTGAACGTGATTGATCTGCGCAATTTGGGCGCGCGGCGCATCGAGCGGATCGCGCTGGACACCGCTGATCAACCCGTCAATACGCCGTTCGCCGCCGCGCTGGATCGCTTCTCAGGGCGGCTGTACATTGCCAATGCGGGCAGCGACAGCGTATCGGTGATCGACCTCAACACGGGGCGCGCGCGCATCAATCTGCCAGCGCGCGGCAACCCGCGCGGTGTGCTGCTCAACCGCGATAACAGCTTGCTCTACGTTCATGCCGCGCTCAACGGCATCATCAGCGTGTATGCGACCAACGATTTTCGCGTGGTCGATGTGCTGCCGATCAGCAATCTCACCGTGTCCGCTGATGTGCTGATCGGGGCGGAACTGTTTCACAGCGCATCGCCGCGTATGAGCGCCGATGGGTGGATAAGCTGTGCAAGCTGCCATTTTGACGGCATGAGCGACGGACGGACATGGCTTGGTTTCCCCGACGGCGCGCGCAACACGCCGAATCTGTACGCGCTGCCCGAAACGTCGCCGTACAACTGGTCGGGAACGTGGGACGAACTGGCGGATGTGGAAATCAAAATCCGCGATCTGATGGCGGGGGAGGGCTTGATCGAGGATCCGCCGCCGGGTGCGCTCGATCCTGAGGTGCCGTATCCGCACGCGGGCTTGTCGGCTGATTTGGACGTGTTGACGGCATATCTGTCGCTGTTGATCGCGCCGCACAACCCGAATCCGGGCGATCCAGATGTGATCCAGCGCGGGCTGACGATCTTCAATCAGCGCGGGTGCGCGGCGTGCCATGTGGGTCCCGCTGCGACGAATTTGCAGCCCTACGACGTGGGGACGGGCTTGACGGCGTTGGAGCGGCGTGGGACGCGCTTCGATACGCCGTCGCTGCGCTGGTTGTGGTTGAGCGCGCCGTATTTGCACGATGGCTCGGCGGCGACGCTGCGGCGGGTGTTCGAGCTGCCCGGTGTGCATCGGCTGGCGAACAACACGTCGCCGGAAGATATCGATGCGCTGGTGGCGTATCTGTTGAGCTTGCCGAATTGAACTTGACATGAATGACAGCATGAACTAACTTGAGTCATCGGGCGATCACAAAACGGGAGTGTGAGTCATGATCTACCGTTTGCACGCAGAAATTACTGAAGATCGTCAATTGAAAGTCGATCTTCCCGACCGCTTGCCTGCCGGAGAAGTTGAAATCATGCTGATTTCGATGGCGCACGATCCAGAGGCGCTGGATGAACCGATTGCGCCGACGTGGACGCAAGAAGCAGTCCGCGCGCTGATGACGCCGAACATCCAAACGGGCGCGGAGATTGTAGCGTGGTTGGAGTCTGAGACGACTGGATGGGAAGCTGTGGGTGATGGGGAACAATGGGTCGAGGAACAACGAAAGAAACAGGAAGCTGAACGCCGCGAGCGCAACCGATGGTAGCTGGATTGCTTGATACGTCGATATTGGTCGATTTGCTGCGTACTTATCGACCAGCGAAGCTTTGGTTATCCTCACAAGTCGACTTGGGTGTTTCTGAAATCGTCTGGTTCGAGTTGTTGGAGGGCGCAGAAAACAAACAACAGTAGAGGAGTTTAATCAACCTTCTCAATCGCTTTCAAAAGGTTGATTCACTGCGTGCTGATTTAGATTGGGCGCTCGATCAATTCACGCAATATCGTTTGAGTCATGGCATCGGCGCATTCGACTGCCTGATCGCTGCGCCGAGCTTTCGTCTGCAAATCCCGCTCTACACCCTCAATCTCAGGCATTTCGCGTCGCTGCTCGGCAGTCGCGTCCAGCGCCCGTACTAATCTCAACCCCCTGTCCGGCGCGCCGCGCTGTACACCCACACGCCGTCCACCTGTTCCGCCAGCAACGCGCCGACATGCGCCAAATGATCCAAGTGTGCCAGCGTCTCGACCATCGCAAAGCGCATATCGTGTTGGGTGAAGCGCGAAAAGTCGAACATCACCCGCGCCACGTCGTAGACGGTTGTATTCCCCGCCGCAACTGCTGTCATGGTCGCTGCCAAGCGCGCGTCGTGGTGCGCCAACAAAGCGTCGATGCGTCCGCGCCAGTCCGTGATCAGCGCCTTGTGTCCCGGCAAGCCCAACCTGACATTCCAGTCCCGTAGTTCGCGCAGTGACGCCAGATAGCGCGTCAGCGGATGCGGCGCGGTTTCGGGCCAGATGCCGATATTGGGCGTGATGCGCATGAGGACATGATCGGCGCAGAAGATCAGCGCGTCGTCGGCGTCGTAAAGCAGCATTTGCGCGTCGCTGTGTCCCGATTGCGCGGAGACGGTCAGCCGCCGTGTGCCAAGTTGGAGTGTTGCGCCCGACGCGACGGTTTCGATCTCGGTCAGCGGATGTGGGAGCGTCATGGCGCGCGTGAATGCGATGCCCGCGCGGATCACCGCAGTCAGTTCAGGCGGCGCAGCACACGCGCGCATCTCCGCGTCGATCAGCGCGTCGCGGTCATTGGCGGGCTGTGCCGCCGGGTCGATCCAAACGTCGCGCACGAGCGCCGCCTCGTGGGCGGTCATGATCACAGGCGGGGGCGTACCGCCGTCGGCGCGCGCACGCCGCTGCAACCAACCCGCCATGCCCACATGATCCGGGTGATGATGCGTCACGATCAGCCGCCGCAGATCGCGCGGGCGGATCGCGTGTGCTGCGAACGCGGCTTCCCACGCGGATATCGACTGTTCCCAGACCAGCCCGGTATCGATCAGCGTCCAACCATCGCCGTCCCGCAGCAGATAGCAGTTGACGATATTCAGCGTGAACGGGAGCGGAATTTGCAGTTGGATGATGTCGTCAGGGAGCGCGACAGCGCGGGTGTCCCGCTGCGACGCCCCTACCGAGTCGGAGGCGCGGTGAGGTTGAGACACGTTATCGCTCATAGACCAACTGCCCGCCGACATACGTCTGATCGACTTGGATATCGCCCAATTCCGTCGTCGGCGTCATAAATGGATCGGCGTTCAGCACGATCATATCCGCCCATTTGCCTACCTCCAAGCTGCCGCGATTATCGGCGTCGCCGCTGGCAATCGCGCCACCCATCGTGTAGGCATAGAGCGCCTCTTGCAGCGTGATCGCCTGATCCGCCGCGATGGGATTGCCCTCGTGATCCAGTCGATTCAGCGCCGCTTTCACCCCCATGATCGGGTTGTCGTCCGGCACGACGGGCGCATCCGAACTCAGCGCGACGGTCAAGCCCGCGTCAAGCATCGCCCGCACAGGATACGCGCCCGCCAGCGTCTCGGCGGACAAATAGCGTCGGAATGCCGCGCCCAACGCGGGCAAAAAGATCGTCTGTGGCACCGCGATCACGTTCAGCGCGGCGCAGCGGCGCAGATGATCCGCTGTCGGCAAGCCGAGATGCTCGATGCGATGGCGCAGTCCGGTGTCGGGCTTGCGGCGATGCAGTTCCTCGTACACGCCGATCACCTGATCGAGCGCGCGATCCCCGATGGCGTGCGTCGCAATCCGATAACCCGCGTCGTGCGCCTCCCACATCAGTTCGGTGAGATCGGCGGTGTCGAAGCGCAGCACGCCCAGATCGCCTGTGACCTGATACGGCGTCGAGACGGCGGCGGTCGCGCTCGATAAGCCGCCATCCGCGAAGAATTTGACCGTATCGACGCGGAACGTATCGCTCAGGTATTTTTCGGGCAGCGGCAGCGTCTCTGTCCCCCCATCGGGGCGGCGAATCGGCAGCCCGTTGACGCGCACCGCCAGATCGCCGTCCGCGTCGAGCGCGCGATAGACGCGCAGATGCGCCGGCGTGAGCAGGGGATCGGTGGCGCTGGTGATGCCATAGCGCATTTGATGATAGGTGGCGGCACGGATCGCGTAGGCGAGTGTTTCATCGTCGTAATCGGGGATCGCGCGTGTGAGCAAGCCCATTGCCGTCTCTTTGAGGATGCCCGTCGGTTCACCCTCCGCGTCATGTTCGATCACGCCGCCAGCGGGATCGGGCGTATCGCGGTCGATGCCCGCCAAGTGCAGCGCCAACGAATTGGCGGCGATGATGTGTCCGCACGTCCGCGTCAGCGCGATGGGGTGATCCGCGCTGGCGGCGTCGAGATCGGCGCGCGTCGGGTGGCGGCGTTCGGGGAGCTGTGCCTCATTGTAGCCGCGCCCCAACAGCCATGTCCCCGCCGCAACACTGGCGGCGCGGTCGCGGAACTGCGCGCTGATTGCCGGGATGGTGGGGGCGGCATCGATGCGCGCATCGACTTGGACGGTCAGCAGCAAGCCGAGTTTCCAAATGTGAACGTGGGCATCGTTGAAGCCGGGCAAGATGGTACGCCCGCCGAGATCGATGTAGCGTCCGCCGGGCGTCATGGTTTTGAAGGCGTCGAAATTGCCGACGGTGCGCAGTTTGCCGCGACTGCCGACGACCAGTGCCTCAACCGTCGGTTGGGCGGGGTTCATGGTATAAATCTTGGCGTTGAAGAAAATCTGCATGATTCGACCTTGAGCGTGATGGGTTATGCGTGATGGGTTGGGTGACGAGAAAAAGATAAAACGCAGCGCGCGCAGCGACGCAGCGGAACGCAGAGAAGTTTCTCGTTTTGTTTCACTGTGCCACTGTGATTCGCTGCTTGTATTTTCCTCTGTGTCTCAGCGTCAACATTCGTGGTTCATGTTCAAAATGGGCGCTTCTGCATCGGGGCTTGCCAGCGGCAAGCCCGCGAGGTGACGGGCGTCCCATCGAGACGCCCCTACGGCGCGCGTTTTGAACCGGTGCCGAATGTGTTTGCCTGTGTCATTCTATATCTTTTTTGTTTCGGCGCGCGTTTTTCTCTCAGCACTCAGTCCTGCGCTTACTTCTTCTCGACCCACTGATGCCCAATCGCCAGCGCATCCATCTTCGTGCGCGCGAAACAGTCGATGGCTTCGGCGGGCGTACAGACGACCGGTTCATTCTCGTTGAAAGATGTGTTTAGCACAATCGGCGTCCCCGTCGCGTCGCGGAACGCGCGGATCAGCGCCGCGTACAACGGCGACTCGGCGTCCGATACCGTTTGCAGCCGCCCCGTGCCGTCCACATGCGTGACTGCCGGAATCTCGGCGCGCTTTTCCGGCTTGACGCCGTAGACCTTGAGCATGAATGGATCGGGATACGCTTGATCGAAATAAGCGCCCGTCGCCTCCAACAAGATTGACGGCGCGAACGGGCGGAACGATTCACGCTGCTTGATGCGCGCGTTCAGGATGTCTTTCATGTCGGTGCGGCGCGGATCAGCGAGGATCGTCCGGTTACCAAGCGCGCGGGGTCCCCATTCCATGCGTCCCTGAAACCAGCCGACCACCTCGCCCGCCGCGACGTGCTGCGCCGCCGTCTGCGTTAGCATGTCGTCGTCCAGCGTCGTATAGGTCAGCCCGACGCGCGCCAGTTCCGCGCGGATCGCGTCATCGCTGTAGCCGGGACCCCAATAGGCGTTCGTCAGTTGGAACGCGCGTGGCTTGCCCAAGACTTGATGATAGATGTAATAGCACACGCCCAACGCCGTCCCCGCGTCGCCCGCCGCTGGATGGACGTGGATATCGCGGAAGTCGGTCTGCGGCAGGACTTTGCCGTTAAAGACGCTGTTGAGCGCGACTCCGCCCGCCATGCACAGCGCCGCCATGCCGGTATCGCGCTGAAGGCGGCGCACGAGCGCGAACTCGGCTTCTTCGAGCATCGCTTGCAGCGACGCGGCGACATCTTCGTGCTGCTTGGTGATCGCGGAGCGCGGTTGGCGCGCTTCGCCCAACAAATCGAGCAACTTGGGCGCATACAACGTGCCGATGGTCGGTTCGCCGCCGTCCCACGACATCGCTGCGCCTTCGGCATGGTGGACAAAGTAATCGAGGTCGAGTTCAAATGTTCCGTCGGACTGGAGACGCACGAGTTTGCGCATCGCATCCATGTAGATGGGTTCGCCGTAGGGCGCGAGTCCCATGACCTTGCCCTCGTCGCCGTACTTCTGGAAGCCGAGCCATTGGCTGACCGCGGTGTAGAAGATGCCGAGCGAGTGGGGGAAGTTGATTTCGTCCATGACGGTCAGTTGATGACCGTTCCCGACTGCCCACATGGTCGTCACGAAGTCGCCCGCGCCATCGACGGACAGGACGGCGGCTTGCTCGAACGGGCTGACGAAGAACGCCGATGCGAGATGCGCGCGGTGATGCTCCACATTGTGGAAGTCGGCGCGCACATCGGCGGCGTTCAGCCCCAGATGCTTGAGCAGTTCGCTCTTGAGGCTGCCAACTTTCATGCTGTTCGAGAGCCGTTCGCGCACCATGCCCAATGTCGGGCGGCGGGCGAACGCAAACAGCGCCGCTTGCAGCAGATTGGCTTTCGGATCGCGGCTGATGCCGATGTGATCCACGTCGCGTATAGTGATGCCCGCTTCGGACAGCACGTAGCGAAGCGCCTGAACGGGGAAGCCCGCCCAATACTTGACGCGGTTGAAGCGTTCTTCTTCCGCCGCCGCGATCAGCCGCCCATCTTCGATCAGGCACGCCGATGCGCCGCCGTGATACGCATTGATTCCGAGTATATACATAGAAATAAGCCGAGCGGGCTGAGGACGGAGTGCTGAGCAAAAGACCAAGTACAAAAGTAGAAAATCGACCGATTGCCCGATCTTTTCCCTCGTTGCTGTCTACTCAGTACTCAGCACGCGCTTTACGCTCCCCCAATCATGACGTTATCCACGCGAATGGTGGGCGATCCAATTGATCCGGCGAGCGGTACGAAGCGCAAATCCGTTCCCACTGCGCTGATGTGCTTCAGCAAATCGTCCAACGTCGTGGCGACGGTCACGCCGCTGATCGGGCGCGTGAGCTTCCCGTTTTCGATCAGCACGCCGTTGGCGCCCATCGAACAATCGCCCGTGACCGGGTTGATGCCGCCGGTCTGCATGATGTTGGTAACATACAAGCCGTGTGCCACAGCCGCGATGATTTCATCGGGCGTCTGATCGCCGGGCTGCAAGTAAAAGTTGGACGGCGACAGCGACGGCAGCGACCGATACGAACTGCGTCCGGCGTTGCCCGTCGATCCGACGGGCGTCGCGTCACTGGATGCCCGCCGCGCCGTATAGGTGTCGTAGATCACGCGCTGCAAAATGCCCTCGTCCACCAATTTCGTCGCGCCCGTCGGCACACCCTCGCCGTCGAAGGGCGCGGACGCCAATCCGCGCGGCATCCGCCCGTTGTCCAACAGGGTGACCTTATCCGAGCCGATTTCTTGTCCCACTTTGCCCGCCAGGAACGAGCGCCCGCGCTGCATCGACTGTGCGCTGAGCGCGAACGCCAGATAGGTCAAGATTTCGGCGGCGACGAACGGCGCGAATACGACGGTTCCGCGCCCCGTCGGCATCAGTTCGCCGCTGAGGATGTCGAGCGCATTGTTCGCCGCCTCGCGTCCAATCGTATCCGCGTCCAAGTCTGCGAAGTAATTGGAGACGCCGATGCCGATGCCGGAGGTCATGCCGCCGTCGTCGCCTTTCGCCACCGCGTACAGGTATGATGCCGCGAACGTCCGGCTGTACGATCCGGCGAAACCGCGCGAATTGGCGAGATCAACGTGCGTCACGCCGTCCTGATAGGAACAGTTCTGCGTCGTGAGGATGCGCGGATCGGCAGCCAGCGCCGCCGCCTCGACACGCTTGAGGAAGTCGATTTTTTGCTCGATGGGCAGCGCCGCGAATGCCGGATCGAAGATTTCGAGATCGTCCGCCGCGCTCGACTGGGGATCGGGCAGGGAACGATACGGATCGGGCGTGGCGATTTGTGCCAGCGCCGCCGCCATGCGCCACGTCTCATCGACGCTGGTATCGCTCAGATTGGACGTGTAAGCATAGCCGACACGCCCGCCATCGGCGTCACGCAGGATCGCGCGCACGCCCAATCCACGCGAGCCGGACTGCGACAATTTTTCGACTGCGCCGCTTTGTACGAGAATTTCGGTTTCGCTGCCGCTCATGATCAGCGCCTCGACTTCGAGTCCGGCTTGGGAGGCGGTCGCGCGCGCCACGATGGAGCGCGCCAACGCTAGATATTCGGTCATTCAATACTCCTCTGGGAAAGAATCCAATGAATGGGGCGTGCCAGCGGCGCGCCCTACTCAGCACGCAATCCTGCCCTTAAGCCGTTCCGCCGACGGTGATGCGCGGGATGCGCACGGTGGGCTGTCCGACGCTGACTTTCGCACTCTGTCCCTTACCGCACGTCCCCATGCCCGGATCGAGCGCCAAATCGTTGCCCACCATGTCGATCTCGGACAGCACGGCGGGCCCGTTGCCCATCAGCGTCGCGCCGCGAATCGGGGCAGTCAGCTTGCCATGCTCGATCAAGTACGCTTCGGTGACGTTGAACACGAAATCGCCCTTCGCCAGTTCCGCTTGACCGCCCGCCATGCTCTTGACGTATAAGCCGTGCTTGACCGATTGCACGATTTCGTCGGGATCGTGCGGGCCCGCCAAGATGAATGTATTGGTCATGCGCGGCATCGGCAGATGGCGGAACGACTCGCGGCGTCCATTGCCCGTCGAGGCGCGTCCGGCGCGGCGTGCTTCGACCAAATCGTACATATAATCGCGCTGGATGCCCGCTTCGACCAATACCGTCCGCTGGGCGGGCGTGCCGTCGTCGTCAAAGCGCAGCGAGCCGCGCCGTCCGGGCAGCGTCCCGTCGTCCACGTAGGTGATCAGCGGATTGGCGACGCGCTGTCCGACCTTGCCCGCATACGCCGAGCCGCCTTGCGCGATGAAATCCGCCTCCATCGCGTGTCCACACGCCTCATGGAACAGCACGCCGCCCCACCCGTTGCAAACCACGACCATCATTTCGCCAGCGGGCGCGGGGCGCGCGTCCAACATGCGCACCGCCGCCTCTGCGACGGTACGCGCCAGCGCCAGCGGGTCGTTGGCGTCGAACAGTTCGAGTCCGAGCCGCCCGCCGAAGCCCTCATTGGCGAACTGCGTCACATTCCCATCCGCTGCCACCACCTGGGCGCGGAACTCGACAAAACTGCGGTCGTCCTCCACTGCCGCGCCGTCGCTGTTGTAAATCCAGACGCGCCGATGCGTTTCTTCGTAGCGCGCCGACACCTGGCGGACGCGCGCATCAACGGCGCGCGCCGTCGCATCGACGCGATGCAGCAGCGCGGCTTTGTCCGTCAGCGGGAGCGTGTCGAACGGCTTGGCGACCGGATAATCGAGCGGGCTGGTCTTGGTCGTCAAGTCAATCGTGCGCGGCGCGCCCCCGTTGGCGGACGATCCAGCGGCGGCTGCCGCGTGGGCTGCCGCCAACAAACTCGTTTCATCGAGATTGTCCGTGTAGGCATACGTCGCCAGATTGCCGAACAGCACGCGCACACCTGCACCGCCATCGACGCCCCGCGTTGCCTGTTCCAACTTCGATTCGTCGAGTCCGAGCGAGAGCAAACTTGAATCTTCGACATAAATTTCTGCAAAGTCGCCGCCCGTGCGCAGCGCAGCGGACAAGACTTTGGCAGCGGTTTCGTGTGAAATCATTGTGACCTCGTGACCTGAATTGCGCGCTATTGTATCAAAAAGCGTCGAGTTGCGAAGTCGAGGACGCAGCTCGGATGGTACGAATGTGGCAGGAGGTAGGGTGGGGTGGAACGCGCCATGCCCGCTTTGCCCCAGCCCATAATAGGTCAATCAGCCATTTTGAAACCCACGCATAGACGACCGCCAATTGCGCCGTCTGGCACGTCGGCGGAAAGCACAACCCCCGTACACTCATGTGATAACTGAGGGTGGGGCATAATTCCCTCTCAAGCCTGTTTTACACTATGCCTTCTGGTATTGACAAGTCATTTTGAGTAGGGCATAAAGAGGCGGCAATAGCTCACAAGGATTTATGCCCCAC
>DAOTUQ010000041.1:0-36925 GCA_034437055.1 Anaerolineae bacterium
GCGCGATAGTGCCAGCGCGCGATAGTGCCAGCGCGCGATAGTGCCAGCGCGCGATAGTGCCAGCGCGCGATAGTGCCAGCGCGCGATAGTGCCAGCGCGCGATAGTGCCAGCGCGCGAACGTTCACCGTCGGAATGTGGCGCGCCAAAACCGCACGATGCGCTGATCGCGCCCCGACAGGACACGCAAACATCGACGCATGGAGGAGTTTAGCACGCCAAATACGCTTGGCGTACCAAACTCGCACCATGGGCATAGCGCGTCCTGATGAACAGGGCTTGAGTTGTATGTGGGGGGAGTGTGTGTTCGTCGCCGTCAGGCGACGGTCGAATCTGTGCAGCGCAGGACTTCAGTCACGACGACCGCCGCCACTTCGGATGTGGCACGCTTGCCGCCGGACATGCCGACAGGCGCGATGAACGTCAGATCGAACGTGTCGTGGTCTTTGTCGTCCGTGACCAGCGTAAACAGGGTGTAGAATGTATCGAGCGCCAGCAGATTATCGATGGTATCTTCGATGGTGTCGCGGCTGAGGTCGGGGACGAGGATATGCGGCGTCTCGAACGCGGCATAGCGCGCGGCGGGCATATCGGGCAGATTCTTGCCGATTTGGTAGCTCAAATCCATTTGGCGTTCAAGGTGCGGCAGCGTGACGAACATCGCTGTATAGTATGCGCCGTCTTCCATTTCAATGATCACATCACACGCATCCATTGGATCGTGCATTTCGATCCAAATGCGTTCAGGAATGGCGAAGGATTGCAGTAAATTCATCGAATCGGCGCGCGATACCCCTGTCTAAAAGCAGGGGGAGGGATAGCGCCTTGTCCTTTCTTATAGCTGTAGCCGACAAAGTGACCGTTTTTTAAGTTACCTCTGGAAAACGGTCAAACCTGCTCCGCTTGCGCGGGTGATGTTCGCATCAACAATGTTATCGACTGGTTTGACGCGAACGACACTGGCTTTTCCCAAGCACCAGTTTAATCGCTCACCGCAGCGTTCGGGACTTGCGAGGGATCCCGACGTGCCTATTTCAGTCGTAACATAGCCTTTATGGGCTGAGTCTGGTAAGCATGAGGGCTAAAAGCCCCGCCTTTAGGCATGAGGATGCTTATGGTCAGCTCTCAGTAAACCGGACGAATCGCGTATCACGCTCTGAATTGCAGCATACGCCGGATTTTTATTATCTGTCAAGCAACCAGCACGTAGATGAGACGAATGTCAAAAACTGAACCGTTAACGACCATGATAACCCCATTACAGGGTGAGGAAGCACGCCGCGCCGCGCGCAATGCTGCTGCGATTGCCGCCGCGCGCATCGTCAGCAACGGCGCGCTGTTGGCGTGGCAGTTGATTCTGGGACGCTTGTTGGGCGATGCGGCGTTCGGCGTGTACGGGACGGTTGGCGGGCTGATCGGCGTCGCCGCGCCGCTGGTGGCGTTCGGCATGAGCGCGATTTTGATCCGCGAGACGGCGCGCCATCCAGACCGCGCAGGGCGCTACCAAGCAATCTCGCTGGTTGTGCAAACCATGTTGGCGCTGGTCGCGTATGCGGCGCTCAACGGCGCGGCATTCGCACTTGGGTACAGCGATGCGATCCGCGCGTTCGCCGCCGTCGCCGCGCTCAGTCTGTTCATCGATCTGCCCGGCAATCTGTCCTACGATCTGCTGTTGGCGCGCGAAAAGATGGTCTGGACATCGGGCGTCGATATCGTCCACATCGCGGCGCGTGTCGGTCTGGGCGCGGCGCTGTTGGCGGCGGGATGGGGACTGGCGGGCGTTTATGTTGCTACGATCCTCACGGGCATCGGGCGTTCGACGGCGCTGTGGCGGTTGGCGCGGCGCGCGGGCGTGCGTCCAACCTTCCCGTTGGATCGAACGACGGCGCGCGGGTTGTTGATCGATGCCGCGCCGCTGGCATTCGCATCGGTGCTGAATATGTCGTATGCGTATGTGGATCGCTTGCTCACGGCGAGTCTGTTGACGGAGGCTGACACTGGACACCTGACAGCGGCGTTCGTGATTGTCTACGGCGTGATCGACCTGCTGAGTACCACGATCTTGATCGCGCTGTACCCGATGATGGCGCGCGCCTACACGCCCAACGGCGACAACACGACGTTTCGGTTCGTGGTCGAAAAATTGGCGTGGTTCACACTCATGCTCGGTGTGCCGCTGGTGGCGCTGTTCGCCGTCTATGCTGACGCGATCACGCTTCCGCTGTTCGGCGTAGATTTCGCGGCGTCCGCCGATGTGCTGCGCGCGCTGATCGCGTATGCCGCCGTCGCCATGATATCCAACGTGTTCGCACAAGCATTGATCATGCAGAATCGCCAGCGCGTGACCGTGACGTGGCGCGCCATCGGGTTCGGCATCAAATTGGCGCTGAGTTTGGCGCTGCTGCCGACGGTGGGCGTGGTGGGCGCGGCGCTGGCGTCGGTGGGCGCGGAACTGCTGGTACTGGCGATGGTGGCGCGGGCGTTTTATTCGCGTGACCTCACCCCCCGACCCACTTTACATACCGGAGAGGGGGAGAGGACAGGTTTGAGTTTCTCCCGCATTGACCTCAACCCCCAACCCCCTCTCCGTACCGGAGAGGGGCAGATTTTCGCTTTGCGTTCTCCGTCTCCGAATCGGAGCGGGGGGCAGGCGGTGAGGTTGGCACTTGTCGGTATTTTGACGTTCGGCGCGCTGCTGGCGTGCGCTGCGCTGAACATCGCGCCGCTCATCGGCATGATCGCGGGCGGGCTGGCGTATGTCGGCGCCGTGTTGGGCTTGCGCGTGCTGCGTGACGATGATTGGGACTTGCTGTATCGCTTGGCGGCGGCGCTGCCCGGCGGGGCGATGGTGCGGCGGGTGTGGCGGCGCGATGTGACGGTGAATTGGTGAAGAAACAGGGCGTTTGACCCTTAAAAACCCTCCAAAATCGTTTATAATCAGATTCACAAGCACAAACGGAGGGTCGCTCGGCAAGCATCCGGGACGCGCGCAAACCTTCAATCTGGCGTTCGGCGCGGCGCATGGGTTCTATCCCGAAGCGACGATCACGGCGCTGCCCTGTCGCGGCGGCGCATGGGTATCGCGCGCGCTATCTGCCGATTGGCGAGGTCGATCCGGTGGTGGGCGCGGCGAGTCAGATGGCTGTGTTTGAGCAAGGACAATACTATGACTGAGACATTGAATACGCTGATGGAATCGCTTCAGCACCCTGATCACAATGTGCGGGGGCGCGCGGTGGTACGCTTGGGCGATCTGCACGACGAGGGTGCCTTGAACGTCCTGCTTGGACTGCTGCACACCGAACATGATTTCTTCGTGCGCGAGGATATTGTGTGGTCGCTGGCACGGTTCGGTGAAGGGGCGGTACCGCCCTTGATCGATCTGCTGCGCGACGCCAATTCCGCCGTCCGCCACGGCGCGGCGCACACCCTGAGCAAGATCGGGGATGCGCGGGCGGTCGATGGCTTGATGGGGGCGTTGAACGACGCTGATCCCGTCGTGACCGCGAAAATCGCGTTCGCGTTGGGACGACTGGGCGACGCGCGCGCGATTCCGGCACTTGGCACGTTGTTGAGCGATGAAAACATCGACGTGCAACTGGTGGTCAACACGGCGTTAGCGGGGTTTGGCGTAGCAGCGATCCCCCTGCTGACCGAGGCGACGTTCGCTGAGGACTGGTACGTGCGGGAACGCGCAGCGGACATTCTGGGCTTGATCGGCGATCAAACCGCCCTGCCCGCCTTGATCGAGACCTTGAGCGATGAGGAATGGCAGGTGCGCTTTGCGGCGGTGACGGCGTTGGGATACATCGGCGGCGCGGACGCGCGGGCGGCGGTCGAGGGGCTGCGCGGCGATGCGGATGAAAAGGTGCGCGCGCTGGTGCCGAAGGTGCTGAAGCGGATGAAGGTGAAGCGCGCATGACTCGAATCATTTATGCCGCGTATGACGATGCGGGTGTGTATGTATATCAGGCATTCGCGCCCGCGATTGTGGAAGCCACGCTTAAAAAAGGTGCGTTTGGACTGGTTTATCCTTGAACAAATATGTAGACGTTTTAAGAGTTGAAAGAGGAAATTATGCAGATTCAAAGAAGCAGCAAAACAACTATCAGTCCTCGAGGCTTAGAAGAACTCATTAATCGCATGAGTTGGACTTTCTACAACATTCCTCGAAATCTTCGTCAACCGGTTGGGATTTATAATTTATCTTTGTCTATGCTCTGGGAGAGTTTTGAAGAAGTGTTGGATGAACTCGATAAGGCACTGGTTGCGGCTGAATTTCGGCAAAATCCACCTACTGCTTGGGGACACTCGCTTATTCGTCGTCAGGAGTATCTTTTGTATCGAATGATGCAACATTTTGACGATTGTCGCAGTATATTGACATGTTTCTTTCCACAAAAGAAAACAAAGCCTGATTCCGACAGAGACGACATTTTGAAACAGCCTGTACTTCAACCAACAATAGGAGCAATAAAACCTTATAGAGATCACATAGCTAATATAGTAAACCATATGAAACACAATCAAGGTATGCTACGCGGTGTTGTTGCGTTTAACGATAATGTTGTGGTTCTAGGCTACTTTGTCGAGTATGTAGATCAAAATGAGGCTTTAACACCTCATCCGAATGTACATAAACTCTTTAACAAGCGAAATACTGCTTTCTCATTCTATCGTGATCTGAGATATATATTTTGGATCATTTATGATGTTTCCGAACACTTAGCTGACGCAATTATAAAAATATCCTCACCAACGCCGAACGTATTTTCAGATACACCTGTTGATGAAAACGTCATTTCAATTGCGCGTCGGATTGAGGCTTTGCCGAGAACGCTTTTTGAGGATGAACTACACGCTGATTTTCCATATGTTGGTGTAGAAGAGACAAAGGGAATTGTAGCTTTGACGCTTGAATATCCTAGCTCACGAACAATCCTTCCGGCTTTGTCAGGAAATTTCAAAGTTCTTGCTAATTGGTCTGGAGATGGCGTTACACGAAAGTTTGCTCCACCATATTTCACTCCGTAGGGATTAAATGACCATCCTGATCCCCAACTTCGCGCTCGTCGTCCTCGTCGGCGTCTCCGGCAGCGGCAAATCGACGTTCGCGCGGACACATTTCCGCCCCACTGAAATCATCTCGTCGGATGTTTGTCGCGGACTCGTCAGCGACGACGAAAACGACCAGTCCGCGACGACCGATCCGGCGCGTGCATGACTGTGTATTCGGCGTGCTGGCGTTGGAGAGCCAACCCGCCGATCCCTGTTTGTGAACGCGATCACGCCCGCGCGTGCAGCGTGATCACCGTCACCTCTGGCGGACAGCGAAAGCGGATCGGGATGCCCGTCGTCCCCAAGCCGCGATTGCTGTACACCATCATGCGCTGCACCAGATACAACCCATTCGAGTAGCGTTCGCCATAAATCGGCAGGAAACGCGGCGTCACGAACGGGATGCGAATCTGCCCGCCGTGCGCGTGTCCCGATAGCTGCAAGTCGAAACGGCGCGTTGGCGCGGCAATGTCCGCGAAATCTGGCTCGTGCGCCAGCAAGATCGCGCAGGGTTGTCCCGCCGCGTCGCCCTGTTCGCGCGCGGCGCGATTCAGCGCGGACAAGACGCGATCCAAGCGCGCGCGGCGGCGGCTCATACTGTCCACGCCGCACAGCGTCAGCAGCGCATCATCCCGTCGCAGCGGATGGATCGCGTTGGCGAGATGGTGAATCTGCGCTGCCTTCAGGACGCCCTCGACCATGTAGCGATGCCGTTTGTGATCGTGATTACCCATGACCGCGAAGACGCCATCAGGCGCGCGCAGCGTCCGCAGATGCGCGATCAGCGCGCCCGTATCGCCGGGCAGCTTGAGCGTGACAAAATCGCCCGTCAGCGCGATGGCGTCCGGCTGCGCCGCATTAATCCACGCGACGGCACGCGCGAGTCGGGCTTCGGCGGCGGGCGTCCCGTCCAAATGAATATCGGTCAAGTGCGCGATTTTGTAGCCGTCAAAGGCGGGCGGTAGGTGCGGCAGCATCAGATCGAGCTGACGAAACTGAATCCGCTGCGCTTCACGCTTCCCGCCCACCCATGCGGCGGCGAGTCCAACAGTGGCGGCGAGGGTCATGCCGACTCCCCACCGCCAGCCGCGAAAATCCGACATGAAGTGTCCTTCGATACGCCTTAAACCGAGGCGAGATTCGCGTCGATCAAGCTTTGCAGCAGTTGACCGATGCCGCTGCTGAACAGCGCGCCCGCCGTGAAATAAATCACGTAAATGATCACAGTGCTGACGATATACGCCAAGCAGCCCATGCCCGCGCCGAACGCATACGCTTCGCCAATCTTCTGCGAGCCTTTGATCGAGATGAACATCGTCAGCAGCGGAATGAAGATCGATCCGCACAGCAGCGCGTAGGGCGTGACGAAGACGAGCGTACTGATCACGCAAATCAGCACGAACAGGAACGGCAGGAATTTGTTGTAGACCGCCGTAACCGTCGTCAATTGGTAGACGAAGCGCCCCCTACCCCCGAACAACCCCGCGACGAGATGGATGATCGCCGCTTGAAAGAACTGAACGAAGACCGCCCCCAACCCCGAAAACACGAAAATCAACAAGACCGCCACCACGATCACCGCATTGAAAGCTTGCGCCAACGTTTGAACCTGCTCCAAGCTGTCCGCTGCACTTGAGAACTGGTCTGAAGCGGCAGCCGACTCGATCAACTGCGTGGCGAAGTTGACCAAGCCCTGCACGCTGATCACGAAGATCAGCGCCGTACCAATGCCGTTGACAAGAAAGAAGACGAACAGCTCGAACAGCAGCCCGGAACTCGTCGCCCCGCTCACCTTCTCCGAGTGCTGGTCGGCGCGCTTTTTCTTCTGATCCTTCTGGCTGGATTTCATCGCCTCCGCGCGCTTTTCGCCGCTGATCAGCACCGCGACGGCTTCATCGCCGTCTTTGCCTGTGATGGTGGAAGCAACGCTGTTGAAAAAGCCATCGTTGATCAGATTCGGATCGAGCTTGAGCGCCGCCGCGAGGGTTTTCAGCGCCTTATCGTTCTTGCCCTGTTCTTCCATCGACAGCGCAACATCGATATTTTTGCGTGCGCGAGCGCGATCCTCTTTATCGATGGTGTATTCTTTACCGCGCACAAAGCCGTAGTCGGCAAGCGAAATCGCGGGCGGCGTTGGCGCATCCTCGACCTCGCCATCGTCCCCCATGCCGAGTGCGCCGCCCGCCGCCAATGCGCCGCCCGCTACCGCCGAGCGTCCGCGTCGCATTGAAGTTGGCTTATAGTTGATCGGTTCATCGTCGGGCGTATCGTCCAAATAGGCGCCGAGATCGTCGGGGTCGTCGTCGGTGTCGATCTCCGCCAGCGTGCGGTCGTCCGATCCGAACCGCGCTGCGCCGAAGCGGGGTGGCGGTGCGTCGCCCTCGTCGGCATCGAGCGGCGTTTGCTGCCGCCGCTGATATTGCTCAATGCGTTTGGCGGCTTTGATATCGGAGGCATCGTCGTCACCGCGCACGGACGCTGAAATATCCGACAGTGAGCGCCGCCGCAACCCGGAGTCGGATGGAGTCGGCGTGCGTGGGGGCGGCATGGCATTCGGATTTTGCTGACGGATGTACAGTCCCGCCTTGCGCGCGAGTTCGCGCAGATCGGTGTCCGCGTCACCGCGAAACACGTCCGCCAGTGGGCGCAGCGCGGCGATGTCTTTGCTTTTGCCGAGCGCGATGATCGCTTGACGGCGGACGGCAGGATTACGGTCACGGAGCTGCTGGATCAAATCGTCGATCATCGGCGTTCCCCCCCCGAATGGCAGTTCAACGTGCAAAAGCGAATGGATAACGTAGTTTAGTTCGTCCATTGCCAGCGCGCCATGCCTGTAACTGGGGGGATGCGATGAAGATTAAAATAAAGGCGGACGCGCCGCTGGCACGCCCGCCTTGATGGCAATCGTCGAAATCGGGCGACCGGGTGGGTCGCCCCTACGGTTACTCGCTGCTTGTGCCTTCGCCCGGCGCGCTCTCACTCAGCGCGGATGGCGTGGCGACGAGCGGTTGCTCGGCGGGCAGCGCGGGCGCGCTGTACGGGAACGCAGTCGCCGTCGCCAGCAGGGTCGGCGCGGCGATCAATGGCGCATCGAGTCCGAAGGCGACGCCAGCAGGTGCAGAGCCGGGAAGATAGCATTCTGTACCATTCACATCAAGTGCCGGACGGCGAAGCAAGGACACATTATCGATGCGATACCAGCCAGCGCTGTCGGCGCTCGACGCATAGAACGAAATATGTGCCGCTGTCCATGCTTCGGTCGTGAACGCCCGCATGACATAATTCCCAAGCGGCGCGTTGGACGGCAGCCAGAACGTGCAGACTTGCAAATCTGACCAATCGCTGTCATGCAGAATGACCGTAATGCGTTTGCGAAGCGCGCTGCTGTTGCCCAATTGGAACTGCGCTTCGATAGGCAGCCCGTTCGCTAGGCTGTCGCCGCTGTTTTGCAACACAACGGCGCTGGTAGCGGTGGTGGCGCGTTGAAACTCGAACACGCCGCCGCTGACGCGCTGCGTCATGCCGGCAGTCGGCTGCGCGAATGTCCCCCAATTCGTGCTGCCATTTCCGAACGTCCCGTTGCTTAAGAGGTTGCCGCTGTTCGTGCCGGAAGCGGGCGCAGGCGCGGTGGGATCGCCGCACAGCGCCGTCAGCGCAAGCTCGGCGGGCGCGTGGTTGAGCGTGACGCTATCGACCTGATACGCGCCGTTTCCGCCCGCCGTCGAGGCGTAGAACGATAAGCTGGCGTTCGTCCAATCTTTCGTTGGCGCGGCGCGCATGGTATACGTGCGCAACGGCACGTTGGCGGCGAGCCAGAACGTACAGATTTGCAGATCACTGAAATCAACATCGTGCGCGATCACCGTGATCCGCTTGCGCGCCGTCCCCGTGTTCCCTAGTTGGAACGACGCTTCAAACGCCACGTTCGCGGGGAGCGCGACACCCGTGTTTTGCAGCACGACGGCGCTATTACTGCCCGCCGCGCGCGTGAAGTTCAGGATACCGCTCGTGATCTGGCTGGTGATCGCGCCGGGCGGATCAGCGAACGTCCCCCAACTGGACATCGACGCGAAGCCGCCATTGTTGATCGCACTCACGCTAGGGAACAAGCGTTCCGGCGGGATCGTCATGCGCGGTTCGTCAGGGCTGCTCCACTGCAACGCGATTAACGCGCCGCCCCCGTTCTGGAAGTAGTCCAACCGGATCGGGTACAGACGCCCCGCCGTCAGCGCAATCGTCCCCTGATCCCACGTTCCGGGATGATCCGTCCAATTGTTGATGATCGCCTGATTATCGACCCACAGGCGCACGCCGTCGTCACTCAGCGTATAGAACGTGTACGTTCCGCTGAAGCGCGGCTGAATCCAACCCGTGTACGAGACCGAATACGTCCCCACATCCACGCCGCCAACTGGGGGATCGCCACTGAACAACGCATTGATGCGCGGGATGATCGTCGTTGTGACGTGAGCCGTCAAATCGGTGTTGTTGTACCAATCCGCGCGCAAACCACGCCCCAAACCCGTCGGCGGCGCGTCGCATTCCGTCGTAGCGACGTTCGGCGCGCCCACTCGGCGCAAGCTGACCGCATCAAGCGTGTGATAGCCCTGATCATCAGGCGAAAGCGAGCCAAATTCGATCTGCAACCGCCCAAACGTCACCGGGACGCGCCCGCGCACGATGTGTAAACGCGGCGCTGTGTTGGGCGGCAGATAGAAATCACATAAGATAGCGCCTGCCCACGTATTCGCATCGCGGACGACCATCCCCATTTTTTTGGTGACGCCGCTGCTGTTGCCCAACCACGCGCGCAAATCGACCAAGCTGTCGGCAGGCGCGCTGTAGTTGATGGTCTGTCCAATGACAGCCCAATCCCCGCTGTTGGCGGCGCGATACCATTGGAAGGCACCATTGCTGACGCTCGGATTGACGATGCTCCCCCACGTCCACCAATTTGCCGTCCCCGCATCAAAGTTGGGATTGCTCACGACGTTGGTATCGAGCGGGAGCGACGGGATGCCGCTGCCGATCATGCCCTCGTTCGGGATCGCGCCCCATTGACAGCGCGTCAAACCGTCGTAATTGCGCACCATGCAGCCCTGATATGCCGCCGCGCCCGCGCGCACGTTCCACCCGCCCAAATCGATATCGTGCCACGAGCGCGCCGTACCGGAGCGGCGCAGCGAGAAATGGACGTGATCGCCCGTTGCGCTTCCGCCGCAGCCAAACAAAGCACCTTGATTACCGATATAATGTCCGCGTCCGATGCTCTGCCCGTTCCAGACTTGGATCGAGTTTTCGGGCATGTGGTAGTAGCCCGTCTGCCAGCCGTCAGGATGATCGACGCGGATAAAATTCGGGCAGGTCGGGCTGCGCCAAACGGTACCTTCGCGCGCCGCCCGTATCTGCCCGTTGCCGCCCGCGAAGTCAAGCGCCCCCCGCCCCGTCGTATCGCTCTCACAGCAGTTGTGCGGTCCCCCGGTCACGGTCCACGTTTGACCCGCTGCCCACGGCAAGCTCAACTGCGACGATCCGTCCCCGCGCGTCCCGCCCCATCGGGCGGCGGCAGCATCCATCAGAGCCGCGCGCCCACCGCCAGGGATCAGCCCATCGGGGATCAGCGTTAGCCACGCGGCAAATTCGGATTCGGTTTCGAGCTGCACCTCCCAGCCGCCGACGGTATAGCGCGCCAAGAACAGATACAGCCACGGCGATCCATGCACGCCCTCCGGCGCACGGATCACCGCCATGCCGAACGCCCAATCATTGCCAAAATACAGATCACCGACGCTCACGCCGCCGCTGAGATCATCGGTGACATTGGTGACGGTGTGCGCGTAGACCGCGTCGATCAGCGCGGGGACGGCGCGCGGCGTGGGCGGAGTCATAGCGTTAGGGACGATGGGAGCAGGCGTGGGCGTTGGATTATCGGCGCGAACAGGCATCGAATCGCTGCTGAGTAAGCCTACGCATAACAGCGATATCCCGAAGATGAGACGAGCTAAATGATAAGGATGCATAAAATACCTCAAAGCGATACATAATCGATGCTTCATAATATAACGAATTAACAATAAAAATATTTAGCAGCGAGTATGAATTTTTTGTGAATTTCAGTGAATCACGGATTAGATTCATCTCAACCCCCTCTCAACATTGTTGAGAGGGGACAGGAGTCAGGTGGGTCATTTCGTGATTCACGGAATTTTAGCTTCGGGATTTTCGACGTGACAACGCCTATCATTCTAGGGTAATCGCTGTAACTACTCAGGTAGTTGTTGAGGGGAAATCCCCACGGTGTAAGTGACACCCTCGAAATTATTGAGGGAAGAAGTGACTCCATTCCTGCCGATTTTGGCGATCAAATTCTCCAAAATGAGAAAAAAAAGAGTACCTGAGTAGTTACTAATCGCTTCAAATTTCTGATCGGTCAACAAAAGGTCATGTCGGGTTTGTAGGGACGGCATTCTTGCCGTCCGAGGTTGCAGACGCGAAAAATCGCGTCCCTACAACAGAATGTGACCCGTCCTGAGCCAAGAACCAATTTTGAATTTTGAAGCGATTACCCTGTCATTCCCCCCATTTGACACCCCCTCCCGCGCATCCTATAATGCCCCTTAAATCCATTTCATCCCAGCGACCCATAGAAAGCTATTCATCGTGTTCACTGATCCCCCCGCCGGACGCGATTGGCGCACCGACTCCGCGGTGTTCGAGCCATTGCACCAACAAAATAGCGGCGACAGCGCCGATGAACCCTTCACCGAAGCCGAACGCAACGCCATGCGCGCCTACTTGCAGCGCACCGAAGTCCGCTTGTCCACGCTGCATCGCATCGCCGTCACGTTCATCAGCGGCGCGGGCTTGCTGCTCCTGTTCCCGACGTTCTTCAAAGAAGAAATCACCGTCCTGATCCGCATCTTCTTGGATCACAGCGTCGATTTGTTCACCGCGTTCGGCGCGAACCAGATCGTCCTCGTGGCGCTGCTGTATCTGCTGATGGGCTTTCCGTTCGTCCTGTCGCTGACGATCCCGATTTATGCGCTGTACTTATTGCTCAAAGATATCGTCCATTTCTATTTCACGATCTATACGCCGGGCTTCGCCACCAACGTATTCACGCCGTCGTTTGCGCTGTCTGGCGTCACCTTCTCGCCCGACGAGTCGCCGCGCGTGAAAAAAGCGGTGTTCGAATATCAATACAAAGCGAGTTCGGTCAATTTCGCCATCCCGTTCAGCGCCGAAAAGCGCGAAAAGTATTTCGACGAGACCATCGAGAACACGGACGGCGAGATCATCCCACGTTCGCGCCGCCCTGACATCCTCGCGCAGTACGACATCACGCCAGATGATGCCGAACATCAGCGCCGGATCGCGCATCTGAACACGGCGTTTGGATTGGCGCGGACGACGGATCGGCGCTTGGTCGAAGAAGTCGCCATGCAAGAAATGTCGATGACCCGGCACATCTTGTACTTGCGGCGCTTGGTCATGCGCTATGTGAAAACGCTGCTGATGTTCGTCTGGACGACGATCAGCACGTTCGTGATGCTGCCGTTTTTGCAGGACGAGCGGCTGCCTACATTCATGATCTTCTCGCTCGGCTATGTCGTCTGGTCGGCGGGGGCGATGCCGATCATGCACGCGCCGCTCAGTTGGATTTATCGGCACAAAAAGGGCGCATGGGACAAGACACATATCGATAAACAGATGCTGCTGTTGGAACAGCGTGTGCGCAACTATGTCTACGCGGCATTGGTGTGTTCGTTGGTGGCGTTCGCGCTCAGTTTCATCGTGTATTTCACCTAAGGGCAGCGATTTAACGCAGAGAAAAGCGGCTATTTTCTCCCCCCTTTCGCTCTCTATGATCGCTGCGTCTCTGCGTTAAAATATCGCAATCATGCGACTGCTCAAATTAGCATTCCTCAGTGCCATCATCGGCGTCCTCGCGGGGACAGCATCCGCGCTGTTCCTCGTCGCGCTGGCGTGGGCGACGGATTTTCGCGTCGCTCACCCCGACATCATCGTCGCGCTGCCGTTCGCCGGCTTCGCCATCGGGTGGATGTATCACCGCTTCGGGCGCGCGGCAGCGGGCGGAAACACGCTGATCATCGCACAGATTCACAGCAACAATGCGCCGATCCCCGCGCGCATGACGCCCATGATCCTCGTCGGCACGGTTGTGACGCATCTATTCGGCGGATCGGCGGGGCGCGAAGGCACCGCGATTCAAATGGGCGCGAGCCTAGCGGATACGCTGCGCCGCCTATTGGAGCGAATTGGATTGACCATCGCGCCCGACGAGCGCCGCTGGCTGCTGTTGGCGGGCATGAGCGGCGGTTTCGCGTCCGTGTTCGGCACGCCTGCCGCCGGATTCGTGTTCGCGCTGGAAGTGCCGCGCGTCGGTCGCATCGATACTGATGGGATCGCGCCGTGCCTGATCGCAGCGTGCGTCGGGGACGTGGTGACGCGCGCATGGGGCGTCGGACATGCCCATTATCCGGCGCTGCCTGTCACGCCTATCGATGCGGGTTTGCTCATCAATGTGGTGCTGGTTGGGGCGGCGTGTGGGTTAGTCGCGCGCGCGTTCGTGGCGCTGACTGATGCGATCCGCCATCAACTGCGAACGCGCATCCCTTATCCGCCGCTGCGTCCATTGATCGGCGGCGTGATCGTGCTGCTGATGGTCGCCCTCGCCGGAACGCGCGACTATCTCGGCTTGAGTCTGCCGTTGCTTCAAGCCAGTGTGAGCGGCGTGGATGTGCCACCGTTGGCGTTCGCCGGAAAATTGGCGTTCACAGCGGTGACGCTCGGATCGGGCTTCGTCGGCGGGGAAGTGACGCCGCTGTTCGTCATGGGTTCGACGCTCGGACACGCGCTCGGCGGGATCGTCGGCGTCGATCCCGCGTTCATGGCGGCGCTGGCATTGGTAGCGGTGTTCGCGGGGGCGAGCAAGACGCCGCTGGCGTGCGCGATCATGGGCGTGGAGTTGTTTGGCGGCGGGGCGGCGATCTACAGCATGGTGATCTGCGTGGCGGCGTATCTGGCGGCGGGGCGGCGCGGGATTTATGCGTCACAGCGAATCGAATTACGGCAGGACGATTGAAACGCACAGAGCGCAGCAGAGAACCATGAAAGTCATGATCCACCTTATTTTCTCTGCGTTAAATTCTTTTCCCTATCGCTCTGCATCCTGTGTGTTGAAATTGTTCCTGTATAATACGTCCTCATTGTGACCACTCAAGATAGGACACCCCCATGAAACTTGGCATTATCGGGCTGCCCAACAGCGGCAAGACCACGCTGTTCAACGCCCTGACGCGCCAGAACCTCCCGACGGGCGCGGCGACCAGCGGACAATTCGAGATTCACACCGCCGTCGTCCCCGTGCCGGATGCGCGCGTGGATCGTATGAAAGCCATGTACAACCCCAAGAAAACGACCTATACGCAGGTGACGTATGTCGATATTGGCGGACTCGACAAAGGCATTGGCGAAGGCGGCTTAAAAGGACAGTTCCGCAACGAACTGGCGCAGTTGGACGGCTTCTTGCACGTTGTTCGCGTGTTCAAAGATGATAACGTCCCCCACCCCGCCGACAGCATCGACCCTGCGCGCGATGTCGTCACACTGGACGCCGAATTTGTGCTGACCGATCTGGTCATGGTCGAAGCGCGCATCGAACGCCTCGAAGCCGAAATGCGCCGCAAGGGGCGCACGATGGAAAAGGCACAAGTCGATGAGATGGAACTCGTGCAGCGCCTGAAAACGCATCTCGAAGCCGAACAGCCACTGCGCGACATGGAACTGACCGACAACGAGATCAAATCGCTGAAGGGCTTCGGCTTCTTGACGCTCAAGCCCGCGTTGATCGTGCTGAATACGGGCGAAGATGGCAACCTGCCACAGCTTGAGTACGCGCACGCACAAAGCATGATCGTCCCGCTGCAAGCGCGCATCGAGGCGGAACTCAGCCAGCTTGAGGGGGACGACCAAACGCTGTTCATGGGCGAATACGGCATCACCGAACTGAGCGCGGATAAAGTCATTCGCCTGTCCTACGATTTGATGCACATTCAATCGTTCTACACCGTTGGCGAGGACGAGGTGCGCGCGTGGAGCGTCGCTATCGGCGCGACTGCCCCCGAAGCGGCGGGCGTCATTCACAGCGACCTGCAAAAAGGCTTCATCCGCGCCGAAGTGATGGCATACGCCGATTTGATCGCAGCGGGCAGCGAGTCGGCGCTGAAATCGACGGGCAAAATCCGCTTGGAAGGCAAAGAATACATCGTCAAAGACGGCGATATCGTGCATATCCGGTTCAATGTCTAGGGACAGTGATCCGTGATGCGGAATGAGAAAAGGCGAAAAACCTTTCTTTTACTCATCACGCATCGCTCATCACTCGATGAACCTCTTTATCGCCTCTGGCATCTTCTACCCCGAACCGGGCGGGCCCGCGACCTATCTGCGCGAAATGCTGCCGGAATTGATCGCGCGCGGCTGGGACGTGCGCGCGCTGACGTTCAGCGAGGCGCAGCACATGGACACGCCGAGTCCCGGCTATCGGGTGACGCGGATCGCGCGCACATCGTTCATGCGGCGCTATCCGGCGTATTGGCGCGCATCGCGGGCGGGGTTGGCGTGGGCGGACGTGGTGTATCTCCATTCGCTCGGCTTGCCGCTGGCAGCGAACCGTCATGCGCCGCGCATCGTCAAGATCGTGGGCGATGTCGCGTGGGAACGCGCGATCCGCAAGGGCTGGATCGCGCCGACGGAGGATATCGACGCCTTCCAGACGCGCCGCTACGGGCAAGCGCTCAACGCCGACAAGGCGCGGCGCGCGAACGAGGCGCGGCGCATGGATGGCGTGATTGTGCCGAGCGAGTATCTGAAACGGATGGTCGTCGGCTGGGGCGTGCCGCCAGAGCGGGTGCGCGTGATTTATAACGCTTTACCGTCGTCTTCATCCCATCCCCTGACCCCCTCGCCACTGGGTGGGGAGGGGGAGACCTCACCCCTTCCCCCCCTCCATGTGGCGGGGGGTGAGGTCAAGGATGAGGTGATCATTCTCACCGTCGGGCGCATCCTCCCATGGAAGGGCGTCGATCATCTGATCCGCGCGCTGAAGATCTTGCGCGAACGGGGAACGCGCGCCATTCGGCTGATCGTGGCGGGTGACGGCGAGATTTTGGACGCGATGCGCGCGCTGGCACACGCAAGCGGCGTGGCGGAACAGGTCACGTTCTTAGGGCGTGTACCCAATGTCGAGGTACAGCGGTTGATGCGCGCGGCGGATTACGTGGCGTTGTATTCGGGCTACGAGGGCTTGTCGCACACGCTCTTAGAGAGCTTGCGCGCGGGGACGCCGTGCATCGCCAGCGACAAGGGCGGCAACCCCGAAGTCATTCAGCACGGCGTCAACGGCTTGCTCGTGCCGTACTTCGCGGACGATGGCGCGGCGGCAGCGGCGGCGCTGGCGGCGGCGCTGACGACAGCCATCCAGCCAGGAATGCGGGATCGTCTGGCGGCGAACGCGGGCGTCGGGATGGAACGTTTCACGTTCGCGCGCATGGTGGCGGAGACGGCGGCGACGCTCGAAGCAGCGCGAAAGTGAGTTATACTTAACCTGACTTTTGGATAGGTATTTTGCGTGACTTTAGGGTTCACCTCACCCCCCAACCCCCTCTCCACTGCGTGGCTGAGGGGAGGACACCTTTTCAAGCACTCCACCCCTGACCTCCTCTCCACGAAGTGGGGAAGGGGAAAGCTCGACGGAGACTCCCCCTCTCCGGTACGGAGAGAGGGTTGGGGGGTGAGGTTAATGAGGGAGAAACTCAAACATGTCCTCTCCTCAGCTCCGGTACGGAGAGGGGGGTTGGGGGGTGAGGTTGCTTTAATCTACTGTCTTGACGCACCTTAGATTCATCATGTCAACAAAACCCCGCTTTGCGCCCCTACACAAACTGTCTTAAAATTGAACGCGCGCTAAGGGATTTCATTCAAATGGCAGATAGTTTGTTCGACAACCGATATCGTTACGATTATATTTACCCGCGCGGGCGTTCTGGCGAGACGCTGCGGGCTGTCGATACGCAAGACAGTGACCGCCCCGTCGTGATCAAGCGCCCCGCGCCGCACGACGCGCCGCCGATCCGCTATGGGCAAGAAGTCAGCATCCTCAACGAGCGAAAAGCGTTGATGCGCCTCGCCGGGCATCCCGCCGTCACGGCGCTGTTGAATACGGGACAGTTCACCGTCAGCGGCGCGAGCCATCAGTACATCGTCATGGAGCGCGCACAGGGCGCGATCCTGGCGGATGTGGTGTTGGAACTGGCGGCGCGCGGCGACCGACTGCCCGAACTGGAAATGCTGACGATCCTCGATCACCTGCTCGATCTGGTGGCGAACGCGCATAACCGCGACATTGTGTATAACGATGTGGACGCCAAACATCTCTTTTGGGATCGGGAACAGTACCGCCTCAAGGTGATCGACTGGGGCAACGCCACGTTTCTCGAAGGCGATGAAAGTACCCCGCAAGGGATCAGCCGCCAATCGGACATTTATCAGGTCGGCGAACTGATCTTCTTCATCCTCACGGGCGGCGGACGTATGGATCGCGCGGCGGCGGGCGCTGCCGGCGCGGGCGACGACTTCCGCGTGAACTTCGGACACGAGGCGGATCGCGTGCCGGCGCGGCTGCAAGCCATCGTCAGCAAGGCGGCGCACCCCAATCCGCGAATGCGCTACGCCGTTATCGCAGAACTGCGCAAAGAGCTTGCCGATTATCGGACGCCCATCGAACGCGACCGCAACGCTGTGATCACGCGCATCAACGAACGCTTGCGCCGCGATCTGAGCAAAGACGACTTGAACGGCTTAACGCGCACGCTCGAACCCGCCCTCGCCATCGATCCGGGCTATCCGGCGGCGCGCGCCGCTGTAACGGAAATTCAGCATCGCGTGGTCGATCTCGAAGTCGCGGGCGACTTGGATGCCGCGCGCATCTATTTGCAGAGCGCGAATTGGACGCGCGCCGCGATGCTCTTGGACGAACTGCGTCCCCGCGCCCGCGGCGAAACGGCGTCGCTGATCGCGCTCCTCAGCGATTGGTGCATCCTGCTGATCGAGCAGCAAGTCCATCCCGCGCCCGCCGCCGTCGCAGAGGCGATCAAAGTGCTGTTCGAGCGCCATTTTGACCGCGCCGCCGTCGTCCTGCTCACGCAAGGACAGGATGAGCGCGAAAATGTCGGCTTGCAACTGCTGCTGGCGGAGCGTATCTCCGCGCAGATGACCGATGTGCTGCTGCTGCGTCCGAGTTTGTACCGCCTCGAAGTCGCGCTGATGCAGATTGCCGCCGACGGCGACGCACTGCAAGAGCCGCGCGCCCTGTTGCGCGAGATTCAGGTGGCGCTGGACAATCTGTCCCAATCGGGGACAGCGAATCTCAATCGGCTGCGCGACGGCTTCCGCGCGATTGTCGAGCAGCTCATGGCGCTCAACAGCCTCGTTGAAACGGCGCAGATTCAGCGCGGCTTGACCAATCGTCAGCTCCCCGCGACGACTCTCAGCCGCGCGCTCAACGCCGCGATGGGCTTGGCGGACAATATGCACATCATTGGCAAACAAGCCATCGAAAATCCGCGCGATGCCGGGCGCGCGCTCGACAACAGCCGCGCCATCGATCCGGCGAACACTGCCTGGGACGCCGTAGCGCGCTTGTTACGCGGGCTGTACGACCTGCTCAACATCTACAGGACGTATCTGCCCGCCGCCGACGGTGCGGACGTGGCGGAGTGGCTGACGAGCGCGCACGACGATTTGCAGCCGTTCGTGGAGCGGCTGTTCGATGAAACGCTGGTGAGCATGGTCTTCGGACTCGATCTGGCGTCCGGCAGTTGGAAAGCGTATGCCGACGCTGCTGTGCAGGGCAATCGGGGCGCGGCGCTGTTGGGCTTGTCGCAAGCCACGGACGCCGTGAGCGTGATCAGCCCGTCGTTGGCGAGTTGGCTGGCGCAACTGCGCACGATCATCAGCGGCGCATCGTATATCGAGCGGCACGCGCTGTATGGCGGGTTAGGGCGCGCGCTGGCGGACGGTTGGGAGAGCTTCGACCGCAGCCGCCTCGCGGAAGCCGAACGACTCGGCAAACAGGCATTCGACGCCGCGCGCGACGACGCTGAACGGAACGCCGCGCGCCGTCTGCGCGATCTGGTCGAACTCATCCGCGATTGGGTCGAGCGCGGCGCGGTCGCGGACTTGAAGCGTACCCAGACGACGCTGGCGACGGTGGAACTGCTGTTTACGCCCGATGAAATCGGCGCGCGCGATGCGTTTTCGGCGCAAATGCCGAGCAAAGAGACGTATATCAAAGCGATGAGCAAGGGACTGGTCGATAATTATAATCGCCAGAGTACCGCGCCGTCGCGCATCTTGTTCGCCAATTTTGTGCTGTGGGGCGCGCTTGATGCGCACGATGATCGCGTCGAAGATGCGCGCTTCTGGCGCGATGCTGCCGCCAAAGTCTTGGGCGATTTCGGCGCGCGCCATGCTGCCGTGCGCGCGCTGGAAGATTACATCGACCGCCGCCATGATGTCGCCCTCGCCGCCGCCCTGCTCAACAGCATCAACAACGCGGCGGCGCTGTCCAAATTGGAGGCGTCGCGCAAGGCGCTCGAAGAAAATCCGCAAGCGCGCTTGTTGACTGCCGCGCATTTCAGTTTGCGCGAACTCGAAGCGTCGCTGCGCGATTGGTCGGACGGCGAATTTCGCGCCGCTGGCATCAAGCTCGAAAACGCTGTGCGCGCCATTGATGAAGCCGAAACCCAAGCCGGCTTCACGCTGACGGGCTATCGCGCCTATCTGCGTGATTTGCTCGCCAACGCCGCCGAACTGCACCAGAACGCGCGCAAGATCGCCGCCGCCGTCGAGAACCGCCACGAGAGCGGTGACGGCGCGGGCAGCGACGCGCTGCGTATGGCACATCGGCATCAGGCAGACGTGACCGGACGCTTGTTGGGCGAAAGCCACGCGGGCAACGTGCGCGCGTGGGCGTCCACGTTGGACGATGTGAGCGCCGTTTATCTCGACAAAACGATGCGCCGCAGCGCCAAGTTGATCAAATTCAGCGAGGTCTTTCAAACACTGTTCATCGACCGCCATCCGGCATACGCGCTGTATCGGCGCTGGCAAGATGTCGTTGAAGGCTCGCCAGAGTTCCCACCGCCGCCAACGGGCGAACCAACGCCGCGCCTGACCGAAGACGAAGCACCGCTGCCGACGCCTCCACCTGCCGACACACGCCGTACCGATGAACGACGGCGCACGCCCGCGCGCCCGCTGCCGCTCGTGTCTGCTGCACCGAACGAGCCAGCCAGCGAGACGATTGCTGTGTCGGAAACGTCCGAAACGCCCACCGATGTGCAGCCGGATGCTGTACCACCTGCTCCTGCGCAACGGCGTCGGCTGCCGCTCCCGCTGATCGCGGTGGCGTTGGGCGCAGTGGCGCTGATCGTCGCGCTGATCGTGTCGGGCAATCGCCCCGACGCAGCGAGGACGGCGATTGCACCCTCTGAGACGGCAGCGGCGCTGATCTTCTCCGAGACTGCCGCCGTCGACGGGACAAGGCTGGCGCTGTCCGAGACCGCCGCCAGCGTTGGATCGGACGGCAGTGCGTCCAATGCGACACCCACGCCGCTCCCCATCTTCGCCGTGTCGGATGTGACCGAGGAACTGACGCCCATTCTGCCAACGCTGGATAGCTCCCCCACTCCGCCGATGCTCTTGGCGACCGTCCCGCTGCGTGGGGATGAGACCGCTACCAATACGCGCCCCCCATCCGACACGCCGCCGCCGTCCGCAACGTTGACCACCCCACCATCAGCGACGCCGCCGCCCTCGGCTACCCCTACGGCGACGCCGATCCCGTCAATCACAGCGACGCCGCGCCCGACCCTGCCGCCAGAGGGTTTGCGCGGCGACCAGTCGATCTTGGTGCGCGCAGTCGAGACCGGATTGGGCTTGGGCAGTGCCGAAACATTCGCGCCGCTGGCGGACGATCCCGCGCTTTGGCGGCTCGGCACAGGCGAATTTACAGGCGGCGAAACGATCACCATCCTGCTCGATCCCGCTGCGTCCGAAGCCATGTTCGGCGCGAACGCCGCCAGCCGCATCACGGTCGTCGAGGCGCGCATGAGCTTGCGAACGTGGAATCCGGCGCTGATGATCGATAATGACGTGTTTTTCGGCGCGCTGCTGCAAAATGGCAGCAATCCGGCGCAAGCGATTGGACTGGAAGTCCAACTCGTGCGTGAGGGCGTGATCCGGATCAATCTGCGCACGCCCGCCGGCATCGAAACCGTCAGCGAACGCGCGGTCAGCGATTACAACGTGGTCATCCGCTTGGACTATGACGCGAACGCCGGGACGGTCGGCGTCTTCTTCGATGATGCACCCATCGGACAGCCGCTCGCATTCGGCGGCGGAAATGCGCAAATCGCGCCTGTATTAGTTGTCAAAGACGGCGGCGTGATCGTCTATGTCGAGGCATGGCGCGTGCGTCTGCGTTAATGTCGTTCGCCATTGTAATTTAATGGCGTTATCGCGTATTTGTAACGTGATTTATAGCAGCGCCCTGCGATAAACCTTAAGGGATACCGATATTGTTCAAGGCTATAATCAATTTAGCGTAAATTAAACTTGTGGGGCAAATGATGTTGTGCGAAATTGTGGAAGTAGTCCGACGGGAGCAAATGGAAATCGCGGTGATTCCCAAACTCTTGATTGTCGAAGACGACGCCGACGTGCGACATTTGCTGTCCTTCTACTTTAAGCCCGATTACGATGTCTTTCATGTCAGCGATGGCGAAGAGGCGCTCGCTCTTTTGGCGCGCGAATCATTCGATCTGCTGCTGTTGGATATCAGCCTGCCGGGCATCGACGGCTACGAAGTGTTGCAGCGCGTTCGCGCGCGTTTCAACTCCTCCGATCTACCCGTGATCATGGTTTCCGGCAGTGACGATTCCAAGCGCATCATTCGCGGATTGAACGCGGGCGCGAACGATTATGTTGTGAAGCCGATTCAGCCAGAGGTGCTGCGCGCGCGCGCGCAGACGCTACTCAATCTTAAACGCCTGCACGACACCCACAAACAAGCCATCGCAGACTTGACGCAATCGCAGGAAACGCAGGAAAAATTCCTCAGCATCGTCTCGCACGATCTGAAAAATCCGCTGCATAATCTACGTACCGCGCTGTTCTTGCTGCGCGACATGCTGCCGGATAACGCCGTCGCGCTGACAATTATCGACGGTGCCGATATGACCGTCAATGACATGATCACCATGATCATGACGTTTTTGGATGCGTCACGATTGCAAGCCAACGGGCGCATTGAGATCAATCGCAACGTCGTCAATATCAGCGATGTAATCCGTCATTTGGTCGGGCAAAATCGCGCCGCCGCCGCCGCAAAATCGATTACATTGAAGATGGGCGACATCACCGGGTTGGCGCTGGCGGATGGGCACTTGTTGGCACAGGCACTCGGCAATCTGATCGACAATGCCATCAAGTTCAGCCCGCGCGGCGCGGTCGTGTGGATCGGCGTTGAAGCGCAGACCGACGCACACGACGTCGGCAATGCGCTGCGGTTGTGGGTTCAAGATCAGGGCGCGGGCGTGCCAGCGCATGAGCGCGAACGCTTGTTCGAGATGTTCAGTAAACTCAGCACGCGCCCGACCAACAACGAATCCAGTACCGGTCTTGGGTTGTGGATCGTCAAGCAGTTGACGACGCTGCAAGATGGGCGCGTCGGTGCGGACTTTCCGGCGGAGGGCGGCTCGATCTTCTGGATCGATATCCCGGCGTTTCGCCCCTCATGAACCGTTGAAATAATCCTAACGCCCTATGCGGACATCCCACCGGGACGCGCGCCCAATTAAGGCGGTATCTCCACCGCGTCATAAATCCGAAAGCCGTCCCCTTCATCGCGGATCACCACCCGACGCGCGAATGGGCGCAGCATCCACACGCTCCATAGATCGCCAATCGCGCCGCCCGCGTTGAAGACCGCGCCAAGCAGGACGACGACCCGCCAACCATCGGCGACAAGTGGGAGCAGAATCATGCTCAAAATCGTGATCCCAATCAACGGCAGCAGCGCCACGAAGATGTATTCATTGCGACGGAACAGCGCGCCGTCCGCCGTCGCATACAGCACCCCCTTGCTCAGGTTCATGCCGTAGCGCGGATGATGTCCGACGATCTGAATGGCGATGCCGTGCAGCAGTTCATGCAGCGGCAGGATGACGACCAGCGCGATCAGCACGCCTGCCCACCACGCCACCTCGTTGGTCGCAGCATTGATCGGCATGATGGTGGCGAGCCATGTCCACCACGCGCTGATCAGCAGCAGCACCGCCGCCATCGGCACGAGCGAGACGACGTTGAGCAGCATCAGCGTGCGCGGCGCTGTCAGCACGAAATGGCGCACTTCATCGTAACGGGGCGGCAGGTCGTGGATCGGAGCAGGCATGGTTACTCGCTGGCGGGCGCGGCGGGCGTGTCGATCCAGACCGGATCGGGCGTGATCGTGTCGGCAGGACGCGAACCCGCGTCCGTCAAATCGCTGTTGCTCAACGTGTGAACCACATCGACACGCATATCATGGTCGCACACGATTTGACAGCTTAGACGAAACTGCCCGACGATATTGCGCGCTTGCAGTCGTTCGAGTTCGGCGCTGGTCATGCGCGTTGGTTCGCCGCTCAAGAATGCCACGCGACAGGTTGTACACTGTGCGAAGCCGCCGCAGCGATGCAGAATATCGACGCCAAAATCCTCAATTGCCAAGACCAACCGCTGATCATCGGGCGCATCGAAGGCGCGTCCGTCCCGCAGCGTGATTTTCGCCATGTGCTTGTCCCATCTCCCTAAATCAAAAGGACGCCCGCTTATGGACGCCCTTTGATGATAACTCGTGTAAACATGGCACGCCATGTCCCCGCCTACGCGCGCGGACGCCCGTTCAGCGTGTCGTCGTCGTCAATTTCCTCGATTTCGTCGTCGAATTCTTCTTCGTCGTCGTCATATTCATCCTCGTCGAAGTCGTCTTCATCAAAATCGTCTTCGTCTTCATCCGTCCAGACGCCGTGCGCGTGACCATGCGCCAGTTCTTCTTCGTCCGCATCGCGCACGCCGACAATTTCGACTTCATAGGTCAAGGTCTTGCCCGCCAGCGGCGGATTGAAATCCAAGACGATGGTGCCTTTGCCGATTTCCATCACATGCGCGACGTAGTACCCATCGTCGTCCTCGACCTCGACCACCATGCCGACTTCGAGTTCGTCCGCGCCGGGAATGTCCTCGCGGTCGATTTCTTCGATGTTTTCTTCGTCGTACTCCCCATACGCCTCTTCGGGCGTCAGCGTGACGGCAAACTTATCGCCAAGCTGCTTGCCTGCCAGCGCCTTCTCCAAGCCCGGCAGAATATTCTGCGCGCCGTGCAGATAATCCATCGGGTCGTCTTGCTCGGTACGCGCGACTTCTTCACCCTCGACTGTCAACACATACGCGAGACTGACCACTTTCCCGTCCGTCACTGCATCCATTGTTTTCGCTCCCACTCAACCAGCATCAATACGCGCGCATTATAGCCGCGCGGTGCCGGATTGAACATGGGGCGTTGACGCATCAAACAGCCTTCTAACGTCAAATTTTGCGGCTCATTTCAAGCCCGTCGAAGCGATGCCTTCGATGAAATACCGCTGCGCCAGGATGAACAACACCAGTGGCGGCAAGATCGCAATCGCCGCGCCCGTCAGCACAAGATTCGGCTCGCTGGCGGCGGCGTTACGCAGTTGATTCAGCGAGAGTGTGATCACATGGTTGGCGGTGTTGCCCTCGTTGATGATCACGAGCGGCCAAACGAAGCTGTTCCACGCATACAAGAACGTGATGATCGTCTGGGTCGCAATTGCGGGTCCGCTCAACGGCACGAACACGCGCCACAAGACCCCCAAACGGCTCAAACCGTCCAAGAACGCGGCTTCTTCCAAGTCTTTGGGGATCGTGATGAAGAATTGGCGCATCAGGAACGTGCCGTATGCTGTGAAAATCCACGGGAAGATCAATGCCGCGAGGCGGTTTTGCCAGCCGATGATCACCATCAACTGATACAGGGGGATGATCAAGACCACGAACGGGATCATGATCGTCCCCAAATACACCAAGAAGACGGCGTTGCGCCCCTTGAACGGGATGCGCGAGAAGGCGTAGCCCCCCAACAGCGACGTGATCACCTGTCCCGCCGTGACCAACAGCGTCACGAGCGTTGTATTGATCAGCGAGCGATCCAAGTTACGCAGATTCAGCACGGCGCTGTAATTTTGCCATTGGAAATCGACGCTTTCTTTGAGTTGGGCGGTGCGCTCGACGGCATAGGTAACGATGCTCGGATCGATCACATCTACGAACTGGCGCAAGCCGCGCCGATATGCCAGTAACAGCGTTTGCGTCTCACCGTTGACGGGGACTTGATACACATCGAACGATTCGCCGCCTACTTCTTGTTCTTCGCCCGTCTCGGTCGTGTCATCAAGCGGGACTTGGATCACGCCCGCGCTGGCTTGCGGATCGGCGGCGTTGATCTGCTCGGCGGTCGTGAAGAAGCCAAACGCCGTCGATCCAGCCTCGTCATTGACGATCATCTCGCGCGCGACACCCTCAATCGTGAACTCGTAGACGTTGACCGCTTCGCCGTCCACATCGCGCGTGATGGGCGAATACGGCAGCAGACGCGGCGGCGAGTGGAACACATCCGTCGTGGTCTTGAGCGACGTGAAGAACATATACAAGAACGGGAACAGCATCAAGAATGCGATGATGGACAGCGCGATCCATACGCCGATGCGCACGATCCACGAACGCAGGGAATTATCCGTTTCAACCATGATCAATCTCCAAAGGAAACAGTGCTGAGACTTCTTTCACTGTCCCTAATCCACATACGCCTGATTCGAGCGTGACAACCGGAACTGCACAATCGTGATCACGAAAATGACGATGAACAGCGCCCACGCAATCGCGGAGGCATAGCCCATACTGAAACTGCGAAAGCCTTGATTGTACAGATAGTAAACGGCGGTCAATTTCGCGTTGGTCGGGTTCGTGTCTTGGATCAGCGCGTAGGGTTCGCTGAACGCCTGCAAGCCCGCGATCAACGTCGTGATCGTGACGAAAAACGTGGTCGGACCCAGCAGCGGCAGGATGATCTTGCGGATGCGCGTCCAGCGCCCCGCCCCATCAACCGTCGAGGCTTCGAGCAGTTCGCGCGGGACGCCCTGCAAGCCCGCAAGGAAAATGACCGTGTTGAAGCCGATAATTTGCCACGCTGCCATCACGACAACCGAGAACATCAGAATACCGTCGTCGGTCAGCCAATTCGGCGGGCTGGCATCCGTGCTGAACAGATTGTTGATCGTCGTGTAGATCGGGTTGAGCGCGTAATTGATGTAGCCAATCGAGGGATCATAAAGCCACTGCCAAATCAGCGCCACGCCCACGACCGCCGCCACCGATGGGATGAAGAAGACCGCGCGGAAGAATTTCATGCCCGGAATCTTGCTGTTGAGCAGCATCGCCAAGCCCAACGCCGTCGGGATGCTCAACAGCAGCAGCATCGTGCAGTAGTAGAGTGTGTTGCCGAGCGCGCGCCAGAACAGCGGATCGCTGCCACCGATCACGAGTTGATTCGCGCCAAGCGCGATCCGCCCCATCTCCAAGTGCTGCGGCGCAAGCAAGCCCGACGCCGACGCGCCCGCGACGACGGTGGCAAAACTCAAGCTGAGAATTTGCGCATAATTGTCGAGTCCAATGAAATTTGCCGGACTTTGCTGCACCGGATTGTAATCGGTGAAGCTGAGATAGAAGGACAGCAGCAGGGGTCCCGCGAAGAACAGCGCGAAGTTGATGAAGTTCGGCATCAGGAACAGCCAGCCCTGCCACGTATCCCGATCCGAGACCGTCTCCCCGAACAGCAGCCCCAAGCGCAGCAAGATCAACAAAGATGCGACCGCCGCCGCGATCAAGCCCACGACCGCGAGCGAATCGAGGCGCAGCAGCCCCGAAATCAGCGATCCGAAGCCGGTCAACAACAAGCCGGAGAGCGGGTTGTTCACGTCCCACACCGGAATCAGCAGAATGGCGATGATGCTCAAGAGGATGAGGGCGATGCCGATGCGCTCGATGATGAAGCCGGGGCGGCTGTCCTCGTCGAAGCGCCGCCCGATCATCATCACGCCATAGCCGATGGCGATCCCCCACAGCGCGATGGCGTTGCGATACAGTCCCGTCGCCAGTTGGTCGATGCCGTTAAAGATGCCCAAAAGGTGAAACAAATAGAAAAGCAAAAGTGCTGCCGCGATGAAATCCAGCCCAATCGCCAACACGCGCCCCGCGCTCTGCCCGCGCGCCATCAACAGCGCCGATGCCAGCGACGCCACGCCGAACGCCGCGATCACCCCACCGACGAACAGTTGGACGAACGACGGCAAGTTGAAAATGCGCTCAATTTGCGCCACTTGCAGCGCAATGAACAGGGTGCCAAGTCCGAGCAGCACCTGCCAGCCGACGACGAACCAAACGGGCGGCGGTAGGTTAGGCGTGGGGGAAAGCGAAACTCGTTGTACGTCAGTAGCCATCAATAACCCCCTCGATTATTTTTTCGCACAAATAGAGAGGGGCGCTCTGAACCCGAATCACTGGGTGAACGCCCCTCATCCATCACACGCCGCATCGGTCGAACTTCAACCGACCAACACGCGGCGATCCGTCAAGCGCCGATTAGCTGGCGAATAACGGTGCCATCGTCTCGCAAGCGGTCGTGCTGAAGTCTTCCGGCGCGAGGTTGCCCGCCATCACATCCGACACCAGCGCACCGACCGCACCATCGACATCTTGGAAGTTCGCCGTCCACAGGGGCGCTTCCGCCACTGCGTAGCTCAAGCCATTGATAAACGCTTGGTTGTTCAGGTCGGGCTTGATATCCAGCAGGCTGCCCAAGAAGGCTGCTTGCGCTTCGGGCGTGTTACGGCTGGGGATGTTGGCGCCCAACGCCGTCACTTGCGACTGCACTTCCGTGCTGGTCAGGCGGGTGACGAGATCGAAGGCAGCTTCAGGGTTGGCGGTGTTGGCGTTGACGACATAGGCACCCCAGAACAGCCAGTTGGAGCGTTCGCCGCTCGGTGCAGCGGGGACTTCGGTCACGTTCCAATCGAATTCGATTTGCGCAATCGCGTTCGGGGTCGCCCAACGTCCATTCAGGAACATACCGACGTTGCCCGCGACGAATGGGGGTTCAGAATCGCTGCCAAACGGAACTGCGAGTTCATCCGCATACAGCCCTTGCATGTACGCCATGGCGTCGGTCGTGCCGGGTTCTTCAAAACCGCACGCGCTCGAATCCGCGTTGAAGTAGCGCGAACCGGTTGAGTTGACGAACAACAACCAGTTCGCCCACCAGCCGTTCATGCCGAAGCCGTAGACCTGATTGTCACCCGTAGACAGGGCGCTGATCGCCTCCGATGATTCGCGGAAGGCGTCCCAATCCCATGTCCCCGCCGCGAGTTGTTCGTCGGGAGTATCGATACCCGCTTCTTCAAACAGATCGGCGTTGTAGTACAGCGCCATCGCCGACGCATCGCGCGGCAAGCCCCACAGCGCGCCGCTGTCCGCGCCCATCGTCATCGCGTCGGGGTTGAACGTGAGCTGCTCGACCTGCTGCGAATAGAACACGTTGACATCGAAGCCTTCCATGCCCATGGCGGCTTCGCTCAGGTTGAGGATCACGCCCGCTTCCGCGAAGGTGGCGATGTCGCTGCCGGGAATCCAGAACACGTCAGGCGCAGTCCCCGCCGCCAGTTCGGTCAAGAGCGTGGCTTGGTAGCCCGCGCCTTCCGTGCCGCCGGGTTCGTATTGCAGTGTCACGCCTTCAAAGCCTTCATCGACGGTGTTGCTGATGGTGGTATACAGGTCGATTTCGGCTTGATTGTCTGGGCGCGTGCGCCAGCGCAGCGTTACATCATCTTGCGCCGCGACGAGCGAGGCGGACAGCCCCAACGCCAGTACCGCGAGCAGTGCCAAACTCAAAAAACGACGATTCATTGAAATTCACTCCCAAATGAGCAATGTGTTGGTCGAAAGGCATTTTGCTTGTTCAGCTTAAAGGCTTAAGGAGCGAATATAGCACAGCCTTTGGTGAATTGTAAAGGAGAACAGGGTATAAAATTCGTCATTCTGCACAAGATTACAAGCCTACTCGTCCGTCACGAATGTAGTTCAGGATAAAGACCTCACCCCCCGACCCACTCTCCGCTAACTGAGGAGAGGAGACCTTTTCAAGCACCCCACCCTCTGACCCCCTCCCCACTTCGTGGCTGAGGGGAGGACACCTTTTCAAGAACCTCACCCCCTGACCCCCTCTCCACTGCGTAGAGAGGGGGAACACAAGGCGGAAACTCCCCCTCTCCACTGCGTGGAGAGGGGGCTGGGGGGTGAGGTGAATCAGGGAGAAAACCAAACATGTCCTCCCCTCCCCACTTCGTGGAGACGGGGTTGGGGGGGTGGCAGTCACCCTAGACCTCAACCCAGTTTTCGCTCATCGCGCTCTGTTCATCAGGCTTGACAAGCCAGCGTACCATTGGATGTTGATAGCAGGTTTCGGGCGAGACTTCGGGCAAAATATCGGCGGCAATATCATCACGAACGAAAAACGCATTGAAGCCATAGCGTTGAATGCCGACCAATCGATACCCTTTTTCGCGCCCAAGTTTGACGAACGCGGACAGGGATGCGCCGTAATACTGCGGATTCTTGCCGTCTTTCCCGGCGTAAAAATCGGGCGCATAGGGAACCGTGACCGATTTCGTCGCTCCCCAGACGTGTTTATATTCCAGTATGACAACACGCGGACGGATCACGTCGAGCGCCTTCCACACCCACCATTCAACACCATCCATATCCAGCGAGAGCAAATCGATCTCGCCTTCAAACTGATGTGTTCGAACGAGATCGTTCACATTTTCAGCCGTCACCCATTCGTTTAAGAATTGAGGCTGCAAGGCGCGCGTGCTAGGAAAAACGCTATAAAACGTGCGTGCGCGCTGCACATTACGTGCGTTGCCGTCGAACAACAGCCCGATCCAGCCATGATTGGTCAGCAGGTTCGCAGTATTGCACTCGATACCGTCTCCAGCGCAAATTTCGACGGCGTGCTTGTTCGTGACACCAATCAGCGCGAAGATATACCACAAAATACCATCTTCACCGTTCTGAGAATAACAGCGAAACTCTATATCTTCGAACGACGGTAGTTTCGCACCTTCTTGCAGCATCCGACGATAGGTGAGCATCAAGTGGATTTGTTGAATTTGGCTGACCCCGTTGATCAAATCTTGATGCTTGAAACTAGGGGTGTTGTAATGCGCATTATAAGCGAAATAACGGTACGCCAACCGTTCAAACGGCGTTGACATCCACTGTGCAAAACGATTTAGCATTGTACATTGTCTCCACGCCTTCAAGGCGCATCATTCGCGTCGATTATAAAGCAGGCGCTTTCACTCCAAAATCAGCAAGTCCGCGAAGCTCGCCAACAGCAATTTCTTGCCGTGTTGATCAAACTGGATCGTCACCATTTCGTCGCCGCTGACGCGCTCGACCTTTTGCACGACGCCCTCGCCATATTTGGCGCTGCGCACGCGCATCCCGTCGCGGTATTTGAGCGCATCTAATGGACGCGGACGCAGATTCGACGATGGAGGTTTCCCCCGCCCCGCGCCCCCGTTGAACGGAATTACTTTGCTCGTGCCACTCGGCGGCGCACTCCGTTCGCCCGACGACGGGGCGTTCCGTGCGGGCGGCGCATCCCAACGCGCGGCGGGACGGCGGTCGTTGTCCCGATCCCACTGGGTCGCTTCGCGGTAGCCCGCGCGTTCCTGCTGACTGCGGACTTTAGCGGGCGTGCCTTCGAGCAGGGTGGCGGGAATATCGCTCAAGAAGCGCGACGGAATCGCCTCTTTCGACTCGCCGTACAACGAGCGTTTGAATGTGAAGCTGAGGAACAGTTGATCTTTGGCGCGCGTCAGCCCGACATAGAGCAAGCGGCGTTCTTCCGCCATTGCTTCGGGATCGTCGAACGAGCGCGAATGGGGCAGAATGCCGTCCTCGATGCCCGCGATGAACACAATCGGAAATTCTAACCCCTTCGCCGCGTGCATCGTCAGCAAGACAACGCGATCCTCTTCCCCATCGAGCGAATCGACCTCTGCCACCAGCGCCATATCTGACAGCGCATCGCTCAAGGTCAGATCGCGCTTATCCGAGAGGATACCGCGCAGTTGGCGAATGTTTTCCTGCCGCTCTTGGAATTGATCGGGCGTATCGCTGATGCTGTTCAGATACAGCACGAAGCCCGTGCGCGCCGTGATTTCATCGTAGAGCGCGGGCAGTTCGTTGCCGACCGCGACGAGGTGGCGCATCTCGCTGATCAGTTTAGCGAATTCCAAGAAGCCCGCGCGCGCCTTGCCGATCACCGAGAAATCGGACGCGCCCGTCGCGATCTGTGCCAAGCCCGCGCTGATGGTGATGCCCTTGCGCGCGATCCAGTCGTTGAACGCCTCCAGCGACTTCGCGCCGATGCCGCGTCCCGGCGTGTTGATGATGCGGTTGAAGCTCACGCTGTCGTCGGGGTTGTTGACGGCGCGGAAATACGCCATCAAATCGCGGACTTCGCGCCGCTTGTAGAAGCCGACGCCGCCGATCAAACGGTACGGAACGCCGAATTTGACCAGCGCGGCTTCGAGCGCCTGCGACTGGGCATTGGTGCGGAACATCACAGCGAAATCGTTGAAGCCATAGCCGCCATCCCGGCGCAAGCGCGCGATCTGCCCGACGATATATTCGCCCTCGTCCGAGTCATTGTATGCCTCGTGCAGCGCCACGCGCGCGCCGCCCACCCGCTCGGTGAACAGCGCCTTTTTCGTGCGCTGTTTGTTCTTGTCGATCACGGCGCGCGCCGCATCGAGAACGATTTGCGTGGAGCGATAATTTTGCTCCAACAGGACGACTTTTGCCGCCGGATAATCGCGCTGGAACTGCTGCACGTTGCGATAATCCGCGCCGCGAAAAGCATAGATGCCTTGATCCTCGTCCCCAACGACGAACAAGTTATTTTGCGGCGCGGCGAGCAAGCGCACGAGCTGATATTGTGCCGTGTTGGTGTCCTGAAATTCATCGACCAAAACGTACTCGAAGCGCGTTTGATATTTACGGCGCACGGCGTCGTTATCACGCAGCATGAAGAACGTTTGCACGAGCAAATCATCGAAATCGAGCGCGTTGTTGGCGATCAGCGCCTTCTGGTAGCGCGGATACGCGCGGGCGACGATCTCGCCAAAATAATTGTCGCCACGATATTTGTCTGGGGATATCAATTCGTTTTTGAGGTTCGAGATCGCGTTGATAATGCGTCCGGGCGGATACTTCTTCTCGTCAACATCGAGTTCGCGCAGGATCGTCTTCATCAACGACTGCTGATCGTCGGTGTCGTAAATTTGGAAATCGCGGTTGTAGGGTGTGGCATCGGCTTCGATGCGCAGCAAGCGCGCGCAGACGCTGTGAAACGTGCCGATCAGCAAGCCATCGAGCCGCCCCTCGCGGATGCGCTCGACGCGCTCGCGCATTTCGCCCGCCGCCTTATTGGTGAACGTGACCGCCAAGAGGTGGCTGGCATAGACGCCGCGCTCATACAGCAAATACGCGATGCGATGCGTCAGTACGCGCGTCTTGCCGCTGCCGGGTCCGGCGACTACGAGTACCGCGCCGTCGTCCGCCGTGACCGCCTCGCGCTGTTTGGGATTCAGCCCACTGAGCATATCGGGATGTTGTTCGTCCGCCATCGCGCGCTCCAATCGCTTCGCCTGTGTCGTATACCGCGATTATAGCGGAATCGAAGGTCAAAGTGACGGGGAAACTAGCGGCGCGGGGCGGCGCGCTGCCAGATCGCGTCCATCGCCGGGATCGACTCGCCCACGTATGCCAGCACGATCTGATCGCGCGGGACGCCCGCTTGTAACGGCGCATCGACCCGCATTTTGTCGTTCATATCAAGTTCGATCACGCTTTTATCATGATGGATGCGCGCCATCAGCCCAGCGTCCGCGATGCGCGGATCGCGCGACTTGCCGAGATAAACGACCGCGAACAAGTTTTCATTCTCAGTCGGCGCGAAGAAGCCGCGCCCGTTCAAGCCAACGCGCGCATCGCCCTTCATGCACGCGATCAACGTTTCCTTGCGCGTTTGGGTATCCATCAACCCCTATCACATCCAAATTTTTTCTTGCATACGTTAGCGCGCTGTGTAGAGGTTTGGCGTGTCAAACCCTGCCGGACACGCATCCAAACTTGCCAGACGCTTTCGCACGCGAACCCAAGCAGGCAGGGTGAGGAGGCATGGCACGCCATGCCCCTACGGATTGGTTTCGCAACGTGTTTGATGCGATAACCCGGTCGTATCGGTCAACGCCTAGATCGGCGGCGCGCCCAGCCAATTCATCCACGCATTGAACTTGAACTCGTCGCGCACCGCCTCTGCGAACGCCGCTTGTGCGCTGGCTGCATCGCCTTGTCCGATCAGTTCGTTGCCGCGCGCATAGCCCTCCAGCGCCGTTGCCAACAAATCGCGCGCGGTGGTCGCACAGGCGGGCGGCGTCGATTGGCGGATCGTGGCGACGGTCGTCCCCATATCATCGATCAACGTACGCAGACGAGGACCCAACAGCGGCGCGGGATCGGTGTTCAACAGTACATCGAAGGCTTGCAGCGACGGACGGATGCTGGTGTACCACGTCTGGGTTTCGGGCGTGCAGTTCACATCGCTGCCCAAACGCGGCACACTGAGCGCGATGGGCGTGTCGAGGTCGGTGGAAAAATCCGCATCGCCCCAGATCGCCGCGTACATGTCCGCGAATGCGATTTCCAACGTGCCACGCCCGCCAGCATAGGTACTGGTATCACCCGCCGCGATCTGCGTGGTCACATTGAGTGCCTCTTGCGCCGCGCTGAGTAAGCTCTGCTGTGCGCGCGCCAAACACGGCGGCGTCTGCGTGTTGGCAATCGCATCGCGCGCGATCTGCACCGCCCCGCGCGACGTTTCGCGCTGTTCTGGCGCGGTGGCGTACAAGCTGCCGAACTGTGCCGCGATCACGTTGTACTGTGGGCTGACGGCGTTCCACCACTCGCCGGCAAGGTCACAGCGTGGATCAACATTGGCATCGGCGGTCGGCAGCGCCACATCCGGCACGACGGCTACTACCGTCGGACGAACGAAGCCGCTGCTGCTGGCTTGTGGGATCGATGGCGTGATGATACCTGCCAAGCGTCCGCCGAACACGATGCCGAAGCCGAGCAAGGTGAACAAAATCAGCGCGATGATCGCCGTCAAGACGACGCTGATTGTCCCGCCGATCACCCCGACGGGCGCGCGGGCGCGCGGCGGATTGAACACCTCATCGTCGATTTCTAACGCTTCATCGTCATCACGCCGCCGCTTGCCCGATTTTGCAGGCGGCACATCATCGCGGTCATCGTCTTCTAAATCTTTGTAACGCTCGTCGTTCGCGTCGGGATCATAGACGTCGCTGCGGTCGTTGTCCTCGTTCGTCAGGAACAGCGACTTGGCTTCTTCGTCCTCATCCTGCCGCTTGCCCTTGCGCCGATCTGGATTGCGTTTCGCCATTTTTCAGTCCGCTCCCAACCATTCGACCGCACCAGACTCGTTCTCCCCGTCGGCGCGAGGCGCGGCGGCAGAACGAGCAGCGCGGAACATCGGATACAGGAAGATCGCCAGCGCGATCATCAGATAAATCAGCACCGTCTCGCCGTCGCCCGCCAACAATGGCGCGGTCGCAAACAGCGTGGTCGGTACGTTGCCCATCGTATGCGCGCCGACCGCAACGAATAGGTTGTCGGTGCGCAAATACATGATGGTATAAATCATACCCCAACAGAACAACAACAGCAGATCGAGCGCGATGATCTCTGGCGTCATGCCGCGATAGATGCGGTTCGGGATGTGCGACAGCGCGAACGCCCCTTGCGAGAGTATCAGCGCCAAGAGCAAGCGCCGCCATGGATGCGCGACGCGCTTCCCCAACCACAAATATAGCTGAGGGAACAGAAACGCGCGATACGCGATCTCCTCGAACAGCGCGTTGCCGATCAACTGAGCGAGGATTTGCCCCACCATGAAGCTGACACCGGGATCGTGCCATTGAGGATGCAGTTGAATGTTTCCCGTCGCCAGCAAGCCCGCCAGCGCGTGGATGAGCTGTGCCGCGCCCCAAAACGCCAGCGTGAATGCCACCCCTAGCGCCAGATGGCGCGGGATCAGCCCGATATCATACGGGCGCAGCCCGCCGCGCCGCAGCATGATCCAGCCGACCAGCAGCAGCACGAACAAGACATTGACGACCAGCGATCCGTTGAGCAGCCCCCCCGTCGCGGATGCCAACGGGCGAAACGCATTCGACGCGAAGAACACCAGATTGATGATCGCCGACAGCGCGAAGTGGGTCAGGATGAATAGGCGGATCGTGCCGGGACGCGCCCGACGAATGGCTTCACTCACGATAGATGCGCTGACTTTCGCTACGGTCACACTTGCCCATATTATAGTGGAGACGCGGGATCGAAAGGGTTATAATTCGACTACATGCAGGTGAAGGAGTCGGAGTCATGATGATCGAAGCCACATCGATTTTGGATGCTGCCATCGAACAAGTGCGTGCGCGCAACCAAGCGATTGCCATTCCGATGTCGCGCGCCGAATTTTTGGCATTACCAGAGATGAACGTACCCATCGAATACATCGACGGAGCAACGATTGTGAGCCCAAGTCCGATTGATTTTCACCAAGAGCAGGTTTACGAAGCAGCGGCATTGATCAAATCGTTATTTCCGAATGGCAAAACGCGAATTGCACCCCTTGATGTCCACATTGACGGTTTCAATACCCCCCAACCCGACGTGTTTTGGGTCAGCGCGGCGAATACCGGCTGCAGGTTGGGCGACGATGGCTATTGGTACGGCGCGCCTGACTTGATCGTCGAGGTTTTGTCGCCATCAACCGAACGACGGGATCGCGGCGATAAGTTCGACATCTATCAGGCGGCGGGCGTGCGCGAAGATTGGCTCGTGGGAAGCGATTACGTCGAAGTCTATCACGCGGTTGCGGGTAAATTCGCGCGCATCGGCGTGTTCGGCACGGGCGAAGCGTTCCCGACGGCGCTGATCGAGGCTATGACCATCCCCGCAGACAGGCTGTTCGCCTCATGACGCCCAACGAAACAGCCGCCCTCACCCACAGCAACGCCGGAATGCGCCTGATCGCACAGACCAAGCTCTACAACGACGGCGATTTCGCGCGCTTTGCCCAGTTCATCGCGGACAATTATACGCAAGTGCCGCTCGCTGAAGAAACTGCCGAACATCGCGCGGGCGCGTGGGGGATCGTCCGCGACCAAATCGGGCGGCTGCGCATCCGCCAAGTGTTGGGCATCGACAAATTGCACGTCATCGCACTGATGGACGCCGAAAAATTGCCCGACACCTTATTTTTGAACGAAGTCCTCGTCGAAGAAGCGTACCCGCACAAAATCGCCGTTTACGTTCATCAACGAATCGAAACCGAGTGACATACTCCCCCCGCCTAAAGGCGGGGGCTGCTACCGTCAACACGACTGCGAAGGCGAACCTTCGTCTTAGCGTCGCTCAAGTAGGGCGCAGATGCCCCTGCGCGCAAAATGTTGA
>DAOTUQ010000042.1:0-39756 GCA_034437055.1 Anaerolineae bacterium
GCGGCAGTCGATGCGGGCTATATCCCGTATGCGCATCAAGTCGGGCAGACGGGGAAGGTCGTCGCGCCGGATTTGTACATCGCGTGCGGCATTTCCGGCGCGATCCAGCATCAAGCCGGGATGCGCACGAGCAAGGTAATTGTCGCTATCAACAAAGATGCCGACGCGCCCATCTTCAAGCTGGCGCGCTTCGGCTTGGTGGGCGACTTATATCAGATTTTGCCCGCGCTGACGGCAGAAGCGAAGAAGCGACTAGGGAAGTAATCCCAATCCAGCGACGGGACGACTCGCAGAGTCGTCCCTATGGCAGCGCCGCCCCCGGCTGATAGCACTCCGTCCCGACCAGATTCAGCGTCGAGCGGCGGCGCAAATCGACGTTATCCAACTGCGTCCACGCCTGCCCTGACACGCTCTCGAAGATCGAGACATGCACCGGATTCCACGTCGTGTAGTTGAACGTCCGCATCGTGTGGCGCGCCAGCGCCGTGTTGCCCGGCAGCCAGAAATTGCATGTCTGCGAGTCCGTCCAATCGCCGTCGTTTAAAATCACTGTGATCCGCTTCGCCGTCGCGCTGCTGTTACCCAAGTCCAACGTCAGCTCGAAGCGCGATGCCGCGTTGAGCTGCGCCGTCGTGTTGACGACCGTCGCGTTCGCCGCCCCGCCGACCGTCTTGTAGAACTCCAGCACGCCCGCCGTCAATTGATAGGTGATGTCGCCGCCGAAGTACCAGCCGTTCACGCCATTGCTGAAATCGCCGTTGCTGAACAGGTTCGCGGCGTCCGTCCCGCTTGCCGCCGTCGGGATGTTCGGATCGGTGCAGGTCGTGGCGCTGATGCTCCCGCCCGGCTGCTGGCGGACTTCGACGTTATCGACGCGCAGCCAGCCGCTGCCCGTCGCCGTGCCTTCGGACAGCGTGAGTTTGAGATTGCCCCATGCCCCCGGCGTGTAGGTGCGGACGATGAACGTCTTCAAGGTCGAACTGGCGGGCAACCAGAAGACGCAGTTTTGCAGCCGCGTCGGGTCGTTGGCGTCTTCGAGCGTAACCGTGAGGCGCTTGCGGACGGCGCTGCTGTTGCCGATGGACAGGCGCGCTTCGAGCGGGGTGAGCGCGGGGATCGCCACGCCCGTATTCTGGCTGATCGCGCCGCTGGTGGAGGTGGTCGTGCGGTAGAACTCCAACACATTGCTTTGGATGCGCGTCACGAGATCGGCGGCGGTGGGGGCGGCGCTGGTCGTCCACGGCGAGAGCGCGCCGGTGGCAAACGTGCCGTTGGTGATCATATTAGGAAGCGGAGTAATCACGGATGGTTGAACAGATGTAAGCGTTGTTCCTGAACCAGCAAATAATAACTCGCTTATATTTAGATTGGGATTCCAAGCAATCGACAATGAAATTACCTGACTGCTATTAGTAAAAGTGTTTAAAAGATTGCTGTTATTGATGTTCCAGATTTTTACTGCATCGTCGCCTACACTAGAACTCGCAAGTCTATCGCCATTTGGACTCCAAGCTAAACTCTCGATAAATGCAGAATGCCCCGTCAATACTGAAATCTGGCTTTGAGTAGTTGAATTATAAATTACAACGTTCTGAGCACCTGCGGCAATTTTTGTCCCATCGGGACTCCAAGCTAATGCTGTAATCGTTCCTAATGTACCAATGACATTGTTTCTTAAATTTATAGAGGTTAAGTTTGCATCAAAAGTTAGTAATCCTATAGATGAGGCAACAGCTAATCGGCTACCATTTGGGTTCCATCTAACTGCATATCCATTACTAGCGGTTTTTTGCGCAACAGGTTGAGCCACAAAATTTACTACATCCCATAACTTCAAGTTGTTTTGTTCATCAAAAGTTACACTTGCTAACCTTGTCCCATCTGGACTCCAGTCTAAAGACAAAATTTTATCCTGATGTCCCGAAAAACTGCCGAGTAAAGTTCCGGACAAATTCCAGATTCGGATTATTCTGCTATCGCCTGCACTAGCGATTTTTTGGCTATCGGGGCTCCACGTTACACTGTATATTGTTTCACTAATTCCTGAAAACGTGACAACTTGATTGGTAGAAACCGTTAATATACGCAACAACCCACCTGTACCCCCATAAGCAACTTTCGTTCCATCAGGACTCCATTCAACCGAAGTAATACCGGTTGGATTTTGAGCATAAGATGACTGAATTGCAATTAGAGAAATGGTAATAAACGAGATTATAGCTAATCCCAAAACTAACCTGACGTAGGTCGAGTTTCTCATGTGCTTCTTTCTCATATTAGAAGTTACCATCCACTCATCGCTGCTAAAGTTGGCATTACAAGCGTATTCATATAGTTTGATCTCGCCTGTCCGGAAAGGCTGCTGTCATACCAATCCGTTGGTGCTGCTGTCGCTAAAACACAAGAGGCATCGCGCTGACTTGGAGGCGCAGTTGCAGTTGGCAATTTATTCCATAAAATGTTTTCAAAACCAACCTTCGGTGAAACTAGTCCTATGCTTTCTAACTCTTCATATACCCAATTAAGAAACATATCAGCAGCAGCTTCATCCACTTCATCAGAAAAACCCTGATTGAGACCATCAACAAAAGTACCCGTATTTTGTTGAAAATCACATCCAGCTTCAGAAGGTCTTAATCCACCTGAACTACCCCACCCACGACGCCCTCTAGCCCAATCACTAGTAATACCTGTAATTAATGGAATTTGTCCAAATCCCATAACGACTTGTTCGTTATTATCACGTATAGATCCTATGGGCTCTGCTCGTGGCGTCAAAATTAGATTGAAATATGAGTTTGGTGCAGTACCCTGAAATCCAGTACGCTGAGTAAATGTATGTCCAAGTTCGTGAACAACGGTATAACGGGTAAAGTCATATAGAAGATCAATATCACACTCGATATACGATTGATGACTAACCTGCGGTAAAGTGGTGTTTGGAGGGATTCCACCATAACTATTAAGACAAACTAAATTTGATTGAGCTGTAGTTCGATTAAAAATTGCAAAGCTTATCGGGCGAGCTGGACTAAGCATTTCGTGCATCACTAGCAGGAATGCGCCCAAATATGACCCCTGAATATTCACAAATTGACTGTTCAGCGCCTTTGCTGTATCTTCCACACCCATCAAAACTTCGCGTATAACGTGCTGACGTAAAGCAGTATCCCCGCCATCTACTGCAACATAAACATTGAAAAGACGTAACGCTTCTTCCATTGTCGGACGCCATTTGGGATACTGATTTTGATTGGCTGGATCATTTGTAATGTTAGTTCCACCACTTGTATAAATTTCCCAATTCCCCGTTTGATAAGACATATAAGCGTAACGCACACCAACACCATCTGGCGACCAAACCGCTCCCCATTCAATCGAACTATCGGTTAAAGGGGTAAATGCGCGAGGAGCTGGTGAAAGATAGTTGTCAACGATACAAATTGCACTACCACTGGAACAAATCCCTGAACCTGAGGCGAAACCCAACTTGTTATTCGCGCCCCGTTCCCAAAAAGGAAGTCGGTTCTGATTCCCATCAGTCGTCACGGTGGCAAGCGTATTGGCACCAACGTTATAAACGTAAATGTTATAGGCGTTCGTACTCGCATCGACAACGCCAGCGAATGCCAACAAGTTGCCATCTAATGACCATGCAGGTGACAAGTTGACCGTCGTCCCGAGACTACTTGTCAGATTGGTGAGATTGCTACCATCACGCCCTGAAATAAAAATGTCAACACGACCGGCGGCGCTGCTCAATACAAATGCCAATTTCGACAGGTTCGGTGACCACACGGGATCCCAATAGCGATTGTCAACTCGTGGAACGACAGTGATTGCACTGCTTCCATGACATTGTTCATTTGGAGATGGTAAAAGAGTATCATGTTCGCACACACTATTGGAAGTTGTGTTCACATAGGCGATTTGTAACCCGTTTAATGACCAAGCTGGATAAAAGGTTCCTGTTGGAATTGAAGCTAAAATTGGATTTCCATTTGCATCTTTGACTTTCACTACACTGGAAGTAGAGTAAGCAATATCGCGTCCAATCGCCCCTTGCGGTTGTAACACAACCGGAATATCTACCGTCGCTGTCGGCATCAGCGTCGCCGTCGGCAGCACGAACGCTTCATCCAACGGCACTGCCCCCATCGTCGCAATGGCGGGCGCGGGCGGCGAGTCGGCTGCACTCGAATAGCCCGGCGTCTCTCCCTCCGTGATCGTCCCCTCTTGCGCGCCCAGCCGCGTCCCCACCGAGATGAGAGTCAACGCCAACAGCGCAATGACCAACAACATAATTGTGAGCGGGTGACGGCGCATGTGGCTTCATCCAACAATAATATGCTTTACATTGAACACCATCTTCCTATTTTTTTTTGCGCCATGTCAAGTCACACGAATTTAATGTTTGTTCACGTTGAAACCGCGCGCAAGATGAGCGGCATAGCACCCTGTGCTTGAATTGGTTACGCTCATTCAAAGCAGCGGGATTAACGCCGCTCAGTACTGCCCTTATGGTTGATACGTCTGGATGCGCTGCTCGACGCGCCGCTGACTCAGCCGCGCCATTGACGCGCGCACGTTGGCGATGATCTCGGCTTTGTCCAGCGTCAGCAAGCGGCGGTCACGCATGATCACGTCACCATTGACGATCACCGTTTGCACGTCGGACGCGCGCGCGCTGTAGACGAGGCTCGCGCCGAGATTGTACAGCGGTTGATGGTGCAGCCCGCTCACGTCCACGAGGATGATATCCGCCAGCTTGCCGACTTCCAATGCGCCGATCTGATCGCCCAAGCCAACGACTTTGGCGCTGTCGCGCGTGGCAATCGTCAGTGCCTCCGCGATGGTCATGACCTCTGGCGACTCGGCGCGATCCTTCTGCATCAGCGCCATCAACCGCAGCGACTCCCAGATATCGAGTGTGTTGTTCGAGACCGCGCCATCCGTCCCCAAGCCAACGGCGATCCCGACGGCACGCATGGCGATGACGGGCGTCACATCCATCGCCAGCTTGAGATACGTCTTGGGACAATGCGCGATGCCAACGTCGTACTTGCTCAACAGCGTGATATCGTCCGGCGTCGCGCCGCACGCATGGGCGATCATCGTGCGATTGTCGAGGATGCCCGTCTTTTCGAGCGTCTGAATCGGCGTCCGCCCGAACCGTTTCAAGCTGGCTTCCGTCTCGTATTTCGTCTCGGCAGCGTGGATGTGGACGCCCAAATTGAGTTCACGCGCCCAATCCCCCGCCGCCGTCAAGTATTCATCGTCACAGGTATAGGGCGCGTGCGGTGCGATAATCGTGGTGATACGTCCGCTCGCCGCGCCGCGATAATCTTGTGCGAAGTTCGCTGTACGTTCGAGGGCATCCAGTCCGCTGCTGCTGAACACGCCCCAGCCCAACAGCGCGCGCGTCCCGGCTTTCTCCACCGCTGCCGCGGCGCGATCCATGTAGAAATAATGATCTGCGACGGTCGTCACGCCCGCCTCGATCATCTCTGCCAAGCCGAGCTGCATCCCCCAATACACGTCCTCCGCTTGCAAATTGTGTTCGAGGGGCCAGATATACTCGTTAAACCAGCGGTCGATATTCACATCTTCCGCCAATCCGCGAAACAACACCATGGGCGTATGGGCGTGCGTGTTGATCAAACCGGGCATGGCGATCTGTCCATCGGCATCGATCACCGTGCGCGCTTGGGACGGATCGATCTGTCCAGTCGGCTCGATGGCGGCGATGCGTGCGCCATTGACCAAAATATCGTGCGCGGGCAGCGTTTCGACGGTGGAAGGGGTGACGCGCAGCACATCGGCGCGGCGGATCAGCAGGGACATGAGCATGGCTCCTTAACGTTGGTTCACTGAACGTTATTCTAACTTGAACAGTGTGGACTTCACTGGTCTCTATATCGTGCATTACAATGGTGATTGTGCATTTTCCACGATGTGCATCCATTCGGAGGAAATTCTTTGTCCACCCAGGTGAAAGCGGCGGTCGCGCCCGACACGCGCGATTCGATGCGCGACGTGACAGCGCAAGATGGCGTGCGCCGCGATATCCGCCAAAATGTCCGTCACAACATGATTGTCAACATTACCGATGGCGGTTGGTACGGCTTCGGGCTTGGTTTCGCCTCGTTCGTGACCATGATCCCCCTGTTTGTGTCCACGCTGACCGATTCGACGACGATCATCGGCTTGGTGGCGTCGGCACACTTCATCGGCTGGCAAATTCCGCAGTTGTTCGTCGCCAACCGCGTCGCTCAATTGGGGCGCTACAAGCCGCTGACGCTGATCATGACGCTGCACGAACGCTGGCCCTTCTTGGGGCTGGTGCTGGTGGCGGCGCTCATCCCCGTGATCGGGCGCGAGATCGCGCTGGCGCTGACGATTGTGTTGGTCATCTGGCAGGCGTTGGGCGCGGGCTTCACGGCGACGCCATGGCAGAGCATGATCGCCAAGATTATGCCCGTTGCGCGGCGCGGCACCTTTTATGGCTTGCAATCTGCTACCGCCAACGGCTTTCAGGCGCTTTCAGCAGTCGCGGCGGGCGTCGTCTTGGTCGCAGTGGCGTATCCGCTCAACTTCGTGCTGTGCTTCTTCATCGCGTCGATTGGCATGTTCGTCTCGTTCGCGTTCTTGGGCATGACGCGCGAACCGGAACTGCCCGCCGCCGATAGCGCCCATCGCACATGGGGCGCGTTCTTCGCCGGACTGCCGCGCATTCTACGCAATGATCCCAACTTCCGTTGGTTCATCGTCGCGCGCACGCTGGCACAGATCGCGGCGTTGGGCTTGTCGTTCTTCACGGTCTACGCCGTGCGCCGCTTCGATATGACGCCGCAGATCGCTGGAATCATGACGGGCGCGCTGCTCATGGGGCAGGTGATCAGCGCGCCGCTGATGGGCTGGCTTGGGGATCGGTGGGGGCATCGTATGGTGTTTGCCGTCGGCGCGCTGCTCACCGCGTTAAGCACATTTTTGGCGCTGTCCGCGCCCGATCTGACGTGGTTCTATCTGGTGTTCGCGCTCGGTGGGCTGACCAATTCGATGCTGTGGACGACGGGCATGGTCATGACCTCTGAGTTTGGGAACGACTCCGACCGCCCCTACTACATCGGCTTGGCGAACACGCTGATCGCACCTGCCACGCTGATCGCGCCGATTTTGGGTGGCTGGCTGGCGGATAACGTCGGCTTCAGCGCGACGTTCGGCTTGGCAACGTTCGGCGGACTGGCGACGGCGCTGATCTTGTTCTTGTTCGTGCGCGATCCGCGCGGGGTGACGCGCAACCACGAGCAGATTCAGCCGCATTTGCATGAACCCGCAGGCGATTAGAGGACTGGGGACGGCGGGCAATTACATTCTCACTCACCCGCAGTCTTTTCAACGCGTGGAAAATCGAAACGCGATTAGCGTGATGTAGGGGTTTGGCGCGCCAAACCCTCGCGCTATAGCTTCTGGCGCGCCATGCCCCAACGGAATCTTGTCCATCTGGTTTCAGTCCTCAGTTCTTTGACCTCAGTCCTATAGTTGTGGTTCAATAGCCTCATGACGACCATCACGCTCGCCCACCTCAGCAAACGCTTCACCCAATCGGACGACGCCGCGAAAAGTATCAACGTGTTGGATAATTTGTCGTTGAAGATTGCGTCGGGCGATGTATTAGCGATTTTGGGCCCCTCCGGTTCAGGCAAATCGACTCTCTTGCGCTTGGTCGCCGGGCTGATCCCACCCGACGCGGGCGAAATCCTGTTTGACAACGTGGACTTGCAGCAGATTCCCGTCACCGAACGCGGAATCGGCATGGTGTTTCAAGATGGCGCGCTGATGCCGCATTGGGAGGCGCGCAAGACCGTCGGCTTTTTCATGTCGCTGCGCAAACGTGAACACGAAGTCCCCGCGCGCGTCGCCCGCATCGCCCAAATCACGGGTATCGGCATCAATCATCTGCTCGACCGCCGTCCCGCGCATCTGTCCGGCGGCGAACGCCAGCGCGTCGGCATCGCGCGCGCGCTCACCCGCGATCCGCGTGTATTCCTGTTCGATGAACCGTTCTCGAATCTGGATGCCAAACTGCGCGCGTCGGGGCGTGTCGAACTGAAGCGGCTGCTGTCCGAGTTTCCCGTCACGTCGATCTACGTCACGCACGATCAAATCGAAGCCGTCGCGCTGGCGCATCGCATCGCGGTCATGCGCGATGGACACTTCGAGCAGGTCGATACCTATCAAGATTTGTACAACAATCCGGTCAATTTGTTCGTCGCTACCTTCATCGGCACACCGACGATCAATTTGTTCACCGGAACGGTTCACAATCATCGTTGGACGGGGACGACGTTCGGTGGCTTTCCGCTGCGCGCCGACTTGGACGAAAACACGCCGGTCACGTTGGGCGTGCGACCAGAGCGTTTCACGATCCACAACGGTGGCGCGGCAATCCGCATCGCGTCGGTCATGCCGTATTACGCGGAACGCTTCGCATTGTGCGAGGTTCGTTCGACAGCGGGCGAGGCGTTCCAAGTCAGCGTCCCATTAGAGATACTGCCGCAAGCGGGTGATACGCTGCACGTCGTGCCGAACGTGGATGCGCTGTTGTACTTCGATCCAGCGACGGGCAGACGTATCGGTTAAAGCGCGGGTTCGGTTTCCACAACGGCAACCGAATCGCCCACCTTGACCACGCCGCCCACAAGAACACGCGCCATCACGCCCAAGCGCCCAATGGTATTGTCTTTCGGCTTATCTTGAATCTGCTGGAACCAGTCGCAGCCGGTGCGCGGCTTGCCGATTTCGATCACAGCGTCCGCGCCCAAATAGATGCGCGATCCAGCGGGCAGCGCCATGATATCCAGCCCGCGCACGATGATTTGTTCGCCCAGTTCGCCCGGTTCCGCGTGATAGCCCTCATCACTCAGTGTCATCACGGTGTCGTAGGACATGATGTTGAGTTGGCGATTGCTGCCGCGCCGCGCTTTTTTGTCGCCTTCGATGCCAAAGTCCGCGATCAACGTCACGGACTCAACTGGGACGCGCGTGTAATGATACGGTTCTTCTTGCTTGCTCCGCTTCGGTTGGTAGGCGAGGCTGTAAATCGTGCTGTCCATCGTTTTTTCCTCTCCGTTGTTACGAATCATTGTACGCGGTTGGCGCATTGGCGTCACACACTGGATCGACCACGCAGCGCGCATGACGCGCCATGCCCCTACGATTCGCTCGGCTTGACCGGATCGGGCTGCTTGGGCGGCTTTTCCGGCAGTTTCTTCGTCTCGCCCGTGCCATTGTAGCGCGTCATAGCGATCTCAACGCCGTCGGTCAGCCATGTTTCGGCAGCTTTCGCGGCGCGGTCGATCATTTCCAACGCTGTGATTTCTTCGTCGCCTTTGAACGGGGTCAGCACATAGCCCGCCGCGTCCATGCGCCCCGGCGGACGCCCGATGCCGACGCGGACGCGCGCGATATTTTGCGTTCCCATGCGTTCCAAGATGTGTTTGACGCCGTTCTGCCCGCCGGAACTGCCCGTTTGCCGGATGCGCAGCGTCCCCAACGGGATATCGAGGTCGTCCGAGATGATCAGGATGCTGGCAGGTTCAACCTTATAGAAGCGCGCCAGTGGCACAACCGAATCGCCGCTGAGGTTCATAAAGGTCAGCGGCTTGGCAAGAAGCGCGCGCTTGCCCAAGATCGTTCCGGCGGCGACTTGTGCGCGTTGTTCGATTTTGCTGAACGTCAAGCCGTGCTTGCGCGCCAATTCGTCCACGACGCGAAAGCCGATGTTGTGCCGTGTACGCTCGTACTGCGCGCCCGGATTGCCCAGCCCGACGATCAAGAACCAGTCCGCCATCGACTTGCCTCATCTACTCTATAAGCCTATCCAAAACTCAGCTTATTTTACCGCAGAGCGCGCGGCGAAACGCTCAAATAGTCATTATTGAAGCGGGTCGAGATCACGAACGTGTTTTAGCCGCAGAGAACGCGAAAAAATCTCCGCGTTCTCTGCGACCCTGCGATCTGTGCGTTAAATCGCTGCTGCAATGTCGCTCTCGACATCCTCGCGCTGCGCCCGAAACTGCGTCTCGTACAATTCCATGTACAAGCCGTTCGCCGCCAAGAGTTCGGCGTGCGTCCCCCGCTCGATAATCTGCCCGCGATCCACCACGAAGATCACGTCCGCCGCCAAGACGGTGCTGAGTCGATGCGCGATCACAATGCTGGTACGACTTGCCATGATCCGCGTCAGCGCCTCCTGAATCAGCGCCTCCGACTGCGAATCCAGATGGCTGGTCGCTTCATCCAACACCAAGACGCGCGGATTCTTGAGAATGACGCGCGCAATGGCGAGGCGTTGTTTTTCGCCGCCGCTGAGGCGATAACCGCGTTCGCCCGCAACCGTGTCGTAGCCCTCCGGCAGCGCCGCGATGAAATCATGCAGATTGGCGGCACGGCAGGCGGTTTCGAGTTCCGCTTGCGTCGCGTCGGGCTTGGCGTACAACAAATTCGTGCGGATCGTGTCGTGGAACAGATACGTTTCTTGCGTGACCATGCCGATTTGGGATGCCAGCGAGTCGAGCGTCACATCGCGCAAATCGTGACCGTCGAGCGTGATGCGCCCTGACGTGGGATCGTACAGGCGCGGGATCAGATACGTCAGCGTCGTTTTGCCCGCGCCACTGGGACCCACCAGCGCCGCAAGCTGTCCGGGTCGCAGCGCAAAATCGATGTCTTCTAGGGCAATATCGCGCGCTTGCACATGCGGCGCGATCAGCGCCGATTCGTCGCCATCGGGCTTGCCATTCTTACCGCTGCGCGCCTTGTTCCCATTGGTGGATGGCGCGCCCGCATCATCGAGCGACAGCACCGTGCGCACATTTTCCATGCGTCCGACGCGCTCAAAGTCGCCCAACAAGCCGGCGCGTCCGTTATCGTAGCGAAAGGTGACATGATCGAACACCAATTCGCCGCGCGAGTCTTTCAAAACGTGCGCGTCCGGCTTCTCCGCGATATCCAGCGGCAGATCGATGACCTCGAACACGCGCTCGAAGCTGACCACAGACGTAGCGAACTGCACCGGGACGTTGATCAGGTATTGCAGCGGTCCGTACAGCCGTGAGAGATAGCCGGAGAACGCGACAATCGTCCCAATTGTGAAGATGTTCGACAAGAATAGATAGCTGCCGATGAAATACACCAAGCCTGATCCGACAACACCGATCAAGCCCATCATCGCCCAAAATTGGCTGCTGAAGACCGCGCGCTTAATGCCGATATCGCGCACACGCGCCGCACGCCGCTCAAAGCGATTCGTCTCGACCTTGTGCTGACCGAACAGCTTGACCAACAGCGCGCCGCCGATATTGAGTGTTTCGTTCATCATCGCGTTCATCTGCGCGTTCAGTTCCATCGACTCGCGGGTGATCGCCCGCAGTTTGACGCCGACGAAGCGCGCCAGCAGATAGAAGAATGGGAACACCAACAAGCCAAGCAGCGTCAAGCGCCATTCGAGCGCCAGCATGATTATGAGGGTTGCGATCAGGTTGATACCCTGCGTCACCGAGCCGACGAGCGTATCGCTGATCGCGCCCTGTGCGTTAATCACATCGCTGTTCAAGCGGCTGATCAGTTCGCCACCTTGCGTGTGGGTGAAGAAGCGCAAGGACATGCGCTGCAAGTGTGCATACAAGTTCCGGCGCAAGTCGTAGATTACACCTTCGCCCACTTTTGAGTTCAAATAGCGCACAGCGATCCCGACGATGTTATCGATGATCGGGATGAACACCAGTCCGAGCGCCAACACATTGATCAATTCGACATTGCGATTTGGCAGCGCGTTGTCGATTAGTTCGCGGAATAACAGCGGCTGCACTAGGTTGATCCCCGTTTGAATCAGGATCAGGAACAACCCGCCCGTCAGCACTCCCCAATAGGGACGCGAATAGCGCAGCACGCGCACAACGGTCGCCCATGTCAATTTCTTGACGGAGCGTGTATCTACATCGCCACGAAACATCCAGTGCATACGACCTCTCATTATGTTCCTTTGTCGTTCAACTATAGTGGATGTAATGGCTATACTGGCAAAACGATCAGGAGTCATGAACCGTCACTCATCGCGTCACCTTCAATCGTGAATCCGCTCGTGCTGACCGTCGCGCCGTCGATGGTGAGTTCTACGCTCCACGATCCCGGCGTGAACGGGACGCCCTCTGGCGTAATATAGAACCAGATGCACGCGCCGTCTACCAGCGCGGAAGGCGACCACGTATAAATGACTTGTTCCACGCCATCTAACAGCCAGCGCGACGAGACGACGTTGCTCGACGTGAGCATTTGCCCGACGGCGCTTACATAGATACTGCTCGCGCTGCCGGAAAAGGTCGTCGTTGGGCTGATGGGACAGTCGTCCACGCCTACACTGGAGCTAAACGCGACGTTGGTCAGCGCGGGTGCGCCGTTTCCCGCGCGATTGTCAACGGCTGGAAGATTGGGCGGAGTCGTCGGGTTAAGCGGCGCGAATCCCGGGATGGGCGTCGGGCTGGCGACCAGCGCGGGCGTGGGACCGACAGCGATGCTGCCGCGCGCGGCGCCGTCGCCCGTGACCATTGGCGTGACCAACTGTGGATTGAACGCTGCGCTGTCGCCGCCGTTGACGCCCGCCATCACCGCGTCGATAGACAGCGGCGTTGGCGCAATCGGGACGATGCCGCTGCTATCTATCACGAGCATCCCGCGCGCCACCAACGTGGACGCGATCCGCGTACTTTGCTGATCGACGGCGCGGACAGCGGTCTGTCCCACCTGCTGCGTCGCCAGCAAGAAATCGCTCAGGGTTGTCGCGGTGGCGCGAACGTCCGCGATTTGGGTGCTGAACGCTTGATTTTCGGTGTCGAGCAACTGCACGGAGGTTTCGGGCGCGAAGAAATTACATGCGCCGAGCAGCCATAAACACGGGAACCACCAAATTCGTCTCATCCAGCATAATCCATACAAGCCATAAACTATTCATCAGTTTAGCACACCCTGTATAGGCAGAGTGTGTCCTGCCGAAGGCATCGCCATTTGCGCGGATAAACGCGCGTCTGTATAGGGACGCCGCTGGCACATCCGGCGTGCGAAATCATCCGATGGTCAAAACAAAAACGGACGCTCGTTTGAGCGTCCGTTGTCGAGAGTGGAGGTGTCCGGTTCTGCCCCCGGAGTCCGATAAGATTCGAAGCCGTGCCTCTACAGGTTTAGCTCATGTTTGGTTCTCGCGGCGCACAGCCTAGATGAGCAAAGTACGCGCACCGCCAGCCGATGATCTTTTACAGACGCTTATCAGCGTAGGCGCTGTAGCATCCAACCATTGGTGACGCCCACCGATCCGTCCAGGTTGGCATGAACGGGGCAGACGGTTGGGTTACTGTGACCCAACACCTAGCTTACTCGCTCTTAGGCGGCGTAAGCGTAGGCAGTGTGGTTGCTGTTCGCAACTACATTTTTTGCACGTTTTAACGTAGCCATGCGCTACGACCTGCCACACGACATCAGCCTCTCACGTCGAGTCTGATTCACCCCCGTATGGTAAAAAAAGTATAGATCAAATGATACGATTTGTAAAGCGCGATCTGGTGGCTCGCAAATATACGTCAAGCGGCGGGACATTGCCCCGCCGCTCATCTGGTCACATACGGAACGAAAAACAGCAGCAGATTGATCGTGATTTGGCACAGCCACGCCGCCGCCAATCCGTTGCGCTGACGCACGTAACAGTAAATCATGTTCATCAGCGTGAGCGTCGTACCAATGATCACGGCAATCGCTGGATAGCGCCCAACTTCGATCATCGGGAAGAACAGCAAGATCGACCAGAGACTGCCCAACCCCCCGACGAGCCAGAATGCGCGTCCGCGCTGCATCAAGCCGCGAAAGAACAGCGTCTCTGCCAGCGGCATGACGAACACGACCAACGCCAAGACCGTGCCGGGCGCGAGCGCGCGCAGCTCGCCGTCGATGCCCGTGCGGAACAGCCGTTGAACGGTGGTCGTGAGCGCGTTACCGCCCGCCAGTAACAATGGCGCGGCGAGGATCAGCCCGAATACCACGCCCCAGATCAAATTTTCGGGCGCTTCCTCCCCAATTCGTTCAGAATTGCCGACCAACCACGCTAGGACGCCGATCCCTGCCAGCACGCTCCACGCGACGACCAGGCGCAAATCGGCGTTGTACGGCAGAATCGGCGTCAAGCCCACACTGAGCGCAATGCCGAGCAGATAGCCGAAGGTCGGATCGCTGCGCGATCCATACGAACGGGGGCGCGCGTCCACCGCGCCCCCGCGTAAGCGTGCTGCTGCTTGCTTGCGCAGTTCCGAGCGCGTGCGCGCGGTCACACGGTAGATTTCCGGCGCATCCTCCAACATGGGCGCATTCGCCGTCGCATCGTCGAACGACGGCACGTCTGCTGACGGTACAGCAAGCGGTGGTGGCGGCGCGGCGATAGTCGCAGGGCGTGGCGCTGCGACGATGGGCGGCGGTTGTGGCGGCGGCATGATGGGGATGCTCGCGCCCAACTGTGCGAACGATGCCAGCGGATCGGGCGCGATATCCTCAGCGGAAGGCGAGGTCAATGCCGCATAATCAGCCGCATGGAGCGATGGATCGCCGCCGCGCTCCAAATTAGAGCGGGGTGACGGGCGAAGATCGTCTTGAGGTGAGGGTTCGCGCTTGGGCGCTTCGGGCGTTGCGCTCATCCGCTAATCCGACGCGAGGCGCTCGTAGGCGCTGGCTGCCGCTGTGCGCCCGCTGCCCAACAGCGTCGTCAGCGCATCTAGCACGCGCTCAACGTGATCAGGTGTGAACCAGCAGTGCGTTACGAGGCGGAAATTCGTATCTGCTTGCAGGTATGGGCGGATCAGGATGTTGTGGTCGGCTTTCAAATGCGCCGACAGTTCATCAGGCGTAAGCGGTGCATCATCCGTCAGCTTGAAGAAAATGATGTTCGTTTTGACCTTCTCGATATCGATATCGACATAGGGCAGCGTCGCCAATCCTTGTGCCAGCGCGTGCGCCGTCGCATGATCGTCTGCGAGGCGCTTGGTCATGTCGCGCAGCGCGATCAAGCCCGCCGCCGCGAGGATGCCCGCTTGACGCATCCCGCCGCCGAGACTCTTGCGGATGCGATGCGCGCGCGTGATAAACGCTTGTGAGCCGACGATCACGCTCCCGACGGGCGCGGCAAGCCCCTTCGACAAGCAGATCGAAACGCTGTCCGCGTCTGCAACCAGCGCCGCCGCGGGGATGCCTAACGCAGTTGCCGCGTTGAACAGCCGCGCGCCGTCGATGTGGACGCGCAGATTGTGTTCGCGCGCAAGCGCCGCTACCTCCGCGATGAACGACGGCGGCAGTGGCGCGCCCATGCGGAAGCTCTGCGTATTTTCGATGCAGATCAGGCGGGTGACGGGCGCGTGGATGTTGTCGGGGCGAATGTTGGCGCGCACTTCATCCAGATCGAATGTGCCATCGTCCAAGACGCGGATCGTGTTCGGCTGTACGCCGCCATAAGCCGCCGCACCACCCGCCTCGTACTTGAAGATGTGCGAGTCTTTGCCCAAAATCATCTCGTCACCGCGCCCGCAGTGTGCCAGCACGCTGGTGAGGTTGCCCATCGTCCCACTGGCGACGAACAAGCCCGCTTCTTTGCCCAATCGCGCCGCCGCTTCGGCTTGCAGCGCGTTGATCGTCGGGTCTTCGCCATATACATCGTCCCCGACGGGCGCATCCGCCATCGCCGCGCGCATCGCGGGCGTGGGCTGCGTTACAGTGTCGCTGCGCAGATCGATCACGTCCATTAACGTCGTCCCCTTGTCATTTTTTGTATGGCGCGATCCTAGTGCGCGCGCCGATGATACGCAAGGGCAGTCCGATTCCAATCGCCACGCATCATGTTACAAGGAACAAACGTTGGTGAAACACCGCCTCATCCGGTCTATAATCGTGATATCGTGTGCGCACCATCGAAACAGGGGGATATACGATGACACAGACCGTCTCGCCGCCGTTCATCGTTGGCAAACGTTATCAACTCCTCGCAGAAATTGGATCGGGGAACATGGGGACGGTTCACCGCGCTGTTGATCGCTTGACCGGGCGAACCGTCGCGCTCAAATTGGTCAAAATATCGCCGGATCGCTTGCGTTATGGTTCCTATTCGGCAGAGGGCGATCCACGCCTGATGTTGGCGCGTGAATTTCGCATCTTGTCGTCGCTGCGTCACCCCCACATCATCAGCGTCTTGGATTACGGTTTCGACGATGTGCATGGCAATCGTCAGCCGTATATCACGATGGAACTGCTGGAAAATGCGCACACGCTGACCGACAACGCGCACCATCTAACCGTTGAGCAGAAAATCGATCTGCTGGCACAAATCTTGCAAGCGTTAATGTATCTACATCGGCGTGGCATCCTGCACCGCGATCTTAAGCCGGCGAATGTGTTGGTCATTGATGGACAGGTCAAAGTCCTCGATTTCGGCTTGTCGATCACCAACGAGCAAGCCTCGCGCGAGGAATTGGCGGGGACGCCGGGCTACATGGCACCCGAATTGTGGATTGGCAACCCGGCGTCGAAACGCAGCGACCTCTACGCGCTCGGCGTGATCGCTTATCGGCTGTTCGCCGGACAGCATCCGTTCGATCTGTCCGATCTGCGCATCCTGTACAATCAAGTCACGAAGATGCAGCCCGATTGGAGCGTCTTGGGGGTCGAAGCGGGCATCGCGGCGATTGTCGAGCGGCTGATGTCGAAAGACCAATTTGAACGCTACGATGAGGCGGGCGAAGTTATTCAGGCACTGCGCGACGTGACTGGACAGGCGCTCTCCGTCGAGACGGCGGCGACGCGCGAGAGTTTCTTGCAAGCGGCGGCATTTGTTGGACGCCAAAAAGAGATGCGCGCGCTGTTGGAAAAGCTCGGTGAGGCGCTCGATGGACAGGGGAGCGCGTGGCTGATCGGCGGCGAATCGGGCGTCGGCAAGTCGCGCCTGACCGACGAACTGCGCACGCGCGCGTTGGTCAACGGCTTCTTGGTCTTGCGCGGCGCGGGTGCAGACGACAGCCGACCGTTGTTCTACCTGCTGCGCGATGCGCTGGCATGGCTGACGTTGATCGCAGAGCCGGACGACCGCGACGCTGCGGTGCTGAAAACGATTGTGCCGGAGATCGCGCAGCTTCTTGGACGCGAAATCCCCGATCCGCCCATCGTCAGCCCGCAAGCGGCACAAGCGCGGCTGCTCGTAACGGTCGAGGCGCTGTTTCGCGGCATGTGCGCCGGCGCGACGCCCCAGCCGATGCTCGTGCTGCTCGAAGATTTGCATTGGGCGGATACCGAGAGCCTGATGATCTTGGATCGGCTGACGCGCGTCGTCACAGGGCTGCCGATCTTCATTATCGGCACGTATCGAGACGACGAAAATCCGAACTTGCCCGCGCTTTTGCCGAGCGCCACCGTGATCCATTTGGATCGCCTCGATGAGCGCGAAATTGCCATGCTGATCGAGGGTATGTTGGGCGACGTGGGACGCAACCCCGAACTACTGCGTTTGATTCGCACCGAAACCGAAGGGAACGCTTTCTTTCTGGTTGAGACGCTGCGCGCGCTGGCAGAAGAAGCGGGTGGCTTGGACGATATCGGCTCGAAGCCGCTGCCGATGCACGTCCTGACCGGCGGCGTGCAAGGCATCGTCCAGCGCCGCTTGAGCCGTGTGCCAGAAAACGCGCGCTTGCTCTTGCGCTGTGCGGCGGTCATCGGACGCACGCTGGATTTGGAAGTCCTGCACGAGATGTTGAAGTCGTTCGGCAAAGAGTCGAAGATGGATTATTGGTTGAGCGATTGCGCCGATGCCGCCGTACTCGAAGTGCAAGATGGACAATGGCGCTTCGGTCACAGCAAACTGCGCGATGGCACGCTGGCAGAAATCGATGCCGAGACGCTGAAAGACTTGAATCGCCGTGCGGCGGTAGCGATTGCATCAGTCTACGAATATTCGTCGCGGCGCACGGCAGAGGCACTGGCGTTCCATTGGCGCATGGCGGGCGACCCGGAAAAAGAAGAACATTATGCGGCGTTGGCGGGCGAACAGGCATTGCGAGCGGGCGGCTATGACGTTGCCAAAACATTCTTACAGCGTGCGCTTGAACTGCAAGACTGCGTTGAGACGACCAAGCGCAAGAAAGCCAACCTCAAGACACTCTTGGGCGATACGATGTTGGCGTTGAGCCAGCGCGACACCGCAATGGTCTTGTACGAGGAGGCGCTGGCGCTGTGCCGGGATGCCAGCTACCGCTGGGGCGTTGCCAGCAATCTGAGCCGGATGGGGCAGGCGATCAGCGAGACGGGCGAATTCGAGCGCGCCGCCAACTATATGATCGAAGGTCTCAAGACGGCGATGGACAGCCGCGCAATCATTGTGGCGTTGTCGACGTTGACAGCGATGGCGCAACTGCTGGCGAAGGCGGGCAGCAAGGTCGCGGCGCTCGAATATGCCACGCTGGTCATGCATCATCCATCCACCGATGGGCAGACGGGTGAGACGGCGGACAAGCTGATCCAGCAGTTGAGAGCGGAACTCCCGCCCGCCGAAGCCGCAGCCGCCATCGAAAGCGGCATGAAATCTGAATTAAAAGAAATTGTCAACAAGATTCTGAGCGAGAGCGCGCAGGTGTAGCGGATCGTTCGCTCTCAAGCGTTGGGGGCATTCCGCTAGGAATGCCCCCTATATGTCGGTCGCTGACGCTTTCCACGCGCCGCGCGATTTCTGCTCGACCCGCCAGCCGCTGCGCCGCGCCGCGTCCTGAAAGTAACGGCTGACGATCATGCCATCGACGCGCGTTCGGTACGTTTTTGAGGAAACCAGCATCAGTGGAATATGAATCGATTTCGCATCCGCTATCGGTTTGAGAAAATCGACTTGGCTGGCGGTCGAGCCGCCGCGCCCGCTGACAATGCGCCCATACGCGCGCTGATAATCCGACAGACGCAGGGGCGTCCATCCGCTGCCGCGCCGCCGCATCCACGCGCGCCCTTCCGCATCGATGCGGAAGGCGACGACCACGCGCAGCAGCCGAATCAGGACGACGGCGTAAATCAGCAGGAAGGCGAGCGCGGTCAGCGCCCACCCCGCGACCGCGCGGCTTCCCGGCGGCTCGGACAGCATCCCGTTCACGCTCACCGCTGCGAACATGATGCAGATGTAGGTCGCCAACAGCGGATATATACGCCGGACGCCAAATTCGCCGCGCAGCCCCGCCGTGCTGACGATCATCTGATATTCGCCACCGCGCGGACGGCGCATGATGGCGAACGACAGCATGAACGCGCCGATCAGCAGCGCGAGTATCGGCACGGCGAAGGCTTGACCATCGCCGGGTTGGGTGGCGACCAGCCCAAACACCACGCCGAAAAACCCCGCCCAGACGAGCAGGGTCAACAGTTGCTGTCCAAGCGACAGACGGCGCAATGTGCGCACGCCGTTTGTCACGGATGCCGGATCGATGATCATGCCGGAATCAGCCGCAGCGTCACAATCTCGAATGGCTTGATCGGGAACTCGACAACGGAGTTCGCCAATGGTGGGGTTTCGGCGTCTGACTCGACGCTTTCTTGCATCACATCCAGCGGCGCTTGGTTTTCTTCGAGCAGATTGGTGCTGTACGCCGCACGCAGCGGGATGCCGAAGCGCAGCGATGCCACGCCGCGCCGCCGTGCGGGTTCGTACAACCGGACGATGAAGCCCTCGCCGTCCTCCGCGCGCTTGATCGTTTCGATGATGATCGGCAGCGCAATCGATGTGACCAGCGAAAACTCCGGTACGCGCACCGCGCCGCCCGATCCACCGACAGCGAAGGTTGGATCGTTCAGCCGATATCCCTGTTCGATGTGATCGTCCAAGCTGTGCGGGAACAGGCTGTAGGTGAAGTGGTGTTCGCCCGCGTCCGCCGTCGGATCGGGGTTGGTCGGGCTGCGCAGCAGCGTAATGCGCATCACGTTATCGCGTACGTCGTGACCATATTTGCAATCGTTGAGCAGGGCGACGCCGTAATTCGTCTCGCTCAGGTCGATCCACTTTTGCGCGCACGTCTCGAAGCGCGCCCAATCCCATGACGTATTGCGATGCGTTGGGCGCTGCACTTGTCCAAACTGGATTTCGTAGCTGGCGACGGGCGACAGCAAATCGACTGGGAATGCTGCCTTGAGCAAAATATGGCGTTCGCGCCAATCGATCCAGGTCTCGAAGTCGATGCGCGGGCTGTCTTTGGTCATCGTGATGCGTTGGATATAGTCGCTGTTGAGGATGCGCCGCCGAACCTCCAACGTTGCGCGCAAGCCGCCCGCTTCGACCACGCGCACGGACGACGCGGGATCGGGCGTCCACATTTTATCATCGTAGAAGATATTGATGTCCCACGCATCCCAGTTGAGCGGACGATCTTCGAAGGCTTGCCACTGATTCGCCAGCGCGCCAGCAGGCAGCACCTCGCGCCCACTCTGATAATCGTAGACGCGCGTGATATCGCCCGCTTCATTCAATTCGATGCGCACCGCGCCGTTGTCCAAAAAGGTCGGCGCAGCCTGTATGATGTTGAGCGCATAGGGTTCGTCGCCCGTTCCTACGCGCAGCGCCGTGATGCTGTACGGCGCTAGATTGAACGGAACGAGCCATGCGCCGCCGTCGGCGGGCTGTTCCATCATCGCAGCATTATATTGATCGTAGACGTGTGTCCCGGCGGGGAGCGCGCAGAAGGTCGCGTCGTTGCGTTGGACGCCCGCTGGATTGACGATCAGCAGATCGCCGCCCATGTACGGCGCAATCGCCGCCAGCGCAGTATCGCGCGCTGCCACGACGATTTCTTGCATGTTGCGGTACTGCGCCTGCGATTCGACATACACTTCATGGATGCTGCTGCCCGGAATGATATCGTGGAACTGATTCAGGCAGACGATCTCCCACGCTTGATTGAATGTCTCCTGCGGGTAGATGTAATCCATGTTCAACACGGATGCGACAGTCGCCAGAAATTCGGCGTCGTGCAGCAGAAATTCGCTTTTGCGATTGGCGCGTTTGTTGCGCGCTTGCGTGGTGTAAGTTCCGCGATGAAACTCTAAATACAATTCGCCGTTCCATGTTGGCAGTTTGTCGCCCGATTCCGTCTCCAAGCGGCGGAAGAAGTCAATCGCGCGCCCTTGTGTCACGCGCGGCGCGGCGGGGAAATGCACCAATTTGACGGCGTTTTCCAGACTAACACGGTCAGGTCCACCGCCGCCATCACCCCATCCATAGCTCATCAGCATCACGCGCTCATCGGCTTTGTGCTTGAGGTTGATCCATGTTCCGAGGGCGGTCATGCCGTTCAATTCGACGTTGTAGGTGGCGTTAGAACGGATATTATGCGCTTCGGGCGATGTGCTGAAGTGTGTCAGCACTTTCGTCCCGTCCAAACCCTGCCACCAGAACGAGTCGTAGGGCATTTTGTTGTATTCACTCCAGCCGATCTTGATGGTGAAGAAGTATTCCATCCCCGCGCTCTTGATCAACTGCGGCAAATTCCACGCATAGCCGAACACATCGGGCAGCCACAGCACGGGCGAATCGGCGTTCGCGCCGAAATGGTCGCGGAAGAACTGCCGCCCTAACAAGAACTGTCGCGCCAACGACTCGCCGCCGCTGATATTGCAGTCGGCTTCGACCCACATGCCGCCAATCGGCTCCCACCGTCCGTCCGCGACCCGCGCCTTGATCGCCTCGAACAGCTCAGGATAATCTTGGCGGACGTAATCGTACAACTGCGGCTGACTCTGTGTGAAATAAAAGTTGGGGTACTGTTCCATGTAGCGCAGCATGTTCGTGAACGTCCGTCCCGCCTTGCGCCGCGTCTGTCCAAGCGTCCACAGCCACGCGGTATCGATATGGGCGTGACCCGCCGCGAAAATCTCCACATCAAGCGGCGCGCCCGCGTCCGAGATGCCATCATCGAGCGTTTGCTGCGCGCGCTTCACGCTGGCATACAACGCTTCGCCCAGCGGATCGCGCGTGTCCAACTGGGCGAACCCCGTATCGAGCGCGTTGTACAATCGATCTTTCGCCGGATGATTCTCATCGATGTGATCCGCCACATCGAGCGTAACCCGCGCCGCCGCGATGAACGCCCGTAAGCGTGGCTCGATTTGGACGATGCTTGGCTGCCCCATGAACAATTGTTTACCCGGTTCGCTGTCCACGCTGCCCATCAGCCCTGTCCACCCGTGCAGCACGAGTCGATGCGTGTCACCCGCGCACCAGCGTTCTGGCAGGATGATTTCGACGTGATTGCGGTCGATGGTGGCATACGCTTCACCGTCGATGTAAACCAATGCTTCGGGATGCAAAAAGTCGTTGGAATTGCCAATCGGCAGATGCAGCGCAATCGGGCTGCCGTTGGCGGACACCCATTCGGGCGGGACGCTGAAGGTCGTCGCCATCAAAAAGTTCGTCGTCTTGCCGCCCCAATACGTGCCGGGTTCGATGACATCCCAACGAGTGCTGGCGCCATCGATGTTCGGGATATCCGTATCGTGATCGAGCGAATAATAGCGCAGCGGCGGCAGTGATTGACGCTGTGCGTACACCGCTGGCTCGATCAGGGCGAGGCGGCGGCGGATTTTCTGTGCAGTATGGCGAATCGTGTGGCGCAAGCGTTCGTCTCCTTTGCGATATACTTTCATTATAGCGAAACACGACAAGGATGCGCGCATGACAGAAGTGCTGCGAATAGATCGAACGACCGCGCCCGTCGCGGCGGGATGGCGTGCCGCGTTAACGTGGGGATTGGGCGCGGCGCTCGTGCATCGCGTCCTACTCACGGTCTGGATGGCGGCGATCTGGGCGCTGGTGTCCAGCAGCGGCGGCGTGCCACCAAGCCAGATGGATTTCCATAACACTGCCGATTTACCGACGCTCTCGCCGCTCGAAAGTCAGTTGTTCGGCTTCTGGCGGCGGTGGGACGCGGTGCATTATCTCGATTTGGCGCTCAACGGCTATCGGATCGACAATCTGGGCGCGACGGTGTTTTCGCCGCTGGCATCGTGGGCGTTCCGCGCCGCCGATCTCGCGCTGCCTAGCGGCATCGATTTGGCTGCGGGGGTCGTGCAAACCCTCGCGTTCGGCGTGGCGCTGACTTTGCTCCAGCGCTTCGTCACGACGTATTACAACGATGCCGAACTCGCGCGTTGGACGGTCGGCGTTTGCGTCCTGCTGCCGCTGTCGTTCTACTTCGCTGCGCCGATCTCGGAGAGTCTCTATCTGGCGCTGACGATGGCGACGCTCTACGCCGCGAGTCGGATCGACGGCGTGAACCGTTGGGTTGGCTGGCTTGCGGCGCTGTGCGGCATCTTCGCGTCGTTGGCGCGTTCACAGGGCGCGCTGTTGGCGGGGGTCGCGGCGCTGCTGGTGTTCGAGCGCGTCTGGGACGGACGTTGGACGCGCGCATCGCTCATCGCGGCGGCGCGCACGGCGTTCGGGCGTGGTTGGATGCTGGCACTCATTCCGCTCGGCGCGGTGGCGTTCCAAGTGTATCGCGCTACATTGGGGCTGCCGTCGATGGATTTCATCTACACGAATTACTCGTATGCGGCGATTGTCGATCCGTTCACGGGCTTGATCGGCAGTTTGCGTTACCTCGTTGCGGCGTTCCCGGCGTGGTGGAGCAATGTCGATGTGTGGGCAATGATTCTGTCGCTGATCGGCATCGGGATCGCGCTGCGGCTGCCGCGCCACCGGCGCGCGCCGCTGATCGCGTACAACGTTGTGTTTTGGCTGTTCTTCTTCACCAAGCTCAATTACCAGTGGGGGACGACCGATCCCTACTTCGCGCAGAGTTTCGGGCGTTATACGCTCGTGCTGTTCCCGCTGACGGCGCTGATCGCGGACGGCTTGCGCAGCGGCGGCTTTTGGGTGCGGATCGGCGGCGTCGCGGTGCTGCTGCTGGCATTGGCGGGTTTGGCGGCGCTGTTTCCGCTGGCATTGGTGGGTCCGTGAACGATTTACCGGCGCTGTTCGATTACACGCCGGATGATTTGGAACATAATCAGCGCGGCATCATCTCGCCCCATCAGCGGGCGCGCGTCCGCGACAATAGTGGGTACGAGGTGGGCTGTACGATGGTGCTGCTCTTGAGTATGTGCGGCGGGGTTCCGTTGGCACTCGCGCTGGTCGTGGTTCAGCGATTTTCGCCATCGGTGATCGTCGGTATTTTGCTCGGAATCGGCGTGCTGGTGTGTATCGTGTTTGCGCTCCGGTTGACGCGCCAAATTGTCCGCAGTCAGCGGCAGAATCACGAGTGGATGCGCGCCGATTTCGCAGACGGGCAGGTTTTGCGCGCCGTCGTCGATATCATGAAGGGTGAGGGCGGCGAACACATCTACGCCGTCGATGCGGCGCGCGAATTGTGGTTGTATCATGATGGATTCGAGGAATTGGATCGCGCGCGGCGTTATATCGCGTACTATGTGCCGCGTACCGAAACGGTGCTGGCAGTCGAAGCTGTCTCAGATGGGACTTGATCTGACTTTCGTTCGCCCGCATTGTATTGCTATCGATCTTTAATATTTCAAATGGAGGCATTCAATGGCAAATCAAGCGCAGCCCAAATATGCGTTTTTCGACGGCAAGATCGTCCCGATTGCAGATGCGAAAGTCAGCGTCATGACGCACGGGCTGAATTACGGGACGGGCGTTTTCGCTGGTGTGCGCGCATACTGGAACGAGGACGAAGAACAGCTTTTCATCTTCCGCGCGGCGGATCACTTCGAGCGGTTCATCCAATCAGCGTCGCTGATGCGCATCAACATCCCGCACACGGTCGATCAGTTGACGGGCATCCTCACGGAACTCTTGTGTACCGAGGGCTTCCGCGAGAATTGTTATATTCGCCCACTGGCGTACAAATCGACCGAGGGGATCGGCGTCCGGTTGCACGATATCGATGATGCGTTCACGATGTTCGCGTTCCCATTCGGCAGCTACATCCCCAACGAATCGGGCGCGCATGTCACATTCTCATCATGGACGCGCGTCAGCGACAACGCCATCCCGCCGCGCGGCAAGATATCCGGTTCGTATGCCAACGCCGCGCTGATCAAATCCGATGCCGTGTTGTCGGGCTATGATGAGGCGCTGGTGTTGAACACCGATGGACACGTCTCTGAAGCCAGCGCAGCCAACGTGTTCATCATCCGCAAGGGCGTGGTGATCACGCCGCCCGCGCAAGCCGACGTGTTGGAAGGCATCACCCGCCGCACGCTGATGCAGTTGATGCGCGATGACATGGGCTTGGAAGTCGTGGAGCGCGATATCGACCGCACCGAGGTGTTCATCAGCGACGAGGTGTTCCTGTGCGGGACGGGCGTGCAAATGGCATCGGTCACGCGCATCGAACATCGGCAGATCGGCACAGGGGCGATGGGCGTGATCACGACGGCACTGCGCGATCGCTTTTTCGATGTGGTCAGCGGGCGCAACGCCAAATATCGCGCGTGGCTGACGCCTGTTTACCCGAAGGGCTGATCGACAGGTGCATTTCAAGCCCGATACGTGGCGTCGGGGGCGTGCCGCCGGTACGCCCGCCGTCGGCGCGATAAGATATGCGGATTGTCAGGTGCAGGGCGGATGTTCGTCACTAAGGGCGCAGATCGACTCCGGCGTATGCTGTGATCAGAACGATGATCAATTTGGCGACGTAAGGAGTCGATTTCATGATCAAGCATCTGCTCATTCCGCTCGATGGCTCAGAATTGGCGGCAACGGCGATCCCGCTTGCCAAAAGCATCCTCGCGCCAGACGGGAAAGTGACTTTGCTTTCGGTCGTGCAGCCACTCGATACGCCCGTCTACGACTTTTACCCCGTGCCGATGTCGCTCACGCGCGGGTATGGGGATGAACTGAAAGAAGCATCCCGTTATGCGCAAGATTATCTCGAAAAAATTGCAGATAACCTGCGCGCTGATGGGGTGAAGTCAGTGTTCATTCACATTGAAACAGGCGATCCCGCCGTTGAAATTGTCGCTGCTGCCGAAAAAATGCACGTCGATGCGATTGTCATGTCCACGCATGGACGTTCGGGCTTTAGCCGGTGGTTGTTCGGCAGCGTCACACAGAAAGTGTTGTCTGCCGCGTTGTGTCCCATCCTCGTCGTGCCGGGAAATCAACCTGCTCCCATGCTCGAAGCGGATACTGCGCGCGCGGGCGTTCCGAACGTCAATTAATGCTTCTTGGGAATAGATTTAAGCGCAGCGGCGGCTTGAAACCCTCAAGTCGCCGCTACGCCTGTCCGCTGCTGGTCGGCGGGATGATTTCGCTCAGATTGTTCTTGACAGCATAGGCAGCGGCTTCGGCGCGATTGTTGACGCCGATTTTCGCCAAGATACTGCTGACGTAATTGCGCACTGTACCTTCGCCTAAGTACAGCTTGACGGCGATCTGCCGATTGGTCAGCCCTTCCGCCACCAACGCCAACACCGCCAACTCTTGCGCCGTCAAATCCGCGAACGCTACCGCGTGCTGTGCGACACTGGCTTTGCGCATCTCGCTAAATACGGTTGCCGTCATAGCGGGATCGAGCATTCCCTCGCCGCGACTGACGCGCTCGACCGCTTGCACCAGTTCGTTATCGCCAATCCGCTTCAGCACGTAACCGGACGCCCCCGCCTGAATCGCCGCGAACAGCAGTTCATCCTCGGCATACGACGTGAGCATGATCACCTTGCAGCCGAAATCGAGCGCGGTGATCTGGCGGCACGCCTCGATGCCCGACACGCCCGGCATCCGAATATCCAAGACCGCCACATCGGGACGGATTTCTTTCGCCTTCGCAATCGCATCCTCGCCCGATCCGGCTTCTGCGACAACGCGGAAGTGCGACTGGCGCTCTAATAGGGCGCGCAGCCCCGCCCGCACGACCGAATGATCATCTGCGACCAAAATTCGCACGACGTTCGACATCTTCGCCCTCGACCTCTCGCTGAATATGGGAAGCAAATGATACAATCCCCTGTTCAATTAGCATAGCGGCTTGATTCTATGACGACCAGTGATCTTTCTCACCTCCAAGACGTGCCAACACTCCTGAGTCAGCTTCAGCAGATCGTTGCATCCGTGATCGACGCCGCCAACGCCGAGACGTTGGGAGGGGTGTTAAAGCGCATTGCGGAAGTATCGCGGGAATTGGTGCGCGCAAAATATGCCGCGTTGGGCGTGCCAGATGGCAAGGGAAACTTAGCGTTCTTCGAGATTTCCGGTCTCGCGCCAGACGAGGCGCGCCGCATCGGGCATCCGCCGATTGGACGCGGCTTGCTCGGCGCGATCATGCTGGAACGTGAACCGATCCGGCTGGAAAATCTGGGCGCGGATCCGCGCTCCATCGGCTTTCCGGCGCATCATCCCGCCATGACGCGCTTTCTCGGTGTGCCGATTTTGTCGGGCGATCAGTTATTCGGCATGTTCTATCTGACGGATCGGGAGGATGGGCAGCCGTTCAGCGCGACCGATCAATCGCTGATCGAGACGACCGCGGGCTACGCGGCGTTGGCGATTGCGGGCGCGCGCCTGCGCGAACAGCGGCAGCGGCTGGCGCTGCTCGAAGAACGCGAACGAATCAGTATGGATTTGCATGACGGCGTGATTCAATCGCTGTACGCCGTCGGCATGATGCTCGATTTGATGCGCGTGGATCAGCACACGTACCCCGACAATCTGACGGACGCGATCCACAGTTTGAATGCGGTCATCGAAGATATCCGCAACACCATTCACGATCTCAAGCGGCGCAATACCCAGACCATCCACGCTTGTCTGGATGATGTGATCGCGCGGCTGCACGTCCCCGCGTCGCTGGATATCGAGATCGACGCGCCGCCGGCGCGGATGCCGTTCGGCGCATCAACGAGCGAAGCGGTCTGCCAGATGGCGCAAGAGATCGTCAGCAACGCGATCCGGCACGCGGGCGCGGCGCGTGTTCAGTTGGCGGCATCCGTCAGCGGTGGATATTTTCAACTGCGCGTCGTGGATGATGGCGTGGGCTTCGATCCGGCGGTTGAGCATGATGGGTTAGGGCTGCACAATGTACGCCAGCGTGCCGCCCTGCATCGTGGGATAATCGCTATTGAGAGTGCGCCCGGACGCGGCACGACCGTCATTTTAACGCTGCCCGTCACATCTATCACGGGATCGATATGACCTTTATCCGACGAATGGCGCGTAGTGTGAAGATATAACGTTCGTCGAACGAGGAGTCAATATCATGTGGGCGAATGCCAATGTCAGTGATTGGATGACGACCAGCGTCATCGTTATCCCGCCCGATACGCCCGTCAGCATTGCACATCATAAGATGAAAGAACATGGCATCCGCCGGTTGCCCGTGATGGATCATGATCGGCTCGTTGGCATCGTCACGATTGGCGATGTGCGCGAAGCCAGCCCGTCGGACGCGACCTCGCTCACGATTTGGGAACTCAACTATTTGTGGGCGCAGTTGACCGTTGAGCGCGTGATGACGCGCAATGTGATCACGCTCAAGCCCGACGATACGATCTTCGACGCGGCACAAGTCATGCTCGACAACAAAATTAGCGGGCTGCCTGTCATGGACGCGGACGGCAAGCTGCTTGGCATCATGACCGAATCGGACATCTTCAAGGTGGTCGTTCGTTCGCGGGACGAAATTATGCAAATGATGCACGTGCAAAGCGTGTTGCCCTAGTCTGACGGATGCCTAATGATGAATGTTGTCGATATCATGACCGCCAAGCCCGTGACTATTCATCAGGACGGCACGCTGCATGACGTATTGGCGCTGATGGAAACGCATCGCTATCGGCATATCCCCGTTATCAACGGAGAAGGGCAGTTGGTCGGCATGATCAGCGACCGTGACTGCCGTTTGGCGCTCAATTCGCCCTATCTCGTCCGCGAGGGTTGGCAGGATGACGTATTGGCGAACCGCTTGCGCGCGCGCACCATTATGACGCCCGCGCCCATCGTCATTGAACCCGATGCGCCCGCCACCGACGCAGCCCGTTTGATGCTCGAATATCGCATTAGCGCGCTGCCTGTCATCCGCAGCGAAACGTTGATCGGCATCGTCACCACATCCGATATTTTATCGGCTTACATCAAACTTTCGCGGCGCGCGACGTGGACTCCCCACGATGACCCGCCGCGTATCCCCGTCGATCAGCCGCCTCGCTGATCGGCGTTGTACCACCCCGCACCCGCCGACCCCGCCGTTTTCGGCATCGGCATTCGCGCCGCCCAATCGGCATTCAGAGGGCGGCGCGATCTTTTTGGGCTATAATCGTCGTCGGTATTCGGAAATTGGAGTCGAAACATATGAATTTGCGCCCGGTGATTCGCACGGTGGGACTGACGAAAACGCTGCCCTTGGGCAAGACGGTCGTCCACGCGCTGCGGGGCGTCGATATGGAAATTTATTCCGGCGAGATGGTCGGCATCGTGGGTCCCTCTGGCAGCGGCAAAAGCACGCTGTTGGGGTTGATCGGCGGGCTGGATTCGCCGTCGGGCGGCAAGATCGAGATCGACGGGATTGATATCACGCGCATGAGCGAAGATCGCCTGACGGAAATCCGCAACGAGAAGATCGGCTTCGTCTTTCAGTTCTTCAATCTGATTCCCACGCTGACCGCGCTCGAAAATGTCGTCTTGCCGATCCAATTCGCGCGGAAAGCCCGCGTGAACCCCAACAAGCGCGCCAAAGAACTGCTCACGCTGCTGGGCTTGCATGATCGACTGAATCATCGTCCGGCAGAACTATCGGGCGGACAGCAGCAGCGGGTCGCCATCGCGCGGGCAATGGCGAACAATCCGCCGCTCGTGTTGGCAGATGAGCCGACGGGCAACCTTGACACCGAGTCGGGCGCGGTCGTGCTGGCGGCGCTGCGCCAAGTCCAGCGCGAAGTCGGCACTACCGTGGTGATCGTCACGCATGACACGAGTTTAGCGGCGCTCACAGATCGTGTCCTGACGTTGGTCGATGGGCGGATTGTGAACGGCGCGTTAAAATGAGGTCGAAAAACGATCCTGCTTGGAGCATTTATTCATGACAACCGCTTACGAGACCTATCCCATCGAGGTCGCTGGCATCCACCGCGATCTGCGTCTGTTCAACGTCAAGCCTAACATCAAGATCGCCATCCTAAATATCTTGGGCGATACCGAATTCGTGCAAGCCGTCGGACACGCGCTGGCGGACAAGCTGCGCGAACACCAGCTTGATACCCTGGTCACGCCAGAGACCAAGAGCATCCCACTGGCGCATGTGCTTTCGGTGGAACTCGGCATTCCGTATGTGGTGCTGCGCAAGACGTACAAGCCGTATATGGGCGACGCCTTGCGCGCAGAGACGTTGAGCATTACGACGGGCGAGGCGCAAACGCTGTTCTTGGATGAAAAGGATCGCGTATTGGTGGCGGGCAAGCGGATCGCGCTGGTCGATGATGTGATTTCGACGGGCAGCACGCTGCAAGGGATGCGCCTGATCATGGACAAGGCGCACGCCAACATCGCCGTTGAAACCGCGATCTTCACCGAAGGCGACCGCGCGCAGTGGATGAACATTGTCGCGCTCGGACATTTGCCGATTTGGATCGACGGCACGCCGCAGGGGTGAGGGGTATCGTTCGGTAAGGTGCAAAAGAGAAAGACTTAACGCAGAGATCGCAGAGAAAAGCAGGCGGTTGGTCTTTTTTCTCCACGATCTCTGCTGTGAAATCGCTTGCTCTCGTTTATTCGCTGGTCTTTTCCACCACCAACAGATGCGACAGCCCAAACGTATCGAGCGGTGTCCCTTCGACGCCTTGCAGCGCCGCGCGCAACAGCTTGCCCGCGCCGCCGAGCCGCGCGATCAGGTTGTCGTAGCCGCCATACACGCGCGTATGCCGCACGACGCGCACCGGACAACCATCGAATAGGCGGCGCAGCCCGCGCGCGGTGTATGCTTTGACATGCGGCGCGAGGCGGTTGCGCAGCGCATCCGGCAGATAGTTGATCAGCGGCGTATTGCCAAAATGATACGCGCCGCGCCAGTAATGCCCGTGCGTCTCGAACGGATACCAGCGATTCGGCGCGAAAATCACGATGCGCCCGCCGGGTTTGGTCACGCGCGCCATCTCGCGCGCCGCTAATATATCGTCCGCGACGTGTTCGAGAACTTCGTGCGAGAATACCGCGTCGAATGTGTTGCTGGCATACGGCAGCGTTTCGGCGGCGGCGACCACCGCGCGCGGCACAGCGGCGGCGTGCGTATCCTGTACGCGCTCAAATTCAATGTCGATGGCATCGACGTGCGCCGTATATCGCTGGCGAATGTGCGCGGCGTACATGCCGACGCCGCAGCCGTCGATGAGAACGCGCGTATCGGTCAAGCGTGCGGCGTCCGCGAACATCTTCAGGCGGCGTTCTTGCCCCGCGCGCCAGACGAAACTCGGATTGCCGCGCCGCGCCGCCGTCTCGTCGGTGTGGACGCTCACGCGCTCGGTCATGGACGCATCAGCCCGGTTTTCGAGGCGTCACGGTTGTGTGCCGCCAGTGCCAGCTTGGTCATGCCGCGCTTGAGCGACGGCACGCCGCCGACAGGCGTCATATCGGGCGCGTGGAACGGGATCACCAAGGTGATCGTCGTGCCGCCGCCCTCGCTGCTGTCGATGGCGAAGGTGCCATGCAGCAGTTCGGCGCGTTCGCGCATGTTGACCATGCCCAAACTGCCGCGCATATCGTAATTCATGCTGATTTTGCTGATATCGAAGCCGCCGCCGTTATCTTTGATCTCGATCAGCACGCTGTCTGCCGTGCGCTGCAACTTGACGTTGATTTGCGGCGCTTGGGCGTGTTTGCGCGCGTTGTTGATCGCTTCTTCGACGATATAGAAGATCATGCCCTGTTGATGATGGTCGAGATAAGTCTCGATATTGCGATCCGCGCGCACGACGACGGCTTGTTCGTAGGTCTCTTTCATCTTCTCGGCAAGCTGCATCAACGCCACCGTCAAGCCTTGCGTTTCCAAGACCAACGGGCGAAGTGTAAACAGCAGATGCCGGACTTCTTTGGTCGTCTTGCGCGCTAGTTCTTCGATCTTCTTCAGTTCGGGCAGCACCTCATCTGGGCGCTTTTCCATCAGCTTGTAGACGTAGCTCATGCGCATCGCAATCGCGGCGATGGTCTGCGTCGCGCCGTCGTGCAGATCGCGCGCCAATTTTTTGCGCGCTTCTTCATCGACCTCGACGATCTTTTCTTTCTCTTCGATCAGTTCGCGGTAGAGCAGGGCGTTTTGCAGCGCAATCGTGGCGTGGACGCCAATCGCAGTGAGCATGTCGCTGTGATCGTCGTTGAAGGCGTTCGGTTTGTCGCTGGCGTAGATCAGGATGCCGAAGTTGTCGAAACGCGCGCACAGGGGGATGACCAACAGCGAACGCGCTTGCTGCAATCCGACGAACACGTTCAATTCCGGGTCTTTGATCGCGCTCGTCCCAAAGACGGGGATGACTTCGCGCAGTGCCTGTCCAACCACGCCATCAATGCCGCGCAGCGTGCGCGTATCGTCCGTGCGAGCGAAGCCGCGCGCCGACGCCAGGTGCAGCAGGTTATCGTCGGCGTGGAACAACAGTACGCCCGCGATCAAGCCGCTGTTGCTGCTCATATTCAGCCCAAGATAGCCTGCTTCGAGCGCGGCATCGAGGACTTTCTCGTATTTCAGCGTCGAACTCATCGCATATGCCAAATCGTAGATCGCGCGCGTGCGGTCGCGCATCATCGCCGTTTGCTGACGTCGGAACGCCACGAGTTCGGCGGCGCTGTGCCGCCATGATGCGACGCGCTGATCCAGCGTGTATGCCGTTGCCAGCGCGACAATGCCGAGTGCGATGCCGATTAACAGCGCCGTTCCCGCCGCGACGGTTGCCGAAATAAGCACCAAGACGGTCACGCCCACGCCGAGCGCGCCAAGAATTTGGACGACATTCCACATGAACGGAAAATCGAGCAGACCGATCAGCAAAACGCCGCTGATCGTCAGCAGGAGCAACTGTGGCGAACTGCCTGACGCAGCGACAAACGCGGCGACGATCACCCAATCGCACACCAGTGCCACCGACAGCGCCAATCCGTTCAGTGGGCGAACGCCGATACACAATGCCAGTACGCCAACGGCGATCAGACCGATGATATACGCAGAAATCGCGGTAAAGTTCGGATTGACCGCACTCGTTTGTGCATCCGTGACGAGGAACACGACCATCAGCAAATGGACTAGCAAGGCACGCACGCCGACGGTAAGCCAATCTTGTGGGAGGGAGACTTTATCAGTTTTCAGCTTCATACGGCTAAATTCTCTAGCATGTCAGGCGTGTTTGGTTTCATAACGACACGAGTTATTTCCATTGTACTCGTTCTGTGCAATGCCTTGAAGTAAGATCAGTGTAATTACAGTTGGATTTTGGTGAGAAAGTGGACATCTTTACGCGGCTTCATATTTTGTCTCACGCGCGCGTTGTCGGCGTGTTCGTCGTGGCGACGCTGCTGGCACTAGCAGCGTCGTTCGCCCTGCCCGAACAGACTAGCACTGATTTCGCGCGCTATTATGCGCCGCGCGCCCGTGAATTTTTGGCGGGATCGGGCTTGCTCGATCCGAATGGGCAGCTTTATACGCGCTATCCGCCCGGCTATCCGCTGATTCTGGTGGGCGTCTTGGCGGGGGCGGACGCCCTGAACGTCTCTGAGCGGGCGCTGCTCATCGTCGTGGCGTCGGTGGGTATGGGTGCGAGTGCAGTGCTGCTGTATGCGACAGCGGCGCGCGTGTTCGGGCAAAACCGCGCGCTGATCACGGCGGGCGCGTGGGCGACGTATCCGTTCGCGCTGTGGACGATCTCTGGCGGACAGATCGAAGCGATCTATATGCCATTTTTCTTCGCGGCAATCTATGTGTTCATGCGCGTATTTTTTACACCTGCGCCTCCACGCGCGCCACTTTTTGGGCTGTCCGGCATCTTGGTCGGCATGGCGATGCTGATTCGTCCGGCGGCGCTGGGCGTGGGCATGATTTTGGCGCTGTTCGCGCTGTCACGACGGCAGATTGCGGGTGCGGCGGCACTGGTGGCGGCGAACGGGCTGATCATCGCATTGTGGCTGATTCCTGTATATATGCAAAACGGCGTTGTGATCCCGCTCAGTACAGGCGGCGTACTGAGCGTCATTGATGGCGTGACCTTTGCTGTGCGCGCGTCGTCGGAACGCGAAGCGGTGACGCTGCCCGCATCGGTCATCGCATTACAGCGGCGGATCCTCGATGGCGTGCAAGCTGCCGATGAGTCGGCATCATGGCTCGGCATTGTAGCGGCGGAACTGCGCGCCGATCCCGCCGCCGCGCTCCAATTGGGCGCGATCAAGGCGGGGCGCGCGTGGTATGCAACCGACAGTCGCCGCTATGAGACGCTCTCGGCGCTGATACAGATCGTGTATTTGGCGCTGATCGGCGCGGCGGCGTGGCGCATCCTACGCGGACACGCGCCGCCGAATGCGAAACGTTTATTGGCGCTCGTCGTCGCGCTGATGGTGTACGGTTGGCTGACGACCATCGCGGTACTATCGATTTTGCGCTACATGCTGCCGACGATGGGGTTGTTGTTTTGTCTGCTGCCGGCGCTGTTTGTGCGGGCGTCCCACCGTGACGCCGCTACAGACAATTTGGCATAGCATGTGTCGGGGTGCGGGCGTGCCAACGGCGCCCCCCATATCACTCTAACAGTGTCGCACGCAGCGCCGCCAACGTCGCAGCATCGACACCCGCCGCGTCGCGCAAATACGGCTCGATGCCGCCGTATTTCGTCTGCAAATGCGCGATTGTTGCGCGTAGTGTGTCCGGGTTCGAGACCAACATTGGGGTAATGTCGTCGAGCGACAGCCCGAACCAGCGCAGTCGCCGCTGTAACCCGACGGTATAAGTGCGGAACGTTGTGAAATAGCGATTGCTCAGGCTGTAATCTGCGATTACGATGTCCTCCGCCACGCCGAGCGCCAACAACAACAGCATGATCGCCGCGCCCGTGCGATCTTTGCCCGCTGTGCAGTGAATTAGCGCCGGTAAATTACCGGGAACGGCGAGATCGCGCAGGATATTGCCATAGGCGCGCGCGTTGGCGTCGATCAGCACATCGGTATACATCTCTTGCATCATCTGGGGCAGCAACCGCTTGTTGAACAACAACGCGCGGAGGCGTCTTGAGGTGTCGTTGGGCGCGAACAGCGATTTATGCTCATAGCGGATCGCGGGATTGTCCATGACGCGATCCGGCGCAGCCTCTATTTCTTCGTCGGAGCGCAGATCGCACACCCAACGCACGTTCAACCCGCGCAGGTACGCGCGGCTGATCTCGGTGAGTTCCGCCAACATCCCGGTGCGATAGACCATTCCCCAGCGCGTATGCCGTCCGTCCGCCGTCGGATAGCCGCCGATATCGCGGAAGTTGGCGACGCCTTCCACGTTCAAGATGCGTTCTGCGACCATGCGCCGCGTCCCGTCCGCGAACTGGACTTCAAAGTAGGAGCGCGTTACAGCGGATAAACCATCAGGGGCGATGCGCCAAGCGTTGTTCGCGCGATCATATTCCACGTTGAGCGTTGTCATCCGGTCGATGCTGTCCGGTTGCGCGCCCGCGTAGATTGCGCTCGGCGGCGTGTCGCTCAACAGCGTGTAGCGCTCATCAGGGTCGCGCGTCACCGTCACGCGCTCGGTGGGTGGGATGATCAGCGACTCCGGCGACGGATATGACACCCGATTGCGCATCCTCATGAACAGCGCCGCGCCGATGACGACAATGCCAAGCCAGATCCAGATCATATTATTTTCCCCATCATCAAACGCTCATCTGCTCATTTTAACCGCCTTTGGCGCATCAGGTATAATTTCCAATGTGATGTTTACTCGTAAGGAAACCGCTATGAAGCGAAAGTTCAATCGCCGCTGGCTGCTCTTGCTGCTGCTCATTCCTGTGATCGCCGTAAGCGGTGTCGTGGTTTGGGCGTCGAATCCCGCCGCGCCAATGTCCGAAGCACTCGCCGCGCTGGAGTCCGATGCTGCTGTCGCCGTCGATGCCACGCGCTGGCTCGAATTTATGCCGACGAATGCTGAACCGACAGCGGGCTTGATTTTCTATCCCGGTGGGCTGGTCGATGCGCGGGCGTATGCGCCGCTGGCACGTGAAATCGCCGCGGCGGGCTACTTGGTCGTGATTACGCCAATGCCGCTCAATCTCGCGGTCTTTGACTTGAACCGCGCCGATACCGTGATCGCAGCATACCCTGACATTGAAGCGTGGGCGCTTGCCGGGCATTCGCTGGGCGGCGCGATGGCGGCGCGCTATGTCTTCGATCATCCCACTGCGATGCGCGGCTTGGGTTTACTGGCGGCGTATCCTGACCGCGATCTGAGCGCCATTGATGTTCAGGTGACGAATATTTACGGTTCACTCGATGGCTTGGCGACCGTCGAGCAGGTCGAGGGCGCGCGTGCCATGCTGCCCACCGTCACGGAATGGGTCAAGATTGACGGCGGAAATCATGCCCAGTTCGGCTGGTACGGCGATCAGGCGCGCGACAACGCCGCCTCAATCCCGCGCTCTGATCAGCAAATACAGACAGGCGCGGCATTGATCGCGCTGATGGGGCGGCTGTCGTAGCAGAATGATGTAGGGTGTTCCGGTGGGACGCCCGCCTGTTCATGTCCGCCACGTTACGGGCGTCCCAGCCGGACGCCCGTACATCGCGCTTAGTACCGCGTTCCCGTTGGCGTGGGCAAATCGTTCAGCACCGCGATATCGTCCGCCGACAGCACCACATCCGCCGCGCCGACGTTTTCTTCCAAGTACGGAATGCGCTTCGTGCCGGGAATCGGCACGACTTGATCGCCCTGTGCCATGACCCACGCCAGCGCGATTTGTCCTTTCGTGGCTCCGTGACGCTCGGCAATCGCCGCGATGCGTTCCAACAGCGTTAGATTGGCTTGGATCGCGGCGGCTTGAAAGCGCGGATTGCGTGACCGGAAATCGTCGTCGCCAAATTGATCGGCGGACGTGATTTTACCCGTCAAGAAGCCGCGTCCCAACGGCGAAAAGGGAATGAACGCGACCTTGTGCGCGCTGCACCACGGTAAAATCTCTGGCAGGGCATCGCGCGTCCACAGTGACATCTCCGATTGCAGCGACGTGATCGGAAAGGTGGCGTAGGCGCGCTGCAAGGTCGCCAAGTCGCATTCTGAGACGCCGACGGCGCGCACTTTGCCCGCCCGCACCAAATCCGCCATTGCGCCAATGCTGTCCTCGATGGGGACAGCGGGATCGGGACGATGAAGCTGATACAGGTCGATTACATCAATGCCCAGCCGCCCCAATGAGCTATCGCACGACGCTTTGATGTGTTCTGGGCGTCCGTTGCGGTCATACGCGAAGGTCGCTGCGTCTTTGACGACCAAGCCGCATTTGGTCGCGATCACGACCTGATCGCGCTTGCCCACCAACGCCTTGCCGAGCAGCGTCTCGTTGGTGTAGGGTCCATACACATCGGCGGTATCGAAGAAGGTCACGCCCAGATCGATGGCACGATGGATCACAGCGATGGCGTCGGCTTCGGGTGGCGCTTCGCCATAGAGCCATGTGAGTCCCATGCAGCCGAAACCGAGCGCGCTGACGGCGATCTTGCTGTGTCCGAGAGATCGGGTTTGCATGGGTACGACTCCTTAAAGTCGGATCAAAAAAGCGTAGACGAGGGGTTGATGATACCCTGTCTACGCTTCACAATCGAATGCTGGCGGAAGCTGCTGCTTATCGCTCGTTGATCACGCTGAACACCATCGGGCGGCGTTTCGTATCGTTGAACAACATGCGCGAGAGCGATTCTTGCAACCGCTCGCGCCGCCGTCCATTGTTGGACGCGCCGTTGTTCACAATCACATCGTTGACGATGCTCTTAATCTGTTCGACTAATGTATTGGCATCGCGTAGATAGATGAACCCGCGCGAGATAATTTCGGGGTCGCCCAACAGTCTGCCCGTCGTGGCATCGACGTTGACCACGACCAGCACGAAGCCGTCGCGCGCCAAGATTTCGCGGTCTTTGATCACCGCGCGTCCGATATCCCCGACGCCGCTGCCATCGACGAACACATAGCCGCCCGGCACACGCTCACCGCGCCGCATTCCGCCCTTGTCGATCTCCAAGACCATGCCGTTTTCGCAGATGAAGATGTTTTCCGGCGGGATGCCCTGCTGCGCTGCGAGTCGGGCGTGCGCCTTCAGGTGACGCAGTTCGCCGTGAATGGGCATGAAGTATTTCGGGTTGAGCAGGTTGATCAGCAGTCGCATTTCTTCTTGCGACGCATGACCGGAGACGTGGACGGGTGCAATCGGATCATAAATCACATCCGCACCGCGCTGGAACAGCCGATTGATGGTGCGGCTGACACCTTCTTCGTTGCCGGGAATGGTATGCGCGGAGATGATCACGGTATCGCCCGCGATCACGTCCATGCTGCGGTGCTGTCCGTGCGCCAATTTGCTCAACACGGCGGACGGTTCACCCTGCGATCCGGTCGCCATAATCACGAGTTTACTGGGCGTGACGCCGTTGATCTTGTCTAGATTGATCAGCGATTCGTCCGCGATATCCAGCAAGCCCATCCGGCGCGCCGTCTTGGCGTTCTCAGTCATACTGTGTCCGGCAATCGCCAGCTTGCGGTCGTAGCGCGTCGTCAACTGCGCCACCTGCTGAATGCGCGAGATGTGCGAGGCGAAGGTAGCGACGATAATGCGCCCTTTCGCCTGCCGGAAAATGGCGTCGAATGCTGCGTTGACAATCGACTCGGAGGGCGTCCAACCGGGACGTTCGGCGTTTGTGCTGTCGCCCATCAGCAGCACGACACCCTTACGCGCGAACTCTGCGATTTTGGTGTAATCGGCGCGCTTGCCGTCGATGGGGGTGTTGTCGAGCTTGTAATCGCCACTGTGGACGACCAAGCCATAGGGCGTATGAATGCCGAAGCCGACACAATCGGGGATGCTGTGCGGGATCAGATAGCTGTCCACGCGGAAGGGTCCCACTTTGAGCGTGTCGCCGGGAGCAAACACATTCACCGTCGTCTCGTTCATCAGCTTGGCTTCGCGCAGCTTGACTTCGAGCAGAGCGGCGGTCAGCGGCGTGGCGTAAATGGGTACACCGCGAAACGCATCCACGACATATTCCGTCGCACCCGTATGATCTTCATGACCATGGGTGTACAGAATGCCGTGTATCTTCAAGTCTTTACGCTCAAGCAGATAACGGAAATCGGGGATGATATAATCGATGCCCAACATGTCGTTCGACGGGAACATGATTCCCGTGTCGATGATAATGGCGTCTTCGCCCAGTTCGATCACCGACATATTTTTGCCGATCTCGCCTAACCCACCGAGCGGCACAATTCGGAGTTTTTTTGACATAGGGAAAAATAAACGACGCGCGTTATTCGCGCCGTTCTGCACGTCCTTTCTAACGGCTCATACTCTATACAAGGTTAAAAATAAGGTAACTACTCAGCCATCACGACTTTTTGGCTCATAACGGTTGACAATAGACCACTTTGTAGTGGATTTTGGTCGTGATCTTCGTGCCACGAAGTTCTTTATGGACATCTAAGGCTT
>DAOTUQ010000043.1:0-29786 GCA_034437055.1 Anaerolineae bacterium
AATAGGTTGTTTTCGACAAAAACCCTCAATCTTTTGAGGGAGAGCCTATTCTCATCGCAGACAAATTTGGCGTTTCAATTTGCCAAAATGAGGGGAAAAACGACCCCTGAGTAGTTACCTGGTTTTTTTGTGCTAATATCGACGCTCGGCGTGTACTTCACGCTGGCGCAAGAAGGTACGCTGACCGAAGGGAGCGATATCCCCACCCCATCGCTGCCGTCCATCCCGTTTGACAGCCAGCCGCCCGAAATGTTTGTGCCAACGGCATCGCCCGCGCCGACGCTTTCATTCTTTGAGGCGCCAGAATATTTTGAGGGCAGTATTCGTGATGATATGCCACTCAACAGTTCAGCTTTTGACTCGGATATTGGCGCGCTGGCGGGTCAAGATTTAATCCTAAATGGTCAGTTTGTTAGTTCAGGTGGTACACTGCCCATTCCGAACTGGTATACACAGGGTTCAATCAATCTTAGTACCAGTGGGACAGGGAGTAGTCAGTTTTTAAAATTCTACCGGAGCGGTGGAAGCGAAGCATTGGTGATGCAGAATACGGGCGCAACCATTCCCGCAAATCGTCGAGTGACCTCGAGCTTTATGTTAGGTAACAGCAGCAGTTACCGCCGTCGTATAACCGTTATTCTTCATGATAGTGATTTTACCGATCAACAAACGTGTATCTTTTGGCTTGAGCCGAATACGATCCAAAAGTTATATTCTATTACAACTTATACGAATGAAACGTGGACGAACGCTTCAGTCTCATTTTATGATCCTACAACGAGCAATTATCAAGGTTGGATTGAACTCGATTCGGTCTCAATGCTGTATTCTGACGGTTCTCTTTCGTCTTATACAACCACTTGCTATGAATCACAATCGTTTGGCTTGACGCCTACCCCCGCACCGACTAACGTTAACACTGAAATGCTGCAAAATGGCAATTTCAGTCAGGGCTACGCGCCGTGGGTTCGAACTGATACTGCCAGTCAACTGGTCGGTGGCAAACTTGATTTTTATAAGTCAGGCGCAGCGCACGTCTTGTATCAGAATACACAAATCGACCTCCCCCAGTATTCAGCACTGCAATTGGTGATGGAGGTCACCAATACGTCAAGTGTTCGGCGGCGTATGACGATCATATTGAACGATGTGAATTGGGGGGACTTTCGTTACTGCTCGTTTTGGCTGCCAGCGAATACAACGACGACCGCCCCCCAAGTTTTTGTCATGAGTGCCTACACGCTCAAATCATGGACGGACGTAAACGTCTCGATTTATGACAGCCTTTCGTCAGGGAATACACCGTCACTGCGCATCGATAACGTGCGCTTGCGCAACGGTGGAATACCGCTGGTGAATACGACCTGCGAGACCAATCCGCCGTTCTGCCCGGCGGGGTTCGAGGGCGACGTGCGGACGGGGTGCGGAGCGCAGACACCAACATTAGAGGATTTTGGAATTGAATTTGTTGCTACTGTTGGGAGTTGGACTGATCCAGAAAAAGCAGAAGTTCTGACAGCAGCTATCCTAACCGGACAAGCATTAGCGCAAATGGGTGCGGGCGATGGTGATCCTGTGCAAGCTTTCCGCGAAGTGATGCAGGGGATGAATGGCTCAGGAGAGGCATGGCGCAGAATCAAGGTTGCACGAAGTTCCACGTTAAATGGCGGTTGTTCAACGATTAAAAAAGGCACGGTAGCACTCGATCCTGATTATTCCGCTGCAATTGATTGCGCCTTTGGTCTAAATATGACGCAATATACTGCGGTTCATGAACTAGGTCATGTTTTTGTAGGACGTACAACACCGACAGGACAACAAAGCGCCTACAGAGAACGGGTACGACAGCCTAATGGAGCTGGGACAGCGCTTTTTACGCCGTCTGGCACATTTTTGATGGGTCCTCGAACCTTAAATATTCGCAGCGGACAGCTTTCTGATTGGCAGCGGAGCGATTTCTTACTCGACCAAGGTTGGGGAAGTGCAGCGCAGTGGAATCGATCAGGTGTCCCTAGCTCTTATTGGGACGAATACCCTGGCGTGGCTGTAACACCGCTTACGCCAACTCGATATCCAATTCAAATTCCAAGAATTGGACCCTGTGACCCTGCTGTGCCCATTTCTTTTCCACCCCTCATTGGTACGCCATTTCATTATCAGCAGAATCCATGTACGTATTCTGACGAGCGCGCACCGGGGCTTGATTATGAAATTGAAGAAGCAGCGGCAGATATGTTCCTGAATTGGGTGTATTGGAAAATTTCACCCGGTGTAGCTGGATTCCTCGACAACCGTTGGCGTCGCAGTACCATTCAAAGCAGTATTGATTGTTATCCGAATGGTTGTAGTGACAATGAACTGCCTGGTCAAAGTAGAGGCACATGGATGAACACGGTAATGGTCGAAATGTTCACGCAATTTGGTTGGTGAAGGATAAACATGATGAGACGTACATGGTACACAAAGAAGTTAATTTGGGGATTGTTGAGTGTTCTTTTAGTAACCACTCGACTCTATGCTCAAACTAGCGCACAAATTTACATCATAGCGGTTGATTGGACGGACGATGGCTCAAAAATTGCGGGGGTCGGCATCGATATCAATGGTGAAGGAGGGTATATTGCGGTTATCGATGTGAACACCAGCGAAGTTATTTTCGAGCAAAATACATCTTATGGGGGCGGTTTCGCTTCCACTGCTTGGAGTCCGGATGGGCGTTTTTTGGCGATTGGTGGTCAAGATCAAGATGTTCACATCATTGACATATTAACCCAAGAAACCACAGCGATCTTAAGTGGTCATCGATGGATCGTCGATTCGGTGGATTGGAATACAGATGGCACAAGGCTGGTGTCCAGTAGTTCAAGCGCTCAACAAGTATTTTTATGGGATATGTCTACCCATACTCTGATCAGCGCAATCGAGATAGGCGATCCGTGGGGTGTAGATTTTGGGAACGATAATCGAATCGCTGTCGGCGGCTTTGGACTGTTTGTATTTCCTTCGTATCTCGATGTTGGCGATCCCCAAAACCGCATTCCACTTCGTTATGCAGACGCATATATTGGTTCACTGCGTTGGAATAGGGATAACAGCCGCATCGCGTTTGGAACACAAACGCCCACTGCAAATGTATCAACTGTTAACATTCTTGACGTCAGCACGAAAGAACTGATACGAACCATTCAAACGAGCGAAGAAGGAATCTATGGTATCCATTGGAGCATGGACAGTAGTCTAATTGTTACGCAATCATTAAGTGGAAATATACACATTTGGAATGCTGACTCAGGGAATTTAGAAAGCACGTTCCTTTCAATTCCAAATATCATTGGAGACCCTGATTTCAGTCCCTACGGCGGACGCCTCGCCTACGGCACAGCGTTCTCGCCCGACGCACTCACCCGCGATAATGCGTTCGCCAACAGCGGCATCGCCATCGTCGTCCCGGTGCCGTCCATCGAACGGTTGAACACCATCGCGCAGTTCTGCGGCGCGCTGACGGCGGATGCGCCGCCCGTTACGACGGATACGCTCAACGACTGGCTGTCAGAACTCGACAGTCCGACGCGCGCGGTTGCCGTGCCGCCCGGCTGCGTGGCGGATTTACAGGCGATTGCGGAGGCGCTGCCGTCGTAGTGTCACCGATCCAACTGCAACAGCACACATGCCGCCGTCGCCGGATTGGTCGCCAGCGGCACGTTATGCACGTTGCAGATGCGCAGCAGCGAATTGATATCTCGGATATGTTTCTTAACTGGGTTTACAGCATAAATGGCAGTGGCGGTTTCTCAAATCATCAATGGCGGGCTACTCGTTCAGCTATTCCTTGTTACCCTAATGGATGCCCTAATCTGACAGGGCTTCCGGGTGATGTAAGACGGACACGAATGAGCCAAATCATGGGTACGCTTGTTCCGACAATGAGAGCCACTCAACCATAGGAGTTTAAACATGAAAAAAATTATGATGTTTATCATCACCATCCTTTTTATATTGCATTCATTCAACTTGAATGCTCAAGATAATCTTTCCAACGTTATTGTAGCGACGGCGTGGAGCCACGATGGTACACGAATTGCGGCTGTGGGATCGTCAACAAATGATGATAGCGGGTATTTCAAAATCTTTGATGCAAACACGAGTGATCTGATCTTTGAACTTCCGCAAATGGGCGGCGAGGGATTTACATCCATTGCATGGAGTCCAAACGATCAGTTCTTAGCCGCTGGACGATACGACCAAACTATCTGGATCATTGATCTTGCAACTGGTAAACGTATTATCGTATTAGAAGGACATCAATCGACAGTTACAGGCGTGGATTGGAGTCCTGACGGGACGAAACTGGCAAGCAGCGGAAATTGGGATTTAAAGATCATTTTGTGGGATATGTCTACCTATCAAATGATCAAAAGTATTGAATTTGGCGATCCGTGGGTCATTGCGTTCAGCCCAAATGGGCAATATATCGCAGCGGGCGGCGCAGATGGCGTCTATGTCTACAATGCAACGATGGATACGGATTCATCGGTCATGCCTCGAACGTATCGTTATGCGGAAGGCTATATCGGTGCTTTATCATGGAGTTCCGACAGTCGATATATCGCTTTTGGAACACAAACTTTTGATCTTGTCTCTACAGGGCACCGCCCACCAGCCCACGTTGGTATTCTTGATGTGAGTTCACGCGCAGTGATAAGGGACTTTGAATCTGAATTTGGGACAATTTTTGGCATCGCATGGAGTCCCGACAGTAATTTAATATCTCATTATAATATCGACGGGCAGTTAAGCGTTCGAGATGCTCAAACGGGAGTTGTTTTAAGCCAAATCAACGATGTAAATACGTTTATTGCCCACCAACTCGACTTCAGCCCCTACGGCGGACGCCTCGCCTACGGCACAACGTTTTCACCCGACGCGCTCGCCCGCGCACAGCCCACCATGGACAATCTTGACCCTGCCGCGCGCCTCGCCGCGCATGGCATCGCCGTCGTCGTCCCCGCGCCGTCGCTCGCACGCCTGAACACCATCGCGCAGTTCTGCGGCGCGCTGCCGGCGGATGCGCCGCCCGTCACGACGGCGACGCTCGACGGCTGGCTGGCGGAACTCGACAGCCCGACGCGCGCCGTCGCCGTGCCGTCCGGCTGCATCGCGGATTTGCGCGCCGTCGCGGACGCTTTGGGATAATCAGCGGCGCGCCCCATCACCGATCTAACTGCAACAGCACACATGCCGCCGTCGCCGGATTGGTCGCCAGCGGCACGTTATGCACGTTGCAGATGCGCAGCAGTGAATTGATATCGGGGTCGTGCGGGTGCGCGCCGAGCGGATCGATGAAGAACAGCACCGCTTCGATCTCCCCCACCGCCACCAGCGCCGCGATCTGCGCGTCGCCGCCCAAGGGTCCCGACAACACACAGCGCACGTTCAGCCCAAGCTGCTCGATCAAGATCGAACCCGTCGTCCCGGTCGCCACCAGCATGTAGCGACTCAGGACATTCTGATGCTGGCGCGCGAAGGCGATCATCGTCAGCTTCTTGTTGTCGTGCGCGATCAGGGCAACGGTTTTGCGTCCGCCGTCACCCGTCACCTTCAGCTCATCGACCATGCGCGATCCCCTCGAACCATTCCTGTCCCCGTTGGATGATCGTTTGCATGAAGCGCGGCGGCGCGGCGGGGCGCGGCGTGTACCAGCGCGTGTGGCGTTCGTTCATCAGCGCGGCTTCGCGGTAATGTCCTTCGAGCTGTGCCATGATCGCCTCCCACGGTGCGGCTTCGGCGGCGCGGCGCGCGTTGGCGGACAGGCGGCGGCGCAGCGCAATATCATCACGGAGCGCGACGGCGGCGGCGGCGAACGCGGCGGGGTCGTCGGGGCAGATGAAGCCCGTCTCGCCATGCTCCACCAAATCGACGATGCCGCCCTGATTGATGATCACAGCGGGCAAACCGGATGCCAGCGCCTCTTGCACGACCTGTCCGAACGTCTCTTGTGTCCCCGTGAACATGAACGCATCCGCGCTGGCATACGCATCCGCCAGATCGTCCCCGAACAGATAGCCCGTGAAGTGCGTCCCCGTCCCCTCGAAGATGCGTTCCAATTCATCGCGGCGCGCGCCGTCCCCGATGATCGTCAGCGCCACGCCGGGCGTGCGCGCGACCTCCAACAGCAGTTCGATGCGCTTTTCGGTCGCCACGCGCCCAACGTAAATACACAGCAGCGCGTTGGGATCGCGCCCGTTGAGCAGCGTGGCGCGCATCGCGTCCGAACGCCGCGCGGGATTGAAGCGCGTGCTGTCCACGCCGCGCGCCCACCGCCGCAGCCGATGATAGCCCCACTCATGAAGCTGATCCATCGTCCAGCGCGATGGCGCGAGCGTCAAATGGCAGCCGTTATGGATGTAGCGCAGCCAATTGCGCGTCACATCGACCATGAAATGATAGCCATACGCCTGTGCGTAACCCGGCACATCGGTTTGATAATTGGCGATCACTGGAATGCGATTCTGGCGTCCAACCAGCATCCCGCTCACCGACAGCAGCGCCGGGCTGAACAGGTGAATCAGATCGGGTTTGAATTGATTCAGATGGTGCGCGACGATGGGATGCGGCAGCGCCAGTCGTGTCTCTGGCGCGGCGCTCATCCCCAACGACGGCAGCGCGATCACCGGCGTATCTGCGACGCACGGCGGCGAAATATCCGGCGCGAACACGATCACCTCGCGCCCTGTCTGTTTCAGATAACGCAGCGTCAAATAGGCGGTCTTGGACACCCCATCGACCTTCGGCAGAAACGCCTCTGCGAAGATCGCCACCCGCTTGATCGGCGCTAACTCGATGCGGGGGTCTGGTGGACGGAGTGCCGCTTCGCCATTGAAGAGTTGGTCAGCGTTCTCTGGATGAAACTGCGTGAAAGCCTCAAGTAAACGGTTATTCCCCATCGCGTTCCCTCAGCGGCTGTATCCCCTCGCTCAATCGACTCGCGCAGGTCAAGGGCAGTACACCCTTTGAAGCGGGTGTAACCGCTCCCAATGGTGGCGACCATGTGCGAATCGCTGTTGCCCAGTTGTGGCAACGTGGAGCGATGATAGGCGTACCGCGCTAACCGATTGCAGCCTGGTGTGAATGCGCCCGCATTGAATACCTCGACCGCATCGACTCCTGACTGCTGTAACACCTCAGGTTGCGTTAGGTAGCGCCAAAAGGTGTGGGGCGCGATAGTGGGTTCGAGTGGATGCGCCAAAACGGCGACGCCGTTCTGCTCGTGGATCGCGGCGGTCGTCTCGGACAGCGACATGCCTTTGGGGATCGGCGATGTCACCCACAGCGCCAAGACGTGTCCATCGGCGGTGGTGACTTCCAAACCCGGCACAATCTCGAAATCGTACAGATGGCGCTGGCTGTATGCGGTCAAACTGGCGTCAAGGCGATCATGATCCGTGATGGCGATCACATCCAGATTGCCACGCCGTGCGACATGATCCAAAACTTGGCGCAGGGTGTGAATGCCGTCGCTAGCAGTGGTGTGGATATGCAGATCGGCGCGACCTTGCAGTACGGGTGGGGTCATGTCTGCCTCATCATCGTTGATCGAGCATCAAGTACCCAATAGGATCAGTATCGTTGTCATCATGTAAATTCTGGGGACATTCGGGTGAAGGGCATATGAAAACTTGTGCGGATGTGTCTTAATGTTACAAGCCGTTTGAAAAATACCACCTCACCCCCAAACCCCTCTCCACGCTGTGGCTGAGGGGTCGGGGGGTGAGGTGAAGCTATCCAAAACTCAGGTTAACGTGGTACCTATCGGGGCATGGCGCCATGCCCTTCCTTGTGCGCTGGTTTGGCACGCCAAACCCCTACTTTACTTCGTTATGCCATTACGACTTATTTTGCGCCTTGCTCAAGGCGATTTCGATCTCATTTTCCTTACGCAGCCGATCCGTGATCACTTTCATGACCGTCAGCGCGAAGTTCGGCGTCTCAGACACCATGAACAAGAAGCGTTTTTCATCGACCGGAACGAGCTTAACATCGGTCTTGGCAATTGCCGTCGCGCTGCGCGGCTCGTGCGAGATCAGCGACATCTCGCCGAAGAATGTCCCCGACTCCACCATTTCGCTGTGATTGTCGGTCAACTTGATCTCGACCTCGCCCGTTTGCACGATGTATAAATGCGTCGCTGCATCGCCCTTTGTGAAGATTACATCGCCTGCCTTGAACTCGACGACGTTTCTTTCGCGGTCGAAGATATAAATCTTGGTGTCTGGCATGAGTATTCTCCGTTGAATGTACCAAATAGCGCCAAGCATACTGAACAGGCGCGCACGATACCATCGCACGACTTTAACATTCTTCTAAATAGGCTTAACATTCCAGCTTTGCGTCGAAATCGAGTACAATACGAATAACATTCGTTCGTATTTTCAAACCGGACGCGCCATGACTTTTCGCCCCTCCGATCACATTCAGACGATCCTCAATAATCTGCCGCTCAAGCCCGGCGTCTACATCATGAAGGACGCGCGCGGCGAGATCATCTACATCGGTAAGGCGAAGAAGCTGCGCCTTCGCGTGCGCAGTTATTTCAACGCCAGCGCCGAAAACAGTGCCAAGACGATGCGCTTGCGCGAGCAAATCCGCGATATCAGCACGATCATCGAGGAAAATGAAGTCCGCGCGCTGATCCTCGAAGAGACGATGATCAAGCGCCACAAGCCGCGCTTCAACATCGCGCTGAAGGACGACAAACGGTATCCATACATCAAAGTCACATGGGAAGCGCCGTTCCCGAAGGTCGAAACCACGCGCCGCATCGAACAGGACGGCAGTCGCTATTTTGGACCCTACGTGGCGATGTGGGCGGTGCAGAATACGCTGCAAATCTTGCGCAAGGCGTTCCCCTACCTGACGTGTGACCGGGATATCAATGGGCGCGACCCGCGCGCGTGCCTGTTCCATGATATCAAATTGTGCAATGCGCCCTGCATCGGCGCGGTGAATCAGGAAGAATACCGCACGATGATCCAAGAATTGATGGATGTCCTCAGCGGCAAATCCGAGGGCGTCGTCTCACGCTTGCACGACGCCATGACGCGCGCCGCCGAATCGCTGGATTTCGAGCGCGCCGCCGCCGTGCGCGATCAACTACGCGCCATCGAATACATCACGCGCCAGCACAAAGCGATCAGCGGCACGTATGCCGATCAGGATGTGATCGCGTTGGCGCGCGAGGACGGCGAGGCGGTCGTGCAAATCCTGTTCATTCGCAATGGCAAGTTGATCGGCAGCGACAGCCGCGCGCTCGATAATGCCGAGGGCGAGAATGATGGCGTGGTGTTGGGCGAGTTCCTCAAACGCTTCTACGATAACGCCGCCGAAGTCCCCGAAGAAATTGTCGTCCAGCAGAACATCGAAGAAGCGCGGATCATCGAACGCTGGCTGCGCGACAAGCGTACAGGCAAGAAGGTGACGATCACCGTTCCTCAGCGCGGCGACAAGAAAAACCTTGTCGAAATCGCGTCCGAAAATGCCAAAGAGACGCTGCACATGCTGCGCGCCCAATGGCAAGCCGACGCCGTGAAGCAAGAAACATCGTTGGGCGAACTGCAAACCGAATTAAGTTTAGCCGTGCCGCCTAATCGCATCGAGTGTTACGATATCAGCACGACGCAGGGGACGGCGATTGTCGCCAGTCGCGTGGTGTTTGTGCGCGGCGTCCCCGCCAAGAACGAATACCGCAAATTCAACATTCGCACGGTGGCGCACACCGGATCGGACGATTATCAGTCGATGCGCGAGGCGCTGACGCGGCGGTTCAACCGTTGGAAACAAGCCGTCGAAAATCCCGAACCCGCGCCGATCACCAAGCTGGCGTCCGGCAAAGACGACCGCGATGAAACGTGGCGTTTGCTGCCCGATCTGCTGATGATCGACGGCGGCAAGGGGCAGTTGGGCGTCGCGGTTGAGGTGCTGCTTGAGTTCGGCTTGACGGATCGGGTCCCGGTCGTGTCGCTGGCGAAACAATTTGAAGAAATCTACCGTCCGGGCGTGTCTGAGCCGCTGATTTTGCCACGTCGGGGGAACGCGCTGTTTTTGGTGCAGCGCATCCGCGATGAAGCGCATCGCTTTGCCATCACCAGCCATCGCACGCAGCGGACAAAGCTCGGCATGGTCAGTCAGCTTGAGGGTGTTCCCGGCGTGGGACCCGCCAAGCGTAAAGCGTTGTTGAAGGCATTCGAGAATTCAATCAGCGCGATCCGCGCCGCCAGCGTCGATGAACTGCTGGCTGTGCCGGGGATCAATCGCAAATTGGCGGAACTGATTAAGGAAACGCTGTAGGCGCATGGCGCGCCAAGCCCCGCATCACGCGCGGGACGTAGCGCGTTTATCCAGCGTCGTAAATTGCACCCTCGATTAGCTCTGGCGTCAACATGAACGCGGGGTTGCTGGTGGCGGCGTCGGTGCTGTCCGCCACCAGCACGCCGAAGATCGACGCCGGACGTTCGGCGCAGCCCGCCGCCGTGAAGGTGCGTATTTCGTTGAGGGCGTCGTCATATTCCGACAACAGCGCATCGTCGTCGCCCTTGTAGCGGCGCAGCATTTGCACGGCGCACGCGGTACAGCCGCGCATCGCCCGAAAACTGTCTGTTTCGCACGGGACACAACCATTGATCCGAATCAAAGTGAGCATCAATGCCAGCGTTTCCTCGTGCAGTTCGGGCAGCGTCAGCACGCGCTCGACCAGTGATTGCCATGCTATGCCGCGCAGCGTGCGCAGCGTCGGGATCACGTCGTATGGGAAAAAGATCGCATTGTTGGCGTACATCGGCTTTGCCCTTGTATGCTTATAATCAGCGTATGCGACTTGCGCGGGCAGGGGGAATAGCTATTTTGTCCACCCCATGCGTTCGCGCTGATGCCGCAAGCGTCTTACCCAGTAAGCGTCTGACGTTACAAACGTGTTATAACAACAGATTAGCACAAAGTCGATGGATTTGTCTATGACAAAGCGAATGAAATTCCGTAATATCATGGCTATCATGACTCTTGTCCTATTCGCATCGGGCTGTTCGAGCGGCGCGGTCGTGTTCGCGCCGACGCCCCCCCCGCTGGACAGTACATCCTTGCGCTACACGCATCCAAGCGGCGTGTTCGCGGTCAGCGTGCCGCGTGATTGGGCGCGCTATGAACAGCACACGACCGCGCTGGCATCCGCCGCGTTTGCGCCGCCAGACGCGCGCACGCCCGCCGCGACGTTCGCCGTCGTCAATCTAGGCGCGCCCATCGATGAGGCGGCGTTCGCGGCGCTGTTGGATCGCTACCAGACGCAGCTTCGCCCCGACGCCGCCGATTACACGGAGCAGAGCCGCCAAGCGATGGGCGATGGCAGTTGGCGCTTCACCGGACGGCGGATCGTCGCCGGAGAAACGGGCGTGTCGGTCAACACGTTTATTCAGCGTGCGGGGTCGCTGATCGGGGTGGCGGAAATCGTGTTGGATGCGCAGGTAGACGTTGCGACGCTGCAAACCGTCGTCAACTCGTTTGCCCTTCAGCCACCCGCCGCGCCTGAAGCGTCCACGCTTCAACCCTCGGACGTGGCAGCGCTGTCGGGCGCGAAGCCGAGCGCGCTCAGTCTACTGCATGTGGCGACGTGGACGACGCCGACGGGTGCGTTCTACATCACGGGCGAAGTTGCCAATTACAGCGGTGAAGTCGCCATCGATCTCCCCGTCGAAGCGGCGCTGATCGCGGCGGACGGCGCGTCGCTGGCGGGCGCGGTGGATGTCGTCATGGGCTTGGGTGTGCCGCCGGGCGGATTCGCGCCGTTCAGCTTACGTTTCGGCGCGCGTCCGGCGGGCGCAATCGATTATCGGCTGGCAGTCGGCGGCGCGAACTGGGCATTGAGCGCGGATGTGGCGCTGGTGAGCGCAGACGCGCTGACATGGACAGATGGATCGCGCTTCGACGACTTTGGGCGGCTGGTGATCAGCGGCATCGTCACCAATATCAGCCCCGACACGATCCAAGCACCGCGCGCGATTGCGACGATTTTCGACGCGGCGGGCTTGGTCATCGGCGCTGGCGCTGTCGATGTGGGGACAGCGGGAACGCTTGCGCCGGGCGAGGATGCCGCATTCGATATCCTCATCCCAGAGACGGGCGGCGATCCCGCCAATTACATCGTCAGCGTGCAGGGGCGGCGTTAAAACAACCTTAGTCCATCGCAAACAGCGATCCCATCATGCTGTCCCAGATTCGGTCGGGCATCAGACTCCGCGCGCGCGTGATCGATTGTGCCAACACGCCAACTTTATAGCGGGCGCGCGGACGGCGTGCTTGGGCGGCGCGTAGAATTGTCGCGGCGACTTGTTCGGGCGTCAGAATGCCGAAGGCGCTGTCCGATTCGAACATGCGGCGCATCCCCGCAATCGTATGGGCGCGGAATTTCGCATACGGGCTGGCAGCGTCCGCACCGTCGTGGAACGTTTGCTCGCTCACGCTCACAAAATTCGTCGCCACGCCGCCCGGTTGGATGCTGATCACGTTAACTCCAAATGACTTGACCTCATAGCGCAGCGCGTCGCACAACGCTTCGACGGCGTATTTGCTCATGTGATACGCGCCCGCACCGGGAAAGGTGACTTCTCCGCCCATCGAACTGATATTGATGATGCGCCCGTGTCCACGCGCCCTCATCGCGGGCAGGACAAGCTGGCTCATGCGCAGCAAGCCGAACACGTTGGTCTCGAACTGCCGCCGCACATCATTGAGCGCCAATTCTTCGAGGGGGCCCATTTGTCCATAGCCCGCATTGTTGACGAGAATATCGACCGCGCCGTGTTTCGCTTCGATGGCGCGCACCGCTTCAATCATCGACCGTTCATCGGTCACGTCCACGCACAGCGGTTGCACGCCGGCTTGTTGCAATGTGGGGAAGGCGTCCGAGCGGCGCGCCGTCCCGTAAGTGATATACCCTTTCGCTGCGAACAACGCCGCCGCCACCTTGCCGATCCCGCTTGACGCGCCTGTGATCAAAACGACTGGCTGATTCATGTTCATGCGCCCTCAACATCTGATAGCATGAGCATAAAGGTTAGCGTATACTCGAAGGTCAAGAGGCAGTTTTCAGGAGGCGTGCATGTTGATCAGCGAACTGGCGGCGCGGACGGGCGTCACGACGCACACCATCCGCTATTACGAGAAAGAGGGCGTGTTAGACGATGCGCACACCCTCCGCAGCGAGAACAATTATCGCCATTACACCGAAGAAGCGGTCGAGCGCGTGCGCATGATCAAGCTGGGGCAAGCCGTCGGCTTTACGCTGGCAGAAATGCGGACGCTGCTCGATTTGTGGTACACCGATGCGCTGACCGACGCGGCAAAAGAAGGGATCGTCTTGGACAAGATCGCGGAGGTCGAACGCAAAATGGCTGATTTGGAGCGTATCCACGCTAATTTGCGCGCGAAATTGTCCGCGCTTCGTGTCGGGACACCCATCGAGGACGTCACGGTTCAGATGCCCGCGCGCGTTCGGTGATCACGCATGTCTTTTTCGGACTGTATGGCGTCCTCGCGGACAAAGTGGCGCGTGCCATCCAGTTCCCCGATGCCATCGCGGAGGTGCTGTGCGGACGGTACGGCGGCGCTGCCGACACATGGCGGCGCGCTTACGCGGGCGTGCTGGCGGACTGGGACAGCTATTACGCCGACTTGAATCTGTCTGGCGACGATGGCATCGCGGCGCTGTGGGAGGGGGAATTTCGCACAACGCGCGCGCTGTTTCGGTTGGCTGGCGTCCCCGAACTGCCGAAAGACGAGCTAACGACGCTGGCGCGGGCGCTGACTGGCACGGCGGCGGCGCGCTGCGATCTGCTGTACCCCGACGCCAAGCGCGCGCTGCGGACATTGCACACCGCCGGAATCGCGCTCGGTGTGGCGTCTCATGCGACGGCGGCACATGCGCGCGGCGTCTTGACGGGCGCGGGGGCGCTGGATGCGTTCACGGGATCGAACGGCGCTGCGCTGATTATCGCGCCCGAAGTCGTGGAACGCTTCGAGCGCGATACGATCTTCTACGCGGCGGCGGCGCGGCGCGCGAACGTCGATCCAGCGGCGTGTCTCGTCGTGGATCATGCACCGGACGCGCTCGACGGGGCGCGCGCTGCCGGAATGCAGACTGCGCGGCGTGATCATGCGTTCGATTGGGCGGCGCTGACCGCGCGCTTACAAGCCGAGCGGCACCAACAAGTCGAAGATCGCTTGTAACTCTGGCGGGATCAAGCCTTCGGTGGCGCGGAATCCCCGCGAACCCTGTGACCCCTCCACCGTAATCTCATAGCTGTACGTGTCGGACGCAGTGATACCCGCGAACTGCCCTTGCAGACCAAAGAAGTTGATCGCCTCCAGCGCCGCGCGGATCGCCTCGACTTGTTCGGGCGTGGCGACACTCGTTATAGCGTTGCGCGTGACATTGCCTTCACCGTCCAGCGTGATGTTGAGCGTCGCGCCGGTGATGCCGCCCGACATGATGAACACAACGGTGTCGAACGTGAATGGCGCGGGCGCGGTCTGGGTATTGCCGATGCCGCGCACGACCAGCGTACCGGGTGCGGGCGCATCGGAGGTACGCGCTTGCAGCACGTTCGGCGGGATCGTCGCCGTCGCTTCGGGCGTGTTGGATGGCGGCGGCGTTTGGGTTGGCGAGGGGCGCGTCGCTGTTGGCGCGGGCGGCGTGCCACATGCCGCGAGCAGCGCGCACAGTGTGAATAAAATGAGGAGCGGGAGACGCCTTTTCATTGCAGATCGCCTTTCGATTTTGTCTTTCAGTCTACCGGAAATTCTCAGTTGCCATTGTACAGGCTTTTTGGCATATAATGGGATAAAGCGAACAGGTGAGCGATGATATGGACGGGCGCTCCCGCGTGGTCGCCCGACGGGATGCGCATCGCCGTGCCATCGTACATCGACACCGAAACGCCAGACGATGAACGCGATCCCGATGACGTTACCGACGGCAGCGCCATCTTCGCGTTCACGTTGGACGCGCAGAATCAAGTCACGGCACAGCGGCGGGTGTTGATGTCGTTAGGGTTGATCTACGATTTGACATGGTTGCCCTTTTCCAACCACGTAACCACCGCATTCAGCCCGACCGCCGCCAGCAGCACCGCTGCCGGAAGCCACGGGAGCGCGTAACGCTGCCACGCCAGCGGGTTCGCCAGCAAACTCCCCGCCGCCACCGCCGACCACACGAGCAATCCAGCCGAAGCACGCCGCCGATGTTCTTCTGCTTCACCGTGAAAGATACGTGCCAAGCGGGGAAAACGCCAATGGCGTGGGCGGAGATAGTGAATTGAAGTCAACACGCCGACAGCCGCGCACAGCGTCAGCACGACGCCAATCAGATTGTCCGTCTGCACGCCGCTCAACGGCGATGCCATATAGCGCGTGATTTCGTCGTGGATCGGCGTGACGTCGCGCCATGATGCGAGTTCAAAGTGCATGGGCGGCGCGCGGAACGGCTCACGCACGATGAACGCGATCCGTTCCGGCACACTCAGCGGCACACCGCCGCTGATCGCCACCTGAATAACGAGGACGTGCGCACGCTCCGCCAGCAGATCGCCCAAGCGTGCTGCCGGATCGCGCCAGAATGCGGGCGAGAGCGCGACGAACAGCGCGAACGTGAGCGCCGCCACGACCATCAGCGTGCTTCCAACATAGATCACACGCCAGATTTTTCTCCCCCTCTCTACGAAGTGGAGAGGGGGTCGGGGGGTGAGGTTGCGCTCCATCACGTTCCCCACGAACACCCATGCCCACGCACCGACGACGAACACAACCGCGCTGTGCTTGCTTGCCAGCGCCAATCCGCCCGCGCCTGCCAATGCCAGCCACAACCACACCTCAACCGCCCGCCCCCTCTCCGTACCGGAAAGGGGGAGTCTTTCAGCGTCGTTCTTCCCTTCTTTGCGAAGTGGCGCAGGGGCGGGGCGTGCGGTGATCGTCGCCGCAATCCATAGACACAGCAGCCCAAAAAACAGCAGCGCGCCCTCTTGCGTCGCGCGCCGCCCGTGCAGCAGCAGCACCGGGTTGAGCGCGTAGAGCGCCGCCGCGATCCACGCCGTTCGCCGTCCGTGGAGCCAGCCGCCGAGCAGCGCGCCGAGCGCGAACATGAGCGGCACACTGAGCGCGAACAACAGCGCCGATGGCAGCCGCGCGATCCACAGTTGCGTGTCCGTCGGGCGGTGTCCGGTGTTCACGTTGTCGGCGTAGACCAAGCCCCAGTCCCAGCCGGGCGGCGGCGGCAAATCCGCTTCGGTGTAGCCCGCCGCGTGCCACGCCAGCCCAATGAGATAGCGATTGACCGATCCGTTGAGGATGCGCAGTTGCGCGTCGCTGTCGATGGGATACGGCGGCTCGACGGGCAGTCTATCGCGTAGATTGAAGATCAACGCCGTCCAATAATCGCGGCTCATGTGGATTTGCATCGATTCGTCGCCGTGAAACGTCGCCAGCGGCGTCCCCACGATGATGAACGCCATCAACGCGATGATGAAGCCGACATCAACGAGTCGTTTCAATCTGCCGCCGACTCCGCGCGCTGCGTCGGCACAGCGGGCGCGATTTGCGGCGCGTCCGTCGTCTGTGACGCGCGGATCATGCGCGCCAATGCCAAGCCCGCGAACGCCACGAACGGCGGAATCAGCGCCAGATAGTATCGCTGCCACGGGAGCGGATTGAACATCATCATGCCGATGAAGCCGAAAATCCAGCCGTACCAACCGAGCGTCAAAATCATGGAATCGTGTCCGCGTCCGCGTCGCGTCAAGTTCAACAGCAGACCGAGCAGCACAAAGACCAGCATGACCGCGCCGCCGACGACGCCAAAATGGACGCCGCTCAATGGGGATGCCTCGTAAGCGCGCACGTCCGCCATAAAATTGGCGGAGTTGTTGAAGCCGCGATCCTCAAAGTGCTGGGTCGGACGGATGAACGGTTGCGTCAAAATGTTGTCGATGCGATGCAGCGTCGATGCGGGTGCGTTGGGCGTGAAATTCATGTGAATTTGCATCATGCTCCCGCGCGCGTCGATCATCTGCTGGAAGCGCTCAATCGGATTGTTGTACCACAAGCCCGGCGAGACGACGTAATACAACGCGATGGCGGCGACGGTACACACCGCCAAGCGCACGTACACACCGATGAAGCCCATGACCGCCGCGCGCGTCATGCGCAAGCGCAGCAGTTCCCCAACCGCAATGGTGGCGAACGCAATGCCGGTATAGCCGTAGCCGACTTGTTTACTGGCGCTGGCAGCGACCGCCGCAACGACGAGTCCGATCCACCAGCCGACGCTGATTTTCTGCCCCCGTTCACGCCGCCGCGCGATGGTGAAACCGATCCAGATCGTCAGCAAGCCGAAGCCCAACAGCGCGCCTTCGAGCATCGCCCGCCGCCCGTTGAGCAGGATCGCCGGATTGACGACATAGAGGAAACTCAACACATACCCCAACAGCCGCCCGCCCGACATGCGCCCGATCAAAAACATCATGATCACGCTCAGGCACAGCAGGATGTTCGATGGGATGCGCGCCGTCCATTGGTTGACGAGCGGCGGAATCGCGCCCATGTTCATATTGACATCGTAATCCGTGCCGAAGTAGAAGGGCCCGTTCGCCGCGAGTTCTTCTTTTTGATAGCCGCCGAGCCACATGGTCAAGCCGATCAAATGCTGCGGAATCGAACCGTTGACGATGCGCTGATACGTCTCGCGCGTCTCCCACATCTGATTGACGTATAATTGTTCGGGGTGTCCTTCCACAAACGCGATGTAAAAGTCCTTGCCCATGAAGGTGTAATACGTCTCGTCGCCATGAAATGTCGCCAACGGCAGCCCGGCGAACACGAACAAGCACAGCCCGATCAGCCACGCCGTATCCGCAAAGCGCGGGGGAATCTTTAATTGCACGCCCCGTCTGCGCGCTGCCGAAACCGAATGCTGGGAAGCGCGTGGGGAGGCGACAGGCAGTGAAGCCGGCTTTAGCGGGCTTGAATGGTCTCGCTTGACTCTTTGAGGGTCAGGCGGAGGTGTGGTGATCTGCAACCCATCGCGCGCCACCGCCGCCAACGCCAAGCCCGTCGTCAGCGCGACAATCGGGATCAGCGGCAAATAGTAACGCTGCCATGGGAGCGGATTGAACAGCAGCGCGATCACCGTCAGCGTCAGCCAGACGACCAAGCCAATCGCGGCGGATGGCGTGGTGCCGCCGTTGTATTTCGCGCGGAACAGCACGACCACGCCGACGGCGGCTAATCCGGTCAGCGTCGCCGCCATTAGCCCGCCGATGATGCCGCCCTTGTCCAAGCGCAAACCGGAGAACGGCGAGTCGTCGTAGGCGCGCACCATCGTGAGATATGTGGGCGATCCCGCGAACCCATACGACTCGAAATACTGGAGCGGCGTCAAAAAAGGCTGCCGGATGATCGACAGCGCGCGTTCGGGGAGCGACAGCGGCGCATCGGGGTCGAGGCTGACTTGCATCGAGAGCAGCGAGAAACGCTCGCGCAAGAGTTCGCCCAAACGAGCGGGCGGATTATTCCACAAGCCCGGCGACAGCGCGAACGCCAGCACGAGAATGCCGACGCTTGCGCCGACGGCGCGCACGATCATCCCGCCGGGCAAGCGCCGCGTGCGCAGCAGTTCTGGCACGACGATCCAACCGAATGCCGCCGCAATGAACAGCGCGCCGCTCTGCTTGCTGCACAGCGTCAACGCGCCCGCGAGGATGAGCGCGATCCAGCGCCCCAACCCGTCGCGGTGTCCCAGTTCGCGCTGACGGGCGATACCCGCCGCGATCCACAGCGTGAGCAAGCCGAACAGCAGCAGCGCGCCTTCGGGCAGCGCGCGCCGTCCTTGCAGCAGGATGATCGGATTGAGCGCGAACAAGACGCTGGCGGCGTATGCCGTTGGGCGTCCGCCGAAACGCAGCGCCAGCCCGAACAGCACGATGATCGCGCCCGCCATGAACGCCGCCGCTGCCAGCCGTGCCGGAAGCAGCACCGATGGCAGCACCACGCCGCCCCACAGCAGATTGTCGTCAAATGAAAGCGTCCACACCCAGTTACGGGGTGGCAGTGGCTCACTGCCGACGCCCGCCGCATAGCGCGCCGCACCGACGGCATACGGATAGACCGCGCCGTTGAGCAGCCGCTCGTAGGCGACACGATCCCCTTCAATCGTCTCGATGCGCAGCGCGCCCCATTCGCCGCGCAGCACGCGGTCGAAGTCCGCACTGGCAAAGACATAGGTCGTTTCGTCGCCATGAAAGGGCGCGGCGGCGGCGCCGGCGATCAGGTAGGCGATCAGCGCCAACAGCCACAAACTATCGATCAGGCGGAGCAAAGGTCGTAGGTTCATGATTTCATTGTATCGAATCAACGGTCAAAAAAGATGTTTGGCTTTCTTAATGCGTCGTATAATGGGTGAGAAAGTTGGGGATGCCACACGATGAGCGAGAACACCAAAACCGGGTTAGGGATTGCCGAGATCATCGGGGACAAGCGCGAAGTCGTGTTGGAACTGGCGCGCAAACACGGCGCGTTCAACGTGCGTGTGTTCGGCAGCGTCGCGCGCGGTGAGGCACGCTCCGACAGCGACGTAGACTTTGTGATGGATTTCGTCGAGAAAACGTCGATCTTCGATGGGTCGGATTTATGGTGGGATTTGCAGGAATTGTTGGGGCGTGAGGTCGATCCGATCTCGGATGGCGCGCTAGAGCGAAAGCCCCATTGGGCAGAAGAAATTCGTCAGGATGCCGTAACGCTATGAAACCAAAGCGTATTCGCAACTATTTGATCGATCTGCGAAATGTATTGAACGATGTAGAATCGTTCGAGGTTCACAACGTTGACGTGCTTAAAGACGATATCAAAACTCAATACGCAACGATCCGTGCCTACGAAGTGATTGGCGAAATTGTGAAACGACGACCGCAGGAATTTAAGGATGCACATCTCGAAGTCGATTGGCAAAAACTAACGAAATTCCGCGACTTCATCGCGCATAACGATGATCTCATCATCGTTGGTAATTTATGGAATGCCGTCGAGGACGCGCCGCGCCTGAAAGCCAGCGTCGAAAAGCGGCTGCACGATTTCGAAGCCGCCGACGCGCCCCCCACAACCCCACAACCGTGAGCGTTACACCCGCACCTGATGCGCGTGCCGCACAAATTCCTGCGCCGTCAAATCATCGAACACGTTTTGCGGCAGCGGCTCGTCCAACGTCAACACGGTCAGCGTGTGTCCGCCGCGTTCGGCGCGCCCCGTCTGCCACGTCGCAATATTCACGCCGTAGCTGGCGAGCAGCATCCCGGTCTTGCCGATCACGCCCGGCTGATCGAAGCTGCCCATGATCAGCAAGTCGCCCTTGGGGACGACATTCAGCCGATAATCGTTGATCTGGACAATGTGCGGTTCGCGCCGATCCATCAGCGTCCCCGCCATTAGGATCGTCTCGCCGTCCGCGAGCGTGACTTGTACACTGACCAGCGTAGCGAAATCGCCCGTCTTAAGTCCCTTCGTCTGCGTAACTTGAATCCCACGCTCGGACGCGACAATTGGCGCGTTGACGTAGTTGACGATTTCGCCCACGCTCGGCGCAAGCATCCCTTTCAACAGCGCGACGGTCAGCGGCTTGACCATGCCCGCCATCTCCTCGCCGCGATACTCGACGGCGACGCGCTGGATCGGGTTGCGCGCCAGCGCGTGCAAGATCAAGCCCATCCGTTCAGCAAGCTGCATCGCTGGACGCGCTGTCTCGAAGTCCATGCCCGCGATGAAGGGCAGATTGACCACGTTGCGGAAGTCGTCGCCGCGTAGCGCGTCAATGACTTGGCGCGCGATCTGGATCGATAAATCTTGCGACGCCTCGACCGTGTTGTCCCCGATATGCGGGGTATGAATCACGTTCTCTAGCCCGACGAGCGGCGAGTTGTACGGCGGTTCTTCGTGGAACACATCGACCGCCGCGCCCGCCAGCCGCCCATCTTTGAGCGCCGCCGCCAACGCCGCTTCATCGATGATGCTGCCGTGCGCCGTGTTGATCAGCCGCGCGCCCGGCTTCATTTGCGCGATGGTCTCGGCGCTGAGCAGCCCGCGCGTCGCCGCCGTCGCCGGGACGTGCAAGCTCACGATGTCGCTGCGGGAAAGCAGTTCGCGCAAGCCAACCAGCAGCACCCGCTCATCGATCAGCGCATCATCGGGCAGATAGGGGTCAGTCGCCAAGACGGTCATGCCGAACGCCAACGCGCGCGCCGCCACGACCGCGCCGACGCGCCCCAAGCCCACGAGTCCGAGCGTTTTGCCTTGCAACTGTGTTCCCGCTTGCCGCTTGCGATCCAGCAGCCAGTAGCCGTCGCGGAGGCTGTTATGCGCCGCGACCAGCCGCCGACACAGCGCCAACATCAGCGCGAAGGTGTGTTCGCCCGCCGCGACGGCATTCGCGCCCGGGGTGTGCATGACGACGATGCCGCGTTCCGTCGCCGCATCGATGGCGATGCCGCTCAAGCTCGTGCCGACGCGCCCGATCACGCGCAACTGTGGCGCGTCCGCCAACAGCGCGGCGTCGATCTGGACATCATCGCGCGCGATCAGGGCGTGCGCATCCTTGATTGCACTTTTCAGCGCGGACGGATTGGGCGGGACGCGCTTGACGGCAATATCAGCGGCGTCTTGCAGCAAGTTCAGCGCGTCGTCGGTCAAGTCGGTGGCGATTAAGACGGTGTGAGTCACGATTGATCGCACGCGCGCAAGTATGCCAACACCGCGCCCAAATCGTCCATGACATGCGGCGTGATGTCTGCGAAGCGCGCCGGATTGGTGTGCGACTTATCGGGGATGGCGAAACACGTCATGCCCGCTGCCACCGCCGAACGCGCGCCCGTCGGGCTGTCCTCCAACGCCAGACACAGCGTCGGATCGACGCCCAAGCGTGCCGCCGCCAGCAAGTACGGTTCGGGATGCGGCTTGCCGTTCGTCACGCCATCGCCCGTGACGATTGCCTGAAATACGTCGCCCCAATCGTGCGCCGCCAAGACCGCCTCGACGACGGGGCGTTCCGATCCGGTTGCCAGCGCGCACGGAATCGCGTGGTCGTTGCAGTATGCCAGCAATTCGCGCGCGCCCGACATGAGAAAGACTTCTTTCGGCACGCGGATCACCATTTGCGCGACGGCGGCATCTTTTAGCACGTCCTCCGCTTCGGTGAAGTCGTATTCGGACTTCAGCCCGCGCCAAAATTCGAGCAAGCGCACGCCGACATAGCGCGCGGTGACTTCGGGGCGGTAGATGTGACCGCGATCCGCGATGATCGCCTGTTCGATGGTCATCCAGACGGGTTCGGAGTTGACGAGCAAGCCATCCATATCGAAAATGACGGCTTCGGGACAGAATCGGGTCATAGCATTCCTTTCATTGAGAAAAAGATTGAACCGCCATGCGATCAAGGACGCCAAGCAAAGGATTGTGCGATGAACTTGGCGTTCTTGGCGACTTGGCGGTTCAATCTTTCTGCCGGCATTAAATTGGCGCTTGTTCGGTCGCTCGTGGCGTTTGGAAGGCTGCCGTCCACGCTGCGCGCAGCTCGTCGGGGCGGATAGCTATGCCTGACGCTGCCAGCGCGATCCCCTGATCGAAGATCGCCTGATGTGCCGTGCCGACGACGCGCGCGTAGCCAACCGCGCCCGCTGCCAGCGGTAAAATCGGCGCAAGCGAGTTGACCGATACGAACACATCTGCCGCATCGCGGACTTTTTGCCGCGCGACCACGCCGCCGAATCCGACGAATAGATCGACCTCTGTGCGCGTTGCCAAGTCGGATGCGCCGTCCCCGATCATCATCCGCCGTCCATATTTGCCCGCCACCGTCGCCTGCGCGGTCAGTTCGCGGACAATCGTTGGCTTGCCGCTGGATACGGTGAGGGGCCCCTCATCGTAATCGAGATAGGTCTCTTGCGCGCGGGCTTCTGGTTCGTGGTAACGCCACCAATCGCCCGCGAGTTCGTTGTATTCCAATTCGACGGCGCGGATGTTCTCCGGCGGCACGCCCAAACGCCGCCCGAAGCCGCGCACGGGTTCCGCCAGTCCGCCGCTGATGATGAAAATCGTCTTGCCCAAAAAGCGCAGCGCGTCCAAGACGGCGACCGTATCGGGGACGATTTGCTCCCAATAGTGGGCTTCGATCTGCTTGAGCTGTCCGCGCGTCGGGCGGATGGCTTGCAGGCGCTTGCCGTAAACTTCGCGCAGGTCAAGGTCGCCGTCCATCGCTTTTTGCGTCAACACGCCGACGCGCCATTCCTTGCCTTTGAACCGCGCGAGTTCGTCGATGCCTTCGATGGCGGACAGCGTGCTGTCACAGTCGAAGAAGATCAGATCGTAGCTGCCCCAACGGGTATCGGTCACAGTTTGCCCCTGTCAAATGGATGCGCTCCGATTCTACCGCGTGGGGCGGAGGGCGGTCTAGGGCGGTATTCCGTGCTATACTATTCGGGAAATTCGTTCTAGATTGGGGGGCGCATGGACAACACACTTTTTTTTGGGGATAATCTGAACATTCTGCGCGACCGGGATTATTTTCCCAACGACTGTGTTGACCTGATCTACCTCGATCCGCCCTTCAACAGCGCCCGCGATTATAACCTGCTGTTCAAGGATGAGAGCGGACGCCACGCCGATGCGTCGATCAAGGCGTTTGGCGATACATGGCATTGGGGCGACAAGACCGAGGATCTGTACGATTTTTTGCGCACCGACTCTGGCGTGCCGCTGACGGTGCGTCGGATGATCGACTCGTTGGGCTTGTTCGTCGGGCGCAATCAACTCATGGCGTATCTCGTCATGATGACGCCGCGCTTGTTGGAACTGCATCGCGTCTTGAAGCCGACGGGCAGCTTCTATCTCCACTGCGACTCCACTGCGAGTCATCCGCTGAAAATGATCCTCGATTCGATCTTCGGCATCATCAATTTCAAGAACGAGATCATCTGGAAACGTACCAGTACCCACAGCGACTCGAAACGCTATGCTCGTGTCAGCGATAGAATCTTGTTCTATACAAAATCGAATAAATTTATATGGAATCCGCTGCACACGCGCCAAAATCCTAAGCATGTCGCCAGCAAGTACCGCTTTGACGATCAGGATGGACGCGGACAATACTCGTTAGGCGACATTTCCAGTCCGCACGCCCGCCCCAACATGACCTATGATTGGATGGGCTTTCCGCCGCCGCCGAAGGGGTGGCGTTACTCGAAAGAGACGATCCAGGAACTCCATGATGAAGGGCGAATTTGGTATCCCGACGATAAAACCAAACGTCCGCGCTTGAAACGCTACTTCGACGAGAACGAGGGGCGCATTCAGGATGATGTCTGGACGGATATCAATCCGATCAACTCGCAGGCGAAAGAGCGGCTCGGCTATCCAACCCAGAAGCCGATTGCCCTGCTCGAACGCATCATCGAAATCAGCAGCCATCCCGGCGATATCGTCCTCGATCCGTTCTGCGGCTGCGGCACGGCGATTGCAGCAGCGCAAAAACTCGGACGCAAATGGCTTGGCATCGACATCACGCATTTGAGCGTCAATTTGATGAAATATCGCCTCAAAGATATGTTCCAATTGGAGCCGAAGCGCGATTATCGCGTCGTGGGCGAACCGGAAGATGTGGCGGCGGCGCGGGCGCTGGCAGAGCAGGGAGATCGGCTGCAATTCCAGTATTGGGCAACCTCGCTCATCGGCGCGCGCGCCGTCGGGGATGACACGACCAAAAAGAGCGCCAAGCCCGGCGCAGATGGCGGGATTGACGGCGAAATCACGTTCATCGACGGCGCGAAAAAAGACATCAAGCGCGTGATCGTCTCGGTCAAATCGGGCGGCGTCGGCGTCGAGGTCGTGCGTTCGCTGATCGCCGTCTTGACGCGCGAGGACGCCGCGATTGGCGTGCTGATCACGCTCGAAGAACCAACCGAACCGATGCGCCGCGAGGCAGCGAGCGCGGGAAAATACCATTCGCCGGGCTGGGAGCGCGATTTCCCGCGCGTACAAATCCTGACGATTGCCGAATTGCTCATCGGCGCGACGGTCAACATGCCGATGCAGGTGGGGACGTTCAAGCAGGCGGAGCGCGTAAAACCAAGCAGCGGTCAAATGGGATTGGGGATAGATTGAAATGCCCGACGTATTCATTTCCTACTCGCGCAAAGACAAAGACTTCGTGCGCGAACTGCACACGGCGCTTAAATCCCAGAACCGCGATACGTGGGTCGATTGGGAAGATATCCCGCTGACCGCCGATTGGTGGCAAGAGATCACCCACGGGATCGAGGCGGCGGACAGTTTTCTGTTCATCATCAGCCCCGACTCCATCGCGTCGGATGTGTGCAACCGCGAGATCGAACACGCCATCCAGCACAATAAGCGGCTGATCCCCGTCATGCGCCGCGATGCGGTGACGCAGAACGTTCATAACGCGCTCGCCAGTCACAATTGGCTGTTCATGCGCGAAAGCGACGATTTTAGCACGAGCTTCGACCAGTTGATGCTGGCGCTCGATACCGATCTCGATTACGTCCGCGCGCATACCCGGCTGCTCGTCCGCGCCCGCGAATGGGAGACGAAGCAGCGCATCGCCGCCTACGTCTTGCGCGGCGAAGATTTGCAGAACGCCGAGAATTGGTTGGCAACCAGCGGACGCAAAGAACCACAGCCGACTGATCTTCAGCGCGAGTATATTTTCGCCAGCCGCCGCGCCGCCAACGCACGCCAACGGACGATCCTCGCGGGTGTCAGTAGCGCACTGGTGGTTGCCGCCATTCTATCCGTGATTTCATTCGCGCTGTTCGGGTTGGCGGAAACGCGCCGCGCCGAATCCGACGCACGCGGCACCGAAGTCGCGCAGCAAGCGGCGACGGCAACCAACGCGCTCGGCTTATCCGACGCACGCGGCACCGAAGTCGCGCAGCAAGCGGCGACGGCAACCAACGCGCTCGGCTTGTCCGAAGTGCGCGGGACCCAAGCCGCTGAACAAGCCGCAACCGCCCTCGCCGCCGAATCGACCGCCGTGCGCCGCGCCGACGAATCGCAGAGTCTTGGTTGGGCGTTCGCATCGCGGCAGGTCGCCGGTTCGGGCAGCGCCGATCTATCACTGTTGTTGGCACTGCAAGCCAACCAGATCGACAATCCGCCGCCGTTGGCGCGCGCCCAGTTGGCGCAAGTCGCTTATGCGCCGGGAACGCGCCACGTGTTCAGCGGTGGACATACCGATTGGGTGAACGCCGTCAGCGTTAGCCCCGATGGGACGCGCATCCTGTCTGGCGGCGGCAACGCCGAATTGGTGCTGTGGGACACCGAGACGGGCGACGTGCTGCAATCGACCGTGTTTGGCGAGGCGAGCGATAATTTCGCTGGTTTCGTCGTCAATTTGTTCACGGTGGAAGACGTGAAGTTCATCACCGATACGTTGGCGCTGGTGCTGTCTGGCGGCGATCTGCTGGTGTGGGATGTTGAGAACTGGCGCGAAGTCCGGCGCATGACGAACCGCGAGACCCTAGCGACCAGTCTGGACGCCACGCCCAACGGCGTGATCGCGGTAGTCGGCTACAGCAACGGTCGTATTCGTATTTGGGACACGCAAACAGGCGATCTGGTGCGCTCGCTAGCCGGACACCCCGAACAGGTCGAAGCTGTGCGCATTAGTCGTGACGGACGGATCGCGCTCTCGTCTGGCTGGGACGCGCAGCTGCTGGTGTGGGATGTCAAAAATGGGACGCTGGTTCACAGGTTCGAGCCGGATTTCAGCGATACCGAAGACCCCGATGCGTATGGCGTCTTGTTCTCGCCCGATGAACGAGAAGGCATCCTCGCCGCCGATAATGGCGAGATCATCAATTACGATCTCGAAACAGGCGACGAGATTGCGCGCATTCATCTGCGACAGGGCATCTACGCCGTGGCGTGGTCGCCGGATGGACGGCGGTTGGGCGTGATCACAGCCGATACACTGGTCGTGATCATCGATCCCGACACCGGCATCGTTCAGCGTCGCTTCGGCGGGCATACCGCGTCTGCCAACGGGTTGGCATTCGCCCCCGACGGGCGCACGCTCTACAGCGCCGGGCAAGACGGCACGATCCGCGCATGGTGGGTCGATGGCGGCGCACAAATCCGGCGCACGCGCCCGTTCGTGGGCGGCACCGCGCTCGATCCGGCGTCGGCACATCAGGTGGCACAGCTCCCCGATGGACGATTGCTAGTCGGCGGCGACGAACACGATCCGGCGCTGCTGCTCATGAACGCCGAGGCGACCGAAACCCTCGCGCGCATGGAGGGACACACCGGCGCGATCATGTCGATTGCCGTCAGCCGCGATGGGCGCGAGGCGCTGACGGGCGCATGGGACGGCGAGATCATCCGTTGGGACATCGAGACGCGCGCCATCGTGGATCGTTGGCGCTTTTCGGGGGTTTACGTCGCGCAAGCGATCTACACACCTGACGAGTCCGGCTTCGTCGTCGTCACCGGAACGCAAACTTACCCGATTGTGAACCGCATTTGGCACTACGATCTTGCCACAGGCGACCTTGTGCGCGAGATCGAGCATGACTCGCAAGGTGTACTTGTCTCGTTGCAGTTCATCGATTGGGGCGAGGGGTCGCAGTTGATTGTCGGCGGTGGTGATGTCATCGGCGGCGTGCCGAGCGACTTCTTGACCCTCTACGATGCGGCGACGGGTGAATCGCTGCGCCGCTTCGCCCATGCCCACAACGGCGCGGTCATGTCGATTGCTGTCAGCCCCGACAACACGCTGATTGTCACCGCTGGCGAAGATGGCATGTTGGTCGTCTGGGACGCGCGCACGGGCGCGGAACGTCGGCGCTTCATCGGTCACAGCAGCACTGTCCGTTCGGTCGCTTTCAACCCCAATGGCACGCTGATGATCAGCGGTTCATTCGACAATACCGTTCGGATTTGGGAGCGCGGGACGTGGGAAGAACTGATGCGGCTGGAGGGTCACGGCGGGCGCGTGCGCAGCGCGATCTTCATCAACAACGGCGAACGCGCGATCTCGATTGCCGACGACGGCGCGCTGATCATCTGGCAGGTGGCGACCAACCCGGATGTCGTGCGCGCGTGGCTGCCCGACCATCGCTATCTGCGCGATTTTACGTGTTTGGAGCGGACGCAGTATGTGATTCTGCCGCTGTGCGGGTGAGGGCGCGCGCCTTCACTGCACATGGAGCCGATCATGCGTCCGATTAATCTGCTTTTATGGGCGGTATGGATTCGACCGCTGTGCGCGGAAGGGGTTTGACCGGACGTGGCAGGTCGGCGGGATCGAACGTCACTTTGTTGTACACGTCCGCCAGCGTCAGCGTGTCGCCGATAGCGGGGGGGGCAAAGGCGGCGTCCAGTCCATCGACATCGGACACTTCCCATTTTCCATTCGCTTGACGGGCGTAGACTTCGATGTGTGCCGCATACGGCGTCACGAAAATGTAATGTTGCAGACTGGGAATCTGGCGGTATACAGCGGCTTTTTCGCCGCGATCATAGCTTTCCGTCGATGGTGACAGGACTTCAACCAGCAGCGTCGGATTGATGAGGACATTTTCATCGAGCGGATCGAACTGCGGATCGCCACAGATAATCGTGAGATCGGGGTAAAAATAACGATCTTTGGCGGCGCGCACGGCTTGATCCGAGCTGTAGATGATACACGGGTTTTGTTGTAACTGTCCGCCAAGTGTAATTCCCACATTGGCACTGATCTGATTGTGGGCGGGTCTACCGCCTGCCATCATGTAAATTTGACCGTCGATGTAATCATATTTGTATTCGCTCTCGCGCATGAACGCGAGATATTCCTTGACCGTCCAACTTTCGTTCTGACGCAGAACGATTATCATGCCCCCGATTACGGTGCTTGAACATCCGTGTTGATTATACCATCGTCCATGAAGGGGACATCGCTATATACCTCTGCCAGCGCCAGCGTGCAGCCGATGGACGGCAGTTCAAGCATCGCTGTACGACCGCGCGCGCGGTCGTACAGCCATTTGCCGTTCGGTTGGCGGACGTAATGTTCGATGCCGGGCTGATCTTGGGCGATCAAGACGTATGCTTGCAGCGTCTCGATCTGTGTGTATAAATCAAACTTCTTGCCGCGATCATAGGCTTCGGTCGAAGGGGACAGAATTTCTACGACGATGATGGGATTGGTGATTACGTCTACGCCTTGCCATTGTATAAATTCTGGTTTTCCGCAAACAATTGTCAAATCAGGGTACACATAGCGCGTGTCATTGATGCGAACGCGCATGTCGCCAGAGTAAACGCGACAACCGCGCTTGCGTGTTTGCGTCCATAAACTTGTATACGCATTCCCGAAAATGATGTCATGTTCTTCCCTGACGCCCGGCATCATGTAAATCTTGCCGTCGACATACTCATGCTTATCTTCACTTTCACGTTCCATTTCGAAGTATTCTTCGACTGTGTAATGCTTGTCCTCGACGTTTGGATTCGCTGCCATCGTCCACACTCCCCCATTTGTTCCGATTATATCATCGCTTCATATCCATCGTGGACAAGGCTATCGCAGCTAGGGCGATTGCATGAAAATCAAGCTGACAAAATCTTCCAAAGATAAGCATTGTCCCATCCGGCTCGGAGGCGTTTGGTTTTGACGCTGGAACGAGTAGACTTTTCTTGTTTGACCA
>DAOTUQ010000044.1:0-11801 GCA_034437055.1 Anaerolineae bacterium
TCGCCACCTACTTTGAACGTCACCAGCGGCGGATGCAGTATCTCGAGTTTCGTGAGGAGGGGTTCCCCATTGGCTCTGGAACTGTCGAAAGTGGCGTCAAGCAATTCAAACAACGACTGACCGGCACGGGTATGCGCTGGAATCCACTCAATGTCCAATACATGCTCGTTATCCGCGCCGCTGCTTTATCCGATGACTTTGACCGCCTTTGGGATGCCGCTTGATTGCACTAAAGTGAAATGCACCCCTCACTGAAACACGAAATTCGGTGAGTCATGAAACTACCCCGCTGATTTTGGATCCGATTTCACGCCCCTCACCCGCGCAGCGCAAAATGATGCGTTCGCGCGGAATGCCAGCATCGAGCAAGCCCGGACATGTTTTTTCCCTTTCTCAATGCCATTAGACTCACCCGAACAGCCCCCGACGTTTGACCTCCGGCAGCGCGTGTGTCAGCGTCGTCAACCCGCCGCCACGCGCATCGAACAACGGACGCACATCCGTCAGTATCACGTTCACATCTTTGCTCGGCGTCGTGCCAACCGACGCCATCCGGCGCGCCAACAGTTCGAGATAGCCACCATATTCGCGGAACAACGCCTGCACGTTCTCGACGGGATAACCGACGTCCCATTTCCATTTCACGGTCGTGTAAAAGTAGTAGATCGGGTAGACCGCCGTCGTCATGACCGACACCCCGCGCACGTTGTATCCCCAAAGGTCGATGCCGATGTGTGCCGCCGCCTCCGCCATCAGCACCAACGCGCTCGCCGCCCGAATCTGGCGCGCCATGGCGCCGCCGTCCTTGCCCATGACCGCAGCTTCGATGTAGCCGCGCGGGCTGACATCCTCCGCGATGGCGCGCTGAAATTCGGCGCACGCCGCCTCGATATCGCTCGCGCGCTCCAACACGATCCCCGCGAGCAAGTTCACCAGGGTGCGCCAATACCCTTCATCGATACGCCCCACCGCGCGCGCGTTCAGTGCCTCGACACGCGCCGCGAACGCTGACCGCCACGCATCGGGGGACAGCGGCGTATCCCCCTCGAAGTCGCGGATCAGCTCGTGCGTGTGCGCCAACAGCGCCGTATCGCGTGCAGCATCGAGAAACGACTGTCCCTCCATCAGCGTCGCATCGACCCAGCGCGCCGCCCCTTCCGCCGCCATCGCTGCCCCGATCCGGCTGTCATTGAGACGATAGCGCAACCCTCCCCACAGCGCCGCATCGATCCCGCTCGGCGTGTGTCCGTTCAAAAACGCCCACGCCGCCGCAAAGGGTTCGCGCTCGGATTGAGCGCGCGCCGTTTGAACGTGCGCGAACGTGAAATACATGCCATAATGGTGAATATCCATGATTCAAGACCCTATATCACATTGAATAAAACAAGCCAGATTATAACCGTCGTCACCATCATCTCGCTTGCCGATGTGATGTATGATTAAAATCAACTCATTGTTTGAGGTCGAAAGCAGGTTAGCGCCGTGAACGACAGAAAGCCGCCTGGTACGCCCCCCTCGTCGCCCGGTACACCGCCGAACGCGCCGGGGAGCCGACCCTCCAGCCCGCAAGGCAGCCCACCGCGTCCCGCGCCTGTGAACGCCGCCGCTAACGAGCCGACCACCCCGCCCGGCACGCTGCGCTCTCCGATCCGCCCGACGACACCGCCCGCACCGCCAACGAATCCACCCGCGAACGCCGCGCCGCCGCGCCCGCCCGCCCCCGCCGCGCGTCCCGAATCGATGCAGGAAAGCCCAAGCGCGGCGATGAACACGCTGCGCCAGAAGATCGAGACGATCATCGATGATTTTGCGACGGGCAAAATCAACCGCGCCCAGTTCAACGCCATGTACAAACGTTACAGCGAACAGCGCGCGATCATCGAACGCTTGTTGGAGCGCAACCCTGACAGCGATGCGTGGAAACAAGTTTTAGGCGTCAAAGGACACACGGGCTTTTTGCGGTCACATTACGAAGCGCAGCCGATGTTCTTCATCGTCTATCGACATGGGACGCCAAAAGCGATCCTCGCGGGCGGCAAAGACACACCGACCGATGTCGAAGTGATGCCCGTGCTGCAAATGGTCTGGAAGATGCCCAATCGCCCGAAGGTGGGCTTAGGACGACGCCAGTTCCCCAGTGGCAATTGGATGCTGTTGGCAACCGGCGAACACGCGGCAACCGCCGTCATCTTTACCCTCGAACCGTCCGCAGCCCAAGCGCGACTTGTGCGCGATCTGCACGCCGATTTCGAGCGCGCCAATCAAGCAGCCCTGGCGCGCGGCTGGATCGTGCAAGAGCGGATGGTCTTCCCGCAGCGGGCGCTGGTGGAGACGAATTCGTAGCGGCGTTCTAAGGCGCGTTAGGATCGTGACAACGTGTCTGCAATTCGTTTAAGGTGGGTTGTGTTCGCAAGACAACCTGATCGATGAACAACCCACCGCCCAATGTCCCACTTGGATAGATCGACAGCGTAGCATTCTGCCACGCCTCCCCCGCGAACGTTTCGATGCGATAGCGATAGCTCACATTGTCGGCGGGAATCCAAAACGTGCAAACTTGTAAATCGCTGAAATCGGCATCATGCAGCAGGATGGTTGCGCGTTTGCGCGTCCCGCTCGCATTGCGCAGTTCAATCAACGCCTCTAACTGTACCCCGACATTGACCACGACATGCGTTGATTGAAAGAAGACGCCACCCGGCGATTCGTCGGGACGAGCAAGTGGTGTGATGAAGGCGCGTCCACTGTTCCACGCGACTTCAATCGCGTAGAACGACGACCATCCCCCAATGGATGTGGTAAAGGCACCGTTGCCAATAAAATTGGCGCTGTAATCTTTCAACCAATTGACTTGATCTGCCCAAAAACTGTTTAGTGGCAGGCTGTCCCACGGATTGCCATCTGCACCATCATCCGTGACATAAACATAGCCACTACCGCGCTGACTTGCCAAATCGAGCATTTCATCCCATTCGCCAACTGGCGTTGTATGAATCAAATGCCAGAACCGCGAGGGCGGGTACTTCCACTCCCATCCTTGCGGCTGCCAATTGGGATAATCAGCGGCAGTTTTCTCAGCATTAAGCAGGATATCCGCCGCTTGCATGAAACATTCCGGCATGATTTCGCCCGCATTGAGGACAACGACGGCGTTGGCATCCTTGCTTTTGATGTAATGGCGCAGCGGTATGTAGAAGTCTTGAATCACGGCACACTGATTTTCGATCACATACGCTTCGTCGAGAAAAATGCCGTCAATCGGGTAACGCGCGTAATAGGTATCGATCTCGGCATACAACGCCGCCAGCGGACGCCGCACATCGGCTACTGGATCGCTGTCCGTATGAATGTAGCCGATCACTTGGATGCCTTGTCCGGTCAAGTCTGTAGCAACATCGTCATAATTTTGGTCGAATTGGCTGCCGGGTCCATTGAAGGGGTTGAGAATGGCAATACCCATCGTTGGCGCGTCAACGACCATTTGCTCCCAACAATCCAAGCAGCAGCCTGCGCAAATGGCAGGGTAAAAATAGGCGGGAATTCCCAATTTCATCGGCGCTGACGAGCCAATATGCTGGGCAGCAGCAGGATGCCACAGCAGGATGATCGATCCAACTGCAATCAGTATAGAAGTCAGAAATCGGCGCATGATGTTCCTTTGCCCTCAGAGGTGTCTGTTAAACACAACATTACGGATCATGCTCGTTTGAAGCACGGTTGCGATCCATCCGTAGGGGCGAGGCACACCTTGCCCGTCATGCGGGCGACCCAGCGGGTCTTGCGCGTCAAGTTAAGGATTTTCCGTCGTCCGCCAGAGGCTCAAAGCCACAGGCGGCGGAAAACGAACGACAAAGGCTTAATTGACGCGCATGACCCAGCGGGTCGCCCCTACGGACACCATTTGAACCGTTAAAACGTGAACTCATGCCGTAATCTTTTTCTTAACAGACAGCCTTTTAATCCTTCTTTTTCCCTCAGTCCGATCTTTACCCTTTCGCCGCCTTCGTCTCGCCCTCTTTCGGACGCGGCGGATCGTCGGGGCGCGGCGCGTTTTCGGGGCGAATGGGCGCTTTCGGCGGCGGAGTCGGCTTCATGCGGGTCACATTCGTGGCGCAGATCGTCCCGACAATCGCAAAGGCGACCGCACCCTTCGCGCCGACAGCGATGGGACCCAACGCCGCCCCCGATGTTCCACCCGTGCCAATCAACTGCGCGCGTCGTGCATCCGCCAGTAGATCGACCGCGAACCGCTGTACCGTCGGCATCCACTCTTTGCCGCCATACACCCGCAGCACCCCTGCATCGAGGTCGCCAGTGACCAGCGTCTTGGCATCCGGCGCAATGGCGAACGCGCCGAGTGAATAATGCAGCGGGACGGTCTTAATCAGCTTGCCCGTCATGTCCAACAGCGCGATGCGCGTGCCATCGGATGCACACAAGACCGCGCCGCCGTCTGCCAGTGAGAGTTCGGGTTGCAAATCAGCTTGAAGTTTGAGCGGCGTCTCGAATACGCCGACGCGCCGCCCGCCGCGATAGACATGCAGCCGTGCGTTCGCGTCCAGCGCCGCGACGATGCCCTCGATCCGGTCGAAGCCGAAAGCGACGAACTGAACATCTGGCTCGTTCTCGACTTTTGCCGACTCGCCGCTGGCATCGAACGCCCATTCCAACGCAGCGCGCGACAAACGCGCCGTGCCGTCAAGCGTGCTGTGGATCGTCAGCGCACCGGCTCGAATCCACGGTAGATAATCGCCGTTGGGCGCGCGCATCTGTTCCAACAACGCACGCATCGTCATTTCCAGCGGTGGGACGAAGGCGCGTTTCGGCGTCGCAGCGCCCGTCCCATTGGCGCCCGTGGGCGGCGTAGATAGATCGAAGTCCATCACGTCGGCGGGGTCAGAAGATTTTGTATTGGCGGGAAGTTGTTCGGATTTAGCAGGGGGAGCAGTTTTTTCAGCGGGCGAAACGGACGCGACTGCGACCGCTTTCGACGCGGCGGAAGGCACAGCGATTGGGACGGCGAACGTGACATCGCTAACCCGTGCGCCGGAAGCCAGATCGAGGAACACAACCCGATCTACCGCTATCCACGCCGCTAAGATACCCGGTTTGGTCGGGAGAATCGCCAACCGCCGGATCGGACGGTCAGATATTTGTGCGCGCCATGCCATGACTCATCTCCCACCATATCATCGATCCTCTATGTAGTATGGCATTTCGATGAAAGTATAACACCGTTTCGTTTAACGACGGGTGAAGGTTATGTTTAGCCGGACACCTGAATGCGAATCTGCCCGCGCGGCACGATCAAGCTGTAACGCAGCGCAGCGGGCGCGGTATCGTAATCGTCCGCCTCCAATGTATCGCCCACTAGATAATTGTAGCGATTCGAATCGTAGGTCGGCTCGATCCCGTTGCCCGCGCGGTCGAGTTCAAAGCGCCCCGCGACCGCCGTCGGGACGAACAGCGTCAGATCGCCGCTGCCCACCGACACCGTTCCAAGCGATTCGCCGCGCTGCGACAACTGCGGTGCATAATCGGGCAGCGTCACGGCGACATTCCCGCTCGGCGCGACCACATTCAGCCGTTCGAGCGCCAAGCCGCCCAGATTCATGGTGACTGCGCCCGCGCCACCGACGAAATCGATATCCAACGGCACATCGGCGGGCAGTTCAACGCGCAGTGTCCCGCGCCCGACCGCCTCCAAGCGTGCGAAGCCGTCGCCCTGTGTCTCGCGCACGATCAGCGTCCCCGCGCCCGCGTCGGACGTATATTCGACGCTGACGACGCTGGCGGCACTGCCGAGAAACGCGCCGCCGACGCGCCGTGCGCCGCCCTCGATGCGCGTCAATTCAACGTCCGTCCCGCCCGTCTCGACGCGCAGCCGCAGCACGCCCACGTCCGCACCAATCGGCTGATCGAGCGCGACGCGATTATCCGTGCGGACTTGATCGACGCGCGACGAAAACCCCGCCGCTGCAATCGCGCCCGTGACCGCAATTCCGGCGATCAACGCCAGCGCGCTGCCCAACGGCACGCGCCCACGCAGCAAAAACGACAAGCCTGCGACCACCAACAGCGCGGGCGCGGCGCGCACCACCAGATCGAAGATACCCGCCGGGACGATGCCAAGCGCATTGGCGACGAACACGCCTGCCGCCGCAAGCAGGATGAGTCCCCACAGGGGATTGGTACGCCGTTTGACCGTCACGCGCGCCCTCCAAGCTGCCGCAAGAAAAAGATCGCGCTCAAAAACAGCGCCACGCCTGGCAGCGTCAAATCAACGCCCGCCGCCGTTTGAAGCTGTCCGTTATCGCGCGCCCACCACGCCGCCGCCGTCAGCGCGATCAGCAGCAGCGCCATGATCGTTGGAAACCGTCGCCGCCGCGCGATCAGCGATTCCTGCGGCGTCAGCCACCACAGCGTCGCATACGTCACCGCGAACAACCCACTGCTTAAGACGGTCAAGACTGCCCACACGCCGCGCACGATCCAAGCATCAAGCCGCAGCGCCGCGCCCAACCCACCGCACACGCCGCTGAACATGCGATCTGTGAAACTCCGAACCATGCAAGCTCCTAAAAACAGGACTGAGTACCGATTACTGGGTAAAAAGACAGTACGGGTGGCAAACCGAAATTAAGATGGTCACACAGGTAGCCTTACTCGTCCTTCATTTGGGCGCTCGCACCAACCGCACAACCATGCGCAAACTGCCGAATTCCAACTCGTCGCCGTTACGCAGTCGATACCGTTTGCTCGGCGCGAGTTTCAAGCCGTTGATGCGCGTGCCGTTGGTACTCGCTAAATCCTCTAAGAAAATATGCTCATCCTGATACAAAAACACCGCATGGATGCGCGAGACGCCCTTTTCCAACGCCGTAAACGGCGAACAATCGACATCGGGCTGTTCGCCCTCCGTCCCCGCGCGCCCGACGGTGATGCGCTCTTTCAGCTTGACGGCGATGGTCTTGGGATTGGTATCCCCAATATTCAAGATGAGCCGCAGTGGGGCTTTGACAAGCTCGCCCGCGCCATTTCGTCCGTTCGATTCTTGACTCATCGTCTTGCGTCCTCGCCCTGCATGAGCGGCAATGTTGGACTTTGTGTATAGTATAGCACCGTTTCACCCCGTACAATCGACAGTCATATGCAGAGAGGAAATACGCTTGCGCCGTCGTACCCGCCATCGGATTTTCATGCGTGCGCTGCTGGCATGGCTGATCATGCTGACGACCGCCCCCGTCTGGGCGCAGAGCATCATGCAAGGCGATAGCTGCTTAATCAGCGCGGAGTCGGTGATCGAGGGCGATCTCGTGGCGTTGTGTCGCACACTGCGCATTGATGGCGTGGTGCAGGGCAATCTGCTCGGCGCGGCGACGACCGCTGTGATTCATGGCAGCGTCGAAGGCAGCATCTATTTGGTGGCAGGACGGTTGGATGTTCACGGCAGCATCGGGCGCGATCTGCACTTTGCTGGCTCAGCAGTGCATCTGTATCCAGCGGCGCGCATGAACGATCCGCGCGGGAGCGTGTACAGCATCAGCCTCAGCACCACCGTCGATGCGATGACGATTCCCGGCAGCATCTCCGCCCTTGGCTATCAACTTACGTTAGCGGGTGCCGTGGGACGCGATGCACGCTTCGCGGGGTCGGCGCTGGCACTGTCGGGGCGCGTCGGCGGCAACGTTGATGCGTCCGTGAGCGGGCGCGAGGGGACAAATGTGCGCTTTCTGCTCCCGCTGTTGATCGACGTTGACGCGCTCGATCCCGGTCTGTACGTTCCAGCGGGCGCAAGCATCGATGGGGTGCTGCGCTACGCCGCGCCCGACGCTGCCGATATCGCTGCCGCGCTGACGACACCGCCGATCTTCACACGGATTGCGTCGCAGCCAGAAATTGTAGTCGTCGACGAAGCCGACCCCGCGCGCGTGTTGTTGGCGTATCTGTCGCAAGCTGCGCGCGAACTGGCGATGTTGATGGGTGTCGGCGCGCTGACGCTCATGATCCTCCCGCACCTTGTCGCTGAATGGGTCGATTACGAACGCGGACGTCCCGCGCGCGCCATCGGCATGGGCTTGGTGGGGGCGACGCTGGCAATCCCCGCATGGGTACTGGCGGCGGTGGGGGGCATCCTTTTGGGCGTGGCGCTGTCGATGATCGGGCTGGCGGTCTTCGGCGTGAGCGCGGCGGCGCTGATTGTGGCGCTGGCGATTGGCGGCGCGTCGGGCTTCACATTCGTGTCGGTGTTCATCGCCCGTGTGATCGCGTGCATCGCGCTCGGCGCGCTGATCGGACGGGCGTTCGCGCCGCGCTTGCGAGATCGACGCGGCATCCGCATGACCGTGCGCGTCAGCAGCGGCGCGCTGTGGTTGAATCTGCTCGTTGGCGCGATCCTGTTGGCGGCGGCGGTGTCGCTGCCACTCGTCGGCTGGCTGATCAATCTTGTGGCGGTGTGCGCGGGCTTAGGCGCGATCATCGGCGTGTGGGCGAACCGACGCCGCCCGCCCATCATCTTCGATGCCGCCGGGACGATGCGCGCCGCCGACATGCCGCCGATCATGGACGATCCGCCCGCACTCGCGCCGGGCATGGATAATTTGCCCCAGGGCTTCAACTGGTGGAACGCAGACGAATGAGAGAGTCGGATTGAACACGCCTACAAACAGGAACCCAAATCGATGAGCGGACGACAACGGATGATCGCGCTGGTGGGATTGACCATCAGCGCCATGTTCTTATGGTTGGCGTTCAACCGCCTGAATCCCGGCGAGGTATTGGGCTATCTGCGCGATGCCAATCCACTGTTGATCGGCTTCGCGGCGCTGTGGTACTTCACTGCGGTGATGGTGATTTCGCTGCGGTGGCGCTTCTTGCTGCGTCCCGCGTGGGCAGCGCCGAAAGCCCCCCCAACGGCGGATGCGCTCTCCACGCCCGTTACGCTCGCCAGCGTGGACGCGCTGCAAACGCCCGTCGCGTCGCCCGTTATGACGGTAACGCCAGCCGAACCCGTCGTGTCGCCTCCCATTACGGACGCGCTGCAAACGCCCGTCGCGCCGACCCCCATCACGGAGGCGCTGCAAACGCCCGTTATGACGGTAACGCCAACCGAGCCATCTGTGGGCGATGCCGTCCCAGACACGCTCAACCTTTCCGCTGTGGCAGCCCCTGTCGCAACCGAATTAACCAGCGCGCCTGCCGATCCGATCAGCCCAATAGACACAGCGCCAATCCGCACGGTTGAACCCATGCCCATGCCAACCGCGAAAGCGCCATCTATTCTGCATCTGGCGGGCTTGGTCAGTATTGGCTACATGGGGAACAATGTGTTTCCGCTGCGCGCGGGCGAAGTCATGCGGATCGCGCTGCTGCAAAACGATTTTCATATTCCGTTCGCGCGCGTCACCACGACGGTGCTGATTGAGCGCGCGCTCGATGGGATCGTGATGGTCACGTTCATCCTCGCCGCGCTGACATTCGGCGGCTTCGCGCTCGCAGAGACGGTGCGCCCGATTGCGTTCTTCGCCACGCCGCTGTTCATCATCGCGCTCGGTGTGTTCTTCTGGTTCGCGCTGCATCCGGCACAGCTCCATGCGTTCGCCTCGCGGATCGCGGCGCGGCTGCCGGATCGCTTCGAGGCGCGCGTCCTGCACGTCCTTGACGATGCGATTGCTGGACTCGAGGCGCTGCGCACGCCGCTTGACCTGCTCGGCGCGGTCGCGTTCTCGTATGCCAGTTGGATGCTCGAAGCCAGCACGTATCTGATCGTGGCGCGGGCGTTCAATCTGCCTGTCGATTATCTGGCGATGCTGTTGGTCGTCGGCGTGGTCAATCTGGCGGGGCTGATTCCGGCGTCGCCGGGACAATTCGGCGTCTACGAATTCTTCGTCAAGACGGTGTTGATCGCCATTGGCGTGGCAGAGGGCGCGGCGATTGCCTTCGCCTTCTCGATTCATATGGTGATCTGGCTGCCGGTAACGCTGGTCGGCTTCTTTATCCTGTGGCGGCGCGGCGTGGGTTGGAGTGTGCTGCGGGGCGCACGCGCGCTTGATGCGCGGTTCGCGCGTGAAAGCGAAAAGGAAATACGATGAATTTTGGCATCATTGGCGCGGGCGTCACGGGCATGGCGGCGGCGTGGGATTTGCTGCGCGCCGGACACAGTGTCACGATTTACGAGGCGGAAGGACAAGTCGGCGGGCTGGCGTCCGGCTTCAGCGATGCGGGGTGGGATTGGACGCTCGAAAAATTCTATCATCACTGGTTTCAGAGCGACGCGCACATCCTCAAGCTGACCGAAGAATTGGGCGTGCGCGACAAAGTGCTGTTCCCGCGCCCCAAGACCAGCTATTGGGTCGATGGCAAAATCTTGCGCTCGGAGATTTCACCATCCGCGATTTTCTTGCCGCTGCCGCCGATTGCCAAACTGCGCTTCGCCTTCGCGGGGGCGTTGATGAAATTCTTCCCCGCGTGGAAGCCGCTGGAGCATGTGACGGCGCATGACTGGTTCCTGACCTTCATGGGTGCGACGGCGTACAACAAATTCTTCCGCCCGCTGTTGATCGGCAAGTTTGGCGACGAATACGAAAAAGTCAACATGGCGTGGATGTGGGCGCGCGTCAAGACGCGCACGCTGCGGCTCGGCATCTTCGAGGGCGGCTTTCAAGCGTTCTTGCAGACGTTGGCGGCGGCGATTCAGGCACGCGGTGCGATCATCCGGCTGAATACGCGCGTCGAGCAGATCGGCTTGCAAGCTATGAAGCCCGCGATCACGGCGGGCGGCGAAACCGTGACCTACGACCGCGTGCTGAGTACGACCTCCCCATCGCTGATGCACAAGCTCACGCCCCAACTACGCGAAACCAACTACGGCGATGCGCTGACGCGCTTACGCAGCATCGGCGCGATTTGCGTGGTCGTCGCCATTAAACACCAGCTTCTCACCGACGGCACTTACTGGCTCAATCTGCCCGCCACGAGCGCGGACAAACGCGAGAACAAGTTTCCATTCCTCGCGTTAGTCGAACATACCAATTGGATGGATCGCGCGCATTACAACGGCGATCATCTGCTGTACTTGGGCGATTACGTCTCGCCATCGCACGAATATTTCAAGCTGTCGGACGAAGAACTGACGGCGCGTTTCATCGCGGCGCTGCCAATCGTCAATCCGAACTTCAAGCCAGATTGGATTCGCAAAACGTGGGTGTTCCGCGCACCGTATGCGCAGCCCATTCCGTATGTGAATCACAGCGAAGATATCCCGTCGTTGCAGACGCCGCTGCCGGGCGTTTACTTCGCCAGCATGAGCCAAGTGTACCCGTGGGATCGCGGGACGAATTTTTCCGTTGAAATGGGACGACGAGTCGCCGGGATGATGATGGAATCATGAACACAGGATTGTTGACAGTCATCGCGCTGGGCGCATTTTTGGCGCTCAGCATCGGCGGTGTGCTGTGGATTTATACGCAGGACGACCTGATCCTGATTGCGACGCGCGCCGAAGCCGAAGCGATCTTGTCCGGCGGCGCAGCCGGCATCGATACGACGGCGGGCTACGCCGAAGCGACGCGCTGAATATTCGCTTTGCGATCACGCTGGCGGATTAGTTTCTGCGATGGGGCGACCCACAGGGCAAACGCATCAAGATACGAGGTCTCAATTGACAAGCTCACCTCACCCCCGACCCCCTCTCCACGCTGGTATTTATTCACCTACCCGTGCAGACCGCATTTTGCCCCAGTCCTATTGGGTTCATTATGTGTTTCTTGGGTTCAAATTTGTGGATTTTGAGCTTAATCCCA
>DAOTUQ010000045.1:0-8900 GCA_034437055.1 Anaerolineae bacterium
GTGGAGAGGGGGAGTCAGACCTCAACCCGCGACATCAGCGGGTCGATGCGGCGTAGGGTCGACCCAGCGGGTCGCCCGCCAGCTTCACCACAACCTCACCCCCCAACCCCCTCTCCATGTGGAGAGGGGGAGTCGCCGTGCGGGTCTTGCGCGTCAAGCTCATGCTTTTTTAGCGGGCTGCGAAAAAGATTCAACACAGAGAACGCAGAGACACAGAGCAATCGGTAGGGGTGATCCGCTAGGTCGCCCATACTTTATGCGCTGCGTTCAATCTTTTTACTCAGCACTCAGCACTGTCTTTTCCTCAGCACTCAGCACTTCCCTCACAATCCCCGCCGTCGCCACGCTGACCGCCACCACGCGCCCCACCAGCTTGACGATGTAGTGCGCGTCGTCGCTGTAGCCGTTCGGGTCGCTGGTGATGCCGCTGCGCTTGTCCGTCTTGACCTGATACTGGTCGATCACCCACTCCAACGCGCTCCGGCTGCCCAATTTGTAATCGAACGCCGCTGCGGGGATGCCCGTCAAGGTCAGCGAGTCGTTGACGACCACCGATGTTTTGTCCCCCGACAGGCGCATCTTCTTGACGGTGTAATCGACGGGCTTGCCCGGCTTCCACTGATACACCAGCGGATACGGCGTCACCGTCTCGTAGCCGATGTGCAGGTCTGCCAGTTGTTTGCCCGCGTCCGCCAGCGCGCGAAAGTCCGGCGCATACGGCAGGCGCGGCAGATCGCGCTTGAGGTTGGCGGCGTAGCACGTCCGATAGGCGGGCTGATGCAGCAGCGCATACGTATAGTGGAAGATATCCCACTTGGTGATGGCGGGATCGGCGTAATGGGTTTGGAACTGCCCCAGCGCCCAATCGGTGATGTTCTCGCGGCGGTTGGAGCCATCGGGATCGTAGGTGTAGAAGGGGAAACACTGTGAGCCGCCGCTTGGCATGATATCGACAATGGTATTTGCCATCAACGCATACATTGGCACTTCCGTGCCGACTTTTAGCCAGATGATGCGATTTTCTTGTTCGCTTTCAAGCATAGGGAAAATTTTATGTAATACATAAACTTCTTCGTTCAAAACCCGGTCAAAATATAGAATTTTTTTACAGAATGGTCGGTATATACCTGCGCGTAGTTTTTGTTCCGCATATTCAGCGTAAATGCCCCTTTTTAGATCATCTTTGAGATCACGACTCCATTTCACTTTTTCATAATGCACGAATTGATCCAAGTCTTTCGGTTTGCCTGCACGACGGAAGCGATCTACTTCCGCATTGTAATCTTCAACGAAGGTTTGCACGCGCTCGATTAAAGCATTCCGGTTGAAATCGTAAACGACTTCATCGCGGTTGGTTTTCACGCCGCCTGAAAACAGCTTGAAGATCGCTTGGCTCTCTTGTTTAGTGCGTTTCGCCGCTTTCGTTCCCATCGGAATGAACGATGCAAATTGATCGGCATTCTCCGGTACAACCCATGTATGACGTGAATCGGGTGCTGGCGTTTGCCATTCCGACGATTTCAACACGCCCTCTTTCACCCGATTCGTGAGAAAACTCAACTTTTCTTCTTTGCGCCAGAACTCCGGTAAGCGCTGATAGAACAATGTGCGTTCCGCATGTTTCGCGGAGCGAATTGCAATCGTCACACCGACGCCGACCTGAATCCCAAAGACGTTATGCGTCGTTCCACTCAGTTTGGGGTTAGTGCGAACATTCCCATGCAAATCAAGGTGATAGACGCGGGTGAAATCCTGTAAGAGATGTTTACGCATCCCATCGAACGCGAATTGATCGACAAAACTGTTGTTGCTGACGTAGCAGACGATCCCATCGCGCCCCTGTAAGCGATCCGACGCCCACCGGAAGAACTTGACATACGGATCGTAGAGCGCCTTTTTGTTCGTCGCGGCGCTGTCCTTCGCATACGTCGCACGCACCCGCCCATCGATCACCGGATAAGCGCGATTCTTGTTGTTGTCGTTCTCATTGATCTGCCCGACATTGTACGGCGGGTTGCCGATGATGACCGTGATCGGCGCGGCGCGCTGGCGGACGACTCGTTCGGTGTTGCGCTCGGTCAAGAACAGCGGCGGCTGCACGCCTTCCGCCAAATCCAGCGTATCGACAAAACACAGCCCGTCGAACGGCTCATAGTTCTTGGTCAGTTCCATGAACGAGTGTTCGATGTTCAGGCTGGCGATGTAATACGGCATCAGCATGACTTCGTTGGCGAACAGGCGCTTGCGGTAGGCGTCGGGCAGCGCGGCGGGGTTCTGCGCATGGATGCGGCGCATCAGGTTGATCACGAAATTGCCCGTCCCGGTACACGGGTCGATGATATATACGCTCTCGTCGCCCAGTTTCAGCCCGAATTCATCCTGTAACGCGGCTTCGACCGCCGCGCCCATGTACTCGACAATCGGCTGCGGCGTGTAGACGATGCCGTGCGTATCCGCGACGTTGATGGCGTAGCCCTGAAAAAATCGCTCGTAGACATTGTTAATGAAGGTTTGCCGCTCCTCATAATGGATCAGGGTGGCGGCGGCGGCTTCGATGGCGCTGTAGAAATAATCCAACTGTCCCAAGAACGAATCGCGCGAAAAACTCTGGCTGGTCAGCGCATCAATCACCGTCTCGATTTCCGCCGCGATCACATTTTTGCGGTTGAAATCGCGCCGATTAAAGACGCTGCTCATCAGCCGCTCGGTCAACAGATGCTGCACGAGCATTTCATCGACGGCGGCGCGGCTGATATTCGGGTTGATGGCGTTTTGGCACAGCATGTAGAACGCGGCGTAGGCGGTCTGGAACGTCTTGTTGGACTTGTGCGCGCCCGCGATCAGGTCTTTCAACCCGCGCGAGAGGTCGGGCATGTCTTGTTTGAAGATCGTGACTGCCTGTTCAAAGTTCCTGACAGCGGGTTTGGCATAGTCGAAGAAGCGGTTGAGCAGTTGGGCGACCTGTTCGGGCAGCGCGAGATCGTAGGCGGCGGCGCGCGCTCCATCTTGGTACAAAACGGCGCGGCGCGTGTCCTCAAAGATAATGTTGTCGTCGGGATAACCGCGCCCGAACTTCTTTTGGATTTCGGCATCGAGATCGTCGGCGGTATCCTTCGCCTCCCAATAGCCGCGCGGAAAGTTGGAGTCGTGGAAGGTGCCATCGGGACGGACAACGCGCTTGATGCCCTGAACGCGATCCTCGGTGATCAGCGTCCAGCCCTTTTTGAGCGCCGCCGCCGCATCAAACAGCAGCGTTTTGAACGCCTCGCGCGTGGCGAGTTCATGGGTTGCGCCCTGCGCGGCGATCTGCTTGCGGCGCTCATAATAGGCGGCAATCGCGGGGTGTTTGGCGGTTAGGTGGGGGGCATCCGGCATGGATTAACGACTCCTGATACGCCTGTGAAGATAGCGCATACAGGACGGATGTGCAAAAAGACGCGCGCGATCTGGGTGAACGGCTCGATGAGCGCGGCGAGATCGTCGCGTTGTTCGGGCGTGAGCTTGGGCATGGGCGGCACTCGTCACAGCGGATCGTATGCTGATATGCCGCCAATGATAGCGCAGCAGTGAGCGCGCATCAAAATCGACTTACTGGCGACTCCCCCTCTCCGGTACGAAGAGGGGGCGGGGGGTGAGGTGATTTTTCTTTTAGACGGGGATGATCAGCGTTGTGCCGTAGTAAATATAGTCCGGGTTGACGATGCCGTTGACGCGCGCAATCGCTTGAATCGTCGTGCCGTAGAACGCGGCGATGGTCGAGAGCGTCTCGCCCTGACGCACAACGTGATACAGCACGCCCGCCGTCGGGGGCTGCGGCGGTTGGGGCGTCGCGGGGGTCAGCGGGAGCGTGGGCGCGAACGGCACGAACACGCTGCCATCTTGCGGCACGGTGCTGCGCACGGGGACGCTGGCGACGATGTAGCGCGACTCGACCCAGCCGACCGTGCCATCATCCAACTGAATTTGCGCCCAGACGCTGTTGTAGCTGCGCCCCAACACTTGGAAGCGGGTGTTGAGCGCGACGGTGCGGATGATTGGGTTTTCGGTGCTGGGGGCGTCACGCAGATCGAGCGTGTAGGCGTTGGAGCGCCCGGTCGGGTTGATGTCCGACGAAATCGGATAATCGGTGATCGGCAGGCTGCGGGTCGGATACTGCGTGAACAAGAAATTGACATTGACCCAGCCGGTCAGCCCATTGGTGAGCTGAATCAGAATCCAGTTGCCTTCGCTGTTGCGGGCGATCAACGGGACGCCGAAGCCGAACGGCAGCGTGGCAATCGAGCCATATTCCAAGCCGGGACCAGAACGGATGTTGAGGCTGCCGGTGTTGATCGAGCCAACGGGACGATCCTGCGCGGACGCGGGGACGACGACCGCCAACAGGCAAGTGAACGCGAGGACGAGCAAGAGGACGCGAGCGCGCATGGAGCATACCCTTTCAATCAGCAGATGAGATTTTGATTACAGGATAGCGGGATTGTGAAAATGGCGCAATACGTCCGGCACGATCAGGGGATGAATCATGGATTTGCCGACATTCGTTCGCTCGTTCAGCCTCATACAATCGTCACCATGACCGCATCCAGCGGCTTCTTGTCAATCGCTGGCACGCGCGCATCGTCCGCCGGATAGCCAACGGGAATCACCACATACGCGCGTTCGTTGGCGGGGCGCTCCAGAATCGCGCTCAAGAATGCCATTGGATTCGGCGTGTGCGTCAGCGTCGCCAAGCCGGCTTGATGCAAGCTGGCGATCAGCAGTCCGACGGCGATCCCCACCGACTCGACCGCGTAGTAATGCTTGAACTTCGTCCCATCTGCATTGATGCCTTGCGCCTGCATGAACACGACGATCAGATAGGGCGCGTCCTCCAAATGCGGCTTGTGCCAATCTGTCCCCAACGGCGCGAGCGCGTCAAGCCATTCCTGCGCCATACGGCGCTCGTAGCTCTCGCGTTCTTCGGCTTCGGCGGCGGCGCGGATTTGGCGCTTGATATCGGCATTCCCAACGACGACGAACGTCCACGGTTGTTGATTCGCGCCGCTCGGCGCGCTGGCGGCGGTCGCAATCGCATTTTCGATCAACTCAAATGGCACGGCTTCGCGCGAAAACTCGCGCACGGTGCGGCGCGTGCGCATCCGCGCCAAAAATTCGCGCGAGCGGGCAAGCTGCACAGCGGGATCAAGGCGCACGAAGTCGAGCGGGACGAATTGGGATTGTGTCGCCAAAAAGATTGCTCCTGATGATGCGTGCTTACATTGATTATAATCAAACGGATAAATAAACGAAATGTCCATGCCAATGCTCAATCAAATTATGTGTGGCGATTGTACCGATCTCATCCGCGATCTGCCGAGCGCGAGCGTGAATCTTGTGATCACCTCACCGCCGTATTATCATCAGCGCGATTATGGCGGCGGCATCGGCAGCGAATCGACTATCGAGGCATATATCGCCACTTTAATCGATGTCATGCGTGAATGTTTGCCCGTGCTGCATCCGACCGGCAGCATCGTCTTTAATCTGGGCGACAAGTACGAGGACAGCAGTTTGCTGCTGGTGCCATACCGATTTGCTATCGAGGCAACGAAACAACTCCCCCTTACGCTGGTGAACGCGATTACTTGGGTCAAGCGCAATCCGACGCCGCGTCAGTTCAAGCGTCGTCTGGTGAGCAGCACCGAGCCATTTTTCCATTTCGTGAAGTCAGATGAATATTACTACGATATCGATGCGTTCCTGCGCGCCGACGAGGACGAAAAACCGTCGAATGGGGGCGGTGTCAATCTGGGTCGAACCTACTACGACTTGATCGAGCAGTCGAGCTTATCGACTGCGCAAAAAGACCACGCGCGTGCCGCATTGGATGAAGTTATTCAAGAAGTCCGCGACGGCAGGATAGCCGGCTTTCGCATGAAGATTCGTGGCATCCACTCCGAACCTTTCGGCGGACAAGCGGGCGGACGGCAAATCCAAATGACGAAAAATGGGTTCACCGTGATTCGGCTGCATGGTAATCCGATGAAACGTGATGTGATCGAAATGGCGGTCGAGTCTTTGAAAGGACGCAATCATCCCGCCATGTATCCGGTCGAACTGGTCAAAGAATTTCTGTATTTGCTGACGCGCAAGGGCGATACCGTGCTTGATCCGTTCATGGGATCGGGATCGACGGCGGTAGCATGTAAATTGACGGGGCGCAATTATATCGGCTTCGATTTGAACCCAGATTACTGCCGCGCGGCGGAAGAACGATTGGCGAACGTTCCTCAACTAAAGTTTTCGTCTTTATGGCATTAACTTCCCGCATAATAAGTATCGATATTGACTCGATCTCATGAAGGAAGCCATTTATGATCAAACAAACACGTGTAATTATTGCCGCTGTTACTGTAATTATGGTAATTATGGAGGTGGTAATTATAACTGGAGTGTCGCTGCTGCCGCGTCTGAACATTGAACCGCCGACTGCCAACTTGTTTTCGAGCGCAACGCTTGTCCAAAGCGTGAAGCCGCTCGGACAGTTAGTCAGCATTCGCTGGCAAGTGGCAAAAGCAGGTATTCTGGTCGATATTCGACAGGGTGTGGGGAATGTGTGCCATATTTTGGGCAAATCATGTCGCACAAGGTACGGTCGAGGCGGGCATCGACTTGGATAACATACAACCCCAAGACATCAGCTTCAATGCGGTGACCGATACCTACACGTTGGTACTGCCCCCTGCACAACTGACAAGTTGTTATCTCGACGCGGTGGCGACCGAGCAGTACGACTTTGGCGGCGCAACGCCGGTTTGTCCTGCCAATTCAGATGAGATGCGCCGTCTTGCCAGCTACGAAGCCTTGAACCAGTTCCGCGATGATGCCGTCGAGAACGGGATTTTAGATCAAGCGGAGAGCGCAAGCGAAACAGTTTTGAGCAATTTCATTCGCGCGCTAACGGGCAAAAATGTGGTGATCGTCTTTCAGGATGCTGCAACGTCCGCTATTCCGCAATCGTGCGCGCCTGAACCGCCTGGCACATGGCGGTATAATGTGGAACAGGATCGATGGATGCAATAGCACCTGATCGTTTCAAATTTAGGACGCCATCGACCGATGGAACACCCTGAAGCCAGCCTCCTCGAAGGGCTGATCGCCGTCGCCGCTGCGCTCGATGCCGCCAGCCGCCCGATCCAGCGCCTCATTATCGACCGCGACCGCCGCGACTACGAGACGATCAAGTTGGTTCGCGCTGCCAATGCGCAAACGATCCCCGTCGAGCGCGCGTCCGCCGCCGACATTGACGCGCGCGCGGCGGGCAAGACGCATGGCGGCGTGATCGCGCTGGTGGGCGAACGCCGCTTCGTCTCGCTGGATGCGCTGCTGCCGGATGGACGCGCTGCGTTCGTCGTCATGCTCGATGGCGTCGAAGACCCGTATAACTTTGGGCAAGCGGTACGTGCTTTCTACGCGGCGGGCGCGGATGGCTTGGTCGTGCGTCCGCGTAACTGGATGAGTGCGGCGGGCGTGGTCGCGCGGGCATCGGCGGGCGCGTCCGAACGCATCTCGACGGCGGTTGCCGAAACGGTGCAGGACGCCGCCGACTTTTTCCGCGCGCGTGGGCTGCGCATCGCCGTCGCCGCGAAGGAACGTGCCGTCTCGATCTATGACGCCGATTTGAGCGCGCCGCTGTTTCTGGTCATCGGCGGCGAAAAGCGCGGCGTGACCCGCTCGTTCGCTGACGAAGCGGACATGCGGCTGCGCATCCCGTATGGGCGCGCATTCCCGCACTCGCTCGGCACGACTCCGGCGGCAGCGGCGCTGGCGTTCGAGATCATGCGGCAAAGGCAGAAGGGAAGGATTGAGGACTGAGTGGAAAGAAAAAGTGTGTCGCTGAAACCCGCGGTTTCACTTTCTCAGAGATCATTTGAGAAGTTTTTTCACCTCACCCCTCAGCACTTCTTTTAAGAACGCGCCCACCACCCGCCGAAAGCCGTCCCAATCCTCATCGTGGATCGCATGTCCCGTCTCGAACATCGCCACGCGCCCCTGCTGTGCGCGCGCTGCGAATCGCTGTCCGTGCGTTTCGGGATTGAGCGTGTCTTGCCGTCCAAGCAGGATCAGCAGCGGACAGGCGATGCGATGCGCGTTGTTCAAGCTCACGTCGCCGCCCGCGTCGATCATCGCTTTGAAGCCGTGCATCCATGCCAGCGCGAAGGCGTCCACATCCGTGATTTGGTTGCGTTCGCGCTCATCGTCTTTGATCCATGTGCCGGGAAACATACCTTGAATCACGGCGCGCAAATCGTCACCGAAGAAGCCGACCGCGCCCACCGTCGTCACCGACAAGCAGCGATCCGGCGCGAGTCCCGCCGCCGCCAATGCCGTCTCGCCGCCATCGGAATAGCCGAAGAAGTGCGCGCTTTCGATGTCGAGCTTATCCATGAACGCCAGCACGTCGTTGGCGTCGCGCAGATAGAAGTTGGGCGGAAAATCGCGCGGTTTCGGCTCGGACAATCCGAAGCCGCGCAGCGTCGGCGCGATCACATGGAACGGCGCGAACGGCGCGGGTGGGACGCTGTAATCGGCGTCGGCAGGCGGTACAGCGTTGGTTTGGCTCAACCAGTCCATCAGCCGACTGAGATGCGCGCGTCCCGTTCCCATCAAGCCGTGCAGGACGATGAACGGCGGCGCGTTGGGATCGCCCGCTTCCTCGTAGAACAGCCGCGCGCCCGTCACCGTGTCGATAAATGGCATTATCTGAAAAGCGCCGTAAAACCCCTGCCTTCAGGCATGAGGATAAGGCGTCGGTCTTGTGTTTTTGCTGCTGAACTAGGGTATGATCGGGGGAGGTTGAGGATGCGGAAACACCCCCAACCAACTCCCGACGTAGGAGCGTCGAAAGCATGAGCGATTCT
>DAOTUQ010000046.1:0-66984 GCA_034437055.1 Anaerolineae bacterium
TCAACATTTTGCGCGCAGGGGCATCTGCGCCCTACTTGAGCGACGCTAAGACGAAGGTTCGCCTTCGCAGTCGTGTTGACGGTAGCAGCCCCCGCCTTTAGGCGGGGGGAGTATGTCACCGACCTTAGGCTTCCAGCGTCGCTACCGCGTCGATCTGCACGAGCATCCCCATGGGCAGCGCCGCCGCTTGAATCGTCGCGCGGGCGGGTGGATTGGCGGGGAAGAAGGTCGAGTAGACCGCGTTCATCGCGGCAAAGTCGTTGATATTCGCCAGATAGACCGTTGTCTTGACCACGTTCCCCATATTGGTTCCGGCGGCTTCGAGGATCGCGCGGATGTTCTCCAACGTTTGCAGCGTCTGTTCGCTGATGCCATCCGAGAGCGCCTTCGTCGCGGGATTCAAACCGCCCTGCCCCGCAGTAAAGACGAAACCATTGGCGATGATGCCTTGCGAGTAAGGACCCACGGCGCTAGGGGCGTTGGGCGTGCTGACGACTTGACGAGTCATACGATTTGTCCTTGTGATGAGCCAGATGAACCATGCACCTATTGTACTGATGCTGTACAATTTTCGGCATCGTGATAATGCAGCACAGCGAGGCGGCATGACCAACAGCACGAAGAATTGGCTGATCGGGTTCGGGATCGGCGCGGGGATCGCGGCGCTGCTGGTGCTGTGGTTCGCCCCGCGAACGGGCGGCGCGTTCATCGCTGCCGCCAAGCGCGGCTATGTCGAGGCGCGCAGCGCCGCGCAGATCGCCGCCGAAGCGCGCCGCGTCGAACTCGAAGCGGAGTTGCAGCGGATGCAGGGCAAGCGGTAACGACAAAAACAGGGCTGAGGACTGCTAAAGCAACCTCACGCCCTGCCTACTGTGGAGAGAGCGTGACGATTTAGCTGTTGATTTTGTATACATCTATACTGATGAAATATGGATATGTACATACCATCAGAGTTTGCCGCGAAAATCGGCGTCACCGTTCATACCTTGCAGCGATGGGATCGAGAAGGGCGTTTGATTGCCAAACGCACGCACACGAACCGTCGTTATCATTAGAGAAGCTATCGAAAAGCTTTGAAGAACGCTGTGCAAGCTGATCCGCAGTCACCGCATCCGCCTTCATCCGACGCCTGAACCGGCAGACTACTTTGCCAAAGCCGCCGGCATCCGTCGTTTTGTCTTGAATTGGGGACTGGCGGAATAGAAACGGCACTATCATATCGCGTGCATCCGCGAGGATTATCTCCACAAAGCCACGACATGGATTGCCGAGACGTATGGGTTTGTCGGGGTGGAGAGTCTGCACGTCAAGGGGATGATGAAGAATCACGCACAGGCGTTGGGCGATGCGGCGTTTGGAACGTTCAGTCGATTTCTCACCACGAAGGTGAGGGCGCGCAGGGGCAAGGTGCAGACACTTGGACGGTTCTATCCATCGAGCAAGACCCGTTCACGCTGTGGGCATCGCCGCGCGAGCCTGTCATTGAGCGAACGAGTCTATCAGTGTCCGACGTGTGGTGTCGAGATTGACCGCAACTTGAACGCGGCGATCAACCTTCTGAACGAGGCATTGCGGTTAAGTGCGCTTAACTTGTAACACCAAGCGCATCGTCTGGTAGTGGTTACGACGGATGTAAATGCCTGTAGACAGACGGTAAGTCCAAACGCTTTCGGGCGGGTGGCACGACTGGATGAAGCAGCAACAACCTCGATGCGTACATTTGTACACAAGAAAGGCAGCAAGTGAATGGTGATCGCCGCCGCCCTGCTAGGATGGTACGATGCGCACGCCGCCGATCTCGCGTGGCGGGCGAAAAACGGCGCGCGCGCGAACCCGTATCACGTTTGGCTGTCCGAGATCATGCTGCAACAGACGCAGGTCGAGACGGTCAAGCCGTATTTCGCGCGCTTTCTCGCCGCGTTCCCCACCGTCGAGGCGCTGGCGTCCGCGCCGTTGGACGCCGTGCTGAAGGCGTGGGAGGGCTTGGGCTATTACAGCCGCGCGCGGATGCTGCAGCGCGCTGCGCACATCGTCGCGGAGCGCGGCAGTTTCCCGCAGACCGTCGCAGAACTGCTCGAACTGCCCGGCGTCGGGCGCTACACGGCGGGCGCGGTGGCATCCATCGCGTTCGGCGTGCGCGCGCCGCTGGTCGATGGCAACGTGATTCGCGTGTTCGCGCGCTTGCTCGATTTGCCCGCCGACGTGACCGATAAAAAGACGCAAGATCAACTGTGGACGCAAGCCGAAGCTTGGCTGCCCGACGACCGGGCGGGCGCGGTCGGGCGCAGCGGCGATTACAACCAAGCGTTGATGGAATTGGGGCGCGTGGTGTGCAAACCGCGCGCGCCGCTGTGCGCCGACTGCCCGCTGCGCGAACACTGTTTAGCCTTCCAACGCGGCACGCAAGCGCAACGCCCTGTTAAGCGTGCGAAAGCCAAGCCGCCGCATTATCAAGTCGCGGCGGGCATCATCGACGACGGCGCGGGGCGGATGCTGATCGCACAGCGCCCACTGGAGGGTTTGCTCGGCGGCTTGTGGGAATTTCCCGGCGGCAAGCAAGAAGCGGGCGAGACGCTGCCGGAATGTTTACAGCGCGAACTGCGCGAGGAACTGGCGATTGACGTGGCAGTCGGGGACTTGTTCGCGGTGGTGGATCATGCCTTCACCCATTTCAGCATTACGCTCCATGCGTTCGTGTGTCGGCACACGGGCGGCGAACCCCAAGCGATTGGCGCGCGGGCGTTCGCGTGGGTGACGCTGGACGAATTGGACGCTTATTCGTTCGGGAAGGCGGATCGGCTGGTGATCGAACAGATGAAGGCGCGGCGCGGGATGCTGCTGTGAACGATTGACACGGCGAACATTGAGACCATAACCACAGGGAATCGTCGCTGCGCCGGCTGCGGTTTTGCCGCTGAGGATGCAGCCAGACTCGGTAAAACTGAGGGTAGCTATCCGAAACTCGGGTCACGGATGTTTTTTTACTGCCGATGACGTGCCTTTTTCCTTCTGTTCGTGTCCTTGTCCCTCCCCCCCCATCAGTGGCATAATCTATCCCCATGACGTTGAATCGAGATTGAGAGCCAACCTATGCCAGCATTGAATCCCCTATCCGCCTTCGTCACGGGCGCGACCACGCCCGTCGGGCGCGAGGTCGTGCGCCACCTCGTCGCCGCCGGCTACACGGTCACGGGGGCGACCGACGGCAGCGCGAACGGTGCGCTCGTCCGCGCCGACGGCGGCACGCCCGCTTACGTTGATCTGACGCGCGCGGGCGAACTGCGCAGTAACATCAGCGGTGCCGCCGCCAGCATCGTCGTCCATCTTGCGCCGCTGCACCAAGACGCGCTGCCGTTCGCGCGCCCCGCGTGGAACAACGCCGCGCTGGTCGCCAGTGCTGCTGCGCTGGTCGAAGCCGCGCACACCGTCGGCGTGACGCACATCGTCGCCGCCAGTTCGACTCTCGCGGGCATGGTCGCAGATGAAGAACACGCGCCGCCCGCCGATCTGTCCGCACACGTCACCGCCCTCCGCGCCGCCGAAAATGCGATCCTCAACAGCGGCATCGCGGCGTGCGTCTTGCGGTTGGGCGCGGTCTACGGCATGGACTCCGCCGAACTGTGGACGCTGCGCGCGGCGTTGCAAGCCGGACGCGCGGTCAACGTCGGAGCGATGCCGACCGCCGACCATGGTCACGGCGCAAGCGGTCACGATGCGCATCCCAGCGCACAAATCGGCTTTGTACATGTACAGGACGCCGCGCGCGCGGTCGTGCTGGCGGTGCAGAAGCAGATCAGCGGCGCGACGCTGACCATTGCCGACGATCATCCGGTCGCGCCCGCCGCGTTCGCCGCTTATTTCGCGTCGGCACAAGGCTTGAGCGTCAGCGCCCAGTCCCCGTTCATGCAGCGCCTGTTCGCCCCCGCTGCCCCTGCCGGAGTTCGGTTGCATAATGCGCTCTTGGCGCTGCATCTCGACGCTGACACCGCCCCCGCCAAGTCCGCACTCGATTGGACACCGCGTTTTGCCAGCTATCAAGCGGGGATCGATGATCTCTTGCTGTCGTGGCGAGCAGCAAAGAAATAGGACTGCGGTGAAAGGACTGAGGACTGTGCCGATGCTTGAGGAGCCACCGTTCTAAACGACGATTTTTCCAAATCGCGTTTAGGTTGGAGGCGCTGCATTGTACTCAGTCCGCAGTCCTTTGCCCTCAGTCCTTAAACTTGAGGAAAAGATGCTAAAAGCCGTACTCTTTGACATGGACGATACATTGCTCGATTGGAGTGGGTTCGACGCCGATTGGGGCGCAATGGAAGCCGCGCACCTCACGCGCGTGGTCGAACATTTCCGCACTGAATTGCAGTTCGAGATCGAATTGACACGCTTCGGCACGACCATGCGCGAACGCACGATTGCCGCGTGGACGGCGGCGCGGCAAGACTTGCGCGCGCCGAACTTGGGCGCGATTTTGGTCGAAACCGCGCGCGAACTCGGTGCGCCGGACAGCATCGACGCGCGCCGCTGTCTGGAACATTACGGATGGGGTCTGGTCGAAGGCACGGTGATTTTCCCCGACGTGCCGCCGCTGCTCGATCTGCTGAAAAAACACGGCGTGCAAGTTGGCATCGTGACCAACGCCTATCAACCGATGTGGCTGCGCGAAATCGAACTTAAAGCACATCAACTGCTCGATTACTTCCCGACCTGCCGCATCTCAGCGGCGGACGTGGGCTATCTCAAGCCGCATCCGGCGATCTTCAAATCAGCGTTGGAATGCGTCGGCGTCCAACCTAACGAGATGGTGTTCGTCGGGGATGATATTCACGCCGATATCGGCGGCGCCCAGCGTGCGGGCATTCGCGCCGTCTTGCGCGTGGTCGAGCGCGCGCAAGTCAGCGCCGACGGGCTGATCACGCCGGATGCGTCGGTCAATACGTTCGATGAACTGCCGTCTATCTTGGATAACTGGTTTCCGGGCTGGCGCGCGTAGACAGGAGACGCCATGCTTGGTTCGCCCGCGTCGATTGATCGTAATTTGATTCTGACGGGCTACATCGGACCCGCGCAAGTCCCAGTGGCGCGGCGTGTGGCGGAGCGATTGCGGATGAATTTTGTCGATTTTCAGACCGAATTAGAGCGGCGCACGGGCGTGGACGAGGACGATTTGCGCGCTCGCTTCGGCGAGGCACGCCTCAAGACGTTGGAGAGCGAGATCGTGGGCGATTTCGCGCTCTATCGCGGCGCGGTGATCCACGTCGGCGGCGCAACGCTGATGCGCAACGGCTATTTGGAACTGCTCAAGACGACCGGACCCGTGATCGTCGCCGTCGCCGCGCTCGATGCCGTCCTCCAACGGTTGCATCTGACGCTCGGCGCGCGCTACCACGATCCGCGCGAACGATCCATCGCCATCGGCACGATCAAAGATCATTGGTCGATTCGCCGGGTCGTGTTGGGACAGGACGGGATCGACGAGGTGGACACCACCGCCATGAGCGACGTACAGATGGTCGAGACGATTGCCGCGCATTGGCGTGAACGCGCGGCGGTGTTGGAGTGGACGAAGTAGCGGCGCGATAGGTCCTGCCCTGACTGAGTCCAAAGTACTGAGAGGCAATCTTTGGGCAACCGCCTATACTGGTTCTCAGGACTCAACACGCACTATTTTTAGGAGTAATGTATGGCGAAAGTGACGGTCAGCCTTGCGCAGATGAATATCGCGCTCGGTGACGTGAAAAAAAATGTCAAGACAGCCGAAGAACTGATCATCGAGGCGGCGCGGCGCGGGTCGCATCTGGTCGTCTTGCCGGAACTGTGGTCAACGGGCTATGCGCTCGATCAGGCGAAAGAACTCTCGACCGAACTCAATATCGGTGTGTTCGCCCAGATCAGTTCGCTGGCGACGCAGAACAAAATCAGCATCGTCGGTTCGCTGCTCGAAAAGCGCGGCTTGCAAGTCGCCAACAGCGCCACCTTCGTCGCCCCCAATGGGCGCTTGATGGGCGTGTACCGCAAGATTCACTTGTTCAAGTTGATGGACGAGGATCGCTGGCTGCAACCGGGCGCTGCGCCGCTGTTGATGGAGCTGCCGTGGGGCATGACCGGCATCGCCATCTGCTACGATTTGCGCTTCCCCGAACTGGTGCGCCGCTACGCCGTGCAAGGCGCAAAGCTGATGATCATCCCGGCGGAATGGCCCCTCGAACGCATCGACCATTGGCGCATCCTCCTGCAAGCGCGCGCTATCGAAAATCAAGCGTATATCGTGGCGACCAACAGTGCGGGCAAAACGGGCGACAAAACGTTCGGTGGACATTCGATGGTCGTTGATCCGTGGGGTAAGGTCGTGATCGAACTGGGCGAAAATCCCGGCTTGGCGACGGTCGAAATCGACATCGATTACGTCGATACGGTGCGGTCGCGCATGACGGTGTTCGATGATCGGCGCACGGACGTATACGGCTGATGGAAAAGAAAAGGCAGCCTGACCCCGCGACCTCCTCTCTGAGGCTGAGGAGAGGAGGTCGCGGGGTGAGGTTGCTTTTATCTACTTTCTTGACGAACGACTACCGACTCGTCGATTGCGCCGCGATGAAATCATACGGGTACGGCAGCGACAGCGCGCTGGCATCGTCCAATTCCTGCCGCGTTTCCGCTTCCAACGTCCAACCCACCGCGCCGAGATTGCCGGTCAACTGTTCCATTGACCGCGCGCCGATGATGGGCGCGGTCACGCCCGGACGATCCTTCACCCAATTGAGCGCGACTTGCGCGGGCGACTTGCCGAGCGCGTCCGCGACCCGGCACAGCGTATCAATCACATTCCATGTGCGCTCGTTGTCGTAAGCATTCCAGGTCTCTGACCAGCCTGCTTTGGTCGCGCGCGCGACCCGCGAGTCGTCTTGTGGCAGTTCCATCCCGCGCTGATACCGTCCTGTCAGCCAGCCGCCGCGCAGCGGACTCCATGGGATGATCCCCAAGCCCTCGGCGAGACACAACTCGACAATTTCCCACTCGATGGCGCGATCCAGCAGGTTATAGAGCGGCTGCAAGCAGGTGAACGGCGTCCAGCCATGCGCGCGGCTGATATCGACGGCTTTTTGAATCTGGTACGCCTTGAAGTTGCTCACGCCGACGTAGCGCACTTTGCCCTCTTCGACCAAGCGATTGAGCGTCGAGAGCGTTTCTTCGAGCGGCGTACCGGGATCCCAACAGTGGACTTGATACAAGTCGATGAAGTCCGTCCCCAGACGTTTGAGGCTCTGCTCGACGGCGTGGCGGATGTGGCTGCGGCTCAAGCCGATCTCGTTGACGCCCTCGCCCATCGGAAAGCGCACTTTCGTCGCCACCACCCACTGATCGCGTGGGCGCGTCGCCAGCCACTTGCCGACGACCGTTTCGCTGATGCCGCGCGAATACACATCGGCGGTATCGATGAAGTTGCCGCCCGCATCCGCGAACGCATCCATCATGGCGAAACTGGTGGCTTCATCGGCTTCCCTGCCGAAGGTCATGGCACCCAAGCACAGTTCGCTGACCTTCAAGCCCGTCTTGCCTACGTAGCGATAGTCCATTTTTTCGTCCTCATGCGCACGTTGAAGTGTTTAGGGATTGTAGCGGTGAATCGAAGGTCGTCAATAGATGTTGTAGGGGCATAGCGCGCCATGCCCGCGCAATGGGGTTTGGCGTGCCAAACCCCTATAACGTTTGCGCCGCGATTTGGCGCGCCCTACGCAACTTCACCCGCCGCCGCCGTCCGGCGGCAGTGCCGTCAGGCTGGGCGTCTCGGTCGGCGTTTCAAATACAGGCGGCGGTAAATCCGTTGGGAACGGCACAATGGTATTCGTTGGGATGGGGATCGATGTCTCTGTCGGCAGCGGGATCGACGTGAACGATGGAACGGGCGTCAGCGTCGGCGCACTGGTCAGCGTCGGGAAGATGAACGCGGTTGCCGACGGGAACACGGGCGGGGGAAGAATCACAGGCGGCTGTGTGGCGACCACGAACGTCGCTTGTCCGCCGCCGAAAATCGACGTGAATGTCGGCGGAATCGTTTGTCCCTGTCCGAACAGCGTGAACGTCGGCAGCGGCGCGGGGGTCGTCAATGCCAGCGTCGCGTTGGCGCGGGCGGTGGGCGTCGGGCGATTGCGCTGCGGACTTCCGCCCCACAGCAGCAGCCCGGCGCAGTAAAACGGCAGCGTGGCGACAATGATCCCAAAGAAGACGATACGCAAGTTGCGCCGCCGCCGTTCGACTGTCGCTATCGCATCCATTGTTGCCCCTTACCGTGCGTCCATTTGCGATTCATGATAGCACATCAACACCCGAACGGCACGCTGAGATGGGGCATTGCGGATCATGCCTACAATAATTCTGGCTGCATCTCGTTTACACTCGCCTGAGCCTTCTTCAAGACCTCGCGGCTCATCGGCACATCGAGCCGCGCCCCGCGCTCAATAATATCTTCAATCGTCACGATTTGGATGCGGTTATAGAAGCGATCCATCAAATCGTGTTTGTACATGTCCGCTGCATTCGCCTCATCCTTCATAGCTTTGGTGGCTTTATTAAGCGTAATGAAAACGCCCATCTCCGCGCCCTCGCGTTGGCGATCATGGTCGAATTTGGCGATATCCCCGCGCTCGACCTTGCCCGATTTGACCTGAAAGACGATCTTGGCGTTATCTTCCTTGCCGACTAGGAAATATGCGATACCGTCGATGCCTTTATCCGCGCCTTTTTTGTCGTTGATCACCGCGCGATTGTTAGAATACGTGAGGATCGCCCATTTCTCGAATTCTTTGCGCACACGGTCGTCTTTTTTCCGCGCCAACGCCCGCGCTGACTCCATATCGCGCGGAATGCCATCGAGAATGATGCTATCCGTGATTGCGCTCCCATATTGCCCTTCCAAGCGGTGCAAAATCAGCGAAATACTCTGATAGGTGATATCGACGCCGATCCAACGCCGATTCAAGCGTTCTGCGACCGCAACCGTTGTGCCACAGCCACAGTAGGCATCCAAGACAAGATCGCCTTCATTGGTGGACGCCGCGATGATGCGTTCTAACAGGGCTTCGGGCTTCTGCGTCGGATAGCCCATGCGTTCTTTCGCCGCCGGATTGATGATCGAGACATCCCACCAATCTGCCATCGGGGTTTGCGATTCATCACCTTCAACGCTCGTCGCTTTACGGACGCCTTCGACAAAGACCGCTTGTTGTTTCTTGCCTTTCCAACGTTTCATCGTCCCTTCCGATACGGGTGTGAACAGCGTATGAAAGGTGCTTATATGCGACTTGGTGTAAAAGAAAATTGTATCGTGATTTCCCGGAAACTGATTTTGCTTGACCGACCATTTGCGATACGCCCAAACGATTTCGTTGCGGTATAGCCCGCCGCGCGGTAAAAAGAGGCTGTCCAGCAGCAGTTTGAGATAATGACTCGCCGTCGGATCGCAGTGTAGGTAAAAACTGCCCGTCGGTTTGAGCGTGCGGTGAATCTCGTTGATGCGCAGCGCCATACTGACCAAGTAAGCCAATAGGCTGCCCTCCCCCAATACAGGGTTCAACCCCTTGATCAAGTCAACAGTTTTTGGGGCGAAGCGTCCTTGGGCATTGGCGAGCAGTTCCCGATACCCAGCCTTGGCGAGCATATCCCACTCCCATGTATCGACGAACGCCTGTGCTTGCGCGCGATCTTCAGCGCCGACGTTGTTGTAAATCTGGTTGTAGTTGCGCTTGCTGTTGAACGGCGGATCGATATAGCATAGGTCAACGGTCTCATCTTTGATGTACTTGCGCAGCACATCAAGATTATCGCCATAGTAGAGTGTATTCTTATCCAATGGGGTGGCAGACATCGCAGACCTTTCTCGGCTGGTGGGAGTGGACGTGCCATTGACACACCCGTTCCTATTTTAGCTCATGATAGCACATCAACACCCGAACGGCACGCTGATATTGACCGCCGTCCCCGCGTCGTACAGATCGTAGCGCAAGACGACCGTCCCGCTGACGGGCAGTTGACGGTCGAAGATGATCGCGTTCTCGACCGTCAGATTGACGTAGAAACGCACGACCGCGCCGCGCCCGCTGCCGTCGATGTTCGGCGCGATCCACAATTCGCCACTGTCGAACACTACGTAGCCGCCTTCCACAGTCCGAATCGACGGCACAACCAGCGCTTCGGACGAGAAATTGTACTGCCATACGGTTGCGCCGTTGATCACCGCGCTGCGTCCGGTCGGCTCCGCGAGGCTGACCCCGCCCACCAGATCGCCCGCGCGCAAATCGGCGGCGAGCGCAGCATCTTGGGACGCGCCTTGCGTCCCAGCGCTCAGGCACACGCCGTCGCGGATCAGGAACGCATCGGGTCCAAGGCGCACGGCTTCATATTGGATGTTCTCCGTCTGCCCGATCAACTCGCCTTCGCTGTCCACGACCACGCGCCGCGCCGATGCCAATTGGTTGTACCAGACTTCGGCTTGCGTGCGCGCTTGCGTCTGGCGCGGGGTGCGCGCGAACGTGCCGTCGAATGCCAACTGTACGACGTAGCGCCAGCCATCCAACCGCGTCAATCCGGCATCGATCTGCGCGAAAGCGGTCTGCGGGCGGTCAAACGGCGTCGGGGGCGGATTTTGCGTCAGCGGCAGGCTGGTCGCCAAGTCATTCAAACTGGCAAGCGTCGGTATGGGGTCGTCGCGCCGTCCGTCGCACGCGCTGGCAGCGAGGATGATCAGCGCCGCGAGGATGATCCACAATTTCAAAAGGGTGTTCCTCATCAATGCTGCGTTTCATTCTACTCGACTTCCAATAATGCGCACGAAGCGAACTCAGCTCCGTTTTATCGCCGTTCTCGCCTCAACATTAAATTTTCGTGAAGTTCATACGTTCTTTTTTTAACGTAAGTTCCCTCTACACTTAACGTGAAAATTAGGGGGGATTAATTTGACCCCGCTACAGTGACGTTGGAAATGGAAAGCGATTTCCATATTGATAGATTCTGATAGGAGAATTGGTACATGAAGAAGCTGTTGATCGTTTTGGCGGCGCTGTTGTTGGCGCTCCCGATGTTTGGTGTTGCAGCACAAGATGGCACGATTGTCGATGTGGCGGCGTCTAACCCCGACTTCAGCACGCTGGTGGCAGCGGTGCAGGCGGCGGGTTTGGTCGATACGCTGAACGGCGAAGGTCCCTTCACGGTCTTCGCGCCGACCAACGCGGCGTTTGAAGCCCTGCCCGCGGGCGTGGTCGATTACCTCCTCGCCCACCCGGATGTGCTGGCAACGGTTCTGACCTATCACGTCGTCGCTGGCGATGCCATCATGAGCGATACGGTCATGGGCATGGACGGCGTGGCGGATGTGGCGACGGTTCAGGGCGGCACGATTTCGGTTGACCCCGCAGGTCTGGTCAACGGTGCCAGTTTGATCGCGGTCGATGTGATGGCGAGCAACGGCGTGATCCACGTCATTGACCAAGTTCTGATCCCGGAAATCGTCCTCGCCGCTGCCGATCCGCTGTCGGCAACGGGCGACATCATCACCGCAGGCAGCTCGACGGTTTTCCCCTTGAGCGAGCGCGCGGCGGAAGAATATCGTAACGCCGGTTACACGGGCAACATCACGGTCGAAAGCATCGGCACGGGCGCCGGCTTCGAGCGCTTCTGCGTCGCTGGCGAGACCGACATTGCCAATGCCAGCCGCCCCATCCGCGACAGCGAAATCGAAGCGTGCGCCGCGTTGGCGACCCCCCGTACCCCGATTGAATTCCGCGTCGGCACGGATGCGCTGGCAGTCGTCGTGGCAGAAGCCAATGACTTCGTGACCGCCCTGAGCATCGATCAACTCGCCCGCATTTTCAGCGGCGAATACGCGACGTGGGATCAGGTCGATGCGTCCTACCCCGCCGAGCCGATCCAACTGTTCAGCCCCGGCACCGACAGCGGCACGTTCGACTACTTCGTCGAAGCGGTCATGGAAGAAATCGTCGGTGACACCGGTCGTGATGCGATCATCAACGCCGCTAACATTCAGTTCAGCGAAGATGATAACGTCTTGGTTCAGGGCGTCGAGAGCAGCCCCTACGCCATTGGTTACTTCGGCTATGCCTACTACATCGATGAGACGGATCGCCTCAACGCTGTCGGCATCGATGGCGTCGAACCCAACGGCGTGACGGCAGAAGACGGCAGCTACCCGTTGGCGCGCCCGCTGTTCATCTACAGCGATGCTGGCATCCTCGCCGCCAAGCCGCAAGTTGCCGATTTCGTCAACTTCTACCTGTCGTCGGTCAATGACTACGTGACGGACGTCGGCTACTTCCCCGCCAGCCAACAGGCAATTCGCTTGGCTCAGTTGCAACTGATGATCGCTCAAAGCATGAGCATGGGCATGTAGTTCGCCTTCTGGCAATCGTCACGGGGGCGCGTCGCAAGGCGCGCCCTCTTTGTTTCTCCGTCGCGCATTTGTTAAGCCTAACCAAGCATCCCTTAATCGTTTCCGCCAACAATCTTTAATCTTCGCGGGATAGCATCCGCGTTCGGAACACAGGCTTTCACACGCAATCCGACCATTCATGGAGTTATTTTCCTGTGCGCAAATCACTGGCATTGACCACCCTGTTGATGATCGTGTCCTGCTTGCTGTTCTCTCCGACTTTCGCCCAAGAAGCCACATCGGAAGCGACGCCAGAATCCACGCCGGAGGCGACGCCTATTGCAGCAATTCGCTTGCCGTCCGTCGATCCGTTGTCGTATGCGGGCAACATCCTCGTCGCAGGTAGTTCGACCGTATTCCCGCTCACACAGCGCATGGCAGAACGCTTCGCCCAAGAGGGCTTCGCCGGACGCTTCATCATTCAAAGCATCGGCACAGGCGCGGGCTTGGAACGTTTTTGTGTGGCAGGCGAGACCGATATCGCCAACGCCAGCCGCGCGATCCGCGCTAGTGAAATCGAAAACTGCGTCGCCGTTGACCGTACCCCCATCGAATTTCGCGTCGGCACGGATGCGTTGGTCGTCGCCGTCAGCAGTGCCAACGACTTTATCGACAGCCTGACGATAGCCCAATTGGCGGCGATCTTCTCCGGTCAGGTGACCACGTGGGATGAAGTCGATGCGGCGTTCCCCGCCGAAGCGATTCAAGTTTACGTACCCGGTACAGAAAGCGGCACCTTCGATTATTTTGTCGAAGAAGTCTTGCTCGGCACGGACACCTTTGCCGACGAGGACGCCGCGATCAACGCGATCATCGGCATGGAAAACATGCAGTTGAGCGAGGATGATAACGTCCTTGTGCGCGGCGTCGAGAGCAGCCCGTATGCGATTGGCTATTTCGGCTTCGCCTATTTCTTGGGCGAGGCAGACTTGCTGCGCGCGGTGCCGCTCGATGCGGGCGCTGGCGCGGTGGAACCAATCGCCGCAACGGCTGAAGATGGCACCTACCCGCTCGCGCGTCCGCTGTTCATCTATTCCGATGCTGGAATCATGCTGGACAAGCCGCAAGTGGCAGAATTCATCAACTTCTATCTGACCAACGTCAACGACGAAATCATCGACGTCGGATACTTCCCCGCCAGTACGGAGGCGCTGAACCGCGCGCGCCAAAACTGGCTGGATGCATTGGGCAATTAGAACGAACACAGGGGGAAATAAGCGACATGGGATCACAGACAGACGCGGGGCGAGACAGCACGCTCAAACCCGCCAGCGACGACATCTTTGGCAAGGTGCGCCGCGTCGAAGCTGACGGGCGTCCAGTCCTCGACCAGCGTGGACGCCCCGGCGAGGATTTGCTGCGCTATTTCCTCATCTTTTGCGCCGTTTTGTCGATCTTCACGACGCTGGGAATCATCTTGGTGTTAGGCAGTGAGTCGTTGCAGTTGTTCACCAATTACGGCGTCAACCCGATTGAATTTCTGACTGGCACGGACTGGAATCCACAGTCGGGGCGCTTCGGCATCTTGGCGCTGGCATCCGCTACGGTCAAGACCAGCGTGATCGCCATGTTGGTGGCGGTGCCGCTTGGCTTGGGCGCGGCGATCTACTTGGGCGAATATGCGCCCTCGCGGCTGCGCAGTTACCTGAAGCCGATTCTTGAACTGTTGGCGGGCATTCCGACAGTGGTCTATGGGTATTTCGCCGTCACGTTCATGACGCCGCTGCTGCGCGGCATCTTGGGACCCGACACGGTGCAGTTCTATAACAATGCCTCGCCGGGCATCGTGATCGGCATCATGATCTTCCCGACGATTGTATCGATGAGCGAAGACGCGCTGTCCGCCGTGCCGCGCGCGCTGCGCGAGGCGTCGTATGGTTTGGGCGCGACCAAGTTCGAGACGATCATCAAGGTCGTGTTCCCGGCGGCATTGTCGGGCATCACCGCCTCGATCATCGTTGGCTTGTCGCGCGCCGTTGGCGAGACGATGATCGTGGCGTTGGCGTCGGGCGCGGGACCCAATTATGACTGGAATCCGTTCGTCTTTGCCGAAACCATGACCGCGCACATCGCGCGCATCTCCAGCGGCGATCTCAGCTATGGCAGCGTCGATTACAACAGCGTGTTCGCGGTCGGTCTGACGCTGTTCATCGCCACGTTGGGCTTGAACATCCTCAGCCGTTGGATCACGAACAAATTCCGGGAGATCTACGAATGAGCGCCGAAGTGCAACCCACGCCCTCGACTGTCAATCCCGCGCTGCCCACTGAGGTCGAATTCAAAGGCTTGTTGAGACGCCGGCAAGCGCGCGGCAAATTGTGGGCGCGCTTCTTCTCGCTGTCCACCATCGTGGCGATTTTGGCGCTGATCGCGCTGTTAGCCAACATCATCAACGACTCGTTCGGCTATGTGGTCATCGAATACGCCGTCGATCCCACCACGCTCGCGCCCGATGGCGACTTCGAGGCGCTCACGCCGGAACAGCTCACCCAAATCTTGGTCGATGACAACAAGAATTTGGGCGTAACCATCCGCGATACGTTGAGCGTCGTCCCAACCGATCAATTCAGCACGACGCCGATGCGCTTGGTCGCGCCGAATGCCGTCTTGCCCGAAGGGACTGCCGACAAGACCTTGCGCGAGTTGACGCCGGAAGAAGTGTTCGCCATCACTGTGACCAATGTGCCACAAGCGGCGTTGATCGCGCGGATCGAGGCGGAAGTCACGCGCAGCACCGTGCGCGAAGCCTACGCGCTGTTCGAGTCGCTGACGCGGCGCGCCGAGATCGAGCAAGAATACCTCGATGATTATGGCGGCGCGACCAATACGGCAACCGATTTCTACTTCCGCAGTTGGCTGAACATCGATTACATCTTGTCGGGTCAGTCGAGCAATCCGACGACGACCGGCATTCGTACTGCGATCATCGGCACGCTGTGGATCATGGTCATTACCGTCGTGTTCTCATTCACGGTCGGCGTGGGCGCGGCGATCTATCTGGAAGAATACTCCACTGGCAATACGTGGTTCGAGCGATTGGTCGAGACCAACATCCGCAATCTGTCGGGCGTGCCATCGATCATCTATGGCTTGCTCGGCTTGGCGATCTTCGTCCGCTTGTTAGAGGCGATCACACAGGGGCGCACCATCATCTCGGCGGCGCTGACCATGGGCTTGCTGGTGTTACCCGTGATCATCATCAACGCGCAAGAGGCGCTGCGTTCCGTGCCATCCTCGATGCGCGAAGCCTCGTTCGGCTTGGGCGCGACGCGCTGGCAAACGATTTGGCGCACCGTGCTGCCCGCCGCGCTGCCCGGCATCCTGACCGGGACGATCTTGGCGATGTCGCGCGCGATTGGCGAGACCGCCCCATTGATCGTGATCGGCGCGGCAACCACCATCTTCGTTGACCCCAACGGGCCGATCAGCAAGTTCACGGCGCTGCCGATCCAAGTGTATCAATGGACAGCGCGCCCCCAACCCGGCTTCCGGCAAGCGGCGGCGGCAGGCATCATCGCCTTGCTCATCCTGCTGCTGACGTTGAACGCCGCCGCGATCATTCTCCGCCAGCGTGTACGCAAAGGATTGGAATCGTGACCACCAACAACGGTGCATTCGCGTTTGAACTGCGCGATATGAATGTCTACTACAGCGACAAGCTGGCGGTGGACAAAGTGAACCTGTCGATCCAAACGCGGAAGATTACTGCGTTCATCGGGCCCTCTGGCTGTGGCAAAAGTACGGTCTTGCGCTCGTTGAACCGGATGAACGACCTGATCCCCGCCGCCAAGGTGACGGGCAGCGTCATCTTTCAGGGACGCGATTTGTACGCGCCGAACGTCGATCCGGTCGAAGTGCGCCGCCGCATCGGCATGGTGTTCCAGAAGCCGAATCCGTTCCCCAAGAGCATCTACGACAATATTGCCTATGGACCGCGTTTGCTCGGCGTCAAGGCGAAAGAAACGCTCGATGATATCGTCGAGAAGGCGCTGCGCGGTTCGTTCCTGTGGGACGAGGTGAAGGGCGATTTGAAAAAATCGGGCTTCGCACTATCCGGCGGACAGCAGCAGCGCATGTGCATCGCGCGGACGATTGCGATTGAGCCGGAAGTGATCCTGATGGACGAGCCGTGTTCGGCGCTCGATCCGATTGCAACGCAAGCCATCGAAGAACTGATGCGCGATCTGGTCAAGAAATACACCATCGTGATCGTGACGCACAATATGCAGCAGGCACAGCGCGTCAGCGACTTCACGGCGTTCTACAGCATCCGCAAGGCGACCGAGACCGAAGGCAAAGAGAAACGTTGGGGTGTGTTGGTGGAATACGCGCCAACGACGCAGATTTTCAGCCGTCCAGAGTCCGAAGAGACCGAACGCTACATTCGGGGCGAGTTCGGTTGATCGACTGAAAACCTCACCCCTCCAAATCGAGGTTCAATGCTCACGGGTGCGGCGCGATCTCCCGCCTTGACCTCACCCCCCGACCCCCTCTCCGTATCGGAGCTGAGGGGAGGACATGTTTGTTTTTCTCCCTGATTCACCTCACCCCCCAGCCCCCTCTCCACTGCGTGGAGAGGGGGAGTCACCGTCGAGCTTTCCCCTTCCCCACTTCGTGGAGAGGAGGTCAGGGGGTGGGGTGCTTGAAAAGGTGTCCTCCCCTCAGCCGTATCGGAGAGAGGGCTGGGGGGTGAGGTTGCTTTAAGAACTTTCTTGACGCACTTAGGGGCGGGGTCAAGGGGGGATTACAGCAGGTCGTCGTTCTTCGGCTTGCGCGTGCCGCTGCCCGATTCGCGGCGCAGCGCGTCCATCGCGTCCGTGACCGTCGCATCATTGCGTCCGAGTTCGCGGTCAATCTCGCGCTCGACATCGCTGCGCGGTTCGCGCTTGACGGGTGGCATGTTCGATAAGCGGCTGGACGCCGACGAATCGATTGAACCAAGTTTGATGTTGATGCGGTCGCCGTACAGCAGATAGACGCCCGCGCCGATCAAGCCCAACGGCACGATCAAGCCGCCCAAGAAGCTCGGCAGCCCGAACAACAAGCCGATAGCGAACAAGATCAGCGCGCCCTTGTCCGACAGCCACGATTTGCCCTGTGCCAGCGACCGCGCGACCATTGACCCGCCGATCACGAACAGGATGCCCGGAAACCACCACCCGGTCATGAACAACAGCGCCAACCCAATCAGGAATACCCCACCTGCCGTTTGATCGGCACGTTCTTTGTTCATCGGAATCTGTGGCATTTGCATACTTGTTTCCCCCTTGATGTGGGCGCGGCGTGCCGCGTCCCTACGACATTATTTCTGTGAATATGTACGCGGCAGAAGCGCGAAAGTTGCGCTAAAATAGAACGTAGTCCCGAACAATCATCAATTTAAAGGTTTATGCCTCATGACGGAAGCCGATCAAGGTTACAATTTAGAACAAATGTCCCCTCGCGGCATGGCGTCGTACTACGCCGATGAAGATGCGATGCGCTTGGGCGTGGTCGTCGGCGGCTCGTTGAGCAAGGGGCTGATCGTTCGGTTGGACAGCCACCAGAGCGTCGAAGAATTGGCGGTTGGGCGCTATGTGGTGGTGCATGGCGACAATCTGCGGCGCTTCTTCTGCATGATCACCGATATCGTCTTGGACAATACCAACGCCGATATTCAAGGGCGTCCGCCGGATATCAGCAACGATCCGTTTTTGGCGCAAGTGTACGCGGGGACGACCGTGTACGGCAAAGTCCACGTTCAGCCGATGCTCTCGCTCGAACCGGACGGCAAACCGAAGCCCGTCAAGACGATTCCCGGACATTTCACGGTTGTGGGCAACGCGACGGTGGAGGACGTGAATCAGGTCTTTGGCGAAGAGGACGCGACGCATTTTCATGTCGGCGAACCGCTCGAACTCGAAACGACCAAGATTAATCTGAACCTCAAGCGGCTGGTCGAGCGGTCGATTGGCGTGTTCGGCAAGTCCGGCACGGGCAAAAGCTTCTTGACGCGGCTGCTGCTGGCGGGCGTGATCGCGCAAGGACACGCCGTGCCGTTGATCTTCGACATGCACAGCGATTATGGTTGGGCGGCGTCCAACGAGACGGGCGAACAGGCGAAAGGCTTGGGACAGCTCATGCCAAGCAAAGTCAGCATCTTCACGCTCGACGCCGAGTCCACGCGGCGGCGCGGCGCGAAGTACGACGCCGAAATAAAGCTGCCTTACAGCGAAATCGAGCCGGAAGATATCGCCATGCTGCGCGAGACGATGAGCCTGTCGGACGCGATGATCGATGCGGCGTACACACTGGCGAAAAAGTGGGGCGATCAATGGGTGAAAAAGCTGATCGACGCCGACTCCAACGATTTCGATGAAGTCGAAGCCAGCACGCCGACGCGCGCCGGGACGCTGGCAGCATTGCAGCGGCGCATCCAACGCTTCGAGCGGTGGGCGTTCTTGACGCCAGAACCGTTCGCGGACAGCGTGAATCAGATCATGGATCGGATTGAGCGCGGCATCTGCATCGTCTTGGAGTTCGGGCGCTACGGCAATTCGCTGGAGGCATATATCCTCGTCGCCAACTACATCACGCGCCGCGTCCACGAGCAGTACGTCGAGCGCAAAGAGAAGGCGCTCGGCAATCTGGCGGATGAGCCGCGCCAACTGCTGATCGTGATCGAAGAGGCGCACAAATTCCTCGATCCGCGCATCGCCAGCCAAACGATCTTCGGCATCATCGCGCGCGAACTGCGCAAGTACAACGTGACGCTGTTGATCGTCGATCAGCGTCCGAGCCAGATCGATGAAGAAGTCATGAGCCAGATCGGGACGCGCGTCACGGCGCTGCTCGACAACGAGAAGGATATCGCCGCGGTGCTGAACGGGATCAGCGGCGCAGCGGGCTTGCGCGAGGTCTTGGCGCGGCTGGATACGCGCCAGCAAGCGATCATCATGGGACATGCTGTCCCCATGCCCGTCGTGGTCAAGACGCGCAGCTATGACGAGGATTTCTACGCCGCAATCCGCGCCGAATCGCTTAAAATTCCCGGCACCAGCGGCTCGAAAACGGGCGGCACGAAAGCTGGCACGCCAAGCGAAGCCGCGCAATCGCCGCGCGATACGCTGAACAACGGCGGCAAGGGGAGCAAGGTCATACGCTAGCGAGAACCTCACGCCCCTGCCGCCTGTCCACGTGGCTGAGGGGGTCGGGGGCGTGAGGTCAATCTTTACTCGCTGTTCGTCCCCTCGCCCGTCGTCGTTTCGGACGCGGGCGCGGGTGTGGCGATCAGCGGTTGTTCGGCGGGCTGTCCCGGCGCGAGATAGGGCTGCCATGTCGCGGTCGGTTCAAGCGTCGGCATGAGCGCGCCCATGTCCGCGCTGCCCGCCGCGCCGCCGGGAACATCCGAACCGGACGGATAACACTCAACGCCGACGGTTCCCAACGCGGGGCGCGTCCGCAGCGATACGGCGTCGAGGATCGTCCAACCGGACGAATGCGCCGACGACGCATAGAACGAAATCGTTGCGTCGTTCACGCCGACCGTATCCCATGCGCGATGGGTATAGGCACGCATGACATACGGCTGGGCGGTGTTGGTACCCGGCTCGATCCAGAACGAACACACTGCCAAATCGCGGTCAAAGTTGCGCGGATGCAGCAGCACGGTCACACGCGCGCGCTGTGCGTTGCTGTTCCCCAGACTGAAGCGCGCTTCGATCACGGTGTTGGCGGGGACAGTATCCTGTGTGTACTGCAAGATCACGCCGCTGTTGCTGCCCGACGCGGGCGGCTTGCGGTACATCTCGATATAACCCAACGGATTCCGTTGAAAGGCGAAATGATTGGCGACGGGTTCGTTCTGCGGCGTCCAGAAGTGACCCCATTGATTCTCGGCGTTGAACGGCGGCGGTTGATTGGTGTTGAACGCGCCATCATTGATCAGCTCTGCGCCGTTCGGCGCGCCCACGACCGGGAGCGGCGCGTTGGGATCGAGACACAGCGTTTGCGGACGAGTCACGAACAGGTTGTAACGGAGCGACACATTGTCGATCTGATACCAGCCTTGTCCGTCCGCGCTTGACGCATAGATATGCAGCGTCGCATTCGTCCAGTCAACCAAATTGCTCGTCAACATGCGATAGGTGCGAAGCGGCGTATTCGGCGCAAGCCAGAACGAACAGACGCGCAAATCGTCGAAGTCTTCATCCCACAGGATCAGCGTGATGCGCTTGTTGACCGCGCTGGTGTTGCCCAGATCGACCATCACATCCAGCGGGATTGAGCCAGATAATCCAGTCAATGTCTGCTGGAAGATCACGCCTTGCGTATTGGACGGTTCGCGGTAGAACTCGAACACGCCATTTTGAATCCGGTTCGGCAGTGTCCCGCCCGGAACGCTGTAAACCGCCCATTGATCGGCGGGATCGCTGCCGACGGGCGAATTGAACGTCTCGTTGTTGAGCAGGTTGGCAGGACAGAGATTTTGGATGAAGAATTCTTGGCTGGCGACATCGAGATTGCTCGCCTTGTCGAGTGCCTCCACAATCAGATTGAAATAGCCCGTTCCCGGCACGATCAAGCGGAACGGCAGACTGTTCGCCGCTAAATTCGTCCACGTCGTGCCACCGTTGAGCGAATAGCGGACATTTTCCATGCCGCTGCTGAACGCTGGATCGATGGCGTCGATGAACACTGCGACACAGCTTGAGGGCGTGCCGTCCGCCGTGACATACATCGTCAGATCGGGCGCGAGTCCGTCAATCGTGACCTGAATTGTGTCGGTCGAGGCATTATTGTTCGCGTCGCGCGCCGTGAACGTGATCGTATGGACGCCGGCAGTCAGCGACGTGAGCGGCAAACTGTCGCCCGTACCGAGATTGCCTTGCAGGTTGGACGACCAACTGAGCGCCGCGCCTGACAAAAAGCCTTCGTCATAGTCGAAGCCGTAGCCTTGCAACCAGACCAGATCGCCGACTTTGGCGAAGGTCGCCACCAGTGGATCAGTGATCTCGGCAGCGGGGAGATGCGACGGGACGGTGAAAGCGTTGGATGTGCCAATGCCCGTATTCACGCCGTCCGATGCCAGCACGCGAATCCGCCCCGTGCCGTCTGCCCCCGCGATTTCATCGAAATTGATAGTGATACTGGTCTGCGTCCAGCCCGCCGCCAGCGTTTGCCACGATCCGAATGCGGCATTCGACGGCGAATACTGAATCCAGTAGGTATGCGATCCGCCGTTGGGGTCGCTGATGTTCCATGACACGGTTTGCTGCCCGCTGAGGCTGCCACCCAACGGCGCAGTGATCGTGACGGTTGGCACAGCGCCGCCGAAATTGATCTGCCCGATCTGCGTGCCGCTAACGGCGGCGTTGAACACACGGATGCTCGTCGCGCCCGCCTGTATCGGAATCAACTCGTAGAAGAACGGAGCGGTTTCCACATCATCGCCACCGCTCTCACTTTCCGCGACGGTCGGCGTGAAGAAGCGCGTGAACAGCACGGTGCTGCCGTTGCGCACTTCGATGCGATGTGTCCCCGTACTCGGCGCGTTGTCGCCTGCTGTGTTGAGCTGATAAATCGGCGCGAACGTCACGGCGTTGCTGACGATGCTTCCACCCACTGTCCAGAAGTCGCCTTGAACGACCGTGCGCGCGTCTTGAAGCTCACGCCCTGCAACCAACGGACTAAGTGCCGTATTGTACAGCTTGCGGTAGTTGTGCGGCGAAATCCAGCGCGGGGCGCAATACGACATGATGTCGAAGGTTTCATCAGGATTGAGCGCACGCTGCGCCGCCACATCGAAACCGACTTCCTGAATGCGCGGATTGGCATGGGGCCAGTCTGTTCCCGAATCGCCAGAGATGTTGTAGCATCCCGGCGGTGCTGCGACCGCTGCGGGTTCAACCGTGACGTGCCGTCCACCGAGCATGTGTCCGGTTTCGTGCGCGATCACTTCGCTCGTCACGTTCGTTCCCATACGGTTGACGGTTGACCGCGCCCACGCGCCGTTACCGGGAATGTTGGCTGCCATGCCGCCCGTGCCGCTCAGGTTGTTGCAGATGTTTGTCCGCGTCAATCCGAAATAGCGTTTATCGGATGTTCCGAACAAATCGTTGAACCAATCGCCAATACTGTGCAGGGCGGCAACCCCATTAGCGGTGTTGGATTCCCATACCGATGGTTCATCAACGTCGCCGACGTCATTGTAATCCCCATCCCCATTGGCGTCGATCAATTCGACCGTGCCATCGCCATCGATATCGCAGTTATTGCGAACCGTATCGCCATTATTTGAGACGGTGACACTGTGCGTTGGCGCGATCCGACGCAGTACGCCGACTAAGCTGCCAAGTCCGCCCGCACCCTGACAGAGCCAATTGCCCGTCGCGTTTAGGGCATCGCACACGCTCACTGCCGCCAGAACGAGTGGTTCGGCGGTCTGATTCGTCAGGGTTAGAACTTCCTGTTGAACCTGTGTCGTGCCGACAAACACGGTCGTGGTCGTCTGCATGTTGCCGGACGGCGGATTGGTGAAATAGAAATCGACCGATTGACAACCGTTGCGCTGTCGGCGTCGATCCTCCGGTGTACACTGCGGCTGTAACGTGACGGTCTGGTTCACACCGTTGACGTTGATCCGCACCGTGACGGCGGTACGCACCCTGTCCATATAAATGCGCATCGCCAGCGGCTTGCCCGCGATGATCGGCACGGGCGGCTTGCCGTCGCTCAAGTCGGTTTTCAGTTGAGCAAGCGTCTGCCATTCCTGAATTGCCTGTGTGAACTCGACGCTGTGAATGCTCACCGATGTGCAGACCTTCAGGTTGTCGATCCCCATCTGGTTTTGCTGCGCTGTCACCGTCACCTTCTTGATCGTGTTGCCGACGGTGGTGACCTTCAGTTCCGTCCAAATGTTAAAGTCGCCATTCGGATCGCCGCGATCAGGGAGATTGGGGTCGAACTCTGGGTCCCAACTAATGGGCCCGTTGACAGAGGCGACTTGTACATTTGCCGCGTCAAACGCGACCATCGACACCGGCACAGACGAGGTATAGAAGAAACTGACTTCGCTGGCGGGATTATCAAAGATCAGATCGCGCGAGGATGAGCCGCCCAACCAAAATGCAGTTGTAGAGGGCGTCGGCTCGAACGCGAAGTTGCCCGTTCCGCCCGCATCAACGTCAATGAGCGACAGCCATGCAGGCGACTGAATCCCTTGGATCACTGGGATCGCCGCTGCATTGCCCAAGCCCTCGAAGGTGACGACGGTACAGGTCTTGCTCGGATCGTCCGCTGCTGTCTCGTAGCGCGCCAGCAGTTCGGTCGGCTGTCCGCGCGTCTGTGGATCGAAATACTGACGGGTTGGATCGGCGGTGGTGTTCGGAAGGTAATAACCGGGCATATCCGATGGAAAGACTTGTCCAAACAACTGCATAGGAATAGCGAGGAAAGCCAAAAGGACGAGCGCAATCACCGTAAAGCGATTAAGCAGCATAAAACCCCCTTTAGGACACTTTTGTGATGCGGTAAGTTTCCGATTCGCAGGTCGAGATGGCTTGTTGGGCGACGACCATACCGACCGCTTCAACCTGATCGCCCACTTGCATCTCGCCCCCCGTTTGTATTGCCTCACGATTAAAACACGGCGGATATTCTCCGTAGTGATAAATTACCGAGCGTATCCCCTCAGTCGTATCGATTCGTAAAATACACCTGCCATCGACCGCGCAGTTCTGGATGTTCTCGACCACGACGCCGCGCAGCGTGACCGTCTCTCCGAGCGTCAACGCCGCCGCGTTCATAGCATCCCCCGTCGTATCGTTGTTGCTTCCGCTGTTCGCCGCATCGAACATGCCGCCGAGCATCCCGCAGCCCGTCAGCGCGATGCTCAGCGCCATTACGATGAAGCCTACCCCGATCTGATATTTCATCGGCATCAACCCTCATGTTTTGTTGGGTTGATTCTCATTATTATTCAAACCAAAAAACATTGCAAGTTTCATAACAATCTTGAAGTCCCATTTTTCTAGGGTGGATCGGAATAGTATCTGATCAGTTCGTTGAATTGAGGCATAATCATCGGTATGCGTTCAGTGAGTTCCGATCATGAGGGTTTTGACATGGGCAAGGTATTCGATCATATCACGCCGGAACTGCATACGTTCATCGGCAAGCAGCATTTATTCTTCGTCGCCACCGCGCCGCTGTCGGGCGCAGGGCATGTCAATCTGTCCCCGAAGGGGATGGACTGCTTCCGCATCCTCGCGCCCAACCGCGTCGCGTATCTCGATCTGACGGGCAGCGGCAACGAAACGTCCGCGCATATCGCGGAGAACGAGCGCATCACGTTCATGTTCTGTTCCTTCGACGGGACGCCCAACATCGTCCGCCTGTATGGGCGCGGACAAACGGTGTTGCCCGATTCGCGCGAATGGGCAACGCTGATCGGCGGCTTCACGCTCTACACGGGCGCGCGCCAGATCATCGTCGCGGATATTCATCGCACCTCGACGGCGTGCGGCTATGCTGTGCCGCTCTACGACTATGAGGGCGAGCGCGAGACGCTGGTGAAATATTGGGCGGCAAAAGGCGCGGATGCCACCATCGACTATCAGCGCGAGAAGAACAGCAGCAGCATCGACGGGCTGACGACGCCTATCTGTGCAAGCAGTGGTGCGGCGGAGACGGCGGCGGGCGATTAAAGATTTCAGCGCAGAGAAGGCAGAGAAAATCCGTTTTCTTTGCTCTGCATCCTCTGCGCTGAAATCTTTTCCAGCGTTCCTACGGCGCGAACAGATTGACCAGCGCCGACAGCCCGAACGCGACGAGCATCAAACCCGATACGCGCCCGATCCAGACCAAGATGCCCGGCGTCAAGCGGCGGCGCACCAACGTGACGCCCGTCGTCAGCGTCAGCCACCACGCAATCGAGCCGCTGATCACGCCCACCAGCATGAACACGGCGGACAAGGTATCGTTTGCGCCATCCGCGCGCCCGACGGACAAGCCCGCGCCCGCGAAGATGCCGATGAACGCCAAGATCGTCGTCGGGTTGGTCAGCGTGAGCGCCAACGCCGACAGATACATGTTCACCGCGCCGCCCTGACTCGCCGTGCCGCGCGGATCAGGCTCCACCTCGGCATCGGGGGCAGACGGTGGCGGCTGTGCTTGCAGGATGCTCTTGACGCCGAGATAGATCAAAAACAGCCCGCCGATTAAGCCAATCGCGGGACGAATGCCGATGAGTAAGTTGGTGAGTAGGGTGAGACCGAAGGCGGCAAATGCGCCGTAGATGCCGTCCGCGCTGGCGATGCCAAGCCCCGTGATGAAGCCCGCGCGCCAGCCGTGCGCCAGCGTGCGCCGAATCGTGAGCAGCCCCATCGCGCCGACGGGCGCGGCGACGGATACGCCGATGAGCAGTCCGCTAACCAGATACCTGAAGAAAGTCTCCCATTGTTTCCCTCCGTTTGGATGTTGTTGGGATAAAGCATTGTCCAATGTCAGGCGAATAGTATAAAGCCGAGTCGCAAAACCGTAAAGCCTTGCGCCCAAAACGCGCTACAATCGCCCGTATGAACATCGCTGTCCGCCACCAGCGGTACAGCGCGCTGTATTTCAGTCCGTTTTTGTAGCGATCTCCGCGATGGAGGACATCATGGGAACTCTTTTCAAACATGGCACGGTGATCACCGCCAGCGATATGACGCGCGCCGATGTGCTGGTCGAAGGCGAAATTGTCACGCTGATCGGGCTTGATCTCGATCCCGCTGGACATACCGTCGTTGACTGTAGCGGCATGTATCTTATGCCCGGCGGCATCGACGTGCATACGCATCTCGATTTATCGTTCGGCGGCACATTCAGCAACGACGATTTCAACACCGGACACCGTGCGGCGGCGTTCGGCGGCACCACCATGCACATCGATTTCGTGATTCAGCCGCCCGGCGGATCGCTGCACGATGGCTTGACCGAATGGCGCAAAAAAGCGGAACAGGCACAGATCGATTATGGCTTTCACCTCGCCATCCGCGAGTTGAACGACGCCGTATTGGACGAGATTCCGACGCTGGTCGATGAAGGCGTCACGAGCCTGAAATTGTTCATGGCGTACAAAAACGTGTTCCAGATCGACGATGCGACGCTGTTCAAGACGATGCGTGTGGCGGCGAAGCACGGCATGATCGTCATGGTTCACGCCGAAAATGGCGATGTCGAGGCGGCGCTGACGCCCGCGCTGCTGGCAGCGGGCAAGACCGATCCCAAATATCATGCGGAGTCGCGCCCGCCAGAAATCGAAGGCGAAGCGACCAATCGCGCTGTCGTCATGTCCGGCTTGACGGGCTGCCCGCTGTACGTTGTGCATATGACCTGCGAAGCGTCCATCGCGGCGCTGCGGCGTGGGCGCGCGCTCGGCTATCCCGTCATGGGCGAGACGTGCAGCCAATATTTCTTCCTGACGGTCGATGAGCATCTCGCCGCGCCAGGATTCGAGGGCGCGAAATATGTCTGTTCGCCGCCGATCCGCAGCACGCACGATCAGGCGGTGCTGTGGCAAGCCGTCCGCGATGGCACGCTGCAAATCGTCAGCACCGATCACTGCGATTTTTGGTATGAGGGCAGCAAGGGTCCCCATCAGGATTGGGCGAAGGCGCATCCCGAAGGCGCATGGCACACGTTCGAGGCGCAAGACCCGACCTTCCGCCGTCCGGGCAAAGAACTGGGACGCGGCAATTTCGCCAAGATTCCCAACGGGATGCCGGGACTCGAAGATCGCATGATGGTGATCTGGCACGCGGGCGTCAACGGCGGCAAGATTTCGCCGTCGCGCTTCGTGGAGTTGAACTGTACCAATCCGGCGCGGATTTTCGGCATGTACCCGAAGAAAGGGACGATTGCTGTCGGATCGGACGCCGATATCGTCGTGTGGGATCCGAACCAAGAACACACGATCAGCGCGAAAACCCATCACATGCACGTCGATTACAACGTCTACGAGGGCATGGTCGTCAAGGGCGTCCCGGTGCAGGTGTATCAGCGCGGGAACAAGCTGGTCGATGGCGCGGAGTGGGGCGGGCATCGGGGCGGCGGACAGTTCGTCGCGCGGAAGGCGGGCGCGCCGGTGTTGTAAAGATAAGCTGAAGCGCAAACGCAGCGCGCGGGCGTCGTGAGAGTGGTGGATGTGTAGGGTCGCGGCGGGCGACACATGCCACGCCCCTACCTAGCGCCACTATTCACCCCTTCCGCGCGCGCGTATTCTGCGTCTTGATGATGTTTTGCGCTAAAATAACCTGAGTTTTGGATCGGCTCTAAACCGTTCACCTCACCCCCCAACCCCCTCTCCACGCTGTGGAGAGGGGGAGCAGGACAGGTCACAACGGGTTTGAAAGCCCCCTCAGCCATGCAATGGCTGAGGGGGTTGGGGGGTGAGGTGAAGCGATCCAGAACTCAGGTTAAAATACGGTGACTTTATCCGATACGCTGCTATCGGACGAGGCTTGTTCACGATGATGAGGTTGAGGATCGCATGATCGCGCCCCCACTCGATACGCCCGTTGTCAGCGCGGATGCGCCGCCTGTCGGCATGTCCATTGACGATTTTCTGCGCATTCCTATCGAACGTTTTGAACTCATCGATGGAGAAATTGTCGAGAAAATGCCGCATTTGCCCGACCACGACGAAAGCGCCGATACGTTGATGTGGGCGATTAAACGTTGGTTGGACACGCATCCGCTTGGGCTGATCTCGAAAGAGCGGACGTTTGTGCTGCCCGGCACAGAGCGTAAAAATTGGGTGAAAGGATCGCGGCTGCCGGATTTGATGTTCATCCGCCAACACCGGCTCGATGCGTATATCGCTGACCATCCCCATTGGCGCAAAGAGCCGTTCGCGCTGATTCCTGATCTGGTGGTTGAAATCGTATCGGAAAATGACGAGAACAAAGACATTCTGGAAAAGGTCAATCGGTATCTCGATGATGGCGTGCCGCTCGTTTGGGTCGTGGATTCGCGCTATCGTCATGTCACGATTTATCGCGCTGAGGGCGATCCGATCACGGTTCTCACGGACAAAGACATGCTTGACGGCGGCGATCTGATTCCGGGCTTTCAGTTCGCGGTCGCGGCGCTGTTCGCCTAACGCTTTGATGGCTGTCAGGACGCTTTCATGCTCGCGGCGCTCACGAACATCAAATCGGGAATGCGCGAGTCTTTGACCCAATTCGGACGTGCTGCGCGGATGAAGGTCGCTTCACGATAGACGAACCCATCATTCAATATTTCTATTATCGCCCCCTATGGTGCCAACGCCGCGATCATCTCGCCCATCGTCGGCGCATAGTTCCCGACGTGCTGCACGACGATCCCGCCCGCCGCGTTTGCCAGCGCCGCCGCCGCGACCGCCGCCGCGCCGCACGCCAACGCCAGCGTGATCACGGCGATGGACGTATCGCCCGCGCCGACGGTATCGTAGACATCGATGGCGGCGGGCGCACGGCTGTGCGCGGCGTAGTGATCGCCATCCTCATCGACGGCTGCGAACGTGATGCCGTCCGCGCCGCGCGTGATGAACATGCCAACCCGCAAACCCAAGCGGTCGCGCAGATCGAGCGCCGCCGCCGCGAAATCGTCGTCCGTGCGCAGTCTGCGCGCGAGGAACGCCCGCGCTTCATCGGCGTTGCACTTCACGGCGTCGAAGCCGCTATATTTTCCAAGTTCGCCTTGCGCATCGGCTGTGAGCAAGACCGGGGGGCGCTGCGCATCCGCTGTCAGTAACGGCGCAGGATCGCGGCGCACATCCCGCGCCACGCGCGCGATCCGATCCACCAGGGTGGGCGTGAGCAGCCCGCCGTGATAATCCGAGAGCAGGACGGCATCCACCGACGGAATGGCGCGCTCCATCCACGCGATCAGGTGCGCCTCCAACGACGGCGTGATCGGATCGCGCGCCAAGCGATCCAGCCGCGCGACCTGCTGCGGAAAGCGCAAGCCCATCTGTGCCATGATGCGCGTCTTGACCGTCGTCGAACGCGATCCATCGACCAGCAGCCCGGCGATCTCGATGCGGCGTTCGGTCAGCGTGCCTTTGAGCGCCTCGCCTTCGCCGTCCGCGCCGATCACGCCGGATTGAATCGCCGTCGCGCCGAGCGCCGCGATGTTCGCCGCCGGATTCGCCGCGCCGCCGGGGATCAGCCGCCGTTCTTCAAATTCAAGGACAGGAATCGGCGCTTCGCGGCTCATGCGCGCGGCGCGCCCGATCAGATACTCGTCGAGGATCACATCGCCCACGACGAGGACGCGCTTACCGACGAAACGCCGGACGATTTCGATCAGATGCTCCATAAGAACCTCACCCCCAAGACGAGTTTCACCCGTCACCCCTCTCCATGTGGAGCGGGAGAGTCGCGTTCTGTGCGGCGGGGGTGAGGTTGCTCCAACATCACCGCCAGCAAGAAACGCGGCAAACGTAACATCCGTTTCCAACGCCACGGCTGCTTGATCAGCCGATACAGCCATTCGACGCCCGCGTGCCGCCACGCTTCGGGCGCGCGCGGCACAACGCCCGCGATGAAATCGAACGCACCGCCCACGCCTATCGCCATTTTCACGTTCAGACGAACAGAATTGCGCGCGATCCATTTGTCCTGCTCCGGCGCGCCATACGCGACAAACAGGATATCGGCGTTGGCGGCGTTCACGCGCGCTACGATTTCGTCTTCGTCATCAGCAGACGGCGATCCGGCGTACACGCCCACGATTTTCACGCCCGGATAGCGCCGTTGAAGCGCGTCCGCCGCTTGTTGCGCGATGCCGTCCGCCGCGCCGAGCAGGAACAAGCGCCACCCTTGCGCCGCCGCACGTTCCGCGATTTTCGGCACGCCATCTGATCCGGTGACTCGTTCGGGGAGGGGCGTCCCGCGCCATTTCGCCGCCAACAGCAAGCCGATGCCATCGGGGAGCGTCACATCGGCGCGGCGCACGACCACATCGAACACCGGATCGCGGCGCGCGATCATGATCATTTCGGGGTTGAGCGTAACAACATGGTGCAATCCGCCGGACTGCATCCATGCGTCGATGCGATCCAGCCACTCGGCGTAAGTGAGGCGCGAGATGGGATAGGTGAGGATGGGTATCTGCCTCTCACCCCGTGCCTTCACCTCACCCCCTAGCCCCCTCTCAGCCCGTGCCTTCACCTCATGCCGTGCCTTCACCTCACCCCCTAGCCCCCTCTCCACTGCGTGGAGAGGGGGAACGCCGTGCAATGACTCCCCCTCGCCATGCAATGGAGAGGGGGTTGGGGGGTGAGGTGAAGGCACATCCTCAACGGTCACCAGTTTCATGCACGTCCGCGCCGCGCAGCCATCCCGCGCGCCGACACCCGTCCCGATGTACGCGCACGGCGAACAACGCACTCCCGACCGCACGACCAGACTGTGTCCGGTGGGCGTCCATGGACGCCATGCGTCATGATTGCCCGCACCGAATACAGCGGTCACGGCGCAGCCCGCCGCCGCCGCGATGTGCATTACGCCCGATTCCGCGCCGATGAACCGCCCACAGCGTGCCAGCGCCGCCGCCAACTGATTGAGCGTTGTCTGTCCGGTCAAATCGATGGGCGGTACATCCAACTGCGCGGCGACGGCTTCATTGTTATCGCCCTTTCCGCCGACCAAGACGATTTTTGCGCCGTCCGCCGCTAATCGCTGCGCCACGTCTGCGAATTTATCGGCATCCCAGCGCCGCGCCGTGTTGTAGCTGCCGCCGCCCGCATGGATGGCGACGTAATTTTCGTCGGGCAAACGCGCGATAGCCCATGCGCGATCCGCGTCTGATCGCCCGATGATGGCGGGGCGCGGTTCGCTCGATGCACCGAACAAGCCGACCAGATTCAGCCAGTACTGCGCTTGATGCAGCGCGCCGAAACCGCGATCCGGTAAGCGATGGGTCAAAAATGGCGCCTTCCCGTTGTCCAGTCCTGCGCGGATCGGGCTGCCCGCCGCCGCCGTAATCGCCGCGTGCTTGAGCGCGCCCGCCCGCGTGCTGAAATGGTGGAAATACAGGATCGCGTCGTATTGTCCCGCGCGCAATCGCCGTGCCAACGCGAACAATGCCGCCGCTGATTGGGGCTGAGTCGCGCGCAGCCAACGTGGAATCGTCAAAATTTCGTCGGCTAAATTCGTGTGCTGCAAAATCGGCGCGGCGTGCGGCGTGGTCAGCACAGCGATATGGGCGTGCGGATAGCGTTCGCGCAGCGATGCCAACGCGGGCGTGGACAGCACCAGATCGCCAATGTCCGCGATCTGGACGATCAAAAAGCGATTGATGTTCATCACGATAGCGCTTCACCGCAGAGACGCAGAGAAAAAGAATGAGAAAAGCTGCTTTCCCCAACCTTTCTCTGCGGTTCTCTGCGCCTCTGCGCCTCTGCGGTGAAAAACCGTTCACCCATCTTCCAGCCCTTCCCATACCGCGCGCGCCGCAGCGTCCCACGTGAATTGTGCGGCTTGTGTGTGTCCACGCTTCACGATATCGGCGCGTTCGTCCGCTGTCAAGTCTGTCAATCGCGCGATGCCCGCCGCCAGCGCATCGACATTGAGCGGATCGACCAGCAGCGCAGCAGCGCCCACCAATTCCGGCAAACTGGACGTATGACTGCACACGACGGGCGTCCCACAGCGCATCGCTTCTAAGACCGGAAAGCCGAAGCCCTCGTACAACGACGGAAACACGAACGCCAGCGCGCCCGCATACAGCGCGGCTTTATCGGCGTCGTCCACATAGCCCGTTGCGATGATGCCGTCCCCCGTCGTCCACGCTGGATCGAACAGCCAGCCGCGCCCACCCGCGAGTACCAATGCCGCCGGATCGGATGCCGCCGCGCGATACTGTGCATATGCCGCCACGAGCCGCGCGATGTTCTTGCGCGGTTGCAGCGTGCCGAGAAACAAGCAGTACCGTTCCGGCAAGCGATATTTTGCACGCCCAGCGGCGATTTCATCCGCTGGCACCGCGCGCACGGGCAGCGACACGCCCGGATACACGACGCGGATTTTCGCGGACGGCACGCCGTAGAAGCGCATCAAATCGTCCGCTGTCGCGCGGCTGTCCGCGAATACGACCGATGCACGCTGGGCGCTGTAGCGGGTGGTGAGATCGAGATACAGCCGACTGCGGGCGGGATGCGCGCCCGGAAACCATTTGTAGCCCAAATCGTGGACGGTCACGGCGGCACGTCCCGGAAACGCGAACGGGAGCGTATGCGCCGGGACAAATGTCAGATCGGGGCGGTCGTGCGCGATGGCGGCAGCGAAACGCAGATGCGTCCATGCGCGTCGGAACGGGATCACGCGGAGCGACAGCCGCTTCGACGCCGGAAACAAGTCGGGCGGCGGCGTATCCCGAAAGTACAGCGCGATATCATGTCCCGGATTGGACGCGATCAGCGCGCGAATCAAATCACGGGCATACGCCTCTGTCCCCGTTGTTCGGGCGACGGTCGTGCGGCTGGCGTCAATGGCGAGGCGCATACGACTTTGCGCGGATCAGCGCGTCACCGTCGGCGGCTGGCAGGCTTGATAGAGCGCCGAATGCTGCGCGACGCTGGCGGCTAAACTGAAATCATCCACGACTTTTTTCCGCGCGCGCCCCACAATTTCGGCGAGCGTGGCAGCATCAAGCTGGCTGACCTGTTCAACAAGGCGAACAACGCCGTCGATGTCGCCTTCGGGCGCGAGCATCCAGCGATTTTCAGTCGGCACGGCTTCGGCAATTCCGGCGTGCAGGGTGGATACACACGGCAAACCGATGGCTTGCGCCTCCATCAATACAGTGGGAATGCCTTCGCTGTCGCCATTTTTCGCCGTCTTGCTGCACAAAATAAAGGCGTCTGCCTCCACCATTAACTGTTTGACCCGCTCATGCGACACGCCGCCCGCCAATTGAACCCGATCCTGCAACTGATACCGCTCGATCAACGCTGTCAGATGCGGTTGTTCGGGCCCATCGCCAACGATGGTCAACGCGCGCGTCGGCACATCAGGCAGCCGTGCGAAAGCGTGAATGGCATCGGCGTGTCCTTTTTTCTCGACCAAGCGCCCCACCGATATCCACTGGCGGAGCGGATAGCTGAGCGACTTTTGCGGATACAGGCTCACATCTTTGCCAACGTGGATGATTTTCACCTTGTCTGCCGCCGCGCCAAGCCGCATGACGATCTCCCGCATCGGTTCGGAGACCACAATCCCCAACGCCATGACCCGCAGCAAGAACGCATACCGTTTTTGCCAGCCGGGTTGGCGCGGCAGCATCGACACATCGTAGCCGTGAAACGAGACGATCAGCGGAATCTGGAGGCGGCGCGCGACGGGCGCGATCAGCCAGCCCAATTCGCCAAAATGGGCATGAATCACCTGCGGTTGGATGCGCTTGAGCAGCCGCTGATACGCTTCGCGGATCAGCGCGGTATCAGGCTGATCGCCCGGCAGCGCGTCCCGCTCGCCGCTGGCGCGCAGGCGGGCGTATTTGGGGTGATGCTCCGGCAGCCGTTCCAGCACATGCACCGCGTCAAATGGGCGTTCGGCGGCGTTGACATGCTCAGCGGTGAGGACGTGCGCATCGATGCCCTGCCGCGCGCTTTCTGCGACGAGATCATAAATGAACGTCTCTGACAGCTTCGAGAACGCGCCGACAATATGCGCGACACGCATGGTTTTGTCCTGAGTTTGAGCGGCGGCTTATTTTCGTCGGCGGACAATCGCCGGCGCGATCCACACCAACGCCAACAGCGCCAGCACGACGGGCGCAAACGGCGCGGCACTAGCGAGGAGATTGCTCGGCGCGTAGCCCGCCGTGAACGCCAAGCCGACGCCGCCCGCCAGCGCCAGCAGCAGCGCGGGGGCGAATACCTGCCGTTGGATGGGGCGCGCGACCAATCCGGCGAGCAGCAGCGCGACGGCGAGCGCCAACAGCAGCAGCGGATAACCGCGCACCAGATCGATGCCGCCCGGTTGGAGCGAGAGCGCGAACACAACCGCGACGCCAACGATGCACAGTGCCGCGAACACCAGACCGCGCGTCCACCTGCCCGTGCCGAGCGCATAGCCGAGGACGCTGATTACCAGCGCGCCCACAATCACGCCCGCAATGATCAGCGGCGACGGCGTGAGCAGCACCGACGCCAGTTCTGGCGGCAGGCTGTCTGCGGGCAAGATACCAGACAAGCCGCCTGTCCCGGTCAGCGTCAGCCACGCGCCGATCAGCATCAGCAGGATCGCGGGCAGGATCGAGCCGAGATGCCCGCGCGGCAGCTTGTGCATGGGCGGCATGGGATAGCGCGTCCGGTAGACGGGCAGCGGTTTCGCCTTACGTTCGGCGTCGAGCGCGGCTTCTTCCGACGCTACGAGATCGCTCAACGCCGCCGCATCGAGGGACGTGAGCGCCAAGTCGGGGTCAGCCGTGCGGCGCGTCTCATCGAAGGCGTAGATCGTCTCTAGACTCTGTTCGGGGTCGCGGTCGCGCCAAGGCGCATTGGCGTCGTCAACGAACGCTTCCGGCACATCCGCATCTGAGCGCGCATCATGATCCGGCGGCGTATCCCTATCTGGCGGCATATAGACCAGATCGCCAATGAGCGTCGGCACAGTCGTGCTGAGGGCGTTTTCATCATCGAGCAGATCATCAGCATCCGACGGCGGCGTATATACAATGTCGCCAACCTGCGTTGGCGCAGTCGTATTCACGTCGCTTTCATCGTCCGCGACCGGTGGGATCAACTGCGTTGCGCGTTCGTCGGCGGCGGTCAGCGGCGGGTCGTCGTCCGGCGGCGGCGCGAACAGATCGTCGTGTTCGTGTGGGTGATCGTTTGGTGTCGTCATACGCGCTATTGTGACGCAAGTTGGGGGGCGGATGCAAGGGGGTGAGGAACATAATTCAAATGTGACTTATCGTCCATAGACTTATCGTCCACACAATCGTTACGATCCGTTTCATGAATCCACATTCATCTGTTCTGCTTCAGTTCGGGAACAAACTACGTAAGCTCCGTATAGAAAGAAATTTGTCTCAAGAGGATTTGGCAGCCTTGTGCCAGCTCGACCGCACATATATCAGCGGCATCGAACGGGGCAAACGAAACGTGAGCTTGAAAAATATCGCGGTGATTGCGGTGGCATTGCAGATCAGCCTGACTGCATTATTTGAGGATATTGGCACTGATGAACAAACCACTCATGCTTGAACGCTGGAAATTGACCGAGCAAGAATTTACGCTGATTGTTGATGAAAATCCGAGTCTGCGCGGCTTTATGCTCGGTTATGTAGGCGAGTACAAATTACGCGGTTTATTGCTCGCCAATCCACAGGTGACCCGTTTACGAAAACCCGATGATCATAAGCGAGGTCACGGAAATACGAATGACATGACCATCAGCTATCGCAGTTATGATTTTACAGTCGAGGTGAAATCGCAATTCTTGTAGACTATATGTCACATTACAACATACGACCCACATTTTCACATTTTCAAAAGTCGAACTATCCGAAGCCGTATGGAACTTTCCCCCACCCACTGTCGTCATACCCCATAGACAGACACATTGACACGGGCGACTCATTCGCCCGTCAAGCCCAAGGGGAATTTGACCATGAACCGCTTGCTCGCCGTTTTATCCGTCCTCGTTCTCGCGTTCGCGCTGGTCATGCCAGCCGCCGCCCAAGAATGTATGCCCTGTCCGCCTGATTCCGTCTGCACGATGGAATGTCGCCCGTGGATCGGCGGCGTCTCGACCAATCCCGAATGGCTCAAGATTGACCATCACCGCGTCCGCGTCGAAATCGCGGATCAGATCGCACGCACCCAAGTCAGTATGGAGTTCGTCAACGATGGCAACGGACTCGCGGAAGGGACATTCCTGTTCCCGCTGCCCGTCGGCGCGTCGGTTGAAGAACTGATCATGTATATCAACGGCGATCCGATTATCGCGCAAATCCTCGAAGCCGACGAAGCGCGCGCCATTTATGACGAAATCGTGCGCCAATACCGCGATCCGGCGCTGCTCGAATACGTCGGCATGGGCGTCGTACAGGCGAACGTGTTCCCAATCCCACCCGGTGAATCGCGCCGCATCGAAATCACCTACTCGCAGGTGCTAGAAGTCGATAACGGCTTGATCCACTATGTCTATCCGTTCGATGTGTCGCGCCTGACGACCTTCCGCCCCGTCGAAGAAGCCAGCATCAGCATCAACGTCATCAGCAACGACCCAATTGGCAGCATCTATTCTCCGAGCCACGATATCGCCATTGACCGCGACGGTGATGAGGCATTCAGCGTCGGCTTCGAGCAGAATTTCTACAGCCCGGATCAGGATTTCAGCCTGTACTACGGCGTCGCCAGCGAGACGATCAGCGTCAATCTGCTGACGTACCGCGACAGCGCCAGCGAAGACGGCTTTTTCATGCTGTTGGTACAGCCGCCGCTGGACATTCCCGACGAACAGATCATCCCGCGCGATATCATCGTCGTGCTGGATCAGTCCGGCAGTATGCAGGGCGCGAAGTGGGATCAGGCGCGCGAAGCAGCGGGTTACGTCTTGGACAATCTGAACTCGCGCGACCGCTTCAACATCGTGCTGTTCAGCACGGGCTGGCGCGTGTTCTCCAACGATATGGAAGACCCCCGCGTTGCCGATGAAGCGATCCAATGGATCGACGGCATGTTCGCGGAGGGCGGCACGGACATCAACGGCGCGCTGACGACGGCGCTGGAGATGGCAGACGATGAACGTCCGACGACCATCCTGTTCCTAACGGATGGGCTGCCGACCGAAGGCGAAACCAACGTCGAGAACATCATCGACAATCTGGAAACGCGCACCCGCCCGAACATCCGCATCTTCTCGTTTGGCGTCGGTGACGATGTAGAGACGTTCCTGCTCGATACGATTGCGCGCGATTTTCAGGGGACATCATCCTATGTGCGCCCGACTGAACGGATCGATGAAGAAGTCGCCAGCCTGTACAACAAGATCAGCGCGCCCGTGCTGCGCAATATCGACATCGACATCGATGGCGTGACCGTCGATTCGATTTATCCTGAACTGCCGCTGCCGGATTTGTTCGCGGGAACGCAGTTGACGATTGTCGGGCGCTATCGCGGCTCGGCGGACGAAATCGACGTGACCTTGAGCGGGCTGATCGGCGATGACCGCGAAACATTCGTCTACGACGGTTTCGACTTCCGCGCACGCGCCGGCGGCGAGGGTTTCATCCCGCGCTTATGGGCGACGCGACGCATCGGGGAACTGCTCAACAGCATCCGCTTGAACGGCGAAAACGCTGAACTGATCGACAGCATCGTGGCGTTGAGCGTGCGTTACGGCATCATCACGCCGTATACCAGCTTCTTGATCGAAGAGGATGACATTTTGACGCAGCAGGGACGCCGCGACGCCGCCGCGCGCATGTCCGGCGAGATGGCACAAGCCGCAGGCGCGACCTCCGGTGCGGACGCGGTCAGCATGGCGGATACGTTCTCCGGTTTGGCAAGCGCGAACGCCGCCCCGATGATGATGGCGACCGCGCCAGCAACACGGGGCGTGCCGGGTGCGCCGCCCGTCGATACGGGTGCGATGGGCGGTACGCTGGACGACCAGGCACCACAAGAAGCCCAAATGGAAGCCGAGCAAAGCCCGCTCCAGACGGTGAACGGCAAGACGTTCCTGCTGCAAGACGGCGTGTGGACGGATACGACGTTCGACACCGAGACAATGGAGACCGAAAAGGTCGTCTTCCTAAGCGATGCCTACTTCGACCTGCTGACGACGACGCCCGATCTGGTCGATTACTTCGCGCTCGGTGAGCGTGTGATCGTGGTCTACGACGACGTGGCGTATGAAGTGACGGCGGAGTAACGTCGGTCTGCTGCATCGAAAGACGGTTGCGGGTATCAAAAAACCTGAATAAGCTGAGTTTCGGATCGCTCCGCCGCACCCCGAAGTCCCCTCTCCAGCGCATGGAGAAGGGACTTTCACATCCGGGTATGCTCGGTTACATCGAAGTCGTAGCGGATGATATCGCTGTACCATCGCCGTTCGAGGTGAGCGCGGGCAGCGCCACGATCTGCCTGTACTCGGCAGTGAACGTCCGGCGCATCGCCCGCGGCTGCACCTCGACCCGTCCATTTCCATTCTGCTGTGCCATGATTTTCCATCCTGTTTCGCCCTCCAGTCTGCACTAAACTTCAGACCGAAGTTGTTTCAGCCATTCTGGCACACAGGGTTTTTCATGAGCGTTTTTGATATGCATCTATTGTAATCATGGGTGGGCGTTCATGGTCGCCAATCTCGGCAATCTCTAGGGCAAACTGGTCTGGTTCTTGTATAACCAGTTTCATACTGCGATTGGCTTTGTTCAACAGTTCAACTCCGTAGCGACTTTCTAGTCGTGCGATGAACACTTGTAAGATGGCGAATGACATTTTGCTCAGGTTGACCAATGGTTGATTGTGGTGGATGCGGGTTTCAAGGTCGCTTTGGGCAATACTTCCCAACCCAAATTGATTTAAGATATCGATAAGCATTCCGGTTTCCACACCATATCCACTGAAGAAAGGGATTTGCTCAAGTGCCTTACGACGACCCGCATACTCACCAGATAGCGGCTGGATAATGCCGGAAAGCTCTGGATAAAATAAGTTTAGCAAGGGTCGAGCGACCAGTTCAGTTACCCGCCCACCACCATAAGCCTGAAGTTTGTCACCCACTTTTATGGGGCGCGCATAAAAGCCTTTGACATATTGCACGCTCTCGCTTTTGAGTAACGGGCCGATCAGCCCATAGATAAAGCGTGGGTGGATATTGGTGATATCGGTGTCCACCCAAACAACAATGTCACCCTTTGTCACGTAGAGACTTTTCCAGAGCGCCTCACCTTTGCCCCGATAGCTTTGTAACTCGTCCGGTAAAATTTGCTGATGCACATAGGTTGGAATTCCAAGCGATTGAGCGATGGCTATCGTGTGATCAGTTGACTCACTATCGATAAGCACAATTTCATCAAGTAGCGGAACCCCATCCATCAAAGCCGTTTTCAGAGTCGTGATAACATTACCAATTGTTTCCGCTTCATTCAGGGCAGGGAGCGCAAGGCTAATAGTCAAGCCTTGTTTTTTCTTAAACGCTAGTAAAGCGTTCAAATCGCTGAACTCGCTGCTATGGAAAGTATTTTGGGCAAACCAACGATCCACACGTACAGACAAAGGCTCATCAATCTTGTTGGAAACCTGCGGAGCATGAAACTCAAAGGGTTCCTTTTGGGCAGCACGGACCAACACGATGGGTTTTTTTGTGCGCTCAAATACGTTTTGGATCACATCTCGCTGACCAATGGGCAGCGTATTTACACGTTTAAAGCCAGCACCCATCACGATAACATCATATCCAACAGCTTCGCGGACTATTCCCTCTACAATATCTGTAACACCGGTAATTGTGCGTGTAATTTGAGGCACAGATCGCATAACCACTTCGAGATCGGGGGCAGAACGGGAGCGATCAACGGCATGATAGAGCGTGATTGATCCATTGCCTGCGATTGCTTGTGAAACTTGCGCTCCAATCGACAAATTGGGACCTCCGCGCAATGAAAGCAGAACGTTCTGAGCGCTACTGATGGTCTGAATGCCACTGACCAAGACCAGACTACAAGGGATCATTTGTATCAGGTCTTCAACATAGAGTCCCCCAATTTGCTTATCCAAGGTATCCCATTGAACCAGCAAGTAGTCAATTTCTTTCTGAGGAATTTCTTCCAAAATGCTGTGGAACGGCTGATAATCAACATACACTTGCACATCATCCTCTACGTTAGCGTAGCGTTGTGCAGTTTGGTTGAGAATGTCGCGCCATTCGCGCGCCGGCAAAGCTCCTTCACTAAGTGATTTTTCTGCGTCAATCGTAACCAGCCCACGCACATGAATCTTACCATCTGGTGGAAGCAGCTTGATAGCAAATTGAATACAGCTCTCAATATCGCCTCGGTTTGTGAGTACTAACATCAGTTCAAAAGTCTTCATGATCCCTCCAACAGCGGCACGATTCGCGTCCGAACAAGAGCATCCCAACGATAATTTTGACGCACTCGCGCCTTCATCCGTTGTCTAGGATTTCCAGTAAAGTAGGTGCGAATCATTAAAGCAATCTCTTCGGCTGTATGCGCTATAGGATCAAAAAAGACGACATCCTCCTGACCAGTCTCATGAAAAGGAGGTAAATTGGAGCAGAATATCGGCAGCCCTGCCAGCCCAGCTTCCAAAATAGGAATCCCAAAGCCTTCTTGCAAACTTGGGAAAAATAGGGCATCGCACAACTGAAAAAGATTTGCCATGGTTGCGTCATCGGGAACCAATGGGGGTTCGCTTAATTCGTATAGAAAATGGGCGGCACTTTGCAATCCAAGTGCATTGCGAAGCTCAAGCAGATCACCCAAATAGCCCGGATTGGTAGGGTTATGAGGACCGGGTGGTCCAGAGATAATCAAGCGATAGTCCTTCCCGTTCTGCTTCCGCAACTCGTACAACACCCGCAATGCCAGCTCAACATTCTTTCGGCGTGTCAAGCGGGCGGGTACCAGCAAGAGGATATCCGCATTGAGCAACTGTAATTTTTCCTCCATCATGCAGGTGGTGGCAGTCCATTGAAAGAAAGTTGCGGGATCGATGCCCGGTGGGATAACGCTGATATCATCGGGGGTAATATTGATTAGCTGCGCCAGATCGATGCGGCGGGACTCGGAAACAGTCACATAGCGGGTGTTTGCCCATGCTTGGCGAAGCAAATTCCAAGGGTATCCATCATGCAGTTCGGGTAGATATTGGGAATTTGTCCACGCTAAATCATGACACCATGCGATAACGTGTAACTGGTGTAGACGGTGAAGTGCGGCTGTAAGGGCAAGATTCTTGTTAAGGGTATGCACATTATGAACAATGCAAACATCGCAATTTTCTAACGCCCGCTTGAGAGCGGCTTCTTGCAGTTCAACCAAGCCGTGAAAAGCGTTGGATACAACGCCTCCATCTAGTTCGCTCTTCGCTGCAAGAACTTGGGGATCACGCGAGCCGAAAATAGGATCAATGTGTATTTCGACCCGTTCATCGAACGTCTCGCCAAAACCACTGATGACACGTACTGAATAACCGAGGTTCGCCAACTCGTGTGCATGGTGCGCGATTGTTGATTCAACACCACCCACAATGGGTGGTCCGGCATAATGGAGGATTGCAATTCGATTAGGCATCCAGCTTTCTCCTTCGGTAGTGAATAGATATCGGTATTAGGGTCGGTCTGCAACCGCTGAAACCTCACCCCCCAACCCCCTCGCCGGTACAGACAAGGGGAGCGCAGCGGGGGTGAGGTCGAACAAAACAAGCGAAAATCGAGTTTGCAGACACGCTCTACTGCCTCGCTGTAAATAAATCGTCAAATTGATTACTGGCTGTATCGTCCGAAATGATAATAACCACATCTCCAGCTTGGATATCGGTATTCCCGTGAGGCACAATTAAACGTCCATGCCGTCGAATAGCAACCACTGCGCTCTCAGATGGCCATACGACCTCACAAATTTTTCGCTCAAACACAGCAGAATTCAATTCAACAACATACTCAGCAATATGACCCCCTGTTAACATATTGAGGCGTATTTGCTCTGCAATATGCTGATCTCGTAATTTGTGTGCGCTAGCGACATTGTAAGCCCTCACTACCCCGTGACGCCCAATCAACCCAACAACCTCACGAGTGCCACGCCGGACAACAGGAACACGCCCAATATCATGCACGCTCATGGCACGGATAGCTTCCCAAACCTGCTGATGTGGGAAGACCGTCACGACTTCTCTAGAACAAATCTCGCCGACAGTTAGCGATTGATCCTGGGTTCTGGCATAAGCACGCTGCAAGTCGGATAAAGTAACAACGCCATATAACAAGCCTTCTTGATCAACTACACACAGTGAATTGCTACGATAATATCGAAGCGTATCGCGCATTTCGGCTAGGCTGGCAGTTTCGCTGATGATAGGTGCCGGTTTGAGCATCGCTTCCTCAACTGTTACACCCTGCATCAAATCGGTTTCGAGTCCCTGTGGGAGATGAATTCCTTGACGAAACAAACTGTGCATGTAAATGCCATGTGGTTCCAATCGTTCGGACAGATACACACAGACTACCGTTGTCAGCATCATGGGTAGAATGAGACGATAATCATTGGTCATTTCGAATACGAGCATGATGGCTGTGATCGGGGAGCGAACTACTCCCCCCATCGTCGCCGCCATCCCTACGATGGCATATACTTTCGGATCGCCCAGCCGAGGGTCGCGGGAAATTAAGCCAATAAGTTGCCCGTACAAGCTGCCAACCATCGTGCCGACGAACAGCGCAGGCGCGAAGATACCCCCTACAAAGCCCCCAGCCATGCTGACAGAAGTCATCAGAATTTTGAAGCCCGCCAGCGCCAGCAGCATAGCAAGTGTGAACTGGACTTCACCGCTGAGGACAGCGCTCATCGTTTCACGTCCGACACCCATAATCTGAGGCAGAAAAATGCCGACTACACCCACTAGACTACCCGCCAACGCAGTTCTTGCTGGACGTGGCAACCGAGCAAGGTGATTCCAGAGTTCATGCTGCCAGTAAACCGTGCGAACAAAAATAACTGAAACGATAGCCAGAATGATTCCCAAGGGAATGAAGAGAGGGATTTCGAGTGGACTGCCAAGTGCGTAGTTGAATGGACCCATTTCCGACATGGGTTGGATTGCCTGTGTAACCGCGGACGATACCACAGAAGCCAGCACGATAACGCCAAAAGATCGTGTTTCAAACGCGCCATTGAGGATGACTTCAAGTGCAAAAAATACTCCGGCGATAGGGGCGCCAAAAGCTGCTGATATGGCGCTTGCTGCACCAGCGGCTACCAGAAGACGCGACTGATCTTCGGGGATATGGAGTATGTGGGCGAACCACGAACCTAGATTCGCGCCAATTTGAACACTGGGGTCTTCAGGACCTATTGAAGCCCCAGCACCCAGCGACAACGCCGATGCCAGTGCTTTATAAGGCATCCGACCGTAGCGCAAACGCCCACCTGTCAGCGCGACAGCCTCCATGATGCCCGCCACACCATGATGCCGCTCCTCACCAATAAAGCGCTCCATGATCCAGCCAACAAGTGCGCCAGCCAATGCCAGCGATATGATGATTGCCAGCGAACCGATCACGGGCGAAACTATGTCCTGAAACCCGGTGAAGAGCGTGTGAAAGACAGCAATAGCTTCTCTAAAAAACCAGACACATAACCCTGTTGCCATTCCGAGCAAGGATGCCAGCGCGAGGAAAAGCGCGTTTTCTGATCTACGAAGATAAGATGCAATGCGGATGAGCCAATTGCCCCAAGAATATCCTGTCCATCTATTCATCGTGGTCATCCTCCTTTTAGGCTCGGAATTGTCGAGCTATTTGTACAAGGTTGATGATTGTCATTCCAGCCTGTGGCTTAAGCGACGCATCCACAGTCTACCCATAACCGTCCCGTTTTGTCTATGGCAAATAGCATTTGCGAATTAATACTGTAATACAAATATTAATTGTAAACGTCCAATTTTGGTGTCAACTGAGTCAGATTCATTGCCCGTTAAACAAAAAATATATCGATATTAGCATATAATTTTTAATCACCGAATAGAAATTGTCCCGTTAGATCGGTGGACATTCCCAGTCGTCATGGAAAGGCGATAATTGATAGACCTGTTCTTGTGCGAATATGCGTGCATATTTTATAAATATTAATCAATTCGCCTCACGTAACTGCTCAGGGGTGATGCAAGAGTGGAATGAAGGGGTTGAGGGGATTTAGGGGTGAGGTGAAGCTATCCGAAACTCAGGTTAATATAAGAATGAAACGCCCACTCGGATCCGTCCAATTGACCGGATTGCCATGCACGTAGCCGTAGCTATTCATCGACGCAGGCATCGACAGCACGCACAGTTCGGCTTCTCGCCGCTGGCAAGATCACGGAGGCGATTTGGGACAGTCTTTGGGCGGAATGGCAGGACAGACGTAAGCAACTTCGGCAAACACTGGAAATGCTCGACCAGGATCGGGCGTTTCACATCGATAATCTTGACATAGCACTGCAAAATTATCGCAAGAATCGGAACGCTATATAATGGGCTTCAGCAGCAGAATCAAAAAGAACTGCTGCACCAAGTGGTACATCGGGTCGTTGTGAATGATGCAGGAAATGTGTCGCTGGAATTGAGAACACCTTTCGCTTATCTATGTGACCTGACCGACGAAATCAAAGCGGTCAGCACGCGGCGCAAGGGCGGAAAAGTGGAAAAGAAAAACGGCAGACCCAAGTCTGCCGTTTCACCCGGAGCATGTTCGATTCAGCTCCAATCGTGCTGGGGGACTTGGATTCGAACCAAGATACACGGCTCCAAAGGCCGTTGTCCTGCCGTTGGACGATCCCCCAATCTAGGGGAATTATAGTGCATTTCGCGCATTCGACAAGCCCCGCCTGCCAGACTTGCTGCGCTGAAACGATATAGCCCTTATGTAAATTTTCTAAATATTTGCTGCGACACCCTCATTTTTAGATTAAATGGCACGACGTGTGAATGTGGGATGTGTTATAATTCGCACATTCTGTCCTCAGGATGTTGAGGGACACAGCATGGCGCGCCTGTTCATATCCTACCGCCGCTCCGACAGCACGACCGCCACCGGACGCATCTATGATCGTTTGGTCGAAGCGTTCGGCATCGAAAATATCTTCAAAGATGTCGATGCGTTGATGATCGGCGTCGATTTTCGCTCGGTGATCAACCGCGAGATCGGCTCGTCCGACGCGCTCTTGGCGATTATTGGCAAGAATTGGCTGAATGCCGTTGACGACGATGGCAAACGTCGGCTTGATAATCCCAACGATTTCGTGCGCTTGGAGATCGAGTTCGCGCTGCGCCGTCGCGCGATGTTGATCGTCCCCGTACTGGTGAGCGGCGCACAGATGCCCAGCGCAGGGGATTTGCCCGTATCGATGGAAGACTTCGCTTTCCGTCACGCTGCCCAAGTCCGCGACGATCCCGATTTTCGCACCGACATGAGCCGCCTGACCGAAAGCATCATCAAGTACATCAACCAGAATACCCCCACCTCGCAGGTCGAGATGATCCGTCAATCGCTGCCCAAAGACATCGTGAATGGCGCACCGCCCAAGCCCGTCAAGACAGCGCCGTCGATTTTGGACGATACCGATGACGCGGTGCAGATTCTGCCATCCAACCGACTGCCGGACACGGATGTGTTCCCGCTTCCAAAAGATGCGACCACGACCTCGCTCACCCGTGAAGATATCCAGCGACGCATCCAACAAGATTCGCGCCCGGCTACGCAGCCAAAACCGCCGATCAGTCTGCACCCTAATCCGCTGCCCGTCGTCACGCCGCCTATCGCGGAGCCGCCGCCTGCCAATGATTTCGAGGATGAACCCACAACGGTGCGCGGCACGGTCATCGATTTCACCCCACGCACACCCCCGCCGCGGCTCGTGCAAAACACCGTACAGCAAAGTCCGCTCCAGAACGTTCCGTCAGGAACGACGCTGCCGCCCGATCTGCCGCCCATGCGCGGGAGTGGCACCGATATCCGCTTGATCTTGATCGGGATCGCCATCTTGCTGATGCTGACGATTATCCTGACGCTGATCGCCACGCGAACGTAAATCGTTGTTTCTCGCAAACGAGATTTAACGCAGAGACGGCAGAGAAATCAATTTCTCTGCCGTCTCTGTATGTTCGGTCACAAAGCTGAAAAGATTTTAACGCCCAGAAAGAAAGAGCGAATCCTCCTTCTTTATCTGGGCGTTAAAATCTTTTTGGGTTAATCGCCGCTGGCGATAAGCGGCGTCTCGTCCATTGGCGCATCGTCCATCGGTACATCGTCCATCGGTACATCGTCGGTCACGTCGTCGGCGTTCTCTAGGATTAGCTCGCCTTCGCGCGCCAGCACGCGCACGATCCCTGCCAGCTTGAAGCTCCCCGATAAGATACCATCGGACAGCGCATCTTCAACCGAGTTCTGAATCAGACGGCGCAGCGGACGCGCACCAAATTCGGGATCATAGCCCTTGTCCGCCAGCCACTCGCGCGCGCTGTCGGTCACATCCATGCTGATGCCATGTTCGATCAGCCGATCCGCGACCTTCTTCAATTCCAGATCGACGATCCGTTTGATTTCTTCCTTCGTCAGCGCGCGGAACACAATCGTCGCGTCCACGCGGTTGAGGAATTCGGGGCGGAAGGCGCGCCGCAGTTGTTCAGTCACGTTCTTGCGCATATCGTCGTACATTTCGCGTTCTTCGGTTTCGATGGCGCGCGGCGTGCTAAAACCAAGCCCTGCGCCGCGTTTGATCGTGTCCGCGCCGATGTTGCTGGTCATGACGATCATGGCGTTGCGGAAATCGACGCGGCGTCCACGTGCGTCGGTCAGCGTGCCTTCTTCCATGATTTGCAGCAGCATGTTGAACGCTTCGGGATGCGCTTTTTCGATTTCGTCAAAGACGACGATGCTGTACGGGCGGCGGCGGATCGCTTCGGTGAGCTGTCCGGCGTCCTCATAGCCGACGTAGCCCGGAGGCGCGCCGACCAACCGTGCCACCGAGTGCCGCTCCATGAATTCACTCATATCGAGCTGAATGAGTGCCTCTTCGCTGCCAAACATGAACTCTGCCAGCGCCTTGGTCAGTTCGGACTTGCCGACGCCCGTGGGACCCAAGAACATGAACGAGCCAATCGGACGGCGCGGGTCTTTCAGCCCGGCGCGCGCGCGGCGAACCGCTTTGCTGATCGCCTCGATGGCTTCGTGCTGTCCGACGATGCGATTGTGCAGCGCGGTTTCCATCTGCATCAGGCGTTCGCTTTCTTCGCCCGCGATGCGCATGGTCGGGATGCCCGTCCACATGGCGACGACTTCCGCGATATCCTCCGCGCTCAAGCGCGGCTGATTGCTGTCGGTGTTCCAGCCTGATTTGAGCGCCGCAAGGGTACTCTGCACGCTCTCACGCTGGAGGCGCACACGCCCGATTTCATCTTCGCCCGACTGCTGCTCGGACAAGATTTGCAGGTCGTCGTCCAGTTGGCGCAAGTCTTGTTCCGCGCGGCGCACGGATGCCGATTCGGGCGATTTGTACATGCGCAAGCGCGCCGACGCCTCGTCGATCAAGTCAATGGCTTTGTCGGGCAAGAAGCGATCCGGCACATAGCGCGCGGACAGATGCGCGGCGGCTTCAATCGCTTCGTCGGTGATCTCGACGTTGTGATGTTCTTGATACGGCTGCTTGATGCCTTGCAAGATTTCGATGGTTTCTTCAATCGTCGGTTCGCTGACCAAGATCGGCTGGAAGCGCCGTTCGAGCGCGGCATCCGACTCGATGTGCTTGCGATATTCGTCCAACGTGGTCGCGCCGATGCACTGAAGTTCGCCGCGCGCCAACGCGGGCTTGAGGATGTTGGCGGCATCGACACTGCTGCCAGCAGAGCCAGCACCGACGAGCATATGCACTTCATCAATGAACAGGATGCTGTCGGACGACTTCAGTTCTTCGATCACGCGCTTGAGGCGTTCCTCGAACTGTCCGCGATACATCGTCCCTGCCACCAGCGACCCCACATCCAACTGCAAGACGCGCTTGTTCAGCAGTTGCTTGGGCGTCTCGCCGTTGACGATGCGCTGTGCCAAGCCTTCGACAATGGCGGTCTTACCGACGCCGGGTTCGCCAATCAGCGCCGGATTATTCTTGCGGCGGCGGCTGAGGATTTGGATCACGCGCTCGATTTCGGTCTCGCGCCCAACGACCGGATCGAGCTTGCCCTCGCGCGCCAGTTCGGTCAAGTCAGTGGCGAGTTGATCGACCAGCGGCGTCTTGCCGCGTTCGGCAGGGCGGCGTGGCGAACGGTTCGGCTCTTGCGCGGTTTCGGGCTGTGGCGATTGAACGGGGTTCTCTTGCAGGACGCGGCGCGTCTGACGGCGCACTTCTTCCGGCGAGACGCCCAACCGTTTGAGGATATCGATGGCGACGCCTTCGGTCAAGCGCACCAGACCGAGCAGCAGATGTTCTGTGCCGATATAGTGATGTCCCATGCGCCGGGCTTCATCGACAGCCAATTCGAGGACACGCTTCGTACCGGGCGATAACTCGGGGGCGATACCAACGGTGCGCGGGGTTGCGCGGGTCATGCGTTCAACCAGTTCATCGACCCGACGCTGTTCCAAGCCCAATTCGCGCAAGACGCGCCCCGCTACGCCGCCTTCTTCGCGGATCAGACCGAGCAGAAGGTGTTCGGTGCCGATATAATTGTGCTGCAAGCGTTCGGCTTCTTCTTGCGCGAGGCTCAAGACCCGCCGGGCGCGCTGGGTAAAGCGCTCCATCTTGTTCGCCACGGTATAGTTCCTCCGTCACCGTCGTACATCTGCTGCACGTCCGGCACTCACTAAAAGCGAAAATCTATCATAGCAGACGCTACGGTGGATTAAAGGCGTACCATCCCCTAACCGTTCGAGCAGGTTTTGGGCAAAGATAACACTTGTGGAAATTATAACATGAAGCAAGGGGGCGCGAAGGGCAGACGCATTAATGTTTCGATTGAAATCAGCGAAACGTAACCAGCGTGGGTGCATGGCTGAACCAGACTGCAACGCAGAGATAGATCGAGATAAGGAGAGAACACAGAGGAAATTAAAATGAATTTTCTCTGCGCCCTCTACATGCTCCCCGTTTCAGTTCGATTGTGTATGCGTAAATAAATCTGAGCGCGGTTGTTTTTCGCTCAGCTTGCCATCAATCAGGCTTCAGGGTCAACGGCTTGGTCGGGCCAGTCCATGTCGAGATATTCTTTCGACTGGACGCGCTTCAGGCTCAAGCCCAAGCGGCGGCTCTTGATATCGACCTTGACCACGCGCAGCGTCAGCACATCGCCCTCTTTGACGACTTCGCGCGGGTGAACGACGCGCTTATCGCTCAGTTCGCTGATGTGAACCAGCCCTTCGATCTCGGGCAAGTCCACCAAACGGGCGAACGCGCCGAACTTGGTCAGCTTGGTGATTTCGCCTTTGACCAACTGCCCTTGCGCGAAGTTGATCGCCACTGTATCCCACGGATCGGGTTCGCGCCGGCGCATACTCAAGCCGATGCGTTTGGCGTCGGGGTCGATGCTGATCACCTCGACCTGGACTTCTTGCCCCTCTTTGAGAATTTCTTTCGGGTGGGTGACGTGCTTCCACGACAATTCCGTGAGATGCACCAACCCCTCCGCGCCGCCAATATCGACGAACGCGCCGAAATCTTCGAGGCTGACCACGCGCCCCATGCGAATTTCGCCAACTTCCAATTGCAAAATCAGCGACTCTTTGCGCTTCTCGCGGTTTTCGCGGGTGGCGGTACGCTCCGAGAGGATCAAGCGGTTGCGCTGGCGATCCACTTCCATCACCTTGACGACGATGGGTTCGTTGACCATCGCGCCGAGGCTTTCTTCGGGCGTCTCGCCTGCCGTCGCGCGGCGGCGGCGATCTGGACTCATCTGACTGAGCGGGACAAAGCCGCGCACGCGCCCAAAGCGCACGATCAGCCCGCCTTTGTTGTAGCCCGCGACTTTGGTTTCATACGGGTCTTGGCTCTGGCGCGCGCCCTCTGCCCGCAGCCAGTCGATCTCCTCCGCCGCGCGATTGATCGACAGCGTGACTTCGCCGTTGGGCGTGCGCGGATTGATCACATAGACGGTGAGCGGCTGTCCGACTTTCAAATCTTCCAGCGCGCGCCGTCCGAGCCGTTCAAGTTCGTGACCGGGGATTATGCCCGTCCGCCCGTTGCCGACATCGACGGTGATCGCGGTGGGCGACGTCGCAATGATCATGCCGTCGATCACATCACCGCGTCGAATAGCGGACGTGGGCGCGTCCGCAGGGGTCGGTGCCGACTCGTTCGACATTTCATCGGTCAGCGCATCATTGTCTGATTCGTCATCGGGCGAAGCGTCATTCATGAGTGGTGCGTCGCTCGACGTGGGATCGTCGGGCGGTGCAGTCTCGGTCGTGGGTGACGATGCGCTTGGCGCGGTATCGTCGGGCGGTACAGCGTCAGTCGTGAGCGGTGACTCGCTCGGCACGGTAACGGCTGGGACGGATGCAGCGTCAGGGCGCATAATGTCCTCAGGCGTAGCACTGATCGACGGTGGCGCATTGGACGGCACATCAGGCGCTGTGTCGTGAGTCGGCGCTGTGTCCGTCTGCGACGAGGAATCTACCGAGCCGCCTGCCCCATGCTCCTCGGTATCACCCAGTCCTAGCGTATTCGACAACATAGCGTTTCGTTCTCCAGCAGGTAGGTGGGTACGGCAGAACATTATAATCGGTTTTGGGCGCTGGATCAAACGACAATCGATTAAGGATAGGCGAACTGCTGCAAACTGGATTACGGGACAGGCGCAAGTGTGATGACAAGCGTCATGTTAAGACTTATTACACCATTCGCCATCGGCTTTGAATCTTCGGCGCGAAATCCCACAATCCGTATCTTACCCAGCGAACATTGCTCGCGGGCGATAATTTCGTCAAGCCCATCGCGCGCCGATTTGGGGTACACTGAACATAACATTGATTGATATCAAGCGAGATACTGAGCCATGTTGAACCGTCGATTGAACGAGCAAGCCTCGAAAGATCAGGCACAGCGCCGCCCCAACGCCGATCCGTTCTCCGAGTCAGAAGAAGCCCCCGCGCCGCCTGCTGCCCCGCGCGCTGCTGCGCCCGCCCCAGCCGCCCCCCCTGCGCCGTCCCAAGCCGCGCCGCGCGCGAGCGGATTTGCGTCGCCTGTCGCCGGCAGCCTCACGGTCAACGCGGATCAGAAACAGCGGTTGTCTGGCAAGCTGATGCAACTGCGCAAGCTGATCCGCTCCAAGCTGCTCAAGACGCCCGATGAAGCCGATATGTGGAAGCGCGGCGAAACCGACAAAGAACAGATGCTTGCCGAACGGCTGACGCAGTTCATCCAGAAGCTGGCGCAAGAACGCCCGGAATACCGCCTGAATCAGAACGAGTTCGCCCTGCTGCGCGATGCGCTGCTCGATGATCTGATGGGCTTCGGCGCGATTCAGCCGTTGGTCGATGATATTGGCGTCAAAGAAATCATGATCAATGGGCCCGAACACATTTGGGCGGAGAAAAAGAGCCTGTACGAGACCGAATACGCCTACGACGATGAAGAGCATCTGCTCTGGACGGCACAACGCATCGTGCGCCCGATGGGACGCCAACTCAATCGCGCCAACCCGATGACCGACGCGCGCTTGCCCGATGGGTCGCGCGTGCATGTCGTCACCAATCCGTCGTCGCTCAACGGCACGACGATCACGATCCGTAAGTTCCCCGCCAAGGCGCTGACCGTCGAGGACTTGATCAACTTCGGATCGCTCACGCGCGAGACGGCGCAGTTCTTGGAGGCGTGCGTGCGTTCGCGGCTGAACATCGTCGTCAGCGGCGGCACAGGCAGCGGTAAAACGACGCTGTTGAACGTCTTGAGCGCCTATATCCCCGAAGATGAACGGATCGTCACGGTCGAGGACGCCGCCGAATTGCAACTGAAGCAGCCGCACGTCGTCCGCTTGGAGACCGCCCCGCCCATTCCCGGCGGCGACGGCAAGTCGGGCGCGCTGGCAATCCGCGATCTGGTCAAGGGGTCGCTGCGTATGCGTCCGGATCGGATCGTGATCGGTGAGTGTCGCGGCGGCGAGGCGCTGGACATGCTCCAAGCCATGAATACGGGTCACGATGGCTCGCTGACGACCGTCCACGCCAACAACCCGCGCGATACCATCACCCGTCTGGAAACATTGGTGCTGATGAGCGGCATGGATTTGCCCGTCGGGGTGGTACGCCGCCAAATCGTGAGCGCGGTCGATCTGATCGTGCAGATCGCCCGCTTGCGCGATCACAGCCGCAAGATCATCCAGATCACCGAAATCCAAGGGATGGAAGGCGAACAGGTCACGCTGCAAGACATCTTCATCTATCGGATGCCGGGTACCAACGGCATGACGGCGGCATCGGTCGGCGGCGGCACGCTGGAATCAACGGGTTTCCGTCCCGGCTTCATCGACCGCTTGGAAGAAAACGGCTTCCGCTTGAGCGGCAAGGTGTTCGGCGCAGGACAGAACCGCTTCAACAAGGGAACCTAATCATCATGAGTTTCGGATAGGCTCTAAACCGTTCACCTCACCCCCCAACCCCCTCTCTATGCAATGGAGAGGGGGTTGGGGGGTGAGGTGAAGCTATCCGAAACTCAGGTTAATCATCATGTTCGTTGGCAGTCCGCCGCGCGCCATCACATTTGACGACGTTCTGAAATTGAATGCTGAGCGGCACGCGGAAGGGCTGCCAACGGGCGAGGTCGCCTTTTTGTCACGCCATTACACCGCACATCACGAATTGTATGTCGTTCGTGAGCGTGGCGAACACCATTTGTTCATTTGTCAACCAGCGGACGCTGCGGGACGGATTGCAGCGACGTTGTTATGCAGCTTCGCGCTCGATCCCAAGGGGTTGAACGCCGAGACCCGTCCCAAAATGAGAGCGATGATAACGATGTTCGATGAATTGGTTGGAGAGGACAGCCCATGACTGATCAGGTGATCGATCCGCCCATGAAAGCAACGGACGCCGCCATCACATTCGAGGATTTTCTCGTCATGTATGCCGAACAGCACGCCGAATGGATCGATGGGAAGGTGATCATCGTGGCGAATAATAGTGAACATAACGATTTGCTTTCCTTCCTGAACGCCCTTCTGCGGTTGTTTCTCGGTCTGAGCAACTTGGGTAAGGTCGTGATCGCCGGTGTACCCATGAAGGTTGATCGGGTCAAATCAGGACGCGAACCTGATTTGATGGTGTTATTGACCGCCCATATCAGCCGAATCAAAACCAACTTTATCGATGGTGCAGCCGATATTGCCGTCGAGATCGTTTCGCCCGAAAGCGTAGCGCGCGATTACGGCGACAAATTCAAAGAGTATGCCCAAGCGGGTGTGCAGGAATATTGGCTGTTCGATGAAGAACGCGATACGGTCTTGTTGTACGTCTTACGCGAACAAGACAGCAACCCGATGTATATCCGCCAACAACCTGATGAGCGCGGACGAATCATGTCAAGCTTACTGCCAGGCTTTTTCATCGATCAGGCGTGGTTACAGGTCGAGAAGCGACCTGAAGGGCGCGCCTTCCTCAATCTGGTTGAGGAAATGGTCAGAGAAGCAAGCGCATGACTGATTCGGTGATCGCTGCGCCCGTTCCCATTGAGTCGGCGCGCGGCGCGGATGGCGATGTCGCCGTGCGGGGCATTTCGTTCGAGGATTATCTGCGTCTCTACGAGGGACAGTACGCGGAATGGTTTCCGCCCGACGAAGTGAGAGTCTACGTGGCGAACAACCTTGAACATCAAGACTTACTCAGCTATCTCGATATGCTGCTGCGGCTGTTTTTGCGCTGGACGAAACTGGGCAAGCACTATATTGCCGGCGTGCCCATGAAAACTGAAGTCGGCAAACCCGGACGCGAACCCGATATCATGATCATTCTCAACGAACATTTGGATCGCCTGACCGAAACCTACGTCATCGGCGCGGCGGATATCGTGGTCGAGATCATCTCATTGGAAAGTCGTGGGCGCGATTTGGACGATAAATTCAAGGAATACGCTCAGTCAGGCGTCCCAGAATACTGGTTGTTCGATCCCGATAATGAAGCGGTCGATCTGCATACGCTCGTCGAGCGCGATGGAAAACGGCTGTATGTGCGCGTTCAGCCGAATGCACAAGGGCGGATCGCCTCGCGCGTGCTGCCGGGCATGATCCTCGATCCACTCTGGTTGGACGCCGAGAAGCGCCCCGAAGATGATGCGATGATCAAGCACATGGCGGGGAAGCAATAAGTGGACACGTGAACGGGCTGATGGAGAACCGAAAGAGAACCCAAACAATGGCGGGGCGAGCCGCTTGGACGCCCCTGCATCATAGCAATCCTGTTCGCATTCTCCCTCAGTCCTAGAGTGTGTCTGCAAACTCGATTTTCGCTTGTTTTGTTCGACCTTACCCCCGCTGCGCTTCGCTTAGCTCCCCCTCTCCATTGCAATGGACAGGGGGTTGGGGGGTGAGGTTTCAGAGTTTGCAGACAAACTCTAGATCAACAGCTTCATCGGCATCTCGATCAGCCGCTTGAACGCCTGCAAGAACTGTGCGCCCTCCGCGCCGTCGGTCACGCGATGATCGGCGCTCAACGTCGCCTTCATCCGATTGCCCACGCCAATCGTGCCATCGGGCAGCACGACCGGGACTTTGCTCGCCGTCCCAATCGCCATGATGCCCGCTTCGGGCGGATTGATGATGGCGACGAAGTGATTCACGTCATACGCGCCCAAGTTGCTGACCGTGAAGGTGCTGCCCTGCACATCATCGGGGCGAATTTTGCCCTCGCGGGCGCGGGCGATCATCGCCTTGTTCATCGCAGACAGCGCACCAATGCTGATTTTGTCAGCGTCCTTCGCCACGACGTTGATCAGTCCACCCGCGGGCAAGGCGACCGCGATCCCAATATGGATGCGCTTGTAGCGCGCCAGTTTGTCGCCGTAAAAATGGGTGTTCAGGTTCGGATACGCGCGCAAGGTCAGCGCCGTCGCCTTGACGACCAGATCGTTGACGCTGATCTTGTGATCGTCGTCCAAATCGGCGTTCAACTGCTTGCGCAAGTCGAGCAGCGCGTTCACGTCGATCTCGGCGGTGACGTAGAAATGTGGAATCTGCTGCTTGCTGTCGGTCATGCGCGCCGCGATCCGGCTGCGCATCCGCGACACGTCGATGATCTCGATGTCGTCGCCCGTCGGGAGCTGCCCGAAAGTGGCAGGGCGCGGCGCGGCGGCAGCAGGGGCGGATGCCGCTGGAACGGGCGCGGCGGGCGCGGCTTGTGTGCCGGGCTTGAAGTTCTCCACGTCCGATTTGGTGATCCGTCCGCCCGTCCCCGTCCCGACGACGAGATGCAGATCGATGCCTTTTTCCGCCGCCATGTTGCGCGCCAGCGGCGACGCCTTGATGCCATCCGGGAAGTGATCATCCTCGGTCTGGTCGGGCGCAGCGGGCGCTTGGGCAGCCGGAGCAGGCGCAGCGGGTTGACCACTGGTGTCCGATGGAGCAGGCGCGGCGGGCGGCGGGCTGTTGCCGGTTGGGGCGGGTGCGCCCTTACTCTCCGAGACGGGGGGTGAGGTTGTTTCGCCCGCCGCGCCAACTTCGCCGATCACCGCGCCGACTTTGAGCATCTGACCGGGTTCGCCCGTCAGCTTGAGGATCGTGCCGCCGACATTGGCGGGGATTTCGACGGTCGCCTTATCGATTTCGACTTCCGCGATCACATCGCCACTGGCAATTATATCGCCCGGCTGTTTGATCCAGTTGAGCAGCGTGCCTTCTTCGATTCCCGCGCCCAGACTGGGCATAATGATGGTTTGCGACATCACAGCACCTCTTTCACGGCATCGATCACTTTTTGCGTGTTGGGCAGCGCCATCAATTCGATCTCGGCGGCGTAGGGCAGCGGCACATCCATCGCGCTCACCCGTTTGATCGGCGCATCCATATAATCGAACGCTTTTTCCTGAAGCTGCGCCGCGATTTCGCTGCCGAAGCTGTACATCGGCAGCGATTCCTCGACCACCACACAGCGATTGGTCTTTTTGAAGCTGGTGATCACCGTCTGCATATCGAGCGGACGCAGCCAGCGCATATCGATCACTTCACACTTGATGCCATCTTTCGCCAGCGCGTCCGCCGCGCGCAGCGACCATTCGACGCCGCTGCCGAAGGTCACAATTGTGACATCGCTGCCCGCGCGCGCCACGTTCGCCTTGCCGATGGGCAGCACGAAATCGGGGTCTTCGGGGACGGGCGACGGCTTGGGATAGAGCGCGATGAACTCGGTGAACAAGACCGGATTATCGTCGCGGATAGCGGCTTTCAGCATCCCCTTCGCATCGGCGGCGTTCGACGGACAGCCGACATAGATGCCGGGAAAGTGCGCGAAGATCGGTTCGGGCGTGTGGCTGTGCGTCGCGGTGGCTTGGTTGCCCCAGCCCGTCGCGGCACGAATGACGAGCGGGACGGTGAACTGCCCATTGAACATGTAATGAATCTTGGCGGCATGGTTGACGATGGCATCGAGCGCGAGAAACGCGAAATTGATGGTCATCATCTCCGCGACGGGGCGCAAGCCCGCCATCGCCGCGCCCACTGCCGCGCCCGCGATGCCCATTTCGCTGATGGGGGTATCGCGCACGCGCCGCGCGCCAAATTCTTCCATCAGCCCGCGCGTGACGCGGTGCGTCCCCTGCCACTGTCCGACTTCTTCGCCCATGATGAACACGCGCTCATCGCGCTGCATTTCCTCGCGCAATGCCATGCGCAGCGCCTCGCGCATGGGCAGATTTTTCTCAGTCATAGATTCCCCGTCCGATATACACGTTGTTGATCAAGTCCTCATACGTCGGCGCGGGGCTGTCCTCCGCGAATTTGACGGCTTCCTGCACGGCGGCGGCGGCGTCTTTTTCGATCTGGTCGAGTTCGCCCTCGATGCCGCTAAACTGTGCCACCAGTTGATCGCGCAAGACGTGCAGCGGATCGCGCTCTGACCATGTTTTGAGTTCGGACACCATGTCTTCACGCGAGTCGTAGCTGCGGTCGCTGACGCCGTGACCCTTATAACGATAGGTGAGCGATTCGATCAGGACGGGTCCGGTCGTCTTGGCGTACTCGACGGCTTGGCTGACCGCCTCGTACACCTTGGTGACATCCTGCCCATCGATGCGCCCGCCCTCTTTCATGCCGTAGGCGACAGCGCGCTTGACCAGTTCCGTCTGTCCGCTGGAATCTTCGATGCGGGTTCCCATGCCAACGAGGTTGTTCTCGATCAACCAGACGACGGGCAAATCCCAAATCGCGCTCATGTTCAGCGACTCGTGGAAGTAGCCGTTATTGGTCGCACCGTCGCCCATGAAGCACAGCACGACGTTGGGTTCGCTCATGTATTTGACTTTGAGCGCGATGCCCGTTGCCAGCGGAAAATGTCCGCCAACAATCGCATAGCCGCCCCAAAAGTTGTGTTCGCGCGACGCCAAGTGCATCGAGCCGCCCTTGCCGCCGCTGACGCCCGTGCGCTTGCCCATCATTTCCGCCATCAGCCGCTTGGGATCGACGCCGCGCGCCAGCGCGATGCCATGATCGCGGTAGGCGGTGATCACATGGTCATTTTCGGTCAGCGCCGCCAGCGCGCCCACGCCCGTCGCCTCGTGTCCGCTGTAAAGATGCAGATAGACGCCGGTAATTTTTTTGTCTTTGTAAAGCTCGTCACAGGTGTTCTCGAACAGCCGAATCAGGACAATTTGATGATACCAATCGAGCAACCGCGCTCGATCTAGGGTTGGACTTTGCACCGCCATACCTTGCTCCACATCCAGCCGCCGAGCCTGATTCCGTTGTGCGGGAACGCATGTCGCATCGCGGGAACGCTGCACGCGGCGCGCACAGGGTTGAAAAGTGGCGTAAGTGTACCAGACGGCGGGAGGGGTATCAAACGGGAAGGGTAATCTGAAATTCTTACACGAGGCGCTAGAAAATGGTGAACATCATGCGCGTGGACGGGCGAGGCGTACCTCGCCCGTCCACCATTTGCACTTGATCGTAGACCAGCAGAAAAATGGTGTCGCAGCGCGGTATAAAGACGATACAATCTTTACCACGTTCATCCGCTTGAAGCGAAGTTATTTCATGTCTAAAGTTGCGCAACCAGCTCGCACGCTTGAACTCGATAACAAGCACGTTTTCATCTCTTATTCGCATTTGGATCGCCTGTTTGTGGATCGGCTTTCCAACGACTTGCACAAGGCTGGAGTTCGATTTTGGCGCGACGAGCAGCATTTGGATCGACTCTTGCCCAGTTTTGCGCGTCAGATTCCGGCGGCAATTCGGCGCGCCTATGTCTTGGTCTTGATCGCGTCCCCGGATTGTGCCGAGTCCGTGAACGTATCCGAAGAAATCCTGATGGCGAAATCAGAAAACGTGCCGATTTTGGCAGTGTGGTCAAAGGGCGATATCTGGATCAAGTGTGTCCCGTTCGGCTATGGGATCGGGCTGCAATATTACGAGGATTTGCGCGGCGAACGTTACGAAACGGGCTGTAAACGCACGGTTGGGATATTGAAAGGCGAGCAGGTTCCCGGCGCCCCCTTTACCGAAATTTCCTCGTCCGAGACCCATACTTATCAAGAAGTTCGTGATGAGACATCTGGGGGACTCCTCAGCCGCCTTAAGACGGCACCGCTGCGAACTCCAATGAATAACGGGCTGCCGTTTTTGCAGGTGGTCGGCGGGCGCTATCAACGCGAAATGATGGCGACCCTCGATATGGATGCGGCGGAGGGGAAATTCATCATTGGGCGCGAGAGTCACGCCGATATCGTCATTCATCCTGAAGAAGAAAGCGTCTCGCGGGTTCATGCAGCGATCACCTTCAATAACGGGCGTTATTACATCACCGACAGCAGCCGGAATGGAACATGGGTACAGCGTAACATTCTTCCACGGCATGAGCCGACACTGTTGAAAAACGGGGACGAAATTATCTTGGGCGAGGCGGTCAAACTGCGCTTTTGGACGCAGCAACGCGGCTCGTAATCCGCGCCGCGCTCACTGCGGAGTGACCGTCAGCGCGCCGATCAACGGCGGGAGGCGGAGCAAACGATCAGCGCGTAATGGTTCTGCAATCATTGCTCGATATCATCCCTACAAACGGATGAAGGACAGACACAATGATGCGCTTCAAACAGATCGCGTTGACGCTCGTTGGCTTGCTCGTCACGGGCGCGGCATGGGGTGGCGCCCGTTCCATCTTGGCACAAACACCGCCGCTCACCAACTTGGGTGCTGCGCCGGAATGGGCGAGCTTGGCATGGCTGAACAGCGATACACCGCTGCGCGTGGCGGATTTGCGCGGGCAGGTCATCTTGCTCGAATTTTGGACGTTCGACTGCATCAACTGTATTCGCACCGTGCCGTATGTCCAAGGCTGGCACGAAACCTATCAGGATCAGGGGTTGGTGACGGTTGGCATCCACTACCCGGAATTTTTTTACGAACACGATCTGCTCAATGTGCAAGCCGCTGCCGAACGCTTGGGCATCACCTACCCGATTGGGTTGGACAACGATGCGGCGACCTGGCGCGCTTACAATCAACATTTTTGGCCCACCATCTATCTGATCGACAAGGCGGGAAATCTGCGGTATTTCCGCATCGGTGAAGGCAATTATGACCGGACGGAACAGGCGATCCAAACGCTGTTGGCGGAGGACTATACGCCGGACGCCGCGCTTGAGCCAGCGGCGCTCGTCTCGCTGACGCCAACCGAAACGCTGAACGTGCGCAGCGGCGCGGGCTTGGATCAGAGCATCATCGGCAGCGTTAGGTCAAGCATGTCGTTCGTGGTCTTGGGCGAGGAGGATGGCTGGTATCAAATTCGCTACAACGATGGCGAGGGCTACGTGTTCGGGGAGTACGTCACGCTCAGTACGGAGTGACCGCCAGCGCGCCGATCAACGGCTGCATGTCTTTGACGTTGTGTGTATACAGCGGGACTTGCAGCCGAAAACTCACGGATGCGATCAAACAGTCGTTGATCCCAACACCGTGACTCAGACGAAAACGTTCCATCCAATCCATCGCCTGATCCATGTCGGACGGTGTGAGATATTCCATATCGAACCCACCCAAAATGGATTTACAGGTTACTTGACCGGCTTTATTCGGTACGCCGCGCGTCACTTCTAACCACGTAATCGGTGTTAAGGATAGCCGTTGAGTAAGCGCATCATTCCATGCTTGCGCCTTTAGGTTTTTACGAAAAAGATGAATAGCAACAGTACTATCGATCAGCGCAACCGTCATTTCTCACCGTCCCAATATGGCTTCAGCCGATCTTCTTCTTGTTTGCGAATGGATTTAACCCATTCAACGGGATCATCAATTTCAATATTTTGCCAATCGCTCAAATCGAGTTCGTTGATCAGTCTCACCATTGCTTGTCCCCATGTTTCGCCTGCTCGTTGTACGAATCCCTCATGGGATGGCAGTTCTTCTCCCACTGATGAGACGACTTTTTCAACCAATTGCAGCCGATCTTTCGCTGACAGCTTCAATGCCAACGCCAATACATCAGCCAATGTCAGTGTTTTGACCGCTTCAGCCATGATTTTCGACCTCCATTTAACCCATGATAGTGCGTTCGATTATCACCCCAGATACGCCGCGATGATCGCCCGATCCTCACGCAAGTCCGCCGCCGCCCCGCCGCCCACAATCGTGCCGCGATCCAGCACATACGCCGTATCCGCGATTTGCAGCGCCTTGCGCGCGTTCTGTTCCACCAGCAGGATCGGGATGCCGCGCGCCTTGATGTCCGCGATGATGCGGAATACCTCGTTGACCAACAGCGGGGCGAGTCCCATGCTCGGCTCATCGAGCATCAACAGGCGCGGACGCGCCATCAGCGCGCGCCCAACCGCCAGCATTTGCTGTTCGCCGCCGGAAAGCGACCCCGCCTTCTGGTCGCGGCGTTCGTTCAGCCGGATGAAGCGGCGGAAAATGTCGTCCAAATCGCGCTCGATATCGGCGTCGTGGCGCAGGTGCGCGCCGAGCATCAGATTTTCGATCACGGTCATGGTGGCGATCACCTGCCGCCCCTCCGGAACTTGGATCAAGCCGAGCGCGGTCACCCGATCCGCGCGCCAGCCGGTGATATCGTGTCCATCGAAAACGACGCGCCCACTGGACGGCTTCAGCACGCCGCTGATCGTGTTCAGTGTTGTGGATTTGCCCGCACCGTTCGCGCCGATCAGACTGACGACCTGCCCCTGTTCGACCGTGAATGCGATGCCGCGCAGCGCCCGAATCGCGCCGTAGGACGTGTGAATATTGTGGACTTCAAGCAGCGCCATCATCGTCGTCCTCGCCCAAGTACGCTTGAATCACCGCCGGATTATGCTTGATTTCCTCGTGCGTGCCATGCGCGATGATCTGCCCGAAGTTCAGCACGTAGATTTCGTCGCACACCTGTTGAATCAACGACATATCGTGTTCGATCACCAGTACCGTCAGACCGTCGGCGCGCAAGCGGATGATCTGTTCGCCCAAATCATGCGTCTCGACCGGATTCATGCCCGCCGTCGGCTCGTCGAGCAGCAAGAGCTTGGGCGCTGTCGCCAACGCGCGCGCCATTTCCAGCCGCCGCTGATCGCCGTAAGGCAGCGCGCCCGCCCGCGCGTCTGCCAGCGCGCCCATGCCGAAGCGATCCAGTAGAGCGCGCCCGTTCTGGCGCAAGCGGCGTTCTTCGCGCATATAGCGCGGCGAGAACAACAACGCCTCTAGCGCGGACGCGCGTCCGCGCCCATGCTGCCCGATCAGCAGATTTTCCAGCGCGGTCATATCGCCAAACAGCCGAATGTTCTGGTAGGTGCGCGCGATGCCGGATGTGGTGATGCGATGCGGCGGCAAATGGCTGATATCGCGTCCGCGAAACTCGATGCGCCCGCTGGTCGGATGATCCAGACCGCTGATGTTGTTGATGAGTGTGGTTTTGCCCGCGCCGTTGGGCCCGATCAAGCCGACCACGCGCCCGTTCGGCACGGTCATGTTGACGTTGGTGAGCGCGTGCAAACCGCCAAAGGTGCGGCATACGTCGGTCAGGGTGAGCATTATCGGCATCCATTCTGGCGCAATCAGCTTGAACCCGATTATAGCGCGGCTTCGATTCGAGTAGTTTGTCAAGAAGGTAGATAAAAGCAACCTCACCCCCGCCTCTTTCCACGAAGTAGAGAGCGGGTCGGGGGGTGAGGTGAACGGTTGAGAGCCGATCCAAAACTCAGGTTACAGTATGCTCGGTCACGCCTCGATATCGGCGGGGGCGTCATCGCGCGGTTGGACTTCGCGGAACAAGAAGGTTGCAAAGCGCATTGGCAGCGCGCCGGGTTCGTGCGCGTCGGTCGGCTTCGACTCGTCGAAGTATTCTTCGATCAGCGTCGTCAGCCGATCATTGAACGCCGCCGCGCGTTCGGGCGTCAGCCAACCGCGCGCTTGATGCAGATGGACGGTCGCTTCTTTATATACGGTCGCGCTGCTGATCAGATCGCCGCGCAGCGTGTCCATGACCGAATTGATCACGGCGACATCGGTTTCGACATCGGTCTGCGTCGGGCGCAGTTCAAAGACGCGGGCGACGGCGCGATAATATTTTTCGACGTTACCACCGCTGATACGTTGTTCCACCAGCTTGACCAAGCCCGCATCGAGCAAGAAACGGACGTGATACAGCACTTTGGCATGGGGTTCGCCCAATTCGTCTGCGATCTGCTGGTTGGTGGCGGCGCGCTCGCGCAAAATGCGCAAAACGCGGATGCGCAGCGCGTCGGTGAAGCACTTGATCTGTTCCGGCTGTTGCAAGACCATCATCGGCTGTGGGTCAAAGTCGGGCATGGCGCTGTCCTTCGGTTACGATTGATGGCAGAGTCACGGCTGCCACTTATCAGCGTAAATGATTTTACGCGCGTTGTATAGGTTACGGGGAAGAAAAAATCATCAAGCCCCCCCTGTGCGATTCATCCCTGACGTTTTTCGCGCCGCTCGTTTTTCGCGCCGCTCGTTTTTCGCGCCGTCTCGTGTACAATGACAATCAGTGTTTCTCAGAATGGAGCGCGCGAACGCCTTTGTATCTGCGCACGCCCAAACGTTATCGGGTCGGCAAACGCCCGAAACGCTATATGTTCACCCTCAAATGGCTGTGGCTGTGGATTCTCGCGCCGCTGGTCGTGGTCGGGGGGTCGTGGCTGATGGATCGCCGCGACTGGATTGCGCCGCAAGTGACCACGTTCATCGATGGAGCGGTACAAAGCGCCAACAATGCCGTCTCCACCGCGATTGCGCCGACAGCAACGCCGATTGCCAATCCCGCCGAAATGATCGCGCGCGGCGATGGCGCATGGGGACGCGGCGCGATTGAGGACGCGATCCTCGCCTACGGCGCGGCGCTGCCCGGCGCGCCCAATGATGTCCGCATCCATTACTTGTATACGCTCGGCTTGATCATGTCCGGGCAAAATGACGCCGCCCTCATCGCTGCCGAAGACACGATCACCGCCAATCCGTTCGCCGCCGATGCGTGGTCGATCCGGGCGCTGGCACAGACGCGGGCGGACAATCCCAACGCGGCGATTGCCAGCGCGCTGCAAGCTTTAGCGATCAACCCCGCTTCGGCGCGCGCGATGGCGTTCATGGCGGAGGCATATCTCGATGCCAATCAGCCGGGACGCGCGTCGGAGATGGTGCGGCGCGCGTTGGAGGTCGATCCCGAAAGTTTTGAAGCGTACTACGTCAGCGGCTTGCTCAACTGGGAGTCGAACTTCGATTTTCCCGCTGCGTACAGCGATATGCAGTCCGCGATGGAACTGGCGCCGAATTTGCCCTACATCACGATTGATATGGCGTGGTTGGAATGGAATCTCGAAAACTATGACAACGGCTTGGTCTTGCTGGAACAGGTGATCGACACCAACCCCAACAATCTCGATGCGTTGTTTGCGCTCGGCTTCTACTACTATTCGGTCTATGGCGATCCGGATCGCGCGCTGGATTATCTGACGCGCTGTACGACCGTCGATCCGCGCAGCATCACCTGTTTGAGCTATCTCGGCACGGTGCAAAGCGCGACGGGCGCGCTGACCGACGCGGTAGCGACCTATGAACGGCTGATGCTGACCAGCACCCAGAATCCAAGCCACTTTCTCGGCGCGGGACGGACGTACATCGCGGCGGGCGACTGTCGTGCCGCGCTCCCCGTCTTGCGCACGGGCTACCGCTTAGAGCAGACGGCGGACGAAGTGAATACGGACCGACTTGGGCTATTCGAGACGCTGATGAGCGACTGTGGCGCGCCCGTTGGCGGCGTCGCGGCGGGGGGTGCGGCAGAAGTGACGCCCGAAGCGCCCATCACGGGCGCGCCCGCGTAAGGTTACAAAAAAGGGGGTGGGACAAAGATCGTTCCACTCCCTTGATGTTTTTGAGGGTTAACGCGCTTTTTCGCGTTTGCCGTTTTCGGATGTAGACGGCGCGCCCACCGCTTTGGCATTGATCGTGCTGGCGAGCATCGACAGCTTCTTGTCGGTCAGTTCTTCTTCTTCGAGCGTGGTTTGAAACAACTGCGACGCTTCGTGGTTGCCAACCAAGGTGGCATACGTGCGCAGCGTGCCATACGCCGCCATCTCATAATGTTCGACCCGTTGGGCGGCGGCGATCAGCGCGGCGTTCATCACCGTCTCGCTCATCGGCTCTTCCATCATCTCTTGTCCCTCTTTGATGATGCCCTTCATGCCCTTGCACGTCTTGCGCTTCGGCGTTTCGCCCAACAAACCGAATACCTGCTCCAAGCGGCTGAGGTGTTGCTTCGACTCAGCGAGATGCTCTTGGAAAGCGGTTTTCAGTTCGCGCGCGGTGGCAGCTTCCGCCATCGTGGGCAGCGCGTCAACGACTTGGTGTTCGGCATCATAAGTGTCTTGCAGTTCCATGAGCATCAAATCGCTCAGATTTTCCATTTTCGCCATCATCATTCATCTTTCACATAGGATTACGATCCACATTCAAGCATAAGCGTTTGGTAGATCGAGCGCGTGAACCGCATTGCCGATTTCGATGTAGGCACTTCATCCTAGCCCATGCGCGCCATTTGCCCCGTTTTCCGCTACACTTCGTCTCACTCGATACAAGGATTAAGCATGACACTACCCGATTCCGCCTACTTACAATTCACGCCCGATCTGCGCATCTGCCGCTTGCTCAACGGCATGTGGCAGGTCAGCGGCGCGCACGGACAGATCGAACCCGTCGCCGCGCTCAAGAGCATGATCGACCATCACGACGCGGGTTATACGACGTGGGATTTAGCCGATCACTACGGGCCCGCCGAAGATTTCATCGGCGCGTTCCGGCAGACGCTGCGCCAGCGCGACGGTGAGACGGCGCTCAACGCTGTCCAAGCGTTCACCAAATGGGTGCCGCGTCCGATGCGCATGACGCGCAAAATTGTGCAGGACGCCATCGATATCTCGCGGCGGCGGATGGGCGTCGATACGCTCGATCTGTTGCAATTTCACTGGTGGGAGTACACCGACAAAGGTTACCTGGAGGCGCTTGATCATCTGGCGGCGCTGCGAACCGACGGCGTGATCAAGCATCTGGCGCTGACCAACTTCGATACCGTCCGCGTGCGCGAAATTACCGAGCGCGGCATCAAGATTGTCTCGAATCAAGTTCAATTTTCGCTGGTGGATCGCCGCCCGCTGTCCGCCCTGATTCCGTACTGCCGCCAACACGGCATCACGTTGTTGACATACGGCACATTCGGCGGCGGACTGATCAGCGACGCCTATCTGAATCAGCCTGAACCGCGCACGCTGACGACGGCGAGCGCGCGCAAATACAAGCAGATGATCGACCAGTGGGGCGGCTGGACGTTGTTCCAAGACCTGTTACGCGCGCTGCGCCAGATCGCGGATAAGCACAGCGTCAGCATCGCCAACGTTGCCACGCGCTGGACGCTGGATCAGCCTGCCGTCGCGGGGGTGATCGGCGGCGTGCGCTTGGGCGTGCGCGAACATCGCGCGGACAATGCGCGCCTGTTTGCGTTCACGCTCGACGACGCCGATCACGCGCAGATCGACGCAGTGACGGCGCGCGGACGCGATTTGATGACGCTGATCGGGGACTGCGGCGCGGAGTATCGGCGGTAGCGGGAGCGTGCTATGCGCGCATGGCGCAGTGAATAAGCTTCAACGCAGAGATCGCAGAATTAAACATAGTAGTCCGCCAAGAAAGTTCTTAAAGCCACCTCACCCCAACCCCGCGCGATGTGGAGAGCGGGTCGGGGGGTGAGGTGGTTCATTTCGTAATTCACGGAAGTTATCTATCGACATCGACTTCTGTGTCTCCGTGATGAACGCTGTCCTCAGTTGACCATTCATTATGACTTCTATGGTCTATTCTAACCTGAGTTTTGGATCGCTTCACCTCACCCCCCAACCCCCTTTCCACTGCGTCTGAGGGGGAGCGAAGCACAGCGCAGCGGGGGTGAGGTCGAACAAAACAAGCGAAAATCGAGTTTGCAGACACGCTCTAGTCTTTTGTGAACTGTATGGGAAGGTTGATGTAGCAAGTAGGTGACACGGATTGAATATAATGATAAAAAAAACGTAACTACTCAGCCATCACGACTTTTTGGCTCATAACGGTTGACAATAGACCACTTTGTAGTGGATTTTGGTCGTGATCTTCGTATTTATTCACCTATCCATGGGATTAAGCTCAAAA
>DAOTUQ010000047.1:0-12970 GCA_034437055.1 Anaerolineae bacterium
CTTGTTTTGTTGGGAAAGCTGGCAGATGCTGGTTTAATGGAGTTGCGCCAAATACCGCATCACGGGCCGATTGGCTACGAGTGGCAGTATCGCGCAATTTCGATTACCCAGAGCTAGACTGGAGGTCAAATGATTCGCTGCATTATCTGGTGTGCCGTGTCTTCACACGCACAAAACGAGCCGGAGAAGATCAGTCTTCCCGATCAGGAAGCTGATGCCATTGCGCTCGCAAAAGGGAACGGTTGGCAAATTGTCGATGTCATGAAAGTGCCGGGACACAGCCGCCGTTACGTCGATTTTCACGAGTTGGCTGCCGATGCCGCCAAAAAAGATGTGGATGCCTTCAATCGCCTCTACCAACATTGGCAATCGGAAGACTTCGATGTGATGATTGTTCGGGATGGGGATCGGTTCGCACGCACGCAAGCGCTCCATGCTTACGTCGTCGAGCGCACCATCAACATCAAAGCAAGGATCTATTCACTGCAAGATGGGTGGATCGATGAATCGAACTATCGCCTGTGGATCGCGATGGGCGGCTACAAGGCGGCGGGCGATATTGATCGGCTCGTCAAAGCGCGGGATCGCTCCATGACTGCGCGTGCGCAACGGGGACTGCCAACCAGCAGTCGTATCCCCATGTCGCATAAGCTGATACGCGATGCCAAAACCGGGAAGGCGATCTGTCTTGAAGTCAATGAAGACAAACGTCGTTTGTGGAACGACCTCGCCGAGTTGATCCTAGCGGGTGTCGCATGGTATGACATCGAAGACGAGTTGTTTGAACGCTATGGACACGTTAATGATGCAAATGAGCGTTACTATCCGAAATTTCTCTATCAGCTGGTGATGAAACCCCTCTTTTGGGGACATATCGCTCGTTTTCATGCCAATCCGCGCTCCAAGAATGGGTTGAAGTCTGGAGCTTGGCTCTATGATGAGACTGTTGCCATGCCGGAGGGTGCCCTAATTTTTCGGAACACGCACGAAGCCGTCTGGAAAGGCGACACCGCTGAGCGCGTCAAAGCCGAAATTCGCCGTCGCTCTGAGACTGTGCGAGGATGTTCGACGCCAGAGCGTACTCATCGGTTCAGTGGTTTAGGCGTCTGTGCGGAATGTGGAAGTTTCTGGTCAACACACGTCAAGAATTCAAAGAAGTACCGAGGGGTGTTATGCCCCGCGTCGAAGTCGAACGCGAAGTCCAGACCGGAATGCCACAATACGCGCATCCTCAATGAAAAGCATCTCGTGGCATTGATGAACGGGTATCTCCAACAGATGATCGAACGCAACTCGACCGATATCTTCGACGCCGTTCAGCCGTCCGAAATGAATCATCTGGCGAGAGTACAAGAGTTGCAGGCGGAGATTGCGAAACTGGAGTTAGAAGCCCGCAGCCTCATCCGAGAGCAAGCGAGGTCTGGTTCCGAGCTACAAGCGATCTATCACGAAGAACTGGTACAGATCAACGTGCGTTTGAAAAACATGAAAGTGACGCGCGATGCCTTGCAGTCGAAAGCCGTTGAGACCGAGCGTGCGACGACTGTCCAGCAAACTGCACTTTATGAAGTGGCACAGATGTCGTTGGAGGCTTTCTGGAAACAAGAGAGCCGGTACATCAACCAAGTGCTGCACCGGCTCATGGGCAAGAAGCGTTTTCTACTTCTTGATGGAACCATCATAGGCGTGGCGGAGATCAACCGCAGACAGCGGCGTCACTCGTAACCCACGCCTCATCAGGTCATCAATTTACCAACCGCGTTTTCCCATATAAAGGTTGTCTGGACCAACGTTAATTCCGACCATCGCTTCGCCCAGATTGCGGCTGACGTTCAACAGCACATCCGCGTCGCGGTAGTGCGTGACCGCCTCGACAATCGCTTTCGCGCGCTTGGCGGGGTCGCCGCTCTTGAAAATGCCGCTGCCGACGAACACGCCGTCCATGCCCAACTGCATCATCAGCGCGGCGTCCGCGGGCGTCGCCACGCCGCCCGCTGCGAAATTCACAACCGGCAAGTGTCCCAAGGTCGCGGTCTCTTTGACCAGTTCATACGGCGCTTGGATGTTCTTGGCATACGTAAACAGTTCGTTTTCGTCCATCGTCGTGAGGCGGCGAATCTCGCCCATGACCGCGCGCGCGTGCCGCACGGCTTCGACCACATCGCCCGTCCCCGCTTCGCCCTTCGTGCGGATCATCGCCGCGCCTTCGGCAACGCGCCGGAGTGCCTCGCCCAAATTGCGGCAGCCGCAGACGAACGGCACTTTGTACTTGTGCTTGTTGATGTGATTTTCTTCATCGGCGGGCGTCAACACTTCGCTCTCATCGATATAATCGATATCAAGCGCCTCCAAAATCTGCGCCTCGACGAAATGTCCGATCCGGCACTTCGCCATGACCGGGATGCTGACCACCGCCATGATGCCTTCGATCATGTCGGGATCGCTCATGCGCGCGACGCCGCCGTGCGCGCGAATGTCCGCCGGGATGCGCTCCAGCGCCATGACCGCCGCCGCGCCCGCATCCTCCGCGATCTTGGCGTGTTCGGGCGTGACCACGTCCATGATCACGCCGCCCTTGAGCATCTGCGCCAAGCCCTTCTTGAGCGCGAAGGTTCCCGTTTCGCCGCCGGTGCCATTCGCCCCGTTTTGGTGTCCGTTGGTAAAGCCGCTGCTGTTTGCCATTGGAATAATCCTTGTTTTGAACGATGATAACTGAACATTCGAGACTGTATGCACTAGGGTAGGCGCGCACGCCGATCCGCTGTATGTCCATCTATGACCACTAAACGACCTAAAAATGCGCCGCCCAATCCTCGTCACACGTTGACGCATGGCGCGACCACGATTGAATACGAACTCGTGCGGACGGCGCGCCAGAGCATCGCGCTGCAAGTGCATCCCGATGGGCGCGTGGTCGTGCGCGCGCCGAAGCGGACGCCCCTCAAGCAGATTGAGGCGGTCGTCGCCGCGCGCATCGCTTGGATCGCGCGCCATCAAGTGCGCTTCCAGCAGCGCGCCGCAGCACAGCCCGCCGCGCGCCAGTTTGTGGACGGCGCTGTCTTTCCCTATCTGGGACAAGGTTATCGCTTGCGGATCGTTCTCGGCACGGCGCGCGTCCAGTTGGACGGCGATGCGCTCGTAGTCGGTACGCGCACGCCCGACGATCAAGCGCGGATCGCGGCGCAAATCGAACGCTGGTATCGCACGGAGGCGGCGCGCGTGTTCGCGGAACGGCTGGATGCTGGTTTCGAGCGCATCGCGGCGTGGGGTGTGCCGCGTCCGCCGCTGCGCATTCGGGACATGAAATCACGGTGGGGCAGTTGCAGCGCGCCGACGGGCGAGCGCCCCGCTCGAATTACGCTCAATCTACGGCTCATCGAACTCCCCGTCGCGCTGCTCGATTACGTCGTGCTGCATGAACTGTGCCACTTGCGCGAGATGAACCATAGCAAGGCATTTTGGGCGCTGATGGACGCGGTGCTGCCCGATTGGCGCAACCATCGCAAGGCGCTGCGGCAGCGTGCGCCCCATTCGATTGATTGAAGATAAAGCGAAGGGCTGAGGGGCAAGGACGGAGTGAAGCCCAAACGATGCAGGGGCGTGCCGCTCGTGCGCACATAAAATGACGGGTATCCCACCGGGACGCCCGTCATTTTCGGATTTCCATGCGAACAAAGACCGAGTTGAGGCACAAGTCTATTTCGTTTGCGCCCCTGCTTTTACTCAGTCCTCAGTCCTTGCCTTAATCGCCTGCGGGTTGGGGTGCATAGCCCGGCAGTCCGTCCGATACGGGATTATCCGGCGTGGCGGGCGGTTTTTGATCGAAGACGGGCGCGAGGCGGCTACGCGGCGCGGGCATCGGGATCGGCTCGGCACTGACTTGGCTGTGTCCCTGCATCAGTTCCTCGAACATGCTGCGATCCACGGTTTCTTGTTCCAAGAGCAAGCGCGCCAGTTGATGCAGCTTGTCCTTATGCTCGGTCAAGAGTTTCTTGGCGCGCTCATAGCACGTCGTGACAATCCGCTTGACTTCGTTATCGATTTCTTCAGCCGCTTGTTCGCTATAGTCGCGCTGTTCGTACAGGTCGCGCCCCAAGAACAGCGACCCGCTGCCGCCGCCGAACGTGCGCGGACCCAGCAAATCGCTCATCCCATACTGTGTGACCATCGCGCGGGCGCTGCCGGTCGCATGTTGGAGGTCGCTGGCTGCGCCCGTCGTGAACTGCGCAAAGATGATCTCTTCAGCGGCGCGTCCACCCATTGCGGCGACGATTTCTTCCTCGAAGGTTTCGCGGCTGCGCATAAACACATCTTCATCGGGCAGCGACATCACGTAACCGAGCGCACGTCCGCGCGGAATGATCGTGATTTTGTGCGTGGGGCTGGAATGCTCCAGCAAGAAATGTAGCAAAGCATGACCCCCCTCATGGTACGCGGTCGTCAGTTTGTCCTTTTCGGACAGGACGCGCGTCCGGCGTTCGGGTCCCATGATGATGCGTTCCATGCTCTCTTGCATCTCGCTCATGCCGATGGACTTCTTGTTGCGCCGCGCCGCGAGGATCGCCGCTTCGTTGATCAGGTTTTCCAGATCAGCGCCGCTAAATCCGGGCGTAATGCGCGCCATCGCATCCAGATCGACATCCGATGCCAGCGGCTTGCCCTTGGCATGGACTTTGAGAATGTCGATGCGCCCCTTGATATCGGGGTTGTCCATCATCACCTTACGGTCGAAGCGTCCCGGACGCAGCAGCGCCGGATCGAGGATGTCGGGGCGGTTGGTCGCCGCGATGATGATCACGTTCGTCCCCGTCTCGAAGCCGTCCATTTCGACCAAAATTTGATTGAGCGTCTGTTCGCGCTCATCGTGTCCGCCGCCGAGTCCCGCGCCGCGATGCCGACCTACAGCGTCGATTTCATCCACGAATACGATAGCGGGGGCTTCTGCTTTCGCACGCTCGAACAAGTCACGCACGCGCGACGCGCCGACGCCAACGAACATTTCCACGAACTCTGAACCAGAGATGCTGAAGAACGGCACGCCCGCCTCGCCTGCAACGGCACGCGCCATCAACGTCTTGCCCGTGCCGGGGGGACCCACCATCAGCACGCCCTTGGGGATGCGCGCGCCAAGACGGATGAACTTCTCCGGCTCTTTCAAAAATTCGACGACTTCCGCCAATTCTTGCTTGGCTTCGTCCGCGCCCGCCACGTCCGCGAAGGTCACTTGCGGGCGTTCCATGTCGCGCACGACGCGCGCCCGACTGCGCCCAAAGCTCATCGCCTGATCTTGGCTGCCACGGACCGAACGCATCATGCGCCAGAGCAACCAGACGATCACGAGGGTGGGAACAATCGCAATCACGAGTTGGAACAGCAGTCCGGTCGTGTTATCGCCCGGACGCTCTTCAAATTCGACGCGCGAGAACTGGTCGCTGGTCACACCATACGTCTCCAAGAGCATGAACAAATTGGTTTCGCGCTCTTTGTAGTAGTAGGCGGTGTTGCCGTTGCTCAGTTCAATGAACACATCGCTGCCGCCGCGCACGGTGACAGAGGTAATGCGGTCTTGCTTGATATATTCGGCAAACTGGTCGAGAGAGATATTGTTGCCACGAGCGGCATTGTTGTTCGGCTGTCCGAAGATGATGATGAACAACAACAGCACAACGACGCCCAAGACCAGCCAAATGCGCTGAGCGTTTTTGTTCGAGAAGGGCGATCCGCCGCCCGTGCCATTGTTGTTGTTTTGTGAATCAGAAGGTTTGTTGCTCACACCCAGTAATCTCCAACCCTGTTGAACGATAGGTGCGTCTGTGTGACGCTGGGGAGGGGTCGATGCGTTGTTGACCAGTCCATATAGTTGACATTATACACACGTTCCGCGCGTGTGGCGATCCATTCTCATCCTCCCCTATCCATTTGTCTAGGAACTGTCGAAAAAAATCGGATTCGTGCATGATTAATCACGTCCTTAATGGAGAATGATGTTATACTATATTGTTACATCAGGATGTCGCGTAGTGAGCGCAAATTTACAAACGTTCAGGGTTTGTGGACTCAGATTGCGCTCAAAATAGAAGGTGATTTTATCGCACTCATTACGATTCGCTTGGAGTTGTAGTCATGATTGAATGTCCATGCGGCAAGTACAAGATTGATGAGAAAGCGCAGCTTTGCCCCTACTGCGGCATCGTTCTCAAAGCAAAGCAGCACGGTACCACTGCGTTGATCTCGAACGAAGAACAAGACGGTGTACCACGCTGGGGGACGGCGCGCTTCAACTCGCGCATGAATCTGATCTTTCGCGTGCGCGAAACGGGTGCCGAGTTCGTCTTTGACGCCAGCGGCATGACGCAAATCATCATCGGACGGCTCGATCATGATACAGGCGAAAAGCCGGACGTGGATTTAACAGCGCACGGTGCAGTCGATTTGGGCGTCTCGCGCAAGCATGTCACCATTTTGCGCAAGGAAGAGGGGTCGTTGACGATCATCGACCGCGCCGCGCAGAACGGGACGTTTCTCAACGGCAATCGCTTGGTCGCCAATCAAGCGCGGATCTTGCGCGACGGCGACGAACTGCGCTTGGGCAAACTGGTGTTGTTGGTTCGCTTCGAGCGGAGCAAATGACGAGTTTCGCCGTTCCACGCGCTTCGATCAGGTCGTGCCATCTCGGCAGGGAGATGCACCACGACCGGACGCAACAAATTTGGGCGAGCGAGAAACTCGCCCTTTTTATTGTGTCGAGCGTGACGAGAAATCAGGGCTGAGGAAAAACCAATCGCTTTCAAATCTCGACTTTCCCTCATTTCCCCACTCATTCCCATCTGTTTTACCCCTTAACCGCGCCCAACGTCAACCCACGCACGATATACCGCTGCACGAACAGCGACAAAATGACGGGCAGCGTGATCGCAATCAGCAGCCGCGTCGCCAAAAAGCCGAAATGCACCCCGCGCACGGTACTGGTACTCGCCACCAAGAAGGTGTACGGCTTGGCATTGCGATTGGTCATGACCGACGCGAACAGATACTCGTTCCACGCGAAGGCGAAGCAAATGATCGCCGATGCCGCCAGCGCGGGCAGCGCCAAGGGCAGCGCCACGCGGAAGAAGATTTGCAGCGGGTTCGCGCCGTCCACCAGCGCCGCTTCTTCGATTTCGTCCGGGAACTCTGCGAAGTAGTCGCGCATGATCAGGATCGCAAACGGCAGCGTGAAGGTCGTATTGACCAAAATCATGCCGAGATGCGTATCCAACAGGCGCAGATTTTGCAGAATCAAGAAGAACGGGATGATCGTCACGACGGGCGGCAAAAACCGCTGTGACAGCACCCACGAGACGACATTGGCGTTGCCGACGCCGAATTTGAAGCGCGCCAGCGCATAGCCCGTCAGCGTGCCGAGCGTGGTGGCGAGCAGCGTCGAGCCGATGGAGATGATCGCGCTGTTGCCGAGCGACGCGAAGGTTTCGCGCCCGCCCAAGCCGAGTTCTTGCGTCCAATTTTCCGCCGTCGGCGTGAACTGTACGAACGGGATGAAGGTGGGTTCGAGCGCCTGAAGCTGCGTCTTGAACGACGTGATTACCGCCCACGCCAGCGGATACACGACCCATGTCACGGCGAGGATCACGCCGATCCACAGCCCGATTTTCGAGAGGCGCTGACGGTTGAAGAACGGGATCGGATGGATATCGGCGGACGAGGTGTCTAAACTGCGTACCGTTGTCATGTCATTTGACCTCGTAGCGCGAACGCATCCGGCGGAAATAGATCGTGCTGATCACGATGCAGATGATCACCAGCAGATACGACAGCGCCGAAGCGTAGCCCAACTGGAAATCCTTCAAGCCCGTGATATAGATGTAGTACGCATACGTTTGCGTCGCCGCGCCGGGTCCGCCGCCCAACATCGACAGCGGGATATCCAACACTTTGAACGTCTCGACCAAGCGCAGCATCGCCACCGTGCCGAGCGCGGGCGCGATTAGCGGCAGCGTGATCTTGCGAAACAGCAACCACGACGACGCCGTATCCAGCTTCGCCGCCTCGATCAGTTCTTGCGGGATCGACTGCATCGCCGCCAAGACAACGATGAACACGAACGGCGTCCACTGCCACGTATCGATCAGCACGATGGCGAAGCGCGCCCACCACGGCTCGATGAACCATGCGCCGCCCTCCAAGCCGATGCCGCGCAGCATCGAATTGATCGATCCGCTCGTCTCGTTAAATAGGATCAGCCCCAAGAAGCCCAACGCAATCGGCGCGGCGAACAGCGGCATGGTCATGACCGAGCGGAAGATGCGCAAGCCGGGAATGTCATGGTTGAACAGCCACGCGATGCCGACGCCCATCAGCATCGTCAAGATTAGGCTGCACGTCGTGATGAACAGGCTGGTGGTGACGGTCTCTGGCACGCGGGCATCCGTAAAGATTCTGCCGTAGCTGCCGAGATTGTTGAACTCTGCCGCGCGCCCCAAGCGATAGTTGGTGAAGCTGATGACCAGCGAGAAGATCAGCGGAAAGATGGTGAAGGCTAAAATCCAAATCACGCCGGGAAGTAAAAAGAATTTGCCCGCACGGCTGTTTTTGTACATGAATCCCCCTCAAGGACAGTAAAAAGTAGAAAGTTGAAAGTAAAAAGGGATGCACATGAACGCCGTGTAGTGCGTCAAGAAAGTTCTTAAAGCAACCTCACCCCCCAGCCCCCTTTCCGCTACGGAGCGGGGGCGTTGTTTGATGGGCTATCTCCCCCGCTCCGTATGGGAGCGGGGGTCGGGGGGTGAGGTCTCTATCCTAAACTTTCTTCTTGCTTGTACTTAGGAGTCCGACAGGAAAGTAGTTGAAGATAGAGCAAAAGCAACCTCACCCCCGACCCCCGCTCCATGTGAAGCGGGGGTCGGGGGGAGTTACTTTAAAAACTTTCTTGACTGACTACCACGGACGTCCGCTCTTTTACCTTTTTACTTTTACCTTTTACCTGTTTTACGCGGCAGGCACGTAGCCAATCGCTTGTTGATAGATGCTCAACTGCGAATCGCGTCCCAAGTCGTCGGTCACGACTTCCCATTCGGATGCGACCAGATCGAGCGCCGCTTGCGGCTCAAGCTGTCCGGTCATGACTTCTGCGAGGCGCGTATCGAGGATTTCCCAATACTCGACGGTGCCGGGAATACGCAGATACGGCAGCGTGATCGGGAAGCTGAACAGGTTTTCGCCGTAGGCGGTGATGTATTGTTCTGCGTCGCTCGCGTTGAAGCCGAACTTCGTATAATCTTCCAGCGTCGCCGTGCCGCGCGGGGCGAACAAGTGGTACAGACTGCTGGGGTCAACGCCCGTCCAACCTGCCGTCGTGTTCCAGAAATTGATGTTGCGGTTGGCTTGCATCGCCATGAAGTAGTAGCCCAAGTCGGCTTCTTCGCTGAACGCCGACAAGACCGGATACCATGATCCGCCCGTTACGTTGCCGACGCAGTTGGGATTCTCGCTGTCCTCGACGAACGCACCTGCTTCGCGGTCATACCAGCGTTCGGAGCAGGGGATGCGCGCCGAACCGAGCAAGCCTTGAATGTTCGAGCGTTCCGGGCGCTGTGCCAGCGACCCGACATCGCCCCACGAGAACGTCGCAATCGCGTTGCCGCGCAGGAAGTTATCCCACGCTTCGCCCAGTTCCCAACCGGTCTGTGAGGGCGAACCCGTCGCCGTCAGTTGTTGCAGATATTCGAGCGCCGCGACGTGTCCGGGCTGATTCGCCAGCGCGGTCATGTCGGTCGGGTCGAACCAGAAAATGTTGTCGAACTGTGACACAGCGCGCACATCGTCGCCTTCGCCGGGGGTGATGACGAACGGCGCGGCAACGGACACATAATGGAAGTGACCCTGACCGCCAGAGCGCAGATGCAAGCTGATGCCATCATCGGGGTCGCCGTCCCCGTTCCAGTCCTTGCCGTTGAAGAAGCTCGTCACGGCGAGCAGTTCTTGCCACGTCGTCGGCGGATTCGGCAGCGGCATTCCCATTTCGGCTTCAAACGCGGCTTGCCATTCCGGGCTGTCGAGGATGTCCTTACGGAAGTACAACTGCTGGGCATCGCCATCGTTCAGCACGCCGTAGTATGTCCCCTGCCACTTGAGCAGTTCTTGGATCGGCGCGGCAACCTGATCAGGTTCCCACACCGGATAGCCTTCTTGCCCAAAATACGGCTCGACGGGCTGAATCCAATTGTTGGTGATGTAGTTGCCCAGATACCACGCGCCAATGTTCATCACGTCGTAGGTGTTCTGGCTAGTCTGGAAATCGATTTCGGTGGTGGTATAGAACTGCCCCTGCGGGATTTCGACGATATCGAGCGTCGCGCCCGTCGCGGCTTCAAAGGCATCGCGCCAGAAATAATATGGACCGGAGATGCCGCCGCGCGCGCCCGCTTGCTGGACGGCGACAGTCAGTGTTTGCCCGGCGAAACGGCTGGTGCCATCGGGCAGATTGGCAGCCAACAGTGCCGTCATCGCGCTGTCGCGTTCGAGATCGGTCTGCGCGCCGGGGAACAGTTCGGCGGCGGTCTTGCCCATGAACGTGGCATCCTGGGCGAGCGCCGCGCCGCTCAACACGAGGCTGAGGACGACGAATAACAAGACGGTACGAAGGGTACGAGACATTTGGTTTCACTCCATGAAAGCGACTGTAAGTGCGAAAAACTGCGTTGGTCGGACATTATACGGATACGGGTTTAAGGATTGCGCCACCTCCCCTCACAAAATTTAACTTTCAAACCGGAGTATAACACAAATCCAGAGTCAAGGGGCTGTAATGGATTACATTTGTACGAAATGCCGAATCGAGGGGTGATTTGGGTGTAAAATGAGTGTAGCGATGAGAGAGGGTTAACAATGAAGTGAATGAGCTTGACGATCCTGCTGGCGGGCGTGGTGCTGCTGCTTTCCGGTCAAGCGGACACAGCCAGCGCGCAGGAATCGTGCTGTAATAGACCGTCGAATGGCAGCGGCTGCCCGGCGTGGTCGTCCCGCCGTCGCTGCCCAACCTGATCGCCAACGGCGATTTCAGCGCCGGATTGTCCAACTGGCTGATTTACGGCTTGTCGTCTGAAAGTTCCGTCGTGGTTGACCTCCAAGACGGCGCGCTGCATTTCTATCGTCCGACCGACTCCCAACAAGCCGTCGTGTTCCAGAACACCGAAACGCCGCTGGCTGCCAACGCCCCGCTGCAAGCGCAATTCTTGCTCGGCAACGCGCACACCGAGCGCAAGCGCGTGACCGTCCTGCTGTACGACACGGATTTTAGCGATCTATCCGTCTGCACCTTCTGGCTGCCGCCGAAACAACCGCCGACGATGTACGGGATGGAGGCGCGCACGACACGCGCATGGACAGCGGCACATCTGAGCTTCTATGCTTCGACCGCGGACGACGCGGGCTGGTATCAGATCGATGATGTGAAGCTGACCAGCGATCCATTGCAGCCCGTCACACATACCGCGTGCTTCGACCTGAACGCGCCCTAGTCGCGGCAAGGCACGCGGCGCGGCGTTGATTCGCGCGATTTTGTGCTATCATGCGGCAAATGTTGGTACATCAATTGAGGCTGCGATGTCCGATCAACCTAGTGAAACCCCGCGCGACAAGGATGCGACGCTCGTCGGGACGGAAATTTACGACAATATGCCGACGCTGCATATCGTCACCAATACGGCGGAAGCCGCCAAGGCGTCGCCCGAAGCGCGCGATCAGCCCGTCGCCACTGTCCCGCGCGAACTCTTTAACTACGCCCTGATCGCGTTTCTTTGCCTCACCGTTGGCGGCGTGTTGGGCTGGACGATGCGGACGCGCCTCGCGGAGGACAGCGACGCGATGATCGACCGCGCCGTCCAGACCGCCGTCGCTGCCCTGCCGCGCGGGCCCACGCCGATCCCGACGCGCGATCCCAACATCCGCTACGACGTGGAGGAAAAGGGCAACCCCGCTAAGGGCGTAGCGAACGCCGCCGATGCGCTGGTCACGATCATCGAGTTTGGCGATTTCCGATGCAGCTACTGCCGCCGCTTCAACGACGAGACGCTGCCGACGCTGCTCGACACCTACGACGGACAGATTCGCTACGTATTCCGCGATTATCCGATCCTGACGACCGAATCGCTGCAAGCGGCACTGGCGGCGGAATGCGCGCACGATCAAGACAAGTTCTGGGAGTTCCACGACTGGGCGTATGCCAATCAGAACGCGCTCAACCGCGACGGCTTCTTGATCATTGCCGAGAATCTTGAGATGGATATCCCGCAGTTCACCACTTGTTTCGACGGGCAAATCTACAATCAGGAAGTCTCGACCGACTTCACCGACGGGCAAGCGTTGGGCATCACCGGGACGCCGACATTCTTCATCAACGGCAAAATACTGGTCGGCGCCCAGCCGTTGGTCACCTTTCAGCAGGTGATCGACGCGGAATTGGCGCTGGCGTCCTCATCCGAAGCGACCGCCGAGCCGACGTGACGCTCCCGTTTCGCCGCACCTCCCTAGTACCTTGCCACAGCAGTAAATAGAAGTAAACTCATGGTATCAGAATTGGGGAGGATATCATGGGGCGGCAGCAGAAACATCCGGTGCGGTTGACCGATGCGGAACGGGAAGAATTAAGCAAGATCACCCGAACGGGGAAGCAGTCAGCCCGCGTGATGCAACGGGCACAAATCCTGTTGTGGAGCGATGCGGGCAAACAGGACAAGGAGATCATCGCTCTGTTGGGGTGCGCGCCGATGACCGTTTCAAGTACGCGGGAACGGTGGGTCAAAGAAAAAAGGCTGGAAGATTTGCCGCGTTTAGGGAGTAAACCCATGCTGGACGCGCGCGCAGTGGCGCGGGCTGCTGATCTATTTCTTAGCGATGCTGCTGCTGACCGCCCCCGTCTACTATACGATTTGGGCGCGCGGATCGGCGGTCACGGGGCGCATGGACGACTCTG
>DAOTUQ010000048.1:0-6663 GCA_034437055.1 Anaerolineae bacterium
CAGAGTCGTCCATGCGCCCCGTGACCGCCGATCCGCGCGCCCAAATCGTATAGTAGACGGGGGCGGTCAGCAGCAGCATCGCTAAGAAATAGATCAGCAGCCCGCGCCACTGCGCGCGCAGCCAGCGCCAACGTCCCGGCATCAGCACGATCAGCCCCGCGACCCAGGCGAACGCCAATGGCACGAACAGCAAGCGCCCTGCTTCGTAGAAATAGTTGGTCATGCCCACGAACGCGCCGCCCGCCGCCCAATCCAGCCGCCGATTGGTCTTGAGCGCGCGCGCGAAGAAGGCGAAGCCAATCACGCCGCCCAACGGATCGGCAATCTGGAACAGCGCCAGTCGACTCCAATGGATGTGCGGCGCCATACACGCCAGCAAAAACGCCGCCAGCAAGCCCGTCTTGCGGTCGAACAGTGTGCGCGCCAGCGCATACGTCGCCGGAATCGCAATCACGCCGAGAATGACGCTCAACAGCCGGAAGGTGGTGAAGCTGACGCCGAAAATGCTCATCACGCCCATATTCCAGTACGAGTACACCCACGTATAGGGCGATAAGCCGCTCATCCCCGTGAGGATCGGCGTATTGGGCGACCAGCCGAGCGAACGAATCGCGTCACTGGCGTGCAGTTCATCGATCAAGACGCGGATGCGCCAATCGAGTTCCCAGAAGCGCAGCGCGAACGCCAATGCCGTGATGCCGATCAACAGCCAATCCCACTTGCGCGGGTTGAAACGCAGCCGAATCGGGGGCGCGCCGCCGAGTCCCCAGATCATCAGCGCCGATCCGAGCGCCAACAGCCCGAACTGGACATCGCGCGAGGTGTGACCATAAAAATCGGGGATTTTGAGGTACTGCCCGCTCAATTCTGCCAGCACCGCCAACATGCCGACGCCGACGCCGAATGGGACGAACCAGAAGCGATGCGCGCGGCTGAGGCGTTCGGTCGTTGGCACGAGCGCGGGCGGCGCGATGCGCGAAATCCAGATCGCGCGCAAGATCGCCACGACGCCGACGCCGAACAGCGCCGCCGCTTGCGGCATCACCTCGCCCCAACGCGGGTCTTTCCAATAGGACGCGCTCAGGAACATCGCCGCCACGCCGATCACCGCGAACAGCCGCGCAGAACGCCAGATGGCGCGCGCGCCGCGCAGCAGCCACCCCGCCAGCGGCGCGACATTGAGGCGATTCAGATAGACGCGCCCCGATTCGACATCAGCGCCGGTTGCAACCTCACCCCCCGTCATATCGAGCGGGGGCAGCGCCTCGATCACGTCCATGCTCGGTTCAGCGATGGGCGACGCCGCTTCATCGGCTGGCATGGGGAGCGGGGGCAGCGCCTCGATCACCTCTACGACGGGTTCGACCGATGCGGCGACGGGAAGTGTGGATACCACGCTAGGCGCGACAAGGGTCAGCGCGACGGGTTCGCGCCCCAAAACGTCGCGTGCGCCGAGCCACAGCGATATCAGCACGAACGCAATCAGCGCCACCGTCGGATAGGGCGGCGGCAGAATTGCCATCAGCGCGAGACAGATCACCGACATAACCGCGTAGGCGATCCACGGGCGGCGTGTTTTCGGCGGCGGCGCGGACGGTGCTGCGTCTATCAAATCGGCGCGCGAGTCGTCCGGCGGCACGTCAACGATAGATGCTTGTGCCAGCTCGACCGACACGGGCGCGCTGGACGGCGCTGGCTGTACAAGTGGGACGCGGGGCGCTGGCGTAGGCGCTGCCCACATCGGCGCGGGCGGGAACGCGATCTCGAACAGCGGCTCACGCTTGGCGCGCCGCCCCTCTGCAAGAGGCACCTCTGTCGGTAGTTGCTTGTGCTGTTTCCGCCGCAGGACGCGATCCAACCGGAGCGCGTAGACGATGAACAAGGCGACGCTGGCGACCGTGATCCAACCGCTGACGTGCAGCAAGCGCGGCTCATAGCGGAAAATCACGCTCGTCAATGGTGCGCCCGGCGCTTTGTCGGGCAGGCGCACGCCAATCAAGCCGCCGACCGACTCTATCGTCGCGGGCTGTCCGTTGATGGACACTTCCCAACCCGGAAAGGCTGCCTCTTGCGCCACGAGGATGAAGCCGGGCGCGTAATCGCCTAACGAAACTTCGAGCCAATCGATATGATGCGTATACGTTTCGATGGGCAGCGCCTCGTAGCGCGTGAGCGGAATCGTGCGGTTGTTCAGATCGTTGAAATGCACCGCAAAGACATACGACGGCGCATCCGGCTTCTGGTAGATGAATTCGCCGTTGAAGCGATCCACCGTCTCTGGCACGACGCGGAAGCCGCTGTTGATCGCCCAGCCGATCAAATGCCCCTCGAAGCCGATGGCATATTCCGGCGGAAAGTTCATCGCTTCGACTGTACCCAAGGTCGGCGCGACCGGATCGGGGCGATAATCGGGGTTGCCGAAGGCGGCGCGCGTCAGCGTGTCGTAGAACGGCAGATAAATGAAGAAACTGCCCGTCCACGCTTGTAGGAATTCGGTTGGATGTTCGCGGCGTAGATACTCCACGAACGGGCGCTCAATGGTGAAGGTCGGTTCGACGCCCGCCATGCGCTCCCAATTGCGCGTGATGTCCCCCGCCGCTGCTGTCCCCGCGCCCAGCGTCGCCACCAGCGCGACGACCGCGATCACGCCGCCAATGCGCAGCGGGATCGCAATCGTTCTGCCCGTCTCCACATACAGAGGCGGGCGGGGGGGTGAGGTTTGTCCCGCCGCTGCACGTGGAGACGGGTGACGAACTTCGTTTGGCTTGGGATGAGCTGAACGTTGCAACGGCTGGCTGAACGACACCCAAATATCATCGAACCAGATCGCCGCGATGATCACGAACCACGGCAGCGACGCCGCCAACATGCGCCCCAAAAAGCGCCATTCGCCCACGGTTGGCACGCGCTCGACGATCCAGCGCAAGACGGGCGTCCCTTCTTGCGCCCAGCCAGTGAAAATCACAATCAGCAGGATCGCCGGAATCACGATCCGCGCCGTATAACTGACCGGACGCGCGGGCAGATTGCGCCGCAGCGCCGCCCATATGCGCCCGATGAATAGAAACGCGGCGAACAGCGGCGGCATGATGTACTGATAGTGCATGGCGATATTGTCGAACGGCTTGGGGACTTCGGGGACGAAATACGGCGTCGCCACCGTCGCAAAATCGATCACGGTGTCGAGCGTGGCGCGCGGATGGGCGATCATGTCGTGGTTGACGACTTGCGGGATGAAGCGTACCGCGCTCAAGCCGATCAACAGCCCGCCCGCCCACACCAAGCGCACGATCATGCCCGCGTCGATGAACCAACCGCGCTTATCGCGGCGCACGATGTGCAACAGCACGATCACGACACAGGCGATTGCCGTCGGCAAGACGTACCAGAACGTCCCGGCGAAGATTTGCAGCGTCGCCGCGACCGCCAAGACCGCGATCCAGCGCCGCGATTTGGTGTAGATCGTCCCGAACAGCCCGGCGTAAATCCACGGCATGTACGCTTGGCTCAAGCTCATTTGATAGAAGCCATAACCAATCGCGCCCGCCATGCCGCCCGCGCCGCCCATGATCAGCGCCGCCAACACGCGCGCGGGCGCTTTTAGCCCCAAGACGTAGGCGCACAGCCAACCACCGATGCCCATCAGCCCGATGTGCAGCAGCACGGCGATTTTTGCGCCCTGCACCGCGCCAAAGAGGAACATGGGGACGGTCATGAGCGGATTCAGCACGAAGCCGAACGGACTTTCCAGCAGCGGTTCGCCGCGCGCCATGAATGGATTCCAGAGCGGGATCGAGCCGGACAGGTCGAAAATGCGATCGGCAATCGCGCCGCTGTTGATCAGATACGAAAATTCGGGCCCGCGAATCCGCGAATCCGGCGACCAATCTTGCAGCGTCCATGTCGCGCCCCACAGCACGATCAGGATCGCGCCGATTTCGAGCGCGTGACCGAGCCGCGCGGAGATGCGCACCGTTGGCAGCGCCAGCGCGCGCGCATGGCGGGCGGAGAATGCCAAATCGCGCACGAGTGTGCGATCCGTCACCACCAGCGCCGCCGCCCCGACGATCAAGCCAATCAGGACGATGCCATTGGCGGGCGCGGGCAAGATCGCCACCATCAGCGCGCCGACCGCCAACAGCACGGCGAATACGCGCCGATATTCTTGTGTCAGCCCGTTCGGACGCGCATCGGGCGGGGTCGGTCGTGGAGTCGAGGTCATCAATCATCCCTTGAGCGGTCGAGGCGTGCCTCGACTTTACGGTGTCGCATCATCGGTGGGCGCGAAATACAGTAGATACATTTCATCGTCAGGGATATCATACGGGCTGAGTTGTGGGGGCTGCAAGTTAAAGAATTGTCCCAATCTCGCAACGATCTCCAAACGATCCGGAAATAAAAGATTGCGCGCGATGAAAAACGCCGTGTTTTCGTGCGGCAGGGCGGCGATTTGGTCGTCGGTCAGCGCCGCCGCATCAAAGGCGTGTAACCTCATCCCCGCCGCTGGCGCGACTCCGCCGTTCCAGATGGACAGCGAGTCAGGGGGTGAAGTGAGGGTCAGAAAGCGCAAGAAGCGCCGCAGCATCAGCCGATTATCGACTGGGCTGGAGAGGACGACGATCTGGGTATTCGGCGGCAGCGCGCCCGTTTCGAGCGCGTCGGCGGCGCGCAGCACGGCATCGATACCGTCGGGATACAGCTTGGCGGCGCGAAATTGCGCGTTGAACAGCGGCACATGCGCGCTGAAATAATAGGTGAGCTGAAAGACGGCGACGCCGCTGATCAGCACGCCGATCACCACGTTGACGATCATCTGCCTCCCTCGCTTCACATCGAGCGGGGGGAGGGGGGTGCGGTTGTTTTGAGGGTTGCGGTTAGCAATCATGATCTCAATCAGCGCACAAACCCCCAACGCGATCAACAGCGCCAACGCCGGATGCACCTCGATATACCGTTGATGCGAATCGGTCACGATCAACAGCGCGTTGCCGAACGCGCCCAACAACGCCCACAATGCGGGCAGAATCGGCGCACGACGCGGATGTGCCGCCGAGACGCCGACGCCGAGCAGCAGCAGCGGCACGAGGATCACCGACACCATCGGCTGATCGCCACCGTAGAATTCGTGCGTGCCGTCCGGTCGATGGACGTAGACCAGCAGCGGTTCGAGCAAGTGCGTCCCCGCCGCCGTGAGCGCGTCGAGCGTCACGCCGTCCGCGAACAAGCCGCGCCAGTAATCCGCGTTCAGCCCAACATCGTTCAGACGGCGCGTGAGCGATGTTCCAGTCGCCGCCATCGTCAGATAGACCGGCGCGGCGATCAACGCGAACGCCATCAGCAGGGTCAAGGCATCCCGTCTCCACGCGCGCCATGACCGGGGGTGAAATGAAACGATCAGCCACGCGAACAGCACCGCCGGGAACAGCAAGCGCCCACCCTCGTAGAAATAGCTCGTCAGCCCCAAACAAATGCCCGCGCGCGCCCAATCCGCCGCCTTCCCCGTGCGCCAACCGCGCGCCGCGCACCAGAACGCCAGCGTCCCGAACAGCGAATCCGCAAGCTGTGGGATGGCGATCCGGCTGAAATGCAGATGCGGCGGAAACGTCGCCAGAATCAACGCCGCCGCCAGCGCGATCCGTTGGTCGAACAGTTCGCGCGCCACGCCGTACAGCGCCAACACGCCCGCGACGCCCAACGCGACGTTGAGCGCACGCAAGCCGATCAAGTCATAGCCGAACAGCGCCGTCGTCCCCGCGTGCATGACGGTGTAGACGGCAGTCGTCGGCGCGAGGCTCGACAGGCTCGACAGCAGTCCAATTGTCGGCTCGTCCCACAGCCGTAAGATGCCGTTGACGTAGATTGTCTCGTCGATCAAGCCGCGAATCTGCGTATCCAGTCCATACAGGCGGACAATGAGCGCGATTGCGAGGATGCTCACGATTGCCAAAGAGGCAAAGCCTTTGGCAAAAGAATTCAAGCCCGCTTTAGCAGGCTCGACTCCACTTGTCGAGGGATTGTTATTCAGGAAACGTGAAGCGGGTTTCACGATGGCAGGGCGTGCCGCCTGCTTGACCAAAGGCTTTGCGCCTTTGACGCTCACGCCCCATGTGATCGAGCCGACACCCGCGATCCATACGGCGAACTGCAAGCCGATGTGCGGCGCAGGAAAAATCGCGGCGCTCCACACGACCGCGACCAACAGGCACACCACGCCCATCAGCACGAGCGCAGCAGACTCTCCCTCTCTCCCGACTGGAGCAGGGGTCGGGGGGTGAGGTTGCTTGGGCTGAATCAACCGCCACGCCGCCACGAACAGCACGACCGCCATCAGCGCGAAGCCCGCGCCCGCGCCGAGGCTGTCCGCGCCGGGACGCAGAAAATACGCCGCTGCCGCCGCCAGTTGCAGGGCGATCAATGCCGCGCCGCGCGCGATCCAACGGCGCGGGCGCAGATCGTCGGGTATCAAGGGAATGTCTGCCATGCTGCCTATCCTACCAGAGGCGCGGACAGGTTAACCAGTTTGCCCCTATTTTTTGACAAAATCAGGTAACTACTCAGCCGTCATTTGAGGGAGAAATAGGTTGTTTTCGACAAAAACCCTCAATCTTTTGAGGGAGAGCCTATTCTCATCGCAGACAAATTTGGCGTTTCAATTTGCCAAAA
>DAOTUQ010000049.1:0-107384 GCA_034437055.1 Anaerolineae bacterium
GTGGCGGGCGGCGAACTGCATTACCAAGTCACGACGGGACAAGGCGACAATCCGATCCCGCTGGTGTTGATTCATGCGGGCGTTGCGGATTTGCGCATGTGGGACGCGCAGATCGACGCGCTCATGCCGCGCTGCACCATCATCCGGCACGATACGCGCAATTTCGGCTTGACGCGCACGACCGATGCGACGGTCGCCTACTCCAATCGTCAGGATGTGCGCGATCTGCTCGATCATCTGAGCATTCCGAAGGCAGTGATCGCGGGCTGTTCGCGCGGCGGGCAGATCGCCGTCGATTTCGCGCTGGAGTCGCCGGAGCGCGTGTTGGGCTTAATCCCGATCTGCGCCGGACTCAGCGGTTTCGATTATGCCGCGCTGCAAACGCCGCCGGAAGAAGTTGCCGCCTTCGCACAGCTCGAAGCGTTGGGAGACGCCTTGTCCGCTGCCGATCCGACCGCACGCGCTGGCATGGCGGAGCAAATCGCGCGCGCCGAAGCCGAGGTGTGGATCAACGGGTTGTATCGACCCGATGCCAAGCGCGCATCGCAAACCGTCTACGATTACGTCTACGCGATTTGCCTCGCGCAAGCCGCGCGCGAACCCCTTGGCACGGTGATCCCGCTCGATCCGCCCGCCGCTGGACGCTTGAGCGAAATCAGCGTTCCCACATTGGTGGTGGTGGGCGCGTATGATGTCAAAGAGACGCTGGCGGTGGCTGATTTCACGGCAGCACACATCGCGGGGGCGGAAAAACTCGTGATTGACGATGCGGCGCACCTGCCAAGCATGGAACAGCCGGACGCCTTCAACGCCGCCGTCTTGCGCTTCTTGGAGCGCGTGACGCTATGATCCGCTTCGACTTCATCCCGTATCCACTGTGGCAGCGGCGCGTCCCGGCGGATATCCGCCCGTTCTGGCACGCTGTAACGCGCGCCTTCACGTTCGCGGACGCCGACGACCGACCGCCAGCGACACCCGCGCACATGGCACATTATTTGACGCGCGGCGGCTTGCTTCCGCGTGGGATGGACGCGCTGGCTGTGAAACGGGCGTTGGAGGGATTCGCCGCGCCGCCGAATGATTGGGCGACTCAACGGGTCGCCTCTACGTCAGATGGGCGGGCAACCCAACCCCCTATGGCGGGTGTAGGGGCGACCCAGCCGGTCGCCCACACACCGATCCGTCTGCCCGCGCAGTGGGAGCCGCTCGCAGCGGTTGTGCTGACGTTCCCCGTGTTCTATCCGCCGCTGTGGGCGACGCACGCCGCCATGATCGCCGCGATTGTCGGCGCGAACGCGCGTGCGGATGTGCTGGTGCCGTCCGAAGCGTGGGCGACGCTGGCGGCATTCTATCTGACGCACACGCGCGGCATGAAGCTCGACGGCGTGCGCTGGATCGTGCTGCCGACGGACGATATTTGGGTGCGCGATTACGCGCCGTTCATCGGCTATCGCGCCGATGGGACGCGCGCCGCCGTCGGCGCGATTTATGACCCGCTCGATACCTATCCGCAAGCGCGCGACGACGCGATGCAAGCCGCTTACGCCGATCTGAACGCGCTGCCATTCCGTAAATGGGATTTGCGCACCGAGGGCGGCAATGTTTGGTCAGACGGCGCGGGGACGCTCATCGTCAGCGAGGATATTTACGACCGCAATCCGACGTTATCACGCACCGCTGTCGAGGGCGCGCTGCATCGGGCGTTCGCATTCGAGAAGCTGATTGTGACGCCGAAACTATGGCGCGAGGAAACCGGACACGTCGATCTGCTGGTCAAGCTGGCAGACGCGCGTACCGTCCTCGTGTCCGCGCCAACGATTCCGTTCAACAGTGGGCGCTTGGCGCGCGCGGCGGCGATCTTCCGGCAAACGCCCAACGCGGCGGGCGAACCGTACCGTGTCTTGGAACTGCCGACGCCACCGCCGTACCTGAATTGGGGTGTGTATCCCGTCTGGCGCAGCTATACTAACGCGCTCACGGTCAACGGGCGCGTCCTCGTGCCGACGTTCGGCATCGACATGGACGCGCGGGCGTTGGCGATCTACCGCGCCGCCATGCCCGACTATGAAATTGTGCCAATTGATTGTGGAGCGGCGGCGAACGGCGGCGGCGGCGTGCATTGTCTAACGCACGAGCTTCCAGCGGGCTGATCGCGCGACGCATCGATGTTTTACTGACCAAGGGTCACTTGATGGAACGTTATATCCTGTTAGAAATTTTGCGCGGTATCGCCGTACTCGGCGTGCTGATCTTTCATCGTGGGATGCACAGTTCGTTGATCGGAACACCGCTAGAAATCATCGCGCGCGCTGGCGATGTCAGCGTGCAGGTCTTTTTCATCCTCTCTGGCTATACGATCTATCGCGCTGCCGAACGTCAATTCGGACATGGAACATCGGGCGCAGTTCGCTTCCTATGGCGACGGCTGCGGCGCATCTACCCGCCGTTCTGGGTGAGTTTGGCAATCGCGTATCTGATCAGCATTTTCGTGGCTGGCAGAATCTACAGCCGGAATGAAATCGTCCTGTCGGCGTTCCTGTTCCCGCGTCACTTCGGCGCAGATTATCCCATCGTCGTCTATTGGATGCTGGTGTTTGAGCAGCAATTTTATCTGGTCATGACGCTGCTGCTGCTCCCGATTTTCGACCGCGTGCGCACTGTCTTGATCCTGCTGTCCGCCGGAATTGCGATCTTGCCGTATACAGGCTTGCTCTCGAACCCGCTGATCAACACGCTGCTCCCGCGCTATTGGCTGGAATTTTTGCTAGGAATTTTGATTTATCGAATATTGGCAGCGCGCCCGCCTCGTGTACTCACCCAGGCGCTGTTTATCAGCTTGATCGCCTTCGCGTTCGTGGTTACGAGCGCATCGCGCGTGAGCGCGCTTGTGGCGCTGTTGATCGTGCTGTGGCATCCGCTCGATGCCCGCATCTCGGCGCTGGCGGTGTTCATGCCGCTGCGGTGGGTGGCGCTGATTTCCTACAGCTTGTATTTAATGCACATCCCGGTTTTCATCGTCTACGATGCGCTGTTCCGCGTGCGCGCCGCCGATTTGGCGTCCAGCGCGCATTATTGGCTGAGTATGCTGGCGGCATTGATGGTTGGAATTGGATTTTATTGGGTGGTCGAACGGCACTTCACAGGTGCGCCGCGTCGGACGCCGCCGCCTACGCCAGAACGGACGCGCACGCCGACCGTTAAGGAGTCGTCGCTGCAAATCGCCGCTGCAAATAGGAATAGCGATACGCTTCGGTAAAGCCGAAGCCCGCATAGAGCGCCTTTGCGGGCGTATTCTCGTCCATCACTTGCAGATACGCCGTTCGCGCGCTGTTTTCGATGCCCCACGTCAACAGCCTCGATACCAGTGCGCGTCCAACGCCGCGTCGCCGCAGTCCGCCGTCCACCACGATATCATACAGCCCGATCATGTCGTCCTCGACCACGCCCAACCCAACCGCGATGATTGCGCCGTCGTGGACAATCTGCGCGTAACCCGTCGTCGGGACGATGGCGGACAGCATTCGCACCAACGCCGCCCGTTTGGTCGTGTCGGCGCGATTCATGCGAAAATATCCATCGAGCCACGCATCTGACCATGACGACGCGATCTCAACGCGCCATGCTTGCGCGGCGGCAAGGGGGTGCGATAAATCAGCCGTTTGGATGCTTGTCACGCTGTCATGAGCGTAACCGCGCGCGATCAAGGCGGACACCACTTCTGGCGGCGTGAGCGGCGTGATCTTGAATACGATGCCATGCGGATAGCCGCGATCCCGGTACGCCGCTTCGCAGGTGGCGATCTTGCGTTCTAGGTTGAGCGCGCCCGCATACAGCAGGTTGACCGAGTTGGCGCGCCGCATGAAGCCGTCCGCGAAGCGCAGTATCCAACCGTCAAGGTAGACCGTTTGCAGTGATGGCAGCGCGTTTAGCGACCGTTCTTCGATCTGGAGGATCGCCGCTTGCCCGCTCATGAGGCGGCGGCTGCTGGTGGGGTAGCGGTTGAAGCCATCGGCTTCACGGCATCTTCTAAGCGTTTGATAGTTGGAAACCATTGGGATAGCACGGGGTCGCAGATTTCATGCACTTGATCTTCCAAATAAGCGCGGTCGATCTGGAAGATGAAGGGGCGTTTGTCTTTTGCGGGATCGCCGTGCGTATTGTCTTGATCGAGCGTATCCAGCGGGACATCCAAAAACTGGGCGATATCGGGCAGTTTATTCGTCAGTTGATGGGTATATAGGATCAGGCGGCGGTCGGCGGGCAGTTCATTTAGCCCAAGATCGTACATCCGACGCCAATGCTGCAAATAACCGCGCAGCGGCGGCAGCCCGATCTGCTTCAAGTTTTGATCGCCCGCGCCGTATTCCATGCGCCCATATCCGTACATATACGCCATCATTTTCTGATACCAGCGCGGATGCTGGCTGATGGGTGTGAACCAATGCTGCACCGCCCAGAGGGAATGCAGCCAGCTATACGGATCGCGCAGCAGCAGGACAAATTTCGCCTCTGGGAACAGGCGTGCCAACGTCGGCGCGATAATCGTGGGAATGTTGTTGGATTCCATTTCCAACCACAAGAAGCGATCCCGACTCAGCCAGCGTCGCTCGAAGGTCTTTTCGTCCATGCCGCCGTGAACGCGGTCATACATTAGTTCGCAGGTGTGGATGATGCTCGGCTCATGCGCCGAACGATAATTTTTCTGGAAGATGAAGTGCATCGAATGCGTGCCACAGCGTTGTAAGCCCACAGCGAACGCTTGAAAGCGTCGTTCGATCCGCTGATTCAGGATCGGCTGGTAGACGCGGCGCAGCTTACTGTGCGTGTAACGTAATACATGCGTGGGATGCAACTTTTTCAAGTCCATCGTGCGATATTCCATTCAATTGGGCGCCACAACGCTCGCGGCGCGCGATGGGCAAGCATTATAGCGTCGTGACGGTCTGAATCAAGCGCGCCGCCAACTCGTACTTGCCGAATGATGGGATGATATACGCGCCCTGTACCATGCCGCGCAAATTGCTCAGGAGTTCGCCCGCGATCTCGACACCAACGTTCGGCGCATCGTCGCCGGCGTCCGCGATCCGCTTCAGGATGGCATCGGGAATCGTGATGCCGGGAATCTCGTTGTTCAAAAACTGCGCGTGCTTGACGCTGTGCAGCGGCATCACGCCCATCAGCACGGGCAGATCGAGCGCCTGCCCGGCGATCTGCTCATAGCGCCGCAAAAATCGCTCCGCTAAGTGCGCATCGAAGACTGGCTGACCGAGCGCAAAATTCGCCCCCGCATCCAGCTTCTTCAACAGCACGTCGATCTCTTTATCGGCGTCCGTCGCGCCCATGTTAAGCGCACAGCCGACGGTGAACTGCGTCGCGCCGTTGATTGAATTGCCCGCTTGATCGACGCCGACGTTCATGCGCTGTGCCACGAGCCGGATCAAGCCCGACGGTACGATATCGTAATTGTCCATCGCGTCCGGGTAATCGCCAATGCGCGTCGGATCGCCCATGCACACGAACACATTCCGAATGCCGAGCGCGTGCGCGCCGAGCAAGTCACCTTGAATGCGTAACAAGTTCCGCCCGCGTGTCGGGAAATGGAGGATTGTCTCCATGCCAATGCGCGTTTGCAGCAGTTGACAGACCGCCCACGGGCTGACGCGCATCCGCGCGGTGGGGCTGTCCGCAATATTCAGCACGTCCGCGCCCGCGTCGCGCAGCAGTTCGGCGGCGGCGAGCGTGCGCTCCAAGTTGTGACTGCGCGGCGGGTTCATCTCGACACTGATGACGAACTGCCCGCTGCGCAGCTTCGCTGCCAGTTCCGACGGACGCTCAGACAGCGTTCGATCACGCGGGATACTCTCAAGCGATTCGTCATCGTCGTGAGCAGCACCGTTTCCATTCGTGCCGTTGGTGTGGTTGCCATTGACGCTGATGCGTATCCGACTCGGTGCGTCTATCGGTGGCGCATCGAGCGCAGCGCGCATCGCGGCGATGTGTTCTGGCGTCGTGCCGCAGCAGCCGCCGATCAAGCGCGCGCCCTGGGAACGGAAGGTTAGTGCATAATCCGCGAAGTATTCGACCCCTGCCGGGTACATCGTGCGCCCATTGATCGTCTCTGGAAAACCCGCGTTGGGCAGCGCCGACACGAGCGCGTCCGGTGCAGCGGTGCGCATTGCCTGAAGGACGCGGCTGATCTGGGCGGGACCCGCACCGCAGTTGACGCCGATGACATCGGCACCTGCCGCGCGCAGTTCCCGCGCGACGCGACCGGGCAAATAGCCCGTCAGGGTGCGATCATCCGGCGCGAAGGTTGCATGGCAGAAGATCGCCACCGCGCGCCCCGACTCGCGGACGATGTCGCGCGCCGTCGCCAGTGCCAGCAGCAGTTCCGCCACATCGGTGAACGTCTCAAAGATCAACCCATCGACACCTGCCTGTCCGTCAGTGGTATCCACCAGCGCGGCGATCTGTTCAGCGTAGATGGCGCGGGCATCCTCTGGCTTCAGGCGTCCGAACGGCTGTACGCCGACGCCCAAGGGCCCCACTGATCCGGCGATGTAGACTGTGCGCGCGGCATCCTGCACGGCGATGCGCGCCAGCAAGACGCCCGCACGGTTGATCGAGCCGACTTGGGTTTCTAGCCCGTGTTCCGCCAGCTTGAGCCGATTCGCGCCGAAGGTGTTGGTTTCCAACACGTCCGCGCCCGCCGCGACATAGGCGCGATGCACATCCGTGATGCTGTCGGGGCGGGTGACGTTCAGTTGATCGAAGCAGGTGTCGATGGGCAGCCCGCGCAAATGCAGCAGCGTCCCCATCGCCCCATCTGCCAACAGTGGCGCGCGATCCTCGTGCAGTCGTTGGAGCAAAGTCATGGTTCGTCCTCAACGCGGCTTGATCGCGTCCTCAAGATGCTTGATGGTGGGGAAATACTGCGCCATCAGCTCGCCGCAGATGGCTTGCACTTGCATTTCGAGATAATTACGGTCGATCTCGTCGATCAGAGTCGATTTTTTAGCCCGCGCATTTTTGTGCGATGAATCGCGGTCGAGCGTCTCGACCGGGATACCAATGAACTGAGCGATGCGCTCCAAATCGCTGCTGATTTGATGGGTGTAAACGAGCAGCAGTTGATCGGTTGGCATCCTAGTTAAAATATGTGCATAAATCGATTGCCAGTAGCGAATATAGCCGACCAGGGGCGCGAGATCACGCTGGCGCATTGGCTCATCGTAATCGCCGTATGACAACCGCCCATAGCCGAATTTCGCCGTGACATTTTTCTCGCGCCACGGACCCATTTGGGGCTGGCGGATGAAATCTTCTTCTGCAACCGTCAACATCGAACTGAGCCACGAATATGGATCGCGCAGCAGCAGGATAAATTTGGCAGCGGGGTACATCTGTGCCAGCAGCGGCGCAAAAATTGAGACATGATTTGATGCCTCCATTTCTAACCACAATTGTCTATCGCGCTGACGCAAGCGCCGTATCTGTTCGTCGTCGCTCAACCCCTCGATTTCGCGCGCATAGATCAAGTCGATCATCTCACGGCGCATGGGTTCGTGCAGCGCGCGATAGTGTTTGGCGAACAAATCTTTCAGCGAATGCGTTCCAGTACGCGGCAGTCCAATCGCATAGGCGTGAAGCTTGCGCGGATGCAAGCGATTGCGCGCCGGATAGACGATTGGGAGCAGAGCGTGCTTGATTTGCGTTACCAAATCTGTCATATCGGCTTTCCTCTGCGGTTCATGATGGCAGGCGAAGGTTACACAGTCAGCCAATGATCTAAATTGCGCCCGATCAAGGCAGCTAAACGTTGAATGTCGTCCGCGAACTCAGCACCCAATTCGCGCCGAAAGGCTGGCGCGAGCGGCCGCTTTCTCACGACTTGGTTGTGTGCTTGGTTCAGGCGGCGCAGTTTGTTGTTGGCGCGCCCAATGATCGACGGGGGAACACCGACCCGCTCTGCCGTCTGGAAGATGCTATACAGTGGCGACGGCGGGCGCATAATCCACGCATCAAGCCAGCGGGCGCGAATTTCGACGTTGGGATTGCCCAGATCAAAGGTCGTGCGCCCATCCGATGGCAGATCGAGAAAGCTCAACACAGCCGCATACACGCGCGCCGTATCCGCGACGAAATCATCGAACAAGATGATCCGATATTGTTCGGGTGGGAATGTCGCCATCAGCCGCTCGATTTGCCCAGCAAACATGACGATTTCACGATATTGAAGCTGTTTTGGCTCGCGGCACCGGCGTGGAATCTGGTTTCCGGTACGGCGTGCAGCTTGCAACCGCCAAGCCCGCTCAAAGCTGATGACATCCTCATCGTGATTGCGCAGCAGCGTATGATGAAAAGCATAGGCGGTATCGACTGGGTTGCGCAGCATAGCGATCAAGCGTGCCTCAGGATAATCACGACGAATGTTCGAGATCGCCACCTGCGAATGCAAATAGTTGGTCGAGCCGTCCATGCCGTGCTGCGCGCTTGGTTTTTCCCGGCTGAACGCGGCGGCGAAATCGTTGCGGAATTTGCGCAGTTGAATACCGGGCAGATCGTCGGCAAAGAAATGCGTCTCTTTGGGCGTCGTCCCCAGCACGAGGGGATGTGCATCGAGATAATCGAACAGCGAGGTTGTCCCCGCTTTCGGCGCGCCAACGATGAAGATATCCGGCTGGATCACGATTTACTCCGTCGCGGGGTTCGCCCGCTGTGCGATGGCATAGATAGCATCCAGTTTTTCGGAGATTTCGGGGTCGATCTGGTCGCTGGGCATAAATTCGACCAGTTGATAGAAGTCGCCTTTTCTCAGGATGATAGGAAGTTTCATCCGGCGTGCGTAATCCTCCAGCACACGCTTCAGAAATAAATCGCTCAATTTTTCCTCGCGCCAATACGAATTTTCAAGATCGCGGAGGGCAATCGGCGGTACTTGATCGTTGATCACCGCTTGCATGGTCGCTGCGCCGTCGTCACCGTGATGCTGCTGCGCGTAGGCGATCAAGGTGACGGGACGGGCGAAGTAATTTTCGATCTCGCGCTGTCGCCACGCGATCATCTGCATTTGCGGCGGGACACCTTCACCCGTCAATTTATCATGATTGGTTCGGTCGAACAAAGCTATCGCCAGCAGTTCGGGGATCGCCTCTAACAAGCCCGTGAAATGATCGCGCGCCAATTTCGGTTCGTCGCCTTCAATATCTTTATGGAATGCCAAATCGAGAACCGATGCGGCGGGATGCGTGAGCCGAACCGCGAAGGCGCGCAAAATATCGGTGTCGGTTGTGCCTTCCGTGTAAATCACCCAGCGTTTTTGGTCGGCAAGGTAGTAATCTTCCGCCGGAATCAGACTGAGCGACTTGACGAAATCGCTGTATTTGCGGATCGGGCGCGGACGCGGGATGAAGGCGACGATCTGATCCTTGCGCTGGAAGGCTGTTTCGAGAATGACTTCGGAGTGTGTCGCCATGATGACTTGCGATCCGGTTTCGAGTGCGACCTCTGCCAGCAGCTTGTAGATTTGGCGTTGGCGGAGAATTTCGAGATGCGCGTCGGGTTCATCAAGCAGCAGCACTGCGCCGGGATTGCGGTACATGTAGGCGAGGAGCAGCATGGTTTGGAGTAATCCACGTCCGGCAGAGGAAATATCAAGCTGAATACCATGCCGATCAGAGTAAAACATGCGAATCTCACCACGTACGGGATTATATTCTGGAGCTTGAAGTTTTATTTGGAACAAATCCTGAATATGACTATCAACTTTTCGCCACAATAAATGATCAGAACTCAGCTCCCATAGTTGTAAATAGAGATTTCGTAGAATTTCTGCTGTACGCCCTTCACCAACTAAAACATTGAGCCGACCTGGATCAACACGAGGTTCAATAGAAACAATTCCAGACATAGCTGGCACAAAATGAACTATAGGAACAGATCTTAGAGCAGGCGACCATTCATGTATTGGAATTGGTGTAAACGATTCTTCGTTTACGTATTCAAAGCGAACAGCATATCGCCAAGCTTTTTCTGCTAAGGTTCCTTCCACACCAATTTCGATATCAATAGTTGTCGAGTTTCGATATTTCCGATTTCGCCATAGCATTTCAGTAGTTGTGACAGGAATTTCCGTGATGTTTAGACGGTTGATTGCTATTCCATAAATTCGATACTCATCATCGATAAATGGTGTATCCCGATCAACACCACTATCTAGCGTTTCCACATAGCCCGCATACCACAAAGCCAACGCTTGCAGCGCCGTCGTCTTGCCGGAATTGTTGGGACCCACGAACACCGTCACGGGTCCCAACTCGATTTCGACATCATCGAACTGTTTGAAATTGCGAATCCGCAGTTTCGTCAGCATCACTTGCCCCTCACGCCTCCGCGATCTGCTGCACGCGATCCACGCCGGTGTTGTAATACGTCGCGTTCGGATGATGCACGACAATCGCCGCCGTGCTTTGCTCCGGCATCCACTGGTACGCCGAGGTCAGCGCCATGCCGATGTCGGTGGCGTTGGGCAGCAGGCGCAGCACCGTCGTATGGTCGCTCAAATCAGGGCAGGCGGGATAACCCCAACTGTAGCGTTTGCCCTGTCCGGCTGGCACGCCAAGCGCCGGACGCACGACCATCTGATGGACGTAATTCGCGGTCGCCTCCGCCGTTTGTACCGCGAGTCCGTGAAAGAAATACGCCTCGCTGTAGTGATCGGCATTTTGCAGCGCGTCGAAGGCGTGCGTCGCCACATCGCCGACGGTCACGATTTGTAAGGCGATGACATCGATTTGCCCCGATTCGACGGGCGCGAAATAATCGCTGATGCACAGATAGTCCCCGAACGGTTGGCGCGGGAAGGCGAAGCGCGCGATCTCGATCTTGTCCGCCGTCTTGCCATTCTTGCCGTCCAATGTGTGCTGGAACGGCGCGGGATCGTAGACGATCAGATCGTCACCGTCGCGGTTGACCGGGAAGAAGCCGTAGACCGCTTGCGGCTGAAGCGTCTTGTTCCGGCTGGCATCGCGCCCCATGCGCTCCAAGCGCGCCTCGAACTCCGCCTCGAGCTTCTTCCAGTCGTCGCCGTGCGTGTTCGATGCGCCCCACGACAGCCGATACAGTTCTGGCTTATGCACATACTGGAATACGATTTCCAACGGCATCTGGCGGATCGTTTTCGCGCCCCAAAACGGCGGCGTCGGGATGCGCGGTGCGGGCTGAATCGTGCTTTTCTTGTCGTAATTGCGTTCGCGGCGCACCGGGACGGGCTTGTCCAGTTCGATGTACGCCTCATCTTTGATCTGCGTCAAGAACGCGGCGCGCGTCGGCGCATCGACCAGCTTGTCCATGACCGACAAGCCCTCGAACGCATCCTTGCAGTAGAACACGCCCGGATCATACGGCGCGTCGCTCTCGTCCAAGAACAGGATGCGCCGCCCGAACTTGCGATTGATCGCCGCGCCGCCGATCAGCACGGGATATTTTAGCCCGCGCCGCGCCAGTTCGTTGACGATTAGCGGCATCTGCTTGCTCGTGCTGACCAATAGGGCGCTCAAGCCGATGGCGTCCGCGCCGAATTCGACGGCTTTATCGATAATCACGTTGGCGGGAACTTGCTTGCCCAAGTCATGGACGGTATAACCATTGTTGCTCAGGATCGTCTTGACGAGGTTCTTGCCGATATCATGCACATCGCCGTAGACGGTCGCCAAAACGACGGTGCCTTTGGTCGTCCCCTCCAGCTTGTCCATAAAGCGTTCCAAATAGGCGACGGCTTTTTTCATCGCTTCGGCGCTCTGCAACACGAACGGCAAAATCAGTTCGCCCGCGCCGAATTTGTCGCCCACTTCTTTCATCGCGGGCAGCAGGACATTGTTCAGCACGCCAACGGGGTCTTGGCGCGTCAGCGCGTCGTCGATCAACGCTTCGAGTCCCTCTTTTTTACGGTGGAGGATTTGCCAGTGTAGGGCTGCTTCCGCCGTCATGTTTTCGGTCGGATTTTCGTCCTGCCGCGCCGCGAGTTGGATGCCGTTCTGCTCGAAGTATTGGATGAAGCGCGGCAGGGCGTCTTGATCGCTGTTGAAGATCAGATCATTGGCAATCTTGCGCTGATCGTCGGGGATTTCGGCATAGGGCGTGATGTGCGCCGGGTTGACGATTGCCATGTCGAGTCCGGCTGCCACGGCGTGATACAAGAACACGCTGTTCAGCACGCCGCGCGCTGCCGGCGTGATACCGAAACTGACATTACTGACGCCCAACGCCGTCGTGACGCCGGGCAGGTGCTGCTTGATCAGCCGGATGCCTTCCAACGTTTCGATGGCATCGTTGCGCAAATCTTCTTGTCCGGTCGTCAGCGGGAACGTCAGCGCGTCGAAGATCAAATCTTCGGACGTAAGTCCATAATCATCCGCCGCGATCTGGGTGATGCGCTGCGCAATCGCCAGCTTTTTGTCGCGCGTGTGCGCCATGCCCTCTTCATCGATGGTCATGGATAGCACTGCCGCGCCGTATTTGCGCGCGATGGGCAGCACTTTATCGATGCGTTCGCGCCCATTTTCGAGATTGTTGCCATTGATCACAGCGCGTCCCGGATAGACTGCCAGTGCTGCCTCTGCGACGGCGGGTTCGGTCACGTCGATGATCAGCGGCGCTTCGACTGCCATCGACAATTTCTTGACCAGCGCGCGCATCTGTTCGGCTTCGTCGCCGCGTTCGGTCAGCGCTACACACACATCGAGCATGTGCGCGCCCGCTTCGACCTGCTGCACGGCAATCGGAATCACGCCTTCATAATCGCCATTCAGGATCAAGTCTTTGACTTTGCGGCTGCCCTGCGTGTTGACGCGCTCCCCGATCATGGTCGGACCCGGATGAAAGACCATCGGCACGGCGCGCATGTTGCTCGATGTTTGCGCGAGGAACTCGATATCGCGCGCGGCGGGCTTGCGGCGCGCGTGTTGGCGTTTGACTTCGGCTTCGTAGTCGTGTCCGTGCGTCTTGGCGTACAACTGGGCGATGTGTTCTGGGCGCGTGCCACAGCACCCGCCGACCACGCCGACGCCCCAGCGCGTGAACTCCGCTACCATGTCGCTGAACGGTTCCGGCGTCATGGGATAGACCGCCTCGCCATCCACGTTGATCGGCAGTCCAGCGTTGGGGAGGATGCTGATCGGGTAGGGGCTGTGCGCGACCAAGTATTTGACGGGTTCGCGCATATATTCAGGTCCCGTCGAGCAGTTCAAACCGATAATTTCGACGGGCAGCGGTTCGAGGGTCGTCAGTGCGGACGCGATATCCGTGCCGAATAACATGCGCCCGCTGGTGTCGAGCGTAACCTGCGCCTGTATCGGGATGCGCACGCCTGTATCGGTATATGCCTGTTGGATGCCGTAGATCACCGCTTTCACTTCGAGGATGTCTTGGCTGGTTTCGATCAACAGCACGTCCGCGCCGCCTTCGATCAAGCCGCGCGCTTGCGTATAGAACGCCGCCGCCAGTTCATCGAAGGTGATGTTGCTCAAGTCGGGGTCGTTGCCGCTCGGCAGCTTGCCAGAGGGCCCGATGCTGCCCGCGACGAAGCGCGCGATGCCCGTTTCGCGCTCGAATTGGTCGCAGACGCGCCGCGCGAGTGCCGCCGCCGTCCGGTTGATCTCAATCGTTTGATCGCGTAAGCCATATTCCGCCAACGTCAGCGGATTCGAGCGGAATGTATCCGTCTCGATGGCTTCTGCACCCACTGCCAAGAACGACGTATGAATTGATTCGATCACATCGGGCCGGGTCATGACCAGATAATCGTTGCAGCCGTTGTATTTTTCGCCGCCGAAGTCGTCCGCCGTCAGGTTGAAATTCTGGATGCTCGTTCCCATTGCGCCATCGAAAATTACGATGTGATCGCGGATGGCATCGAGATAGCGGCGGTTGGTGTAGATTCGTGCGCTGGATGCTCTGCGTAGTGACATGGGGTCGCCCCTCCAAAACAAAAACGCCTCATCGGGAGTCGATGAGACGCAAGCGATTCGGTCGTGTGGTGTGCCAAATCGGGATTGCGCTCATCTTCCAAGCAGTACCGCGTACCGCTTGCCGGATTTGGCACCTTCCCGACGCTTCAGGGGTTGCCGCGAGATCATAGAGCCGGAACTCTCACTCGCTCGTGATGAACAGTTCGTAGAGCATAGCATGACTATCAAACGATGTAAAGAGTCGGTCGATGTCGGGCAAGCCATGCCCAACAAAATCCCCCCGTTCACCTCGATGTACAGAACATTTGACTTAACATAAATGTTCGCCTACAATCGAACTAGAATAAATGTTTGAGCCTGTCAACAGACTCGCTCATTGGAGGAGATAACATGGCAAGTCGAAGTAAAATCAAACCCTTATCAGAAAAGCAGCGTGCGATTCTGACGTTCATGGGCGACTACATGGAAGAAAACGGCTTCCCCCCCACCATCCGTGACATCTGCATCGCCACCGGCATCAAGTCCACCTCCGTCGTTAATTACAATCTCAATAAACTGGTCGCGGCGGAGATGCTGGAACGGTCGTCGCGCAAGTCGCGCGGGCTGCGGCTGACGGACAAGGCGCTTACGCTGCTCGGACGCCAGTTGACACGCCCCAACGGACGCGAGACGGCTGCTGCTGCGCTGCGAATGCCGATGCGGGTGCCGATGATCGGCATGATCGGCGCGAGCGAGCCGATCCCGATGCCCGACGATGTGGGCGCGCACTACGACGAGAGCGATTTGATCGACGTGATGCCGATGCTGCTGCGCAATTTTGACCCGTCAGAGGTCTTCGCGCTGCGCGTCAAAGGCAATTCGATGATTGACGCGATGATCCGCGAGGGCGATATCGTGGTCTTTCACAAGCAGGGTACCGCGCGCGATGGTGAGATGGTCGCGGTCTGGTTGGCGGAGCGCGGTGAGACAACGCTCAAATACTTCTATAATGAAGGGGAGCGGATTCGCCTCCAGCCCGCCCATCCGACGATGCAGCCGATTTATGTCAGCCCCGCACAATGCCACATTCAGGGTCGCGTGCTGTCGGTCATTCGTCCGTCGGTCTAGCGGAAAAGGACTGAGGGACTGAGGACTGAGTGAGGGACATCTGCCAGATCGGTGCTTTTAATCAGTCGTGTTTTTCACCCCGTTCTGTTCGCTCAGTCCTTTCCCTCAGTCCCTCTCTATCCCCACCGTCCCGCCAACCACGCGATGACCTGTTCCCCCAACGGCGGTTGAATCAACGCTTGCCCGTTCAATGTCACACCCGTTAGTGCATCCGCCGTCAAGAACAGCGCGTCACCCGTTGCGCCTGCGCGGATCGCGTCCGCCGTCGGCGATGTCCCCGCGAACGCCGCGATCAAGATCGGACGTGGATTGTAGCGATACAGCGCCTCGATGACGGCGGATTCTGGCTGCAAGATCGCCAGCGCATCGCACAGTGGCTCGACCGCACAGCCCAGCAACGCGACGCCCGCCGCCGCATCCACGCCAACCACCGTGATCCGCGCCGGATCGACGGTGCCAACCTGAATCAACGCTTGAATCAGCGCGTTAAACACCAACGAGTCGGCGGCGGCATTCGTCGCTGGCAGACTCACGCTCAATACGGTGAAGCCCGCCGCTTGCAGCCGCAGTGGAAAATCGAGCCAGCCTGTGCGATCTGCCGCCAGCAGCAGCACGCCCGGAACGCGCACATTATCGGCGTTGGGGTACAGATCGCCGTCGATCACGCTGTCGGGCGCAGTGATTTGCACGCTCTGGAAGTCTGCGCCGAATATGGGCGTCCCGACCAGCAGCGGCGGCAGTTCCGCGCCCGACGGCAGCGCCGCCGCCGTCGGATCGCTCTGTCCCGCATTGCGAAGCTGCGTTGGTTCGCCCTCTGGCATCACGGGGAAGAACGCTGGGCTGGCGGCGAGGGTCGGCGCGGACAGCGCGCGGGTTGGCGTCGGCGTGGGGAGTACGTTGTCACAGGCGGACAAGGTGCAGACAGCGAGGACGATGAAAAAGTGAGGACTGAGGCGAAAGGACTGAGGGCTACGTGAAAAGACAATTCGGCGTAAAATCCATTGTTTGGATGGACTTTTGTTTTTCGCTCGCAGCTCAGTCCTGTCTTTACGCTTCACCGTGCGATCACGATCATGCGCGGCGCGCCATCCTCGAACGGCGTCCCATCGAAATCGCCGTAGACCATTTCCAACTCGAAGCCCGCTAGTTTGAGCAAGAGGGTCAGTTCCGAGAGGAAAAAATAACGGATGCGCGTCGGCGCGACCGTGCGCCGGACGCTTCCATCGTCCGCGATGGCGTCGTAAATCCATGTCACCTCCATGATTTGCTCAACCCGGTCGAGCGAACTGACCGAGTACTGCATCACGTGGTGTCCCGTTTCGATATCGGTGAAGGTGCGTTCCAGCGTGAGCGCGCCCGTATCTTGGGCGGCGAACGATTCGCCCGCGTTGGGCAGATCGATAATCAGCGCGCCGTCCGGCGATAACCACGCCTTGATGCGCTTCAACAGCGCGATCTGGTCGTCCTGTTCGTGGAAGTGCATGAACGTGTTATATGGAATCAAGACAGTCTTGTACATCGTTTTGAGGTCGATGGTGAGCGCATCACCCGCGTGCAAGACGATGCGCGGCGCGAGTTTGGGCGCGGCGGCGATGTTCTGTTCGGCACGGCGCAGCATTTCCGGCTCGATCTCGATGCCGTGTGCGGTCACGCCGCGACTTGCCAGCCGGAGCAGGACGCGCCCCGTCCCCGCGCCGATCACCAGCGCGGGCGATCCGATTTCCTCGACCAGCGCAGCATACAGACGCAGATCGTCGTCCTGTTCGTGATGCTCCGAGTCATAGTAGCGCGCGATGGTGGCGTAAAAGTGGGTCATGATTTGTCCGATTTCTCCAAAAACGATTGCGTAGCGGCTTTGCGGGCATCCCCCGCCCACAGCGGCGGAAACAGGGCGCGCTCGCTCATGAGTGCCTGTGGGTAGGGCTGCATCCAACCCGCGCGCAGCAGCGTTTTGATGCTCCGCACAACCGCCGGATCGCGCTGTGCGATCTCTGCCGCGAACGCCCGCGCCGCGTCCAATGCGCCGCCTGCGGGCGCGATCCGCTCGACGAGTCCAGCGGTGTGCGCGGTGTCCGCGTCCAAAATGCGCGCCTCCAACAAGATTTCGAGCGCACGCGGATAGCCAACGAGCCGTAAGAGGCGCTGTCCGCCGCCCCAGCCGGGCGTCAAGCCGCGCCGCGCTTGCACGAAGCCGATGCGCGCCGCCGCGTCAATGATGCGCAGATCGCACGCCAGCGCGACTTCCGCGCCGCCGCCGAGCGCATAACCGTTAATGGCTGCAATCGTCGGGAAGGGCAGTGCCTCCAAGATCATCAGCGCGTCACCCATACGCGCGCTCATCGCGAGTCCGTCAGCGGCGGACGGCTTGCCGCTCATCTCGACCAAATCCGCGCCGCTGCAAAAGGCGTTCGTGCCAGCGCCGGTGATGATCAAGGCGCGGAACAGATCATGCTGGGCAGCGTCCGCCGCGATTTGCGCGATGCGCTCTGCAAAGGCGATCATCGCCGCCGTATCGAGCGCATTCCGCTGTGCCGGACGGTTGAATGTGAGGACGGCGATCCCGTCGGCGTGCGTGAATTGAATAGTGTTAGTCATGGTTGAAGGCTGCCGGGCGTGAACCGTTGTTCACGCCCGGCGTGGTGATTATCAACCCGGATCGAAGGTCGGCTGTATAGGGGCGCCGCCGCACAGATTCTCGCACGGGATGGCATCAGCGTCGCCATCCAGCGATGTGTTGCCCGCCAAGTAGCACGCCAACGCCTGATCGCACGACAATAACTGTTGGCAGGTGAAGCTGACGTTCGGGCAGACACCAGATGCTTGTCCACCTTGTGGCACAGCTTGCGTGGGGATCAGCGGGCTTGGCACAGGGTTGACCAAGATTTGACCCGTCAGCGGATCAATGCTCAAGCTCGGCGCGGAGAACGCGACGCCGGTCACATTCGTGAGCAGGACAACGAAGTCGCCCTGTCCCGCCGTACTGGACAGTTCCAAGTCACTGACCAACAGTAGGTAGCGCCCATTCTGTGTAATCGTAATCGGTTGGAGCGCGGTGTACGGTTCGGTATCGCGCAGTTGGATTTGGGCGATGAAGTTGGTGGGATTATCGAAACTGCTGACCGTCAAACGCGGCGCGGCGCTGCCACTCAGGCGCAAAATTTCGACCCGGAAATCCTGTCCAGCGGGCGCATCGAAGCAGAAGCCGATGACGTATTTGGCGGGGCGCGAGGTCAACTGAGCGTTGCGCGGCTGTCCGACTTCTAAACGCTTGACGACGGCGGCTTGTCCAGTGTACAGGAACAAGCATTCATCGGGCGCGAGTTCGTCGGGCGGAAGCTGCTCCGCGATCCGGCGGCGGATATCTGCGAACAGTGCATCGGCGCGGTTGACCGCATCCAACGCTTGCTGCACGACCGATTGTCCAACCGATCCGGCGGACGGCTGCGCGAAGCTGCACGCTTCGATGAGCAGTTCGACGGCGGCGCGGATCGACCCCATCGCTAGGTTGAAATCCGTCCCCAAGGGGCCCAAACGGTCAACATACGCTGCCAAGAGCGGTTGCGGGATGTTGTAGTCCGTCGGACGGATCGGATAGTTGCCGCATTGGGCAACGCCGCCGAGCGCGACGTTCGTCCAGATGGCGCGGATCGCATCGAGTGACGGCTGCGCGAGGTCGAGGCGGTCGCGCAAGAAGCGCAGCGTATCGAAGAAGCCCGAGTCGCCGCCTTCGGACAGCGGCACCGCGTCGGCGCAGATGCCATCGATGGGCAGCGCGAACACGTCCGGCGACGAGAACTCGAAGTATTCCGCCGCCGCCCAACCGAGCGTCCCCTCGAAGTTAAGCTGCACCCAACGATTGTCCGCTGTGCGTCCCAAGACGGGCATGACGGAGTAGCGCGGCGCGTTGGCGAGGATCACATAATTCGTGCTGGGACCCGAACGGATGCGCAAGCCGCTTTGTGCCAATCGTCCGCTGACACTGCTGGTCGCGCCCGTTAACCCCGCGCGCGGCGTATCGAAGCCGCCATACGGGATTGAGCGCGGATCGGCAACGGGCAGCGTTTCGACCGCGCCGCTCAAGATCGACAGCACCGCCAGCCCGATCCAGCCCTGCTGTCCGGGCGCAAACTGCACGCGCACCCATTGACTGTCGCCGCTGCGCGCTTGCGCCTCGACGGTGTAACCCGCGTTGACGAAGCCGATCACGGGCGCGCCAATCGCCGGTACGGTGCGCACGTTGACCGCATCGCGGTTCGCCAAGACGATGACGCCCGTCGGTGGGATCAGCGGCGCTTGGCGCGCACAGGCGGGCGCGGGGGCGGGCGTGCGCTGGAACGGCGTGAAGATGAACGTTGGGAACGGGGTGAACGTTGGCACCAGCGACGGCGTGGCGCTGAACGCGGTCAAGAACGATGTGGAGAAAATGACCGTTGGGAACTGCGTGCGCGTGCCAATCGTGGGAGTGCGGGTCGGGGTGCGGGTGGGCGTGGCGGAGAGCGTGCCAGTATTGGTCGCACTTGCAGTAAAGGTCGCCGTTGCGAATACAAAGTTGCAGCGCACGGTGAACAGGAATGGATCTTCGTCCGCGTCGTTGCTCTCGAAGCGGATTTGGGCTGTATATGATCCAGCGACTTCGGAGAAACAGGTGACGGTCAATGGGGTGGCGCCGGACGCTGCAACCGTTGTGCTGCCAAAATTGACGCTCGCTTGCAGCGGCGCTTGCGGCGTCACAGTCAGATTGATGAGCGTGAGTGCTGCGGTGCCAACGTTGGCAATATCAATGTTTTGCACGAGCGGTACACCGATCAGACTGCTACCGAGCGTGACCGCTGCTGCCTGATTATTCGCAATAGCGACACTTGCAAAGCTCACGCTGATATCGGGGAAAGCATTGGTTGTGCTGACGATGCAGCGCACCGGAAAGGTGAAGGTCGTATCGGTTGGATCGTTGGAATTGAACGTCACCGTGCCGTCGAACGTGCCACTCGTCGCAGAGAGACAGCTTACCGTCAGCGTGACACTATTGCCCGGTTGCACCGTTATCGCGGTCACGCCGCCGTCGAAACTACCGCTGAAAATGCCGTTGAAAGTCAGTCCGCTCAGATTGAGGGCTTGTCCGCCCGTATTGGTGATCGTGATTGGCTTCGATACGGGCGTGTTGACCGTTGTCGTCGGCAGCGTGACCAGCGTCACGCCGTTGACGACGGGCGAACCATCGGCATTCACGTTGATCTGGGGTGGATCGCCGCTGCTGACAATGCAGCGCACGGGAACTGTGAACGTGGTCGCGTTAGGATCGTTGGTATTAAACGTGACGGTGTTATCGAATGTATTCGCCGTCGCGGAGAGACAGCTTACCGTCAGCGTGACACTATTGCCCGGCTGCACCGTTATCGCGGTCACGCCGCCGTCGAAACTGCCGCTGAAAGGGCTGTTGATTGTCAGTCCACTCAGGTTGAGCGGTTGTCCGCCCGTATTGGTGATCGTGATTGGCTTCGATACGGGCGTGTTGACCGTCGTGGACAGTGTGACCAGCGTCACGCCGTTGACGACGGGCGAACCGTCGGCGCTGACAGCGATCTGCGCCGGATTGCCCGTCGCCGCGATACAGCGAATGGTGAAGGTGAACGGGTTGTTGCCGGGCGTATCATTGGTATTAAATGATACCAAGCCCTCGAACGTGGCTTCGGTCGCGGCGGTGCAGGTGATGCGCAGCGTCACGTTTCCGGCGGCTGGCACGGCGGCATTCGTCCCCGATCCGACAAATTCGCCCGTGAAGCCAGTCGGCAGGAGCAAATCATTGAGAAATAAATCGGCATCACCGAGATTGTTGATCGTGAAATCTTTGCTCACGGGCGTACCGGGCGACGTAGATGGAAATTGGACGGGCATCCCGGGGGTGCCGCCCGTATTCGGAACGACCGTTGAGCCGTCCAACACTTGGATCAGCGGGGCGCGCGTCTGCGCCAACGCGGACGCCGTATCAAATGACCGCCGCGCAAACGACGGCACGAGCGCCAGCGCGATCCCACTCAGCAACGCGAACCAGAGCCAACGACGGCTGCCTGTCATACCTCAACAATCCTCTCCCGCGAGTCGCACTGATGTGCGCTGACGAGTGGAAGCGCCAATTTGCCCCATTATGCACGATTGTGGACGAACGATGCAACCAGCCGATAGTCCGCAAGGTGAGGTCTGGGGGGTTGGAGGGTAAAAATATCACTCCCATAGGGGAAGGGTGGCGGATTATATGATGCCAATGGGTTTGAAACGAACTGGATCGCCGTCTTGCGCCCCCCGCCGCCGCGCACTACACTAGCCTGATGCGATCACTATTTGCTCTCACACTTATGCTCGCCATCGTCTGTGCCGCGTGCCGTCCCGCGCCGCGCACAGGCGGCAGCGCGCCGACGGTCATCCCGTTCCCGACCATGACGGCGGGCGTCGCCATCGCTGCCGCGCTGCCACCGCCGGATGACGAGGCGCGCCTCGCCAACCCCGCCACCGCCATCGCGCTCGCCAATCCGCCCACCGCCACGCCGAATTATCGCGCCTGTCCCGCGCCGAACGCCGATGCGCGCGTAGCCGACATCATTCCGGCGACCGGACGTGATGTCGAAAACGCGCTGACGACCTTTTTGAACGCGGGCGGCACGCTGATCAACCTCGAACGTGGCGTGCGCGAGTCATGGGGCATCGCGGGTAATTCCGGCACCGTGCGCGGCGATCTCGATTTGACGGGCGAGGGCATCCCCGAAGCGATTGTAACGCTGGTCGCGCCCGACGCGGGCGGGTTGCTGCTGATCTTCGGTTGTGTAGACAGCCGCTATCGCGCGCTCTACAGCGGATCGCCGGACGGCACGCAGCGTTTCAATGATGCGCCCCAACTGGTGCGCGCCGATGATTTGAATCGAGATCGATTGCCTGATTTGGTTTTCAGCGCGCGCGCCTGTGCCGGCGAAGATGGGGCATCTTTGAACGAGTCGGACTGCACCTACACGACGCAGATGGCGACATGGAACGCTCCGCGTGGGCGCATGACCAATTTGTTGGCAAGTGCGGTCGTCAGCGAAGCCGCCCCGACGCTGGATGATGTCGATCAGGACAGCGTGTTGGAACTGCTCGTCCGGCTGGACAATCCCGGCGATGCGCAGACGGGTCCCCTGCGTACTGGCTTCTTGATCTACGATTGGGATGGGGTCGTCTACACCCAGTCGATCACGCAGTTGAACCCGCCGCGCTTTCGCATCCAAGTCATTCACGACGCAGACGCCGCCTTTGCCGCTGGCAGAACGTCCGATGCCATCGCTTTGTACGATCTTTCGCTCAACAGTCCGTCGCTCGAAGCGTGGCGCGGCGGCGACGAAAACCCCGTTTTGCAGACTTACGCGCTGTATCGGCTGCTGCTGGCGTTCGCCTATACCAACGATGAGCGGCTCGTGCCGACGGTGCAAGCGATCCTGACGGCGTATCCCGATCCGGCGGCAGCACCCGTCTATGCGACGTTGGCGACCGCATTTTGGAACGCCTATCAAATCACCAACAATCTCAATGCGGCGTGCGCGACGGTCAAAGACAGCATCGCCGTCTTGCCCGACGCGCTCAGTTTGCTCAACCGCTATGGCAGCCGCAATCCGACCTATACCGCCGACGATTTGTGTCCATTCTAGAGGATTTTCAATGTCCGACTTGCTGACTTATTTTGAAGCGCGCCTCCCGTCGATGCTCGATCTGCTGACGAAACTGGTCGAATACGAAACGCCGTCCAACGATAAGGCGCGCGTGGATCGTTTGATCACCTTCATCGAGGGGGAATGCGCGGCGCGCGGGGCGGCGTCGGTCGAACGCTATCCGCTGCAAGATGTGGGCGATGCGCTGTTGGCGAAATGGAACGACGACGCGCCGGGCAAACCGATCCTGTTCATGTGCCATCAAGATACGGTTCATCCCGTCGGCATGTTGGTGACGAATCCGGCGCACGTCGAGGATGGCAAATTCTACGGTCCCGGCGCGCTCGACATGAAAGCCGGGACGATGCTGGCATTGGAAACGATTCAGGGCTTGCGCGAATGCGGCGATCTGCCCGCGCGCCCGATCTGGTTGTTGGTCACATCCGACGAGGAAATCGGCAGCGAGGCATCCGAGCCGATCATCGTTCAAACGGCGCAGCAAGCGGCGCTGGTGCTGTGCATGGAACCCGCCGCCGTCGATGAGGCGCTCAAGATTCAGCGCAAGGGCGGCGCGACCTATCGCCTCGATATTGAAGGGCGCGCGGCACACGCGGGCAGCGAACCAGAAAAAGGCTTGAACGCGATCATCGAGTTCGCGCAGCAAGCATTGAAATTCAACGCGCTGAACGATCTCCGGCGCGGCACATCCGTTTCGGTCACGCAGGTCACGGGCGGCAGCGGCGCGACCAACGTGATTCCAGCGCATGTCGTGGCGATGATGGATGTGCGCTTCGCTACCGTCAGCGCGATGCACGACTTGCACGAAACAATCATGGATGTGCAGCCGTTCATGGCGGGCTGCCGCGTCAGCGTCCATCTGCTGCACCGCCGTGCGCCGATGGAGTTCAACGCGCAGATGCAGCGCGATTTCGAGCAGGCAAAGCGGATCGGCGCGGCAGTCGGCGTGACCGTGCGCGGCGAGCCTGTCGGCGGCGGTTCGGACGGCTCGATCACAGCGGCATTGGGAATTCCAACGCTGGATGGGTTGGGCGCGAGCGGTTCGGGAATGCACGCGGAGGATGAGCAGGTCTTAATCAGCAGCCTGCCGCGTCGGGCGGCGCTGGTCGCCGGGATTTTACGGGAATGGGTGTAGAATAAAAGCAGAATGAGATGTGGAGAAACGCTATGCAAATCGAATTTGCCGAGAATGTCCGCGAAAAATTGGAACAGACCGCCGCGAAACGTCAACTGAAAGTCGAAGCGGTGGTTCAAACGATTGTCGAGCAGTATTTCAACGATGAAGATGAAGACGATGAACAGTTCGACCATGAGATTCGCAGCATCATGGTTGAATTTGCGCCACTCTTAGATGCATTGGCAGTACGGTGACTAAATATCTGACGACCAAGCGCGTCAAACGCATCAATCAACTCATCAAGGGTGAATCATCAGTTGTGCGCGATTTTAGCTCGCTCGATTCTGCCGTTGCGCGTCCACAAGCCAGTGCGTTTGGCGAAGATGCGTATCCAACTGTGTTGGAAAAAGCCGCTGCGATGTTCCATTCGCTCGTTCTAAATCATCCGTTTGTTGATGGCAATAAACGGACAGCAACGGTTGCACTCATCCGATTTTTGAGGGAAAACGGGTTCAATCCGCGTTGGAACACTGAAGAAGCGATGGAGTTCATCATCGAAGTGGCAGAGGGCAAGCACAACGTCCCCGCCATCGTTGCATGGCTCAGTGCCAACACCGAAGCACAATCGTAGTCGCTATCCCCTTACGACGAAGGTTGTCCCCCACCGCCGCCGCGCCGAATGATGTTCGCCAGGCGCGGGCGCGTCACCACATTCGGGCTGACATGCGTCTGATTGGTATCCCCATCGCTGTGCGCATCCGCTAACGCCAGTAAATACACGCTGAACAAACTGCCCACGCCCGGCGCGCTCTCGACTTCGATGCGTCCGCCGTGCGCGTCCACGATCCATCGTGCAATCGACAAGCCCAGTCCTGAGCCTTCTTCGGGTGAGTAGCGCGCGCGCGAACTGTCCGCCTGATAGAACCGGTCGAAGATGCGCTGCAAATCATCCGCCGCGATGCCGATCCCGTTGTCACGCACGTCGATCACGGCGTACAGAGCATCATCCGTGCGTTTGCGATGCAGTTCAAGCGTGATCCGCCCGCCGTCAGGTGTGAACTTGATCGCGTTACTGACCAGATTGAGCAAAAGCTGCTTTAGGCGGTCGTAATCCCCATTGACGCGCACCGTCTCGATCTCCCCAAGGGCGATCTTCAAAGCGCGGTCTTTCGCCAGCGCCAGCGCATCTCGATGTACATCATGCAGCACGGTATCGAGGTCGAGCGCTTGGCGTTCCAACGTCAGCCCGCCGTAATCGGCGCGTGCCAACATCAAGAGGTCGTTGACCAAGCGCGACATGCGCGCCGACTCGCTTTCGATGGCTTCGACGGAATCCGCGTCCATGCCGTAGCGTTTGATCAAGTCCATATGCCCACGAATCGCGGTCAGCGGGGTACGCAGTTCGTGCGAAATGTCCGCGACAAAGCGCTGCTGCACGCTGAAGAGATGATCCAAGCGCCCCAACATTTGATTGAGGACGGCGGTCAAGCTGCCGAACTCGTCCATGGGACCCGTCCACGTCAAGCGCCGCTTGAGGTCGTCGGCGCTGACGATGTGGCGCGCGGTTAAGGTGATATGCGCAATCGGTTTGAGCGCGCGCTCGGTCAAGCCCATGCCGAGCGCAATTGACCCCGCCAACGCGAAGATGAGGCTGATCACCAGCATGACCAGCAAGCCGCGACTCGCCTCATTGAGGGCATCCACCGGGGTTGCCGTCTGAATGACAATTCGGCGCGCGCTCCACACATCATAAGGGCGTGTCAATACGCGCCATTCGCTCTTATCCACACGGATGAAGGTATAGACATCGGACAGCGCGTCGCCCTGCATATAAAGTGTGTGTTCGTGTGCCAGCGCCGCTGGATCGAGCGGCTCGGCGTAGCCCTGCAAATTGTCAGATGCGCCCGCCAAACGCGGCACCGTGTTTTGCGCGCTCGGCGTATCCGCATTGGAGCCGCCCACCATCGGATCGGCGTCCCCGATCTCCCAGACTTGCACGACCACACCGGACGCGCGGAAGATATCCAATTTGGGCAGCCGGATGAACACTTGGCTGGGGCTGCCAAATTCAGAGCGCAGCACAGCGCGGCTGTTCTGGAGGACTTCGATGGCGGTCTCTTGCAGCGTCGTATCGATGCTGTTGAGGAGTGCATAGCGCGAAACACCGTACAGCGCCACGCCGAAGACGACCAGAATCAGGGTCAGCAGCCCGGAATACCAGAGGATGAGCTTGGTTCGGATGGTCATGAAGGGCGACCGCGCTTCATCGCTCGGTGAGACGCCTCGTCTCGACGCGCCCTGTCCAACCGACAGCGGCGGACGAGACAATGCATGGTCGCTATTCTTCTTCGCGCAGGACGTAGCCAACACCGCGAACCGTATGCACGAGGCGCGGCTCGGCGCTCTGCTCGGTCTTTTGGCGCAGATAACGCACATACACTTCGATGATGTTGCTCTCGCCGCCGAAGTCGTAGCCCCATACGCGGTCGAAGATCACATCGCGCGTCAGCACTTGACGCGGATTGCGCATGAACAATTCGAGCAGTTCATACTCTTTAGCGGTCAAGTCGATAGGGCGTTCGCCGCGATAGGCGCGATGGGTTCCGGTATCGAGCGACAAATCTGCGAAGCGCAAGACTTCTGGGCGCGATGTCGGCGTGGAGCGGCGGAACAATGCCCGCACGCGCGCTGTCAGTTCATCGACCGAGAAGGGCTTGACCATGTAATCGTCCGCCCCAGCGTCCAAGCCAGCAACGCGATCTTTGGTATCGTCCTTCGCCGTCAGCATGAGGATCGGCACGTCGCCAGCGGCGCGCAGCCGCTTGCAGACCTCTAAGCCGTCCAAGCCCGGCAGCATCCAGTCGAGAATGACAAGATCGGGCGGGGTATCGCGCGCGCTGGTCAAGCCAATTTGCCCGTCACGCGCGACGCTGACGCGGTAGCCTTCGTAGATGAGGGCGCGCTCAACGAATTGAGCGATACGCGCTTCATCTTCAATGATGAGGATTCGTTCTCCTGCCATAATTCAATCTATCCGGTTCGGTGCGGTATGCCAACATAACCTTATTTTCGGCTACATTCATGAGTGGGACGTGAGGGACAGGGGCGATAGCAACGAAGAATTTTAACGCAGCGCGCGCAGAGGACGCAGAGAAAGAAGCGAGCATCTTCTTTCTTTTCTCTGCGTTGCGCTGCGCGCGCTGCGTTGAGTCGTTCATCTTTTCAACGGTTTGACCGCTGATGTTGATTGGTTCAGCTTGGATTCATGTACGCCGTCCACAGCCGATCCGTCAGCACATCGGCGTCACAGCGCACGCCCTGATCGCGGAAGTAGGCGCACAACCGCGTTAAGTCGCGCCGTAAGATCGCCTCTGCCTGCGAGTTGCCGCGCGCGTCGATCACCTGCGGGAAGTCGATTAACGTGATTGCGCCTTCCCAGTACAAGATGTTGTAAGCCGATAGGTCGCCATGCACCATGTTCAAATCGAGCATAATGCGAATGTTGCGCATCACATCATCGAACAGCATTTCGGCTTCGTCTTGATCAAGCCCGATTTCGCTCAACGTCGGGGCTGCGCCGTCGGCGTCCCCGACATAGCCCATCAAGATCGCGTTGCTGTTGGACGACAGCGGCTTCGGCACGGATGCGCCCGCCGTATAGAGCGCGCTCAAGGTGCCGTATTCGTGCATCAGCCATGATGTATGCGCGACTTCTTGTCCAAACGCTGTCTTTTTCGCCAGCGCGCGCATCACGCGGCTTTCGTTTTCTTTGACGGTCAGCCCGCGCGAATTGAGGATCATCCGCCCCTCACGGTACGTGGCATCGTTGCGCATGTTACGGAACATATTCGGGCGATACACTTTGGCGGCGACCCGCTCCAGCCCGGTCGAGTCGTGCGCGGCACAGCGATACACGTTCGCCTCTTTGCCGCCCTTGACGCGCGCCAGCACATCGGTGATCAACGCTTGGTCATAGAAACTTTGCAGCGACTTGAGCAGCCAGCCTTCCTCGAACAAGCTGGGGTGATAGGTCGTTTTGAAACCGCCTTCCAGACCGATAGTCTGCGCGATTTCCTCGACAATCTCGGTACGGTCTTTCTTCGGCGTATGGTTGGCTTTCGGCTTGCGCTTGCGGCGCGCTTGACGGTCGGTGTGCAGCGGATCGAAGCGCGCTTCGTAGTCCGTGTACGAGTCGAAATCCATGTCGTCGGTATAGGAATAGGTAGACAAGGTGATCGTTTCCCTGTGGAACATGCTATTCAATTGTGAAAGCAGTGAGGGGAACGTAGAACGCACCCTCACGAACGGCAGCCGACAGCGTGCGCGTCAAAACGATGCGCCGCGAGATGGGCAAGTTGGGGTTGTGAATGCCGTCAGTGAGGAAGAACGAGGTAGCGCGTGTATGGGTGCTGTGCGGGCGAGGCGTGCCTCGCGCTTACACGATGACCTTATACAGGCGCAGACCGGACGCGCTCACGGCGAACGACCGCCGGGACGGCATTCGTTTTAACAACTTCCGCCATATTGCGCTCCAATCTGTCATAAGGACTTATATGAACTAGACACACTGTCCAAGACGATAACACAATCCGTGCAGACGTGTCAAGCAAGACGCGCGGCGGATGCGGTATAATTCAGTCAAAAGGATGAGCCAACCATGATCCAATCACTTGCCCAACGCATGAATCTTAAAAGCGGATACAACGTCCTGCTCCTGAACCCCCCCCGCGGCTTCGCGCTTGACGAGCTGCCCGATGGTGCAACCCTGACGACCAATCCAGACGCGATCCCGGAGAATACCTACGACGCGGTGCTATTGTTCGTGAACAACAGCGCCGATATCGATGCCAAGACGCCGAACGCTTGGCGCTCGGTCAAAGCGGACGGCTTATTTTGGGTCGCCTATCCGAAAAAGTCCGGCGCGATCAAGACCAACATCAATCGTGATGTCGGTTGGGAGATGATCGGTCAATTGGGTTTAAGCGGTGTGAAACAGATCAGCATCGATACCACCTGGTCGGCACTGCGCTTTCGCCCTGTTGAAGCGATTAAACGCCCCGTCAAAGCGAGCGAAGCGCCTTTAAAAGTCGAGTAATGCTGCGGTTCATCTTATGGGCGGCTGCGCTGCTGGTAGGCGTCGTGGTCGCGCTGCTGACGGGGATCGTGCGCGCCTTTTCGCCAGCGGACGCTGGCGCCTTTTATATCGTCTACTCGTGGAGCGACAGCGGGGTCAGCGGCGCGACGCTGATGAACAGCGACGGTGCGAACCCGCGCGGGCTGTCCGATGGGGGCGTGCCGATTCTGCACGCCGCTTGCGCGCCCGACGGCAGCGCGTTGGGCTACATGGCGGGCGACGCGATCCGCGTGATCCGCGCCGACGGGCGCGATCTGACATTCCCGCTTGCGGATTTCGGCATAACGCCGGGCGATTTGCAGTTCCTCAGTCTCTCGAACGGCGGCGAGCGACTTTTAATCAGCGCGCGAACGCCATTGTTGGGCTACCACATCCTGTTGCTCGACACTGCCAGCGCCGCCTTTACGCCGCTTGATGGCATCGGGCAATACAGCATCAAACCGATAGTATCGCCTGACGGGCGGCGCGTCGCCTTCATCGCGGGCGAGTCCTACCGCTTTCGGCATCCACAGCTCTATGTCGTCGATTTGTCTACCGCTGCGCTCACATTTATTGCGGGGCAGGCTGTCAACCCGGCATGGTCACCTGACGGCGGCGCGCTGATCTGGACTGAACAGAATGTTGAAACCCGATTCTATGCCTTCATCGCCATTGGCGACCCGCTGCGCGACGTGTATTTTCAAATAGACCGCTTCAAAGACAGCAATATCCTCGAAGCGGTGTGGACGCCCGATGGACGCACACTGTTGTACATCGCCTATGTCAACGGCGACGAGCGAGTCGCGTTGGAGGGTTGGTATGCGTCACAAGTTCCGCGCGTCCTCCTGCCCACTGACGATGGATATCTTCTGCGCTACCGTCCGTGCGCGCTGACCTTTGAACCGACCCGATTACTGCCCTGAAACGAGCCTGATGATGGATGAACACGCTTATCAAGCCTTCACTGACCGCTTGTGCGCGAACGCCGACGCCGATCCGCACGTCTTGGGCGTGGTGGCGCTCGGATCGATGGCGGACGCCGCGCGGCGGGATCGCTGGTCGGATCATGATTTCTTCTGGATTGTCGAGTCGGGGTTGCAGGAGGGCTATCGGCGCGATCTGTCATGGCTGCCGGACGCGGGCGCGGTCGTGATGGCGCTGCGCGAGACGGCGCACGGGCTGAAAGTGTTGTTCGCCGACGGACACTTGATCGAGTTCGCAGTGTTCGACCCCGATGAAATCGCGTTGGCGCGTGTCAACGATGCCGTGATTTTGCGCGACCACGCCGATATTGCCGCGCGCATCGATGCGGTACGGGCGCGCAGTGGAAACGGAGCATTCGATCCGCTGCACGGGGTACAAACGATCTTGGGCGTGCTGCAAGTTGGCGTTGGGCGCTATGCGCGCGGCGAACGTGTGACAGCCAGCCGCTTCATCAAGGGTTTCGCGTTTGAGCAGTTGATTCCGCTGCTGTCGGCGGTGGTGCCACCCTCCCAACCGGAGGCGCTCGATAACCTCGATCCGTTCCGGCGCTTCGAGCGGCGCTATCCGGCGTTGGGCGCGGAGATCGACCGCTTGTTGTCCGCCGATGGCGTGACGTGTGCGGCGGGCTGGTTGGACATTTTGGAGCGCGAAATCGCGCCGCGCATGGTCGATTTTCCGACGGCGGCGCTCGCTGCGGTGCGGGGCGTGATCACGGTGGCGGTATCGCTCTAGCCGCATTGCCCAATATGGAACTCACAAAGGCGATGGCGTCGATCAGGGGGTTGAGGGGATGTCATGGTTGGTTTTTCCCCGCGCTCAAAGGCAGTGTCCCCATTCGGGCAGCGCCACCATCGGGGTGCGCATCGTGGCGAGCGCCAGATCGCGCGCGTTCTCTGGGATGGCGCGCAGGGGGCGCATTCCCAAATTGAGCTTGACCGCCGCGTTCCACAGGCGCGCGGGCGTGATCGGACAGGTGATCTCGACTTCGACGCGCAGCGCGCCCTCGAAGTAATCCAACTGATAGTATAACCGCAGCGGCATGACCGACGCCCCGAACATCTGCGAATCTTGCGCGGGCGGCAGCGTCAGCCAGATATCGCCCAACTTGAGCGTCGTTGGCAGCATCACGTTCAGCACGACCCCCTCTTGCAGCCACAACCCCCCCGAACTCGCATCATCGAAGGCGGATGGTTGTGTGCCGCTCCACGTCCATGCCAGATAGCCGGAGTCGATCTCCATGCCACGCGAAAAGCGCGCATCCGCTACCCACGCATGATCGCGGATGAAGCCGTCGAGCGCCTCCAAATTGGTATGGAGCGGGCGCACGCCCAAGTCACACGGGGCATTGGGGTCAGACGAGACGCACGCTTCGATATCTGCCAGAAAGGCGCGCGCGGGATTCGTTGGCGGCTGCATCTGAACCAGTGCCAGTAACAGCGCGAAGCCGAGGCACAGAAATAATGTCAAGCGGAGGTAGGGCAGGCGCATCCAAACCGCCAGTCGATCACGTTGAAGAGCAATATTCACCGCAGCGGACACAGAGAACGCAGAGAAAAGAAGGCGACTCGCTCTTTTTCTCTGCGTCCTCTGCGTTCAAATCGTTTTCAGCTTTTTTGACGGTCAACCCTGCTGCGCCGAAGCGAATTGGGTTAGCCGTTCGTCGTCAATATTCGGTGACGCGGTGGCACGCGACCCAATGTCCGGGCGTCGACTCGATCAGCGGCGGATCGGGTTCCTGATAGCAGATGCCCGCGATGGCGACCGGGCAGCGTGTGTTGAAGTTGCAGCCCAACGGTGGGCGCGCCGGACTCGGCACGTCGCCCGCCAAGATGATCCGCTGACGCGCCCGTTCGATCAACGGATCGGGGACGGGGACGGCGGACAACAACGCCTGGGTATAGGGATGCAGCGGGTTGTCATACACATCATCGACCGAGCCGATCTCGACAATCTTGCCCAAATACATCACCGCCACGCGGTCACAGATGTGGCGTACCATGCTCAAATCGTGCGCGATGAACAGATAGGTCAGGTTGAACTCGTCTTGCAGTTCTTCCAACAGGTTGACGACTTGGGCTTGAATCGACACGTCGAGCGCCGAAATCGGCTCGTCCGCGACGATGAAACTCGGCTTGAGCGCCAGCGCGCGCGCGATGCCGATGCGCTGACGCTGCCCGCCGGAGAACTCGTGCGGATAGCGGTTGACGTAGTAGGGGTTCAACCCCACGCGCTGCAACAAGTTTTCGACGTATTCTTGCAGTTCGCTCTTGTTCTGGATGATGTTGTGGATGCGCAGCGGTTCACTGACGATGTTCCCGACGGACATGCGCGGATTCAGCGATGCGAATGGGTCTTGGAAGATCATCTGCATCCGACGGCGCGTCGCGCGCAGTTCCGACGCCGGCAGCGTCGTCAGTTCTTTGCCCTCGAACGTCACCGTTCCGGCGGTCGGCTTGTACAACTGCAAGACCGCGCGTCCGGTCGTGCTTTTGCCGCAGCCAGACTCGCCCACTAAGCCGAGCGTCTCGCCCTCATAGACATCGAACGAGACATCATCCACGGCTTTGACCGCGCCGACCTGCCGCTGCAAAATGATGCCCGCGGTGATCGGGAAGTGTTTCTTGAGATTTTTGACCGAGACGAGGATTTTTCGTCCGCTGTTGTTGCCCATCGGCGCGGGGGCGCTCGTTGGCGCGGTATTAAGCATGTTGCTTCACTCCCAAGTTGTCCCACAATTGACCGGAACGCACATCGACATGGCACGCCTTCACATGATCCACCGGATCGCCCGGTACGGCGACGAGCGGCGGACGTTCCTCATCGCATTTGCCCGGCACGCGGAAGGCACAGCGCGCGAAGAACGGGCAGCCCTTCGGCGGGATGCGCATATCGGGCGGTGATCCTTCGATCTGGATCAGCTTTTCGCTCTGTTTGCGCGTATCGTGGCGTGGCAGCGACTTCAACAAGCCGAGCGTATAGGGATGGCGCGTGTTCTTAAAGACTTCCGTTGCCCCGCCGCGCTCAACGACCGTCCCGCCGTACATCACCTGCACCGTGTCCGCCAAGCCCGCGACGACGCCCAGATCATGGCTGATCCAGACAATCGCCATGCCGAATTGATCTTTGAGGCGGCGCACAAGCTCGAGAATTTGCGCTTGAATCGTCACGTCCAGCGCCGTCGTTGGCTCATCCGCGATCAACAGCTTCGGATTGCACGACAGCGACATGGCGATCATCACGCGCTGGCGCATCCCGCCGGAAAATTGATGCGGATAATTCTTTAGGCGGCGTGCGGCGTCGGGGATACCGACCATCGTTAACAATTCAGCGGCGCGCCCGTCGGCGTCTTTGTTGCCCATGCCCATATGCAGCTTGAGGGCTTCGGTAATCTGCGTCCCGACGGTCAACACGGGGTTGAGCGAGGTCATGGGGTCTTGGAAAATCATGGCGATTTCTGCGCCGCGCACCAACCGCATCTCGTCGTTGGAGATTTTCAGTAGGTCGCGCCCTTTGAAGAACACTTCGCCGCCTTCGATCTTGCCCGGCGGACTGGGGATCAGGCGCATGATCGACAGGGCGTGAACGCTCTTGCCGCTGCCGCTCTCCCCGACGATGCCCAAGGTTTCCCCTTCATTCAACTTGTAGGAAACATCGTTGACGGCGTACACCGTCCCCTCTTGGGTATAAAATCGTGTAACGAGGTTTTTAACCTCCATTAGGACGCTCAAATTACCCCTCCTCAGTGCTGGTGGTTTGTAACCGTTTGTGCGCGCGATTGTAATGATTTGCAGAGAATTTAACCGATTATAGGACAATGGGCAAATCATGCAACCTTTTTTAACCTTGGTCACACGATTGTTGATGCCAGTGGTATCGGTGTGGTTGTGATATCGCCTATATTACACGGCGCATGGGTGGAATGTTCAAATTGCGGGCGGGTGCATCAACATTAGCGCGCTCACCCATCAGGGCGTGGTGTTGGCATTTGGCGTGCCAACCCCACTGGATCGGGTTGCGCGGCGATCACGATCCGTCCGGTTTCCACAATTCATCGGGCGCGTGCAAAAACAAATCGTTGACCGTGAATGAAATCGTTGGCAAACACGCGAACGTGATCGGATCATCGCCCCTGAACGTGCGCGGTTCGCCGTACAACCCGATTGCTTCGAGCGCGTACAGCATGAACAGCCGCTTATCGGGGTCGAGGATGCCATATTCTGGCACGCCCGCAGTGGCATACGCCGCGCGCTTGTCGTCGAGATCGTAGGCGCGATGGTGGGGCGAAAGAATTTCGATGAGGGCATCGGGGACGCCGCGCACACCTTTGTCGGTGATGATATGGTTGCGCGCTGCGGTGACGATAGTGAAATCAGGCTGGACTAGATCGCAGCCGGGCATGATCACGCCGAATGGAGCGGAAAAACAATATCCGAGTTTTCCCATGCGCACGGGTAGACCCATGAACATGGTGAAACATCGTTCAACCAAGCGTGAATCGTTTTCGGCGCGGTGGTCACGTACAGCACTCCGTTGATAATCTCGTAGCTATTGCCATCGTCGGGGAGCTGTTCCCAATCAGCATACGTCCATTCGCCTTGCGCGGGACCCGCGACGCGCGGCGCATCGGTTGGAATTGCGAACGTGATCATTCATCACCTCGATCTCATTGAAACAATGATAACTTAAAAGCGGTGGTTTCATTGTGTGTCCGCTGGTCGAGCGTCTAAGAGCGCCGCCGCGATTCCGTGTACAATCGGGGGTGTTCAGTAGATGAGGACAGGTGATGGACTTTACCCTGAACTATTCCCCCCAAGCGGCGGCGCTTGTGCGCGACGGGACCATTACGATTGACCGCTTCAAGTGTCCCCCATGGCGCGATCTGGTGGCGGAAGCGCGCCCGTTCGCGCCCGTCTACATCCATTTCGACTTGAAAGCGGGCAACGGCAGCTTATCGGAAAAAGGGGTTGATTGGGACGCCATCGAACGCTGGCTCATCGAAACCGATACCCCCTACGTCAATGTGCATCTGGTCGCGCCCGCCGACCCGCATACGAGCGACGAACGCGCGGTCGCGCGGATGATCGCAGACGTGAGTGCCGCCGTCGCGCGCTTCGGTGCGGAACGGATCATCTGCGAAAACATTCCCTTTCGCGGCGCGAACCCCGACGAAGGCGGCGGCAAATATCATCGCGCGTGCATCGACCCCGCCAACATTCGGCGCGTACTCGACGAGACGGGCGCGTCGTTCCTATTCGACCTCTCGCACGCGCGCATCACGGCGGAGAGCATCGGTATGGACGCGCGGGCGTATATGCTATCGCTGCCGCTGGATCGCTTGAGCGAACTGCATGTCACCGGATTGGGGCTGGTCGATGGCATGATGTCGGATCACATGCCGTTGAATGGCGACGATTGGATGTGGTTCGACTGGGTGATCGGGATGATCGGCGGCGGCGCGCTGCGCGAACCGTGGTGCGCGGCGTTCGAGTACGGCGGCATCACGCCCAAATTCGACTGGCGCAGCGACCCAGCGGTGATTGGCACGCAAGTTCCGCGCATGGTGGCGGCGAGTCGTGACGCCACGTCGCGTCGTGCGACGATCCCCAGATGAGGGTCGCACAGCAAAAAACAACAGCGCAAAGCGCGCAAAGAACCAAAAGATCACAAATGTTTTTTCGTTATGTCCTTTGTGTCTTTGCGTCCTTTGCACTGCTGACCATGCCCGCCGCTGCGCAAGCACCGCCATGTGGCTATGTCGATGCGCTTGATTTTCCCGTCGATCCGGCGCTGTTCACGCTCGCGCAAGACTACGGCGCGCCCAGTCCGCGCCATCAGGGGCGCTACCACACGGGCGAAGATTGGACGCTGCGCGACGATCCCGCGCGGAGCGAAGGGCAGTTCGTGCGCGCGATTGCCGATGGACGGGTGTTGTATTCGTCGCCCAACGGGTGGGGGGGCGACGGCGGCGTGATCATGGTCGAACACAGCTTCCCCGACGACAGCATCGCCACGAGCTTGTACGGACACCTGACCGACGCGACGGGCGTGCAATTCCCGGCGGTGTATGCGTGCGTGAAGCGCGGCGACATCCTCGCGGCGATTGGCGATGTGCGCCCCGCGCCGCATGTTCACATCGAAATCCGCGCCGAAGCGTCGTCCACGCCCGGCGCCGGCTACAGTTGGGACAACCCAACGGTGTTGGGACACCGACGCCCATCGAAATTCATCCTGAATTGGCAGTTGTGGCTGTCGGATGCCTATCGCTGGCATCTCGATTTGGGTGACGAAACGGGCGCGGCGGCTCCGCCCGTTCGCTTGGAAGATGAGAGCCTCATTTACGTGGATCGAGATCGCTTGGCGCGGGTGAATCCCAACGGCGGCGTGCTGTGGCGCGTCAATTTGGATGCGCGTCCACTGTGGATTTATCTTGGACAAGTCAATGCGTCTGTTGCGCTTTCCAGCGGCGAAATCGTTACTTATGCGCCAGATGGGAGCGCCGTATCCAGTTGGAATGCGGGCGAACCGCTCCGTGCGGCACTACCGGGTTATATCGCGGAAACGACCGCTGGCGATTGGATCGAAATGGCGCAGTCGTCACCCGTATGGCGTGAGTCCGATATGCCGCCGATTGCCGAATTGCGTTTCACCAACGGGGGAATCGTTATTCGCACAACCGACAATCAAATGATCACGCTCGATCCGTCGGGCGGGGTACTGGATCGCGCCCAACTGCGCGAGGCGGCGTCCCTCGCGCTCGATGCTGACGGCGTGCCGCTGGTGTATTCGCGCGGCGGCTTGTGGCGGATCGAAAATCAGACCGGCGACGTTGTGTGGACGCCCGCGCTGACGTTCGCGCCCGCTGGCGGCGCGCGCAGTGCCGTTCATGCAGACGCCGACGGCTATACACTGTTCGATGGCGAACGGTTGCTGCGCTATCGGCGCGACGGCGGCGCGCTGTGGGCAACCCCATTCGCTGCGAGCGTCGGGGCGGCACAACTTCAGCGCGTCGATTCGTACTATCTGCTGACGACGAATGACGGCGATATCGCGGCGTTCCGCGTCACCGATGGCGCGCTGTGCAATCAGGCGCGCGCGTTCGGAGACGGACGTTCCCGGATGTGGGCAAGCGTGGGGACGGATGGCTTGCTGCGCGCACACGTCGCGGATCAGATTGTGGCGCTCGACTGGCGCGATTTCTTGGGCGCGTGCGCGTAAGACGCCCTAACGCGCCGCGGCGCGTTCCAGCGCCTCTGCTACTATGGTGACGCTCGGATGTTCCAGCAGGACGACGCCCGCCACGGACAGCGGGACGATATCGACTTCCAACGGCAGCGTCTCGCCACGCGCCAGCGGTGTCTGCTCGTACACCACGACGCGATAGCCGATTACGCGCCCGGCGGCGTCACGCAGGGTGACAATGGCGCGCACGCCCGCAATGGGCAGTGCATCTTGATGCAGCAGCGTTGCGCGCACGGTATAACGCCCGCTCGTCGGCGTGATGTTCAGGTTATAGGCGGTCAGGCGCGGCGCGGACGCGGCGGGAACGAGCGCACGCTCTGGCAACAACGCCGATTCCGCGATTAAGTCTGGATCCCAGATTGTTTCAAATGCCGCGCGATACGGCGCGATGCTTCCCGCCGGGATCGCGCGTTGTTCGATGCTGGGGCGCGCGGTTGCGATGCGATCATCCGCGCCGCGTCCTAAGCCGACAACCAGCGTCACACCGTCCAGCGAGACGGCTTCCGCGCCTCGATTTTCGATCACACCAAGGCACAGTGTCCCGCCCGATGGCGACTCGTAGCACGTTGGCGGGGGGACGACAATATCGCCGTCGATCTGGGCAACGGCATGATTCGGCGGCGGTGGCGTCCCCGAAGCGCCCGGCGGCAGAAGTCTGCCCACCGTCAGCGTGACGCCGGGATAGTCGGTGGGCGTCGTGAGCGTTGACCGCTCTACGACAATGTTGCAGCCTGCGACCCACACGCTGAGAACCACACCGCACATGATTGGACGCCAGCCCCAATGTCCCATACTGAGGTTATCCCTCAAAATCCCATGACGCTAGGCAGTTATCCCACATTATAACGCGGAACAGGGCGGCAGCGCACCGAATTTGCGCGATAAATCGAAAGTCCCATACATCTATCAGAATATCTCGTTGCGACAGCCGTGTTTGGTGGATCGATGCGACAATGGGCGCGCGTCTGTATGAGCGCCAATTCACAAAAATGTTAAGAAAACTTGCTTAAAAAACGTGCTATAGTCTAAGCAGAGCTTTAACAAATTGGGGACGGACGTTGGCAAATGAATTCATCGCGCTTGGCGGCGGAGGCGAGATCGGTGCGAGTTGTTATTTCTACAAGCTCGGCAAAACGAATCTGCTGATCGACGCTGGCAGCCGCTTCAGCGTTCCGGCATTCCCCGACTTCACGCATTTGTCGGCGCACATCGGCAGCCTTGCGCACTTAGACGCGCTGTTGATCAGCCATGCGCACTTCGATCACATCGGCGCGCTCTTGCGCGTACAGCACGACGCGCCGCACGTCCCCAAATATGCCACCGCGCCCACCCATGCCTTGATCGATCTGATGTTGCAAGACCATATCGGCATCCAAGCGCGCCACCAGCGCGATGGGGGTGCGGGGTCGCATAGCGATTTATTGGGGGAATTGCTGGATAGCATCCAGATCGTGGCATACAACCAAACATTTTCCATCGCGGAGGATGTGCAGGTGACGCCGCTGTATGCCGGACACATCTTAGGCGCGGCGGCGTTTTTGATCGAGACACCGACACAGCGCATCTTGCACACGGGTGATTATTCGCTCCAAAGTCAGGCGCTGCTGCACGGCGCGACGGGTCTGCTGGCGGTCGATAACATCGATCTGCTCGTCACCGAATCGACGTATTTGTATCAGCCGGACATGGCATCGCTGTCAGCGGCGCAAGAACGCCAGTCGCTCCTTGATTCGATGGACGCGGTCATCCAGCGCGGCGGACGCGCCTTGATTCCGGCGTTCTCGCTCGGGCGCGCGCAAGAAATCGCATTCACATTCAAGCGCGCGTTCTTGCAAGGGCAGATCGCCCCGTTTCCTGTCCTGATCGACGGGATGGCACACAGCGTCGCGGAGGTGTACAACACATGGCGCGATTATTTTCAGATTCCGCAGTCCGACGCCCATTTGATCTACAATGAATGGGTGCGCGCCGCGGACGAAGACAGCCGCCGCGCCGATCTGCTCCCACCATGCTGTATTATCGCCAGTTCGGGGATGCTGTTGGATGGCACGCGCTCGGCGCATTATGCTGCCCACCTGATGCCGTATGCGCAAGACGCGATCTTCTTCTCCGGCTATCTCGACGAAGAAAGTCCGGGCGAACGGTTGGCAAATCTCAAGACGGGCGATAAATTTGAAGTGAATGGCAGATCGATGGCGGTTCATGCCAGCGTGCGCCGCTTCAAGCTGTCCGCGCACGCGCAGAGCCGCGATATCCGACGGTTGATCGAGACGATCCGCCCGTCACAAGTGGTCACGATTCACGGCGATCATCGCTACGCACCGCCCGCCGATTTCATCGATTTTGCGATGGCGCAAGCGGCGACTGGCACGACCATAAATCACGCCACGAATGGCAAGTCCTTCTATTTTTGACGACCCGGCGATACAAGGAGTCCTTCACGATGAATTCCGCACTGGCGACCGCATTCCTAGTGGAAGTCGAGCAAATTTCTGGCACGCTGCCCGATCCGGCGGTCGATCCACAAGAGATGTATTTCATCGTCCAACACGTGATCGATCACCCCACTTGGCGCATCAAACATATTTTGGACGCCTATGAAGCCGCCTATAAACGCAAAATCAGCTTGCAAGTTCAACATTTCTTGAAGCGTGAAGCGCTGTGGGACAGTGAAGATCGTGCCGGGATGCGTGACGCACTGGTGCGCACCAGCCCTGCGCTCTTTCGACTGTTCACCATTGAGCCGCATCCGCTTTCGCAAGCCGATTATCATGCGATGCGCGCGTATATTCGTTCGCAGCCCAATTCGATGATGCTCAGTTTTATGCTGCTGGCGGGCTTGACGGCACATTTGGAGGACAGTGACGACGAGCCGGAGCGGCAGATCGGCAAGGCGCTCAAACGCTTCATCCGCAGGTCATCGCGCGAAGCGCCCAACCGTTTGCTGACCCATCTGTTCGATACGTGCGCAGAGTTTCATCAGTTTGAGCGGCGCAGCGCCCTCGACACCTTGCGCGATCTCAACGACAAGGCGGCAGAACTGGCACATGCGCCGCGCGTTGAGGCGAACGACGATGAACCGAGCGAGAACACCGCGACCACCTTGATGCACGAGAACGCCGACCTGCGCGCCACGCTCATCGGGTTGCGCCATGAACTAGAGCGACTGGATGTGCAGTTCGAACAGCAGCAGGAACAAGCACAGCAGAAGGCGATTTATTCGTTCCTGTCGCAGATGAACCACGTCAGCAACGGCTACTTGCTGGATCGGCTGATCCAAAATGCGGTCGATATCGAAACCAAGATGATGAACGGCTGGCAGCCAGAAATCGAGGTCGAAGGTGCAGTCTATCTGATTCCTGCGCTCAAAGAATTCTTCGCGCAAATTGGGGTGATCCCGCTGCGTACCATTGGTGAGCGCGCCACCATCACGTTGGATGATTTGCAGCAGATTCAGTATATGGGGAGCGAATTTCATGATCGCAGCGAACAGAAGCGGATCGAGTTCCGTACATCGGGCTGGGGCTATGCTGGGCGCATTCTCTCGCGCCCTGAAGCTATCGAGATTGAGACGATTTGAGCGTTGAACGATGGCTATTGAGTGTTGAGTCTTTGGTAATGTGTGTTGAGTGATGAGGAACAAGCGTGTGAACCAATTTATGCGCATTTGTTTAAGCGGTTTGGCTGCGATGCAATCTAACGGGTTTGCCAGTGGCAAGCGCCCCTACAAGCAATCATCCATTTTGAACATGTGCCAACCCCTTGTACGCATCCCTCATCGCTGCATTTTAGCATTGGAGGTAGATTTTCATGGGACAAGAACGGTACTACTTGGGCATCGATCTTGGCACGACCAATTCCTGTGTGCATTGGGGTGCCATTGATCCGGTCACGGGGCGCATTCAGCCGCGTGAACTTTCTTTTGATCAGATGGTCGAAAAAGGCAATCTCCTTTCGCGCGTTTTGCTGCCCTCAGTCGTCTGGTTCGAGCAGGGCGCATCGTTTCCAACCGTTGGGGAGTATGCGCGCGTTGATGGCTTAATGGCACAACCGTCGCGCGTCATCCGCTCAGTCAAGAGTCATATGGGGGATTCCAAGTGGCGCTTCGAGGTTGATGGACGCGCTTACAGCGCTGCCGAGATTTCAGCGATGATTTTGCGCAGTTTACGCGAGGGCATCTTTCAAACGTGGGGCTTCCACGTCGATGATGTGATCATCACCGTTCCCGCATCATTCGACACGGATATGCGCGACGACACCTTCAAGGCGGCGCAGTTGGCGGGCTTTAACGTCGTCAACCCCGACGGCAGCCATCGCAATATTTTGTTGGATGAGCCGCGCGCGGCGCTCTACGATTTGGTCAATCGACAGGCGAGCGGTGATGTGCCGCCGGACGTGATCGACTTCGACCAGCCCAAAACCATCTTGGTCTTTGACTTGGGCGGCGGGACACTTGATGTCTCGCTGCACGAAGTAAAACACAATCCCCTCACGCCGCTTTTGCCGGACGTGAAAGACTTCGCCATCAGCCGCTATACCCTCATCGGCGGCGATACCTTCGACCGTCGGCTGATGCAGTTTTTGCTGGCTCAATTTCAGACTCGTAACACCTTAGATGTGAGCGCGCTGCCGCTGGTCGAGCAGCGCGTGATCGAGATGAAGCTGTTGAACATCGCAGAGGACGCCAAACGGCGGCTGACATCCAAGATCGAACAGTTTCGCCGCAATGGGCAGCCCGTCCCCGATACGCTGTCTGTGCCAGTTCAGGCACAGTTCGTTTATGATCGGTATAACTTGTTCACGCAGTTGACCAAGCGTGACTTTGAAGACGCGATCCGCCCGCTGTTGGGCGAGTCGCTGACGCTGGACGATTTGCCCCGCGTCGATCAGATCGATTATCGCCAAGTTGATAACATCATCTACCCGATTTTGGATGTGCTGCGCAAGGCAGAGCGCACCCTCGGCAAGGTGCCGAAGATCGACGCGGTGATCATGAACGGCGGCATGACGCGCGTCCACGCCATCCGCGAACGTTTGCAGCAGTTCACGGGCGTGCCGCCGTTGAGCATCCTTGACGCCGATAAATCCGTATCTCGTGGGGCGGTCGTTTATCACTATTTGCTCACACAGGGCTTGCGCCCCAAATCGGTGCTGGCAGAGACCATCGGCGTCGAGGTATTGGGCAACCGCGTGCATCACCTGATCCCGGCGGGGACGGTGCTGCCGACGCTGCGGCAGTTCAGCGGACTGTTTGAAGTCCCTTACGACGCGGCGTCGTCGCTGCAATTTCCGCTGTATCGGGGCGAACGCACGACGCCCGAACTGCCGAACGTGAAGCTGGCACAGCGCAATCTGGTGTTGACGCGACGGTACACGGCTGGGACATCGCTCGATGTCGAAATCGCGGTCGATGAAAACAAGGTCGTGCAGTTCTCCGCTTGGCTGACGCACGAGCCGACGCAGCGCGTCGAAATTCGCGCTGCCTCCGACGCCACCTACAACCAGACCGCGCCTGAACCGCGCCGCCGTGTCGTTCCCCAAGCGACGCCCCCCACGCTGAACGGACGCATCAACATCCAAGCGATGTTGGAGCGCGTGCGTTTTGCCTCGAACAATTACGATGTTCAAGATTTCAAGCTGATCCACAAAGAATTGTTGGCGGCGGAGAACAATCATGATGTGATCGAACAACTGATCGCCACCGTCCCGAACTTGACTTACACGGGACGCGAACGCCTCTATATCATCTTTGGTGATTACATCCATCATTTCCCTGCTTCGCCGCTGAAAGGGCGCATCGTGAGCGCGCTGGTGAGCGCGATCAAGGTCAAGAATACCGCCAAGAATCGTTATCTCAACACGGCACTGCGCCAAGCGGTGATCGCGCTGGGGCGCATCGGCAGCAACATCGCCGAGTCGGATTTGCTCAGTGTACTCAATCTGGATCACACCGCGTCGATCCGTGCGGATGTGCTGCACGCCTTGGGGCGCGTGGGCAGCACCTTCAACGCCGTCAAATATGTGCAAATCTACATCTCCAGCGACGCGCCGGGCGACCGGATCGCGGCATATTGGGCGCTCGGACGCCTCTTGAGCCGCGAACGCGAACGCCCGATCCCGATGGAACTGCTGCGCGAATTGCAACTGCTGCGCACCCTGTTGATGGAAATGCCGCAAGAACACCATTTGGTCGCGCAAAAGCACAGCATCTATGCGCTTGGTGAGATCGGCGACCGGCGCTTCGTGGGCGGCGACATGATCGACCAGAGCGAAGCGGATGCGCTTTTGGGCGCGATGGGGGAACTGCGTGGCTATTGGTCAACCCCGCGCAACGCCCAACGCACGGGCAATATCACTGAGGTCAGCCAGATGCTCCGCTGGATCGATATTGCCGTGAAGATGGTGCGCGGAGACGCGCTGCAAGAGTCGGAAACCACCACGTTGATCGGCATTCGCACGTTGATGCAGACGGTGAGCGACGGGGCAGAATGAACAGAACCGATGCACAAGGCGTAGGGGCGTCCCAGTGGAACGCCCGCCACCAACATGGGGACAATTGCGCGCGTGTACCATTTTGGAAGTTCATTATGATGGGTGTGCCAGCGGCGCGCCCCTACAGGGTTGTCGTCGCTGCGTTGATCGCGCTGCTGTTGATCGTCGCGCTGTCTGGCTGCGGCGCGGCGAGCGTCATGATCATCCCGACGACGCGCCCGACGCTCACGCCCACGCTGACAGTCGCCCCATCGCAGACGCCTGACCGCGACGTGACCCCGACGATCCCGCCGTCGCCACTCCCGCGCACCGCCACGGGGGGTCCCTCGCCGACGCCGCTGTTCGGCGCTGCTGCAACGCTGCCGGGTCAGCCGACGGGGACAGCGCGCGTTCTCGATCCGAACGCGCCGCGCATCGAATTTTTCACGACGGACGTATTGGCAGTCGTGCCGGGCGAAACGGTCAACCTGTACTGGTCAACGCGCAACACCACCACCGCCGTGATTTACCGCGTCGAGCGCGGCATCCGCAGCCGACTATGGAATGTCGAGCCGGATGGCAGTTTGCCCGTGCAGACCAACGCGCGGGATCGCGGCGCGCTCGATTTCATGTTGAGCGTGGGCGATGGGGCAGCGCGCATCGAACTGCCGTTGAGCGTGCCGCTGGCGTGTCCCAATCTGTGGTTCTTCACGCCGCCCGCCGAAGCGTGTCCCGACGCCGCGCCGCAAGAAACCGGGCTAATCGAGCAGGGTTTCGAGCGTGGGCGGCTGTTCTATGTGGTCGCTACCGACACGCTGTACGCGCTGTTCAACGACGGCACAACGCCCGCATGGGTGGCGTTCCCGAATCGCTATGATCCGGCAATTCACCCGGAATTTGAGCCGAATTTCAACCCGCCGCCGGGCTTCTATCAGCCTGTGCGCGTGTTGGGCTTCTTATGGCGCGGCAACGACACGGTGCGCGGGCGTTTAGGCTTGGCGATTCAGCCGGAATTGACGGTCAACGGCTTCGTACAGGTGGCGACGAATGTGGGCGGCGCGTCCACGCTGTACGCCAGCAGCGCCGACGGGACGGTGTTGGGCTTGCTGCCCGAAGGGACGGCATGGGAGATCGTGACGCCACTGTAGTGCTTTCACCTCACCCCAAAATGAGTGAAGTCCATCTTGGGGTGAGTTTGTGAAACCATTTACGCTGTCGTCACCCCCGCGAATACACCCGACGCCGCGATGATCTCGCGCGCTGGAACGAACGTCGCTTCAACGACGCTCTGCCCCGTGTTCGCCATATACGCTTGCACGACGCGGTAGCCGAGCGCATAGCCCGCATACGCCGGAACGCCCGTTTCGGGAATGCCCATCTGTCCCCCCCACATATCCCCGAACACGTAGCCACGCACCTTATTGAAGTCGGTTTCAGCGAGGTTCGCGCCGATGATGTGCAGCGTCTCGTCCAAGCGCGACTCATCGAAGTCGGTCACGTAATAGCCGACGGTATTTTCGCCGTACAACGCCGCGCCGAACGACTCCGCCAGCCCCTCACCAACGATGTAATCCGCCAGCGTTGAGATGATCGGTGCGCGCCCGATAGTGGCTGCCGCGAGATTGTGATGCAGCTCGTGTGCGGTTGCCGCCGCGATGCGCGGGAGCGTATACTCGTTCGCTGCTCCGATGGTCGTCATGATCCACGGCGGAATCGCGCCGAAACCTGCATAGCCGCGTCCCGGCTGCCCGCGCATGTCCGAAATCATCAGCGCAAAGGTAATCGTGTCGTTTGCCGTGCGGATGTGTGCCGCATAAGGCGCGAACGCTGCCCAGCCATCATGCAGGGCGCGCGCCGCCTTATCCCACACGCCATACGCAGACATGGCGTCCAACATTGGCTCTATATACGCCCGATCTGCGAACAAATCTGGCGGCATCTGCCACATTTTGAACGCGCCCATGCCATCCATGCCAAAAAATTGTGCCAAGCCCGCGAACGGTGGGATCAGGTCGGCGTTGAAGATGGCTTCGCGCGCGGCGGCGTCCGGCGCATCCAACAAGCGGCGATAGATCGGTTCGGTGTCGATGATCTTGAAATTCATGTTGATTATCCTTTCATTCGTCATTTTGGTCATGGCGCGCCATGTCCTTACGGAACTGGTCATATGCTTGCCGTACAGAATCTTCCAGCGATGGATCGTCGGTCATGCGGTAGGTGGCAGGCGTGTCACCGTCGCGGTACGCTGCCGCCAGCGACGCCTCGATCTCTGGCTTGTTCTCCGTGAACAGCGCGATCAGGGTGTGCATTCGCGCCGCCACGTCTTGCACGGCGGGATCGTTCGGCGGCAGATGACGCAGCGCGGCGAAATCAGCGTAGACCGCCTCCCACGCCTTCGCGCTCTCCCAGATCAGCGTGGGCGAGACGTGCGCGGCGCGCTCGCCCAGCCATGCGCGCTGTTCCGGCGTCGTGTAGCGGTCGCGCCACGCGGCGGCGTCTGGGTCGGACAAGCCGCGAATGATGGCGGCGATCTGCGTCCAATCGATGTCGCGCCCCGTGTCCAGCGCCTCGACCGTGCGTCCAAGCGCATAAACGGCGACTTGCAACCGCGCGATTTCCGCTTCAAGCGCCGCTTTTTGGATGCGCATGGAGCGCGCGGCATCATACGCTGGATCGTCCAAGACCGCCTTGATTTGCCGCAGCGAGAAGCCCATGCGTTTGAGCGTCAAGATTTGCTGCAAACGGAGCAGGTCAGCGCGGCGGTACTCGCGCGGCTTGATCGCGGAAAAGGGATTGTCGCGCGGCGTTGACCGCGTTGGTGTGAGCAAGCCCGCCGCATCGTAGTGATGCAGCGCGCGCACGGTCACGCCCGCCAACTGCGCGAAATCTTGGACGCGGTACGTGTCGGTCGCGTGTATTCGTTGAGCCATGCTGATCCTCTCATCGAAAATCAGTGTATAACCTGACGTAACGTGAGGATCAAGCGCGAAAATCGAATTTGGTGGGGTTATTCACTGTCAATGGTGAGCGTTGTCTGCATGGTGGGGTAGGCGGTATTCGCACGGACGCAATCAATCCGCTGTCGTCGGATGGACTATAATCAATTGATGCAATGAGGTGGAAATGATGCACGAGATTGAAATTACGATTCGCCTTCCCGAATCATTGGCGAAAGAGGCAGCGATATTGGGGATGCTGTCAAACGAACATATTGAGCAACTGCTGCGTGCCGACATTCAAACGCAGCTTTTAGCGATGGCAAACGACCCCGATATTCAGCCTGAAATCAAGCAAATTGATGCTGAGTTCATCGTTACTGAGACCGATGGTCTACCACCATTGTGACCCTCAAACGTGGAGAAATCTACTTTGTTAACCTCAATCCGGTGCAGGGGCGCGAACAAAGTAGGCAGCGTCCAGTATTGATCATTTCGTCCGACACGATCAATCAGCTTCCGCTGGTTGTAACTGTCGTCGTAGGAACAAAAGGCGAGAACATTGGGCGGAATTAGGCAACGACGGTGCGCGTTGCAGCCATAGACAGTGGATTGCCGATGGAAACCATCTTTCTTTGCTTTCAGATTCGCGCATTAGATGCAAGCCGCTTTCCTGATACGCCTGCGGGTCAATTGGGTGAAGCGCACATCAAACAAATTGAGGCAGCGATTCGCTATTGTTTGGGACTTTAATCGATGCGCGCCACGCCTTAACCGAACCTTGACACCCGCCCCGCCTCCGCTATACTCATACACGCGCGCCAAGGTAGCTCAGTTGGTAGAGCAATGCACTGAAAATGCATGGGTCGCCGGTTCAAGTCCGGCTCTTGGCACACACGAAAAAACACCCCGCCGGGTGTTTTTTGTTTCCCACACGATTGCCCACGTCTACTTTTCTCACTTGGCTCTATGTTTCTCTGCGTCTCGGCGCGCTCTGTGCGTTAAAATCGCCCTACACATCCAAGCCCAACCGAAAACCCAACATCCACGCGGTATGCAGCGCCCGGAAAAAGTCCACGAATTGCAGGATCGTGCGGTCAGCATCCGCCGCCGCCGTCATGATGAAGGGGTAATCGCGCGCAATTTCTTCGTGCGTCAATGGCGTCGCGCCGCTTACATTCATAATGCGCTGAATGTCGGGCGCTTCGATGTCCCGCCGGATCGCGCCGAAAAACAACAGCAAGACGCCCGCGTGCGCCGGTCGAATATCCCCCAACAGAAACACCATCTCGAACACCTGATCGGCGCTCATGACGAACTCCGCCATGTCGCGCCCCATCACGCGCCGCTCATCGAAATACGCCGGATTTACGCGCAAGGCGCGCACCGCGTCACCATCGTAACCCATCTCCTGCACGCCCTGACGCAGCAGCAGCCAGACCAGCGGCAGATCGATGCCCGGCAGCCGATCCAGCAACCAGCGTTCCGCCGCCGATGTGAGTGGATAATCGATGCGCCCAATGCAGCCGAAGCCGCCGGACGGCGTGTCTGCCGCCATCGCCGCTGGCACGACGCCGATGTTCGCCGGACAGCCAACGCAGTGATGCGCTTGTTGATCCAGCGCCGTCGCCTCGTCGAGCATGTCTTGGACGACGATCACTTTCGTCTCCTCGATGCCGTCGGGCAAACTGCGCGATAGCTCGAAGCCCATCTGCGCCGGCGGGCGGTCGTCGCCGTTGCGCCGAAACAAGCCGATGATCGTCCGCGCGCGTTCGCGTCCCTTCAAGCGTTCTAAAATGCCACTCGTCCCCAACGTATTGCGCGGGACGCACGCGCGTTCAATGCTGTATTCGATTGCCATCCGTATCGATCCTCTGTCTTTCGTAGCATGAGCGATGATGAGGGAATAGAACGTCGATTTTTCGCCTCATTGCTCACCACCGTTTTTTATCGCGCCAACCCGCTTCGGCATCTTCGCAACCGCCCCCACCAGCCCGGTTGCTCGTAAATGTCAAACCGGATGCCGTTCAACGCCTCCGTCGTCCACACGTCGCCCATGCCGAGCGTCGTGGTCGATGTCCAAAACTCGCGCGGCGTGACCGGACATCCAAACGAACTGATCACCATCAGCGCGTTGGGACGCTCGAAATCATACATCGAAATCTGGAATGCGGCGTAACGGCTGACCGGACGTACTAGCAGCGCATCATCCGGCGCGCCGAGCGCGCCCCACATCTCGCCATAGCGGACGGTCGTCTGAATGCGCAGGCGCTGCACAACGCCCGCGCCTAAGCCGATCAGCCCATCGCGCGCGCCGTCGATCAGCGCGGGCTGCGTCCCATTCCAGCGCCATGAAAGCTGTGTCGCGCCCGAAAACACTCTGCCCACCCATGGATGCGCGCCCAAGATCGCTTCAGCGTCCGCGCGCGTCGTCACCCCAACCCGAATGCCCGCCCAACACGGCATCGGGCAGCCATCTGGCGGCGTCAACAGCGCCAGCAGGTCGGCGGAATCGGTATTATTGTTAAGGGAAGGAATGAGCGGCAGCGTCGCTACCGCAGCGACTGCGATCAGCATCCACGCGAGCGCACCCACGACGGCAGACCGCGCAATCAGTCGCAAAAATACGGAATTCATAAATCTTTCGGATGATACGGTTGATTCAGATTGACTTTTAAGAAACATGCGTCTATACTTAAACTAAATTTAACAAACATGTTGATTTCTTTATGCTTGTTGGGACAAAAGTGGCTTACTGCCGCTGCGTCAAACATTGACCCGTTACGGTCAAGGGGGTACACCATGTTTTCGACCCTCGTTTGCGTGTTCGTCCTGCTCACAGTCGGCTACTTCGCTTACTGCTGCGTCCGCGAAATCGGATGGTGGCTGGCGAATCGCGTGCGCATGAACGCCCACAAACACGATACCCAGTCGGTGCGGCAGCAATACCGCATGACCTGACTGACTAGGCGTAAAAACGTTTTAATCATCGTCGCTCACGCGCTGTGACACTCGGAATGTTCCGAGTCGGTCACAGCGCGTTTGATTCTGACAGCGGATGTAAAATGGTCACGCAACGAGGCGGTATCAATCGCCCGTTTGCCGCGCGCGCGCATCGCTGACCGTTGTCACATCCGTCGCGCGCGCCCGCGTTTGCAGCAGCATCGCCGGGAGCAGTCCCACGACGCACACAAGCGCCCCGATCAAGCCCATCTCGCCCAAGACTTGTACGACCAAGCGCGAATAGACATCGATAGCGGCATAGGCATCGACCAAATCGGGTCCCAGTTCGACACCGGCTAACTGTGCCAAGCGCGCCGACGCCAGCGACGACAGCAGCGCGACGCTGATGGTCATGCCCAACAAGCGCATGATGATCACCAATGCCGATGCCGTGCCGAGTTTGTCCTGATCGGCGGTATCGATCACCGCGGCGCTGATCGGGGAGAAGGTCAAGCCGATGCCGACCCCCACAAACGCCATTTCAACCGCGATGATCCAGTCTGCCACATCCAGCGTCCACGTCTGCCAAATCAGCGCGAAACCGACGCCCGCCAGCGCCAAGCCAATGAACGCCACGCGCGCGTTGCCGATGCGATCCGCCAGCCAGCCACCGGGGATCGCCGCCAACGCCATCGGTATGGTGAGCGCGGAGAGCAAAATGCCGACTTGCAGCGCCGCTTCAGCGAGGGCAGTGGCATCGGCAACGCGGACGTTGACCAAGATCGGCACGGCGAGTAAGCCGATCATCAGGCAGAAGCCGACGAACAGATTGGTCGCCAACCCCGCCGAGAAGTTGCGCCGCCGGAACAGCTTCAAGTCGAACAGCGGATCGCGGATGCGCGTCTCGACGACGATGAAGCCGATGAACATCACCAGTCCGGCGATCAACACGGGGACGGCATACGGCGGCAGTCCGCCGATATCGTCGAAGCTGTCCGCTGAGGTCGAAATCTCGATGTTCGCGCCCAAGCCCAAGACCAAACAGATCAGCGCGCCCGTGATCAGCGCCGTGCCGACGAAATCGAAGCGCCCGCGCGAACGTTCTTGCGGCTGTGCGCCGCGTAACGCCCACAGCACGCCGATCAACGCAATGACCGATATGGGCAGATTCAGCCAGAACAGCGTCCGCCAATCGGGGGGCGGCAGGTTCCACCCCAACGACGCGAACAAATCGATGAAGCCCTGTTTATTGGCGGCGAACCAGTTGACCATGATTCCGCCGTACAGATGTCCAAGGACCCATCCAAGCGTGTCCATCGCGCCGATCAAGCCGAGCGGACGCGCGCGCCGCGCCGCCGGGAACATATCGCCCACCAGTGCCAGCGACACCGGAACAATCGCGCCCGCGCCCAACGCTTGAATCACGCGCCCGATCACAACCGTGATCAGCGCGGCTGTGCCGGGATCGGGGCGGCGTCCCTCGATGCGGAACAAGAGATTGTAGACGACGTTGGACAAGCCCGATTGCGCGCTCGGATCGATCTCCGCCACCACGAACGAGCCGATCATGAAGATGATCAGGCAGATCACGAACGCGCGCCGCCGTCCGATCAAGTCGCTGACGCGCCCCATAAACGTCATGCTGACCGTATATGCCAGCAGATAGCCGCTGACGATCCACACGGCGTCTTGCGTCACCGACTCGATGGGCAGCCCGAATTGGATGATGATCTCCGGCAGGAACGCCGAAACAATCGTCAAATCGAGCGACCCGACGAATACTGGAATACACACCAGCGCCAACACAACCCATGGATTGATGGCGCGCGCCGCTGTCACTGTAGGCGATTGGGTCATGCGCCCGTGTCCTGCGTCGCTTCAGGGGTCGCTGTGTCGTCGGCTTCCGGCGGCGGATCGAGTTCGGATTCGCCGTTCAGATCATACAGGTCAAGAATCCAAACAAATGGTTCGGTCTGTGCCTCGGCGGTCGTCTCAGGCGTTGACTCTGCGACCGCTGCCAGTGGATCGCCGCCGGACGCCGCAATCGCGGCGGCGGGATCGAGCGGATTCATCCCAATCGATGCCGAGCCGGGATTCGCCTCGAACAGGCGCAGTACAAAGCGCACGGGTTGCAGCGTGGTGGTGTCGATATAAACTTCAACTGGGACTTCGCCTGTCGCTTGGATGAGACCGACCATCAGGGCGTTCATGCCTGTGCCCGTCGCCATGCCGGATAGGTGATGGACGCTTGCGCCCGTCTCCAATGTCTCGATGCCGACGTAATTCAAGTCGATGAGCGCGTTCAATGCCGCGTTGAAGCCCGTATCATCCGCTAGTAACGCAGCGGGGTCGAAGCCCTCCGCAAAGACGAACGCATCCGACCATTGGTTGCCCGTGAACACGGCGCGTACCCATTGTTGTGCGCGGCGCGCGAAGATATCGATATCGAGCGGGATGCCCAAGACGACCACGCGGACGCGGGCTTGCAGCAAACCGGGCGCGACGTACTGTCCTTCGGCTTGCCGAAACGTCGCTGCGCCTTGTACTGTGTTCAGTTGATAAGCGGGTCCCGTCTGGACGATGGTCAGGCGAAAGCTTTGTGCGCCGCGAATGTTGGCGGCGGCTTGTGTGACCAATGCCAGCGCGTCTGGCGTCCCCGTCGGCGGCGGCGCGGGATTGTTCCCCGTACAGCCCGCCGCGATCCCAATTAGCCCCGCCAGCAGCGGGAGCAGTAGTCGATATTTCAACCCACGTTGACGAGACAATGCGGAATCCCTTCTCACCTTCCTCGCGCCCTACATTGTAGCACGAACCCCCGCGCGCGGGGTTAACGGAGCGTGGGAATAGGGGTGCTTGGCGAAGAATACTAATCCAAAACGAATAACGATATAAACGGAGATTTTATCGACTTATATAAGTCGATGGGAGGTGCGTCGAGGCATGTGCAGGGACATTTAGGGTTGTTCGGGTGGGGGCAGATAAGCCGCACGCTCTGCAACGACGATGCTTACGGGTGCGATTGTGACCGATGCGCTGCTCAAGAGGATTTCACGGTATGCGCGTTCCACTTGAACGTTCTGATTTCGGTAAAGGAGTCATCAACACTTCATCGCATCGTCTCACGCTCTAGACTTCCATCATAGCCCATGCGCGCGCGCCCGAAACAAAAACGGCGCGAGAGCATCGCCCCCGCGCCGTCCAAATTCGTGATCGTCTCACAGCGATGGGTCGCTGTTTAGTTGACCTTCAACGCCATCGTGTCCGCGACAAACGACGAGGTTTCCGCGCCGTCCAAGTTGATTGGGATGAACTGCGGAATTGGGAAGCCGTTGAACGCCGCCGCGTATTCGTTGGTGTAGGCGCCTGTGTCGAAGAACACGAGGCGTTCGCCAATTTTCATCGTTGGCAGCGTGATATCACGCGCCACCACGTCGCACGAGTCGCACGACGGGCCCGCCAACGTGTAGACGGTGTTTTCGCGCGTTTCGCCTTCGCCTAAGCAGTCGCGCAGCGGACGCACGACGGGCGGAAAGCCCTCATACGTCTCCATCAAGCCGTTGAACACGCCTGCATCCATGTACAGCCACGTCTTGCCGACGCGCTGTGCCTTGCCGACCACTGTCGTCACCAAGCGTCCCGCTTCGCCCACCAAACCGCGCCCCGGTTCGAGGATCAGCATGAAATCATCCGACGGCGGGATGTACGTTTTCACCGCGTCCATGACCGCCGCGCCAATCGCCTCGATTGTCGGGATCGTGGTGGTGTGGTAGTGTCCCGCCGGGAAACCGCCGCCGATATCCAAGAAATACAGGTGATGCCCGTGCGCCGTCGCCATTTGCCACGCCTCGCCGCACGCTTGGATCGCGTTGACCCAATTTTGCGGGTTCAAACACTGCGATCCGACGTGGAAGGACAAGCCCATCGGCTGCAAGCCGAGTTCGCGCGCCTGATCGAACAATTCGATGGCGGTCTGTGCATCGACACCGAACTTGCCCGCCAGCGGCAGGACGCTGCCCGTGTTATCCACTGACAACCGGACGTAGATGCGGCTGCCGGGCGCATACTGGGCGACTTTTTCGACTTCATCGACCGAATCCACGACCATCGCGTAAACGCCTTGCTCGTGCAGACGCATCAGGAAGATCGGATTCTTGATCGGGTTGCTGCAAATGATCCGCTCAGCAGGGACGCCCGCTTCCAGCGTCAACTTCAGTTCTGCCAGCGACGCGATCTCCATGCCGCCGCCCATTTGCGCAATCGCGCGCAAAACGATGGGATTGGCATTGGCTTTCATCGCGTAATCGATGTGCGCGTTGGGGAACGCAGCGGCGAAGCGATCATAGGTATGGCGGATGATGTCGAAATCGACAATCAAGGCGGGGATGGTGGTCAGTGTATCGTGCAAAATGGTGTCCAGGCGGACATCGTTCATCCCGTTTTTCGATCCCTCCATAGGGGAAAAATAAGCACGGGCAGCCAATCAGCCCCCGTGCAAGACGTAACATTGCTTATTATAGGACAAAACGGGCGAGAAATATGAATGGGGGATGAGAATCACGGGGAGAAATCACCTCGTTTTTGGGGGGATCGTGCAAAACATACACAACGAGCAGATCGACATGCAAACCCATGCCGAAATCGATACCCGACTCAAATTTCGCCCGTTGCGCCCTCATCATGACTCCGATGAAGAATGTCACATCGGTGGTCAATTCCAACGTCGGCAACGCGCGGATCGCTGGCACGCTCAACGAAAGCGCGCCGCGTCCGCCGCCAACACGGGCGGCGTGTAGGCGACGGAACGCAGATGAAGGGTCACGTCATTTCAACTGGTAAATCTGGATCAGGTTGCCGCAGGTATCGTTGAAAATCGCCGCGGTTACCGTACCCATGTCCGTCGGTTCCATCGTGAACTCGACCTCCAACCCTTTCAACCGTTCGTATTCCGCTTGAAGATCGTCCACGAGGAACGCCGTGAACGGGATGCCATCGTTCATCAGCGATTCTTTGAACGCCTTCATTGCTGGATAGTCGGCGTTTGGCTCCAACAAGAGTTCAGTCCCGTTGGGTTCAGCGGGCGAGACGACGGTGATCCAGCGGACGCCGGGCGCCAATTCCATGTCATGCTTTTTCACGAAGCCCAGAAGGTCGGTGTAGAACTTCAATGCCTTGTCGTAATCCCCGATGGAGACACTTGTCAGCTTGATCTTCATGTGAATGGTTCCTTTCTTAGCGCATAATTCCGCAGAACTTGGGTTGCCACGAAACAATTCAACTGGCGAAACGCGCTGGGTGTTATTCCAAACGCTTGCTTGAATGCTTTTCCAAACGCCGTATGGGTTGTATACCCCGCCGCCAGCGCAACTTCGGTGATATTGACCGCCCCCATGCGAAGTTTCTGCCCCGCACGGTGCATCCGCAGCCGCCGTACATACGTTCCCATACTCTCACCCATTGCCATACAAAATAGGCGATGAAAATGCGGTACGGAGAAGCCAGCAAGGTCGGCAAGTGCTTTTCGGTCGAGCGATTGATCGAGATTTTGGCGAATGTATTTCTGGACGTTGGTCAAACATTCATCATGCGTCTGGATTGCCATCACCATATTCACTATAGCTCTCTAGAACGTAAATTCGCTCTTCCAAATGTATCATCTTTTGTGCTTTTTCAATCGATTTTATCCACTATTACGCTCAATTCCGTCTTGCGACGGCGGTAGCTGCGCGGTGGCGGCGGCGGAGTCGTGCGGTAATGCGCGACGATGGCTTTCAAGTAGGTCGAGACGGGCGTATAGGTGATGCCGAAGGCTGTCTTGCTGTAGGTATTGTCCAATTCCGACATCCAACGTTCGCTGAAGGGCGAACAATCGGGCAAGAAGCCGTCGGCTTCGAGGCGCGCGCGCGGCACGCGGACGATCTCGGCGCGCACGTCCATCACCGCGCCCAAGAGCGTCAAAAAGGCTTCGAGCGAATAGGTCTCATCTTGCGAAAGGTTGATCGCCGTGCCGATGCCGCCCCGCGTGGTCAGCAGGTGAATGATGGCGCGCCCGATATCCTTACCATAGACGTGGCGGAGCGGATAATTCGGCGTACTTGGCGCGAGGATCGCGCCGCCGTCGTCCAAGCGCAGGACGTAGTTGTAGAGGCGATGGAAGTGATCGCGTTCGCTGTTGACCATCGGCAGCCGCAGCGTTGTGTAGGGGAACTGTTCACGCTCCCACGCCGCGCGCAAAACGTCCTCACAGCGGCGCTTGTCCATGCCGTATTCCCATTCGGTGAAGTTGAATGTATCTGCGACGGGCGCGGGCATCAGCAAGCCGTCATAGTTGTCCTCCGTGAACGGACGCGGCGCACCCTCACGCACAAGGTAGACTTGCCCGCTGCTGAGGAAGATATACTGCCCCATTCGGTCACGCAGCAGGCGCGTAATTGCCTCCGCCTCGGTCTGCTTGTACAGCGTGGTATCGACGACTGCATCGAACGAGCGGCTGCCCAACGCTTTCACAAGATCGTCCGGGATCGTGCGGTCGCCGTGCAGTCGCTCGACGGCTTCGGGCAGTTCGTCGCGCGTGCGTCCGCGATTGAACGTCGTGACGCGGTGTCCGCCGTCAATGAGCAGATGCGCGAGGTCATGTCCGAGATTGCGCGTCCCGCCGATAATGAGTATGTTCATCAAATTTCCTTATTGATCGCCAAACACGTCATTCCAACAAGCCAATTTGGCGATATTGTACAACGTGCCTCGTGGTTCTGGTCAGGGTGCTTCGGGCAGGTGCGACGCTGCGACTTCTTGCACCCATTCCGGCGCGTTGGGCGCCCCCTGCGCCGCCGCCCACGCTGTGCGCGCGGCATCCAAATCGCCTTGTACCGCGTACAAGTCGCCCTGAACGAGCAGCGCCTCCGGAAAATCGACGCCTGCCTGTGCCAAGCGTTGTTCAGCGTCGTCCAAGCGATTGTGCGTTATCGACAAATGCGCGACCATCACGAGAAACAGCGGGTCGAACTGCTCATTCACGACCGCGCTAATCGCGTTCAAAGCCTGCACGGGGATGATCGCCGCGTTCGCCAACAAACGATATAGATAACTGCCCGCATTGTCGCGGATCGCCGCCCGGACTTCGGGATCACGCGCCTCGTTGAGGAGGCTGTTGAAAATAATGAACACGATTTCCGGCGGGGTCGGATTGCTCACGATGATATCGATCACGCTGCCCGTGTAACGCGGCGATGTATCGAGGGCGCGTCCACGTTCATAGCTGTTGATGATGTCGCGTGGGGCGGCGCGCTGGCGCGAACTCAACTGCGCTTGTAGCAGCACCAAATAGTTGAGCGCGTCGTTGGGGTTGGCGCTGATCAGCGCTTCGGCTTCGGCTGCGCTCACTTTCGGCACGGTGTAGGGCTGCAAGAAATCGGGCAGCATGGGCTGCTGCGGCGAACCATTAGACGTGCCGCCGCCAGCAGGGGGATTGCCGCCACTTGGCGGTTGATTGCCCTCAATCGGCGGGTTCGCATCTTGTGTTGATGCAGGACGTTGTATTGGCAGCGCGGTATTGGTTGGCGCGCCGTCCGCTTGGGCTGCCACACTCGCGGGTGTCGCTGTTGGCGTCGCTGTCGTGCGCGCGTTGAGCGCCAGCGCGCCGACCAACACGACCACCAGCACCACCAGCATCCCCACCAGCACATACACGAGACGATCCATGTTCGAGGGCGCGACGTCCGACGGGTTAGTGAGATCACCCGCCGCGCGCGTTGCCAATCTGCCGGGAATCGGGACGCCCGTGCGCGCAGAGGGCGCGCTCCCCGTCGTCAGCTTGTTCGAGGCGGCGGATTGCAGCGCCAGATCGCGCGACGTGACGCGCGTCAGCGGCTTGGTCTTGCCCTCGACGCGCGATTTTTCCAGCGATGTGACGATGCTGTGTCGTTCGCCCGTGTTCAGCCGCCGCACGTTGGAAGTGACGAGCGCCTCACGCAGCGCGCTGTACATCGCTGCCGCAGAGTCATAGCGGTCATCGGGGTCTTTCGACAACGCTGTCAGCAAGACTGCCTCGACGGCAGGCGGGATTTCGGGATTAATCGATGAGGGCAGCGGCGGCATTTCGGTCTGATGCCCATGCAAAATTTTGTACGTCGTCGTCCCACCGAACGGCACCTTGCCGACGATCAATTCGTACAGCACGACGCCGAGCGAATACAAATCCGAGCGCGCGTCCAAGTCCGCCGCGCCCGATCCTTGTTCGGGCGACATATACGCGGGTGTGCCAATCAAAACGCCCTGACTGAGCGAGCTTTCGCCTGCCTGTACGGTACGCGCCAAGCCAAAATCAGTCAGGTAGGGTATGCCGGTAAGGTCGAGCATGATATTGGCGGGCTTGATGTCGCGGTGCAGCACGCCCTGTCGATGGGCATAGTCCAGCGCCGACGCGATCAGCGGCAGCAGCGTCATAATGTCGCGCAGTTCCAGCGCGCCATCATTGAGCGCCTCGCGCATCGAAATACCGGCGATGAACTTCATAATGAGGTAAGGCTGCCCATCGTATTCCGCGAAATCGTGGACGGGGACGATGTTGGCATGTTCAAGCCGGGCGACGATCTGCGCCTCGCGCTCAAAACGCGCGACGAACTGCGGATCGCTCAAGAATGAAGTGTGCATCATTTTGAGCGCGACATGTCGATCTAGTTTTGGATGATACGCCTTATACACGGTTGCCATGCCGCCCGCACCCAACAGCGAGACGAGTCGGTAGCTGCCAATCATGTCGCCTTCGTTGAACATCGTCGCTTGTCCTTGATGATTGTGATACTGACGATTATGCCATATCGCGCCCGTTCATGAGTAAAAAGGTTTCGCCGCGTGCGCTTTATGGTTCTAGGGCGCAGGAATATGCTATGATCGAATGGAAGTACCTCCCATTTTGAAATTCCATACGGGGACGAATATCCATGCTCACCCTCGAACAACGCATTGGTCAGATGCTCATGGTCGGGTTTGAAGGCACGACTGCCCCGCCACATATCCTCGATTGGCTGGCAAGCGGACAGATCGGCGGCGTGATCTTGTTCGCGCGCAACGTCGAGTCGCCCGATCAGGTCGCTGCGCTCTGTGCGTCGCTGCATAAGGCGGCGGCGTCCAATACCAATCTGCCGCCGATCCTGATTGCCATCGACCAAGAGGGCGGCAGCGTCGCGCGCTTGCGTGAAGCGACGGGCTTCAACGAGAGTCCCGGCGCGATGGCGTTAGCAGCGGGCTTGCTCGGTGCATCGGGCGGCGTCGAATTGGTGGAAACCGTGTCCGAAATGCTGGCGGTCGAGATGCGGGCGGTTGGCATCAACTGGACACTCGCCCCCGTCGTCGATATCACGCACAACATCACCAATCCCACGGTCGGCACGCGCTCGCCCGGCACGGACAAACAACTGGTCTCGAATATTGCGGCGGCGGGCGTGCGCGGCTTTCAGCGCGGCGGTGTTGCAGCGGCGGCGAAGCATTTTCCCGGCTTGGGCAATACCCCCGTCGATACCCATCTGGCGTTGGCGGTCATTTCTGGCGCGGTCGATTACCTGTGGGAGCATGATCTCGTGCCGTTCCGCGCTGCCGTCGCCGCCGGGATTCGCTCGGTCATGGTCAGCCATGTGATGTTCGAGGCACTCGACGATATCTATCCGGCGACGCTCTCCCCGACGATCCTCAAACTGCTGCGCGATGATGTGCGCTTTGAAGGCGTAGCGTGTACCGACTGCATGGAGATGAAAGCGGTTGCGGATCACTGGGGCGCGGGGGAGTCGGCGGTGTTGGCGGCGTTGGCGGGCAACGATATTGTGTTGTTCTCGCACACGCGCGCCATGCAGCAAGACGCTTTCGATGCGCTGGTGGCGGCAGCGCAATCGGGACGCTTGTCGGATGCGCGCATGGATCAAGCGCTCGCCCGTGTGCTGGCGATGAAACGCGCCGTTGCCGTCGATTTGGCGGCGCTCGATCCGAGCATCGTCCAGCGGCGGACGCACCGCGTCTTATCGCGTGAGGCGGCGCGCGCGGGTATCGTCTTGGTCGAGGACGGCGGCAATCTGCCGATTGGGGCGGATGGGGCATGGATCGAGTTCGCGTCGTGGCTCGATTCCGAAGCGATGGAACGCGGCGAAGAGTCCAATCTGGCGAAAGTTTGTCATGAACGCGGCATCACCGCGCCGATCTCGCTGCGCCAAGCTGACTTGCAGTCGGACGCCGATCCCACGCCGCTCAACGCTGCGCGGGCGGCGGCGAAACGCGCCTCGACGCTGGTGCTGTTCACGCGCAACGCCCACATCAACGCGGCGCAGATGGCGGCAGCGCGCGAATTGATCGATGTAACGCGCGGACAAGGCGGTCACGCTGTACTGGTTGCGCTGCGCAACCCCTATGACGCCAGCGTATTCAACGATGCCGATACGATCCTGTGCGCTTGTGGTGACAGCGCGCCGTCGGTCGAAGCGGCGGTTGATGCGTTGAGCGGCGCGTTCCGACCGGATGGACGGCTGCCCGTCGCGGTGGCGTAAATCATGGAGAGGCGTCCGAGTGGGACGCCTCTTACCTCGTGGAAATGCACGCTATGTCCCTGCATGGGTTATCGTTAGCGCGGCGACAGCGTAATTGTGCTTTCTACCTGCTGCCACGCGGCGATAATCTGGTCATCAATGGGGTCGTCGTCGCTGTTGTCAACCTGACCCTGTGCATCCAACCAACCAATCGCGCGTCCAGCGCCCTCCAACCACGAGATGGTATAGCGGAAATCGAGGTCTTGGCGCGCGGCGCGGTTGTCGAACACATTGCTGCCCTGAAAGTTGGCGACGAGGACGGCGGCTTGCGTTGGAGCCAAGCGCGCGATCAGGTCGGTGGGGATGTGAATTAGCGGCGGGGTTGGCACCTGCAGCGCCTCGGCGATCAGCGCGTAGTAGCGATTCCACGTCAGCCATTCTTCGCCCGTGACGTGATAGGACTTGCCAAATGTGATCGGATTGCCACAGGCGTTCACAAAGGCGCGCGCCGCATCCTCGACATGACAGACGACCCAAAAGGCGCTGCCATCGCCATGCACCAGCAGCGGCTTGCCCTTGCGGATGCGATCAATGATCGCGGTGTTCCAACCTTTCCAATCGAGCAGCCGCCCGCCTTCGCCATAGGTCATGGCGGGACGGATGATGGTGATTGGGAATGCGCCGCGCGCGCCCGCCGCAAAGAAGATGTCTTCGCACAGAATTTTATTGCGTCCGTAGTCGTTGTTTCCAACACGTGGCTCATCTTCGAGAATTGGATAGCAACTCGCGGGCTTGCTGTACACATCGACCGTGCTGCAAAAAATGACGTGTCCCGCGTGACCGCTGAACGCGCGCACGGCGCTCTCGGCTTCTTCGGGCGTGAAGCAGATCATGTCGATCACACAGTCGAACGCGGGCAGCGCGCGCATTTGTGCCTCGAATGCGGCAAATTGTTTGCGATCTCCGGTGACGATTTCAGCGCCGGGAGCCGTGCGCGCTTTCGTCAGACCGCGATTGAACAGGGTGACCTGATGCCCCGCTTGCAGAAGCTGCGTCGTGATGGCGGTGCTGATCAGACCTGTTCCACCTAAAATCAAGATTTTCATAGTGTCCTCTTTTAATGAGTCAGCGTCAGTCGCGGTAGCGCGATGATTTACCGTTATTGTCTGATGCCCCGACGCCATGACTGCCGTCGCATTCATCACCCCACTCCAATTACCCCAGTAAAATGCGCTTCCCATTTTCGAGATGGGTCTGCATGAGCCGCGCCGCCATCTCACCATCGCCATCGACCAACACTTGCAGGATGGTGACGTGTTCATTGATGCCAACAGTCATGCGCTCTGGTACGCGCTTGAGGACATTGGTAATGATATGCGTCAGGCGTTCGCGCTGATGCTTCATCACGCGCAGAATTTCGTTGTTGTTGGCGAAGGCGCACAGCGTCAGATGAAAATCGGCATCCAGTCCGCGATATTCCGCCACTGTCTTCCCCGGCACCTGCTGATACTGCTCATCGATGAAGTCTTGAAGTTGGCGCACTTGTCCTTCGTTCAAGCGCCCGGCGACCCGGCGCATGACGAACGTTTCGAGGGCAATCCGCAGGTCATAGAGATCGTTGACCTCTTGGACGGACATTTCGCGCACGATCACGCCTTGTTGGGGCGAAACCGAGACGAAGCCTTCGACATCCAGCCGTTCCAACGCTGCGCGAATCGGCGTTTTGCTCATACCCAACTGTGCCGCCAATTGGCGCTCGGAGAGAAACGTGCCGGGATTGAAATCGCCATCCATGATGCGCGTCTTGAGCAAGGTATAGGCATGATCTTTGAGGAGATGTTTTCTGGTGTTGTTCATGGATGCGAGTCAAAACCTATTCTATACGAGACGAATGGATTGCATGGGAGGAGCCAGGGCAAACGCATCAAGATACGAGGTCTCAATTGACAAGCTCACATCACCCCTTCCCATGCAGTGGGGAGGGGAAAGGGGGTGGGGTGAATGATCCATTGTATCTTCGTGCGATAACCCTGTGGGACGAGCCAATCACATTTGACATATCACTGAGATGTCAGTTATATTTCAGGTGATTGAGCGAAAGTATACGTCCTTTTATTTCGATGTGCCAAATTTTTGGGCGGGGCGCACTTGAAACAAGCATGGACATTTGAACAGGTTTGGTTGATTAAAAGGGTTTTGAATGACCGATTTAAACACGATTCCCCTATGGCATCGTTTTGAACTGACGCTGACCAGCACGATTGTTTACGACAACCCGCCTCAGCAAGCGACACTCATGGCGCAATTGACTTCCCCGTCGGGCGTTAAAAAACAGGTTTACGGTTTTTGGGATGGCGGCGCTACATGGCGCGTGCGCTCTGCACCGGACGAAGTAGGCGACTGGACCTACAGCATCACCTGCTCGGATCATGCCAACAGCGGGCTGCATGACCAACAGGGCGGCTTCGTCTGTGCCGCGCCGACGGGCGATACGATCTTCCAGCAGCATGGTGACATCCGCTTGTCTGCGAATCAGCGGTATTTCGTCCATGCCGATGGCACGCCGTTTCTCTGGATGGCGGATACCGCATGGGCGGCACCCACGCGCTCGACGGATGAAGAATGGACGCTCTATCTGCATGAGCGCAAACGGCAAAAGTTCAATGCCGTCCAATGGATGACCACGCAGACGCTCTGCATCGAATCCGATATCAATGGACGCCGCGCGTTCGAGGGCACAGACCGTATCACCCTTGATCCGGCTTTCTTTCAGCGGTTGGATGGCAAGCTGGAACAGATGAACGAGAGCGGGATGCTCGGTTTGCCCGTGCTGCTGTGGGCTGCCATGTGGGCTGATGCGGCGATCAACGCCATGAGTCCCGGCTTTGCGCTGCCTGAAGATCAAGCGATCTTGCTGGCGCGCTATATGGTTGCGCGCTGGGGTGCGCATCAAGTGGTGTGGATGCTGCCCGGCGATGGCGACTATTTGGGCGCGGGCGCTCCCCGTTGGAAACGCATCGGGCAAGCCGTGTTCGGCGCGGTCGATCATGCGCCCGTGTGCCTCCATCCGCGCGGGATGATCTGGACGGGCGAAGAATTCGACGATCAAGAGTGGTTCGACTATATCGGCTATCAGAGCGGTCACGGTGACGACGACGCAACCATCACGTGGTTGGTCGAAGGACCCCCCGCGACGTTGTGGTCGCATGGCAAGGCGCGTCCCGTGATCAACCTCGAACCCCCGTATGAAGATCACATCGCTTACCAAAGTGGACAGCGATTCAGTGCCCTGGCGACGCGCAAGCGATTGTACTGGAGCTTGCTGATCGCGCCGACTGCGGGTGTCACCTATGGCGGGCATGGCATTTGGGGCTGGGATGATGGCACACAGCCGCCGATGAATCATCCGAATACGGGTATTCCCAAGCGGTGGCAAGACGCGCTGCTGCTGCCTGTTGCCGAACAGATCGCGCACTTGATGACGTTCTTCGCTGTTATCGAGTGGTGGCGGTTGCGCCCCGCTCCATCAATTTTGTTGGAACAACCCGGCGCAGTCGATAAAGAACACTTCGTCGCGGCATCCGCATCGGTCGAGGGTGATCTGGCAGTGATCTACATCCCTGAAGGGGATCGCATCCGCCTCCAGCGCGGCGCGCTCAAAGCCAATCTGCGCGGGACGTGGTTCAATCCGGCGACCGGGGTACGAACAGCGACAGCCGAAAACGTGAGTGACCAGTTCGATCCGCCGACTGCTGGCGACTGGCTGCTGCTGCTTTCTTGAGGGGCTTCCACGTTCTGTCGATCACCGATGCGCTTTCGAGCGCAGGCTGATTGACAATGAATGTGTTTGAGTCTAGATGTGAGAATATTTAACGCAGAGCGAAATTTTATTCAAGCGGAGGTGACGAACAACCATCAATCGAGCAGGCAACATTCGGCAGTATATCTTCTAATAGTCATTTGAAAGAGGAACGCAATGAAGTTCATGACTCGTCTATCGCTTGTCGTTGTCGTTTTACTCGCGCTGGGCTTCGCCAGCATCACCGCCGCGCAAGAGCCAGTCCAGATCGATATCTGGTTGCTGACCGACCGCGCCGAATTGTGGGATCAACTGATCGCTGATTTCAACGCCGAAAATCCTGATATCGTAGCGACCGGCTCGTATCGTTCTACCGATGCGCATAAAGAGTCGATGCGCCAAGTGATCAATACCGACGCTGCGCCAGATGTCATGTTTACATGGGGCGGCGCGGGCTTGTTCGGCTTCTACGTCGAAACGGGCGGCGTCGAATCATTGGACAGCACCTATGAGTCGTTGAACTGGGCTGACCGCTTCAGCCAAGCCACCATCGATAACGCAACATGGAATGGCACGCGCTATGGGATGCCGTTCCGCAGCCGCACGATGGGCTTGTACTACCGCCGTGACCTGTTCGAGCAAGCGGGCATCACCGCAATCCCCACCACCTATGAAGAATTGATCGCCGTCAACGACCAACTGGTCGCCGCGGGCATCATCCCGTTGGCGTTGGGCGGCAAGTTTAGCTGGATGCCGATGCGCCTGCTGGACTCCCTCGTTGAACTCACCTGCGGCGCTGAACTGCATGATGATCTGAAGTATTTCCGCGCCAGTTGGACGGACAATGAATGCACGACCGAAGCCTTCGTCGAATTCAAGGTGTGGGTCGATAACTACATGCCGCCGGACTTCCTCGGCATCGACCCCGAACCGGGCGCGCGCATTCCGGTTTACACTGGGCAAGCCGCGATGATGTACGAAGGGGACTGGATGATCAACACGTTCCCCGCTGATGGTCAGGACATGGCGAACTACGGCTTCTTCCACTTCCCGGCGGATACGACCCGCGTCTCGTTCTTTGGTGAAATGCTGCTCATCAGCAGCACGAGTTCGGATGCCGAAAAAGCCGCCGCGATCCGCTTCCTCGACTGGATGTCCTCACAGCCGACGCAAGAAGCCAACTTGGGCGAATTCGGCGGCTTGGTTCCCGTCACGAACGTGGCAGTATCGCCGGATGCCGATCCGTTGGTCTTGAGCATCAACCAACAGTTGAACGTCGCAGGCGGCATTTACCTGCCCGCTGACCAAGCGTTCCCGCTCCAAGTGGTCACGGAAGGCTACTGGGCGGCACAAGACGGCGTGATCGCCGGGACAATCGATCCGGTGGATGCAGCAGCGGTCGTGCAAGCGTCCATCGACCGTTACATCGAAGCGAACCCGTCGTAGTCGCGGCACGATAGCGATAATTTGGCAGCATCAGAGCCAGCCTGAGCGTCCTCACATGCGACGGGCTGGCTCGGTAAACTTCAAAAAAGGTTGTGGATTTAAGGAGCCTAAGTCAACAACCCCATCGCTTTAGCGAGGGGCTTGTCCTTCCAAGTCTCGTCCTAACCAGTAGAACGGAGTTCGTCCATGCAAGCACGGAGTATCACAACGGAGGACTTTCGCTTTTTAAGCTGGGTCACATCCCATCACACCCGGAAGCCATTCAGTCGGTTGACGGCGACTCACCCAACCGCGCCAGACGGTGCGATCATTGCCTTCGCCAAGCTGTGGGTACAGGCTATTTTGTACCCCCATGATGCCACCATTACGCCTTTCCTCCCCACGCCTGTAGGCGGCGGTATCTCGGCGTTTTTCCGATGAGCCAATCAGAAACGCTGGGTTATATCGAACCGGTGGGCAAAAGTGCCGCGAAACGGGTGATGGCGCGCGAGCGAAGTTGGCGCCAAATCCTTGACGCGCTGCCGTTTCTGATCCCTGGCGGCGTGATCTTCGTCGGGTTGATTCTGTACCCCATCGTCTATGCGGTGGTCATGAGTTTCTACCGCTGGGATGGGGCTGGAAGCGACCGCACCTTCATCGGTATCCAGAATTACGTCGATTTGTTCACGCGCGATCCAATTTTCGGGCGCGCGCTGCTCAACAGCTTCATCTGGGTTGTGCTGTCGCTGTTCATCCCGACGCTGTGGGGATTGACGCTGGCGCTGCTGCTCAACCGCAAGATGTGGGGGCGGGCGCTGTTTCGGACGGCGTTTTATCTGCCCGCCGTGATCAGCTCGATTGCGGTGTCCACTATCTGGAGTTGGATGTACAACCCGTTCTTGGGGTTCATCAACGCCGTGATGAAAGAACTGGGCTTGAACGACTACATTCAACAGTGGCTCGGTGATCCGCAAGTGGCGCTGTATGCCGTGTTCGCGGCGTATGTGTGGGTGGCGACGGGTCCCAATATGCTGCTGTTCCTCGCGGGCTTACAAAACGTCCCGCAAGATTTGGTCGAAGCTGCGCGCGTCGATGGCGCACGCCCGCTGCAAGTGTTTCGCTTCGTGACCATCCCATCGCTGCGTCCGGCGATCATCGTCGTGATCGCGCTGACGATCATCAACTCGCTGAAGGTGTTCGATCTCGTCTATCAAATGACCTTCGGCGGTCCGGCACAATCGACCCAAGTGCTGGCAACGTGGACGTACTTCCAAGCGTTCAGTATGCACAACTTTGGCATGGGGATGGCGGTGGCGGTTGTCCTGCTGGTGATCACGCTGATCATTATCATTCCGTATCTGCGTTGGGCGACTCGTGGAGATGACAAATGACCGCTGTACCGCTGGTTGAAACCAAACCTCGCTCCAAACGTCGCCCGCAGAAGATCGCCCTTGAAACGGTGCTGTTCGTCGTCGCTATCGTGTTGGCGATTATCTGGCTGATTCCCTTCTTATTCATGATTTTCACGGCGCTCAAATCGAATGCCGAGTTATTTTCTGGCAAGGCTTATGCGCCCCCGATTGTGTATGTCTGGGAGAACTTTACGCGCGCGTGGGAAATCGGCAAATTTCAGATTTACGGTGTTAACAGCCTGCTGATCGCGTTCGTCAAAGTGCCGCTTGGCATCTTCCTCGCGTCTATGACGGCGTTCGCGTTTTCGCGGCTGCGCTTTCCGTATCAACGAGTTTTGCTGTTGTTGGTCGTGATGGGGACGATGATTCCGGTGCAGGTGGCGCTGGGTCCGGTGTTCCATATCATTCTCGATCTGGGTCTGCTCAACACGTATGGCGGCTTGCTGTTGGTCTACATCGCGTTCGGGTTTCCCTACCAAGTCTATTTAATGTATGGATTCTTCCGCGCCATCCCGTTTGAACTGGACGAAGCTGCGATGATCGACGGCTGTTCGCGCTTCGGACTATATTGGCGCATCATCCTGCCGCTGTCGCTGCCGATCCTCGCCACGTTGTTCATCTTGGACTTCGTAGGCACATGGAACGAGTTCTCTATCGCGCTCGTGATCTTGCAAGACAGCCGCATGTGGACGATCCCATTGGGCTTGATGGGTTTCTCTGGCTATTACAGCATGGATTATCCCGGTCTCAACGCGGGCATCATCATCACGATCCTCCCGGTTGTGGTCGTCTATATCATCTTCCAGCGTTATTTCATCGCCGGGTTGACAGCGGGCGCGGTCAAAGGATAACGCACATGACGACGCACGCATTGGTGACACAGGCGCTGGTGTAGGGGCGTTCGAGTCGAGTGGCACGCCTCCATGTTGAGCATGAGCCTCATGCTCAGGGCGGACGCGGGTTAGAAGTCCAATCGAGATAGAACGATGTTCCCATCGGCTGCACGCTGGGAAGCGTTTTAATGCTGCATTTTGCCAGCTTCAATTAAAGGAGCTTACGTTTCATGACTCAAACATGGTACGAACAAAATTACCGCCGCCTCTTACTCGATATGCACATTTCCGCGCTGGACGAGCGTTTCATGACGCAGTTTGACGCCCAGACCTTCATTCAGAACGCGCTGACGGCAAACGTCAAAGCTGTGACCTTTTCTGCGAATACGCATACGGGCATGTGCTACTATCCGACGAAAGTGGGCGTCGAACATCCAGCCACCAAAGGCAAAGACCTGCTGAAGCAAATGATCGACGCGGCGCACAGTCACGGGTTGGATGCCATCATCTACTACTGCGCCATCTATATTGAAGATTACCCGCTCAAACATCCCGAATCGATGGTTGTGGCGGCGGACGGCACGAGTCAGCGGATGCGGATGTCCTCGCACGGGATGCCGCGCCGCTTCTTGATGGTGTGTCCCAATAATGTCGCCTATCGCGCGTTCGTGGTCGATCAACTGACGGAAATCTGCCAGAATTACGACTTCGAGGGCGTCTGGCCCGATATGGCGATGTGGCCCACTGTCTGTTACTGCGAATCATGCCAAGCGCGCTACGCGGCGGAAATCGGCGGCGAGATTGCGCGCGTGGCGGATTGGCGCGATCCAGTCTGGGTGCGCTTTCAGAAGCAGCGCCAATTATGGCTGCGCGAATTCGCCCAATTGGAGACCGATACGATCAAGCAGTACAAGCCGAATGCCACGGTCGCCCACCAATCGCAGGAATTTGCAGGGGACTGGTTGTTTGGCGCATCGGTGGAAATGGCGGAGACGACCGATTGGCTGTCGTCGGACTACTACGGCGACCGGACACAGCTTTCGTTCTACGCCAAACATTTCTATAACCTGAGCAAGCACAAGCCATTTGAACACCTCAACGGATGGGTCTACCCCAACATTCATGAGCATGTCGTCCAGCGCACCGAAGCCTATATGCGCGCGATCTTGTTCGCAGCGGTCATGAATCACGGCGCGCCCGCGTTCATTGACGCGCTCGATCCGATGGGGCGGATGGACGCCAAACGTTACCAGCGCGCGGGCGTCGTGCTGCGCGAAGTCGAGCCGTATGAACCGCACATCGGCGGGCAGTTTCGCCAAGATGTCGCCATCTATTTCAGCTACGACGCGGTGTTCGATATGAAGGACAACGGCAAGCCCGTGATGGATGCCATGTATAACTTCGAGCCGGGCAAGGACTATGGCAGTCGTGAAGCCCATCGCAACGCCGCCATTCACCTCGCACGTATCTTGGCGCAGTACAACATCCCGTTTGGGGTGATCACCAAGAAACAGTTTGCCGACCTCTCCCAATATCAAATCATCATCGTGCCGAATATGGCGCTGATCACCGACGAGGAACGCGCCGCTTTCATGCGCTACGTCGAGGCGGGCGGCAGCCTGTACGTCAGCAAATCCACGTCGATCATCGATGAGCGCGGGAATTTGCAATCGAATTTCTTGCTCTCGGAGCTGATCGGTGCGGATTACATGGGCGAAACGCAAGAAGTCATGACCTATGTCGCGCCGACGGCAGGACACGAGCATCTGTTTGAAACGTTCAGCGCCGAGCAGCCCGTTACGGTGCGCGGCACGCAGTTGATGGTACGCGCGCACGCTGGCACGGAAACGGTAGCGACGGTGACGCTGCCCTATACCGATCCGAAAGGCACTGCCTATGCCGCGATCTTGACCGACCCGCCCGGCATCACCACGGACTATCCGTCGGTGCTGCTGCATCCCTATGGCAAGGGCAGGGTGATGTATGCCGCCGGCGTGATCGAGGGTTGGGACTATGACCCGCAGATGGATGTGTTCCACAACTTGCTTGGTCTGCTGCAAACGCGCCCGTTCGCGTTCGAGACCGACGCGCCCAAGGCGGTTGAGGTCACGCTGTTCGATCAGCCGGAACGCAGCCGCTTTGTCGTGCATCTGATCAATTTCCCCGCCGAACTGCCGCCTGTCCCGATTTACGATATCAAATTGAGCATCCGCTTGGATGGGCATACCGCCGTGCGCGTGACGCAGATTCCGAGCGGCGACACCATCGCGCATACGGTCGTGGGGGATCGCGTGGCGTTCAGCGCGCCGCGCTTGGACAGCTATCTGATGCTGGCAGTCGAATACACGGCTTAAGTACAAACAAGAAGGAAGTTTAGGATAGAGACCTCACCCCCGACCCCCTCTCTGGTACGGAGAGGGGGCTGGGGGGTGAGGTTGCTTTAAGAACTTTCTTGACGCACTGTCCCTCAACGTTTACGCCGAATTTGTTTCGGTTCTGCATACGGTTCGACCTTTAATCGATACACGATGGGCATACGGAAAGGATGCGTGCGAAAACGCATGACGACGAACATATCAAATTCAGTCGAACAATGGGATGTATTTGAAATCACCCTAAACGGCACGACCAACGGCAACCCTTTCACAGACGTAGCGTTTGGCGCGCGTTTCAGCTTGGATCAGCGCGTCGTGGAGGTGGCGGGCTTCTACGATGGCGACGGACGCTATAGCGTCCGCTTCATGCCGGACACGCCGGGCGAATGGCGCTATGTCACGACGGCGAACCTGCCGGAACTCGCTGACGTGAGCGGGACATTCGCTTGCACGCCCGCCAGCGCCGACAATCATGGGCCCGTCCATGTGCGCAACACGTTTCATTTCGCGTATGCCGATGGCACGCCGTATTTTCCCGTTGGAACAACCTGCTACGCTTGGACGAATCAAACCGAGGCGCTGCAACAACGAACGCTGCAAACGCTGCGTGCCACGCCGTTCAACAAACTGCGCATGTGCGTGTTTCCCAAGCATTACACGTTCAACACCAATGAGCCGGACTTTTATGCCTTCGAGCGCGCTGGTGATGGGTGGGACTTTTCGCGCTTCAATCCGGTCTTTTTCCGACATTTGGAACAGCGCGTCCGTGATTTGGGCGCGCTCGGCATCGAGGCGGATATCATCCTGCTGCATCCCTATGATCGCTGGGGCTTCGCCAAGATGAGCGCGGCGGAAGATGCGCGCTACTTGCGCTACGTTGTGACACGGCTGGCAGCGTTCCGTAATGTGTGGTGGTCGATGGCGAACGAATACGACATCATGCCGAAGCCGTTGGATGTGTGGGATGGTCTGTTCCACGTCGTGCAGGCGAGTGACCCGTATCAGCATCTGCGCTCGATTCATAATTGGATCAGTCTCGACGATCACCGCTGGCACACTTTCTACGACCATAGCAAACCGTGGGTGACGCATTGCAGCATTCAACACGCGCATATTGATTTGAGTACCATCTGGCGTGATCAGTATCGCAAGCCTATCGTGCTGGATGAAGTCTGCTATGAAGGCGACTTGCCCAACGGATGGGGCAATCTCTCTGGTGCGGAAATGACGCGCCGTTTTTGGGAGGCGACGGTACGCGGTGCCTACGTCGGGCATGGCGAAACGTATGTGAACCCCGATGATGTGGTCTGGTGGGCGAAAGGTGGCGAACTGCGTGGAGAAAGTCCAGCGCGCATCGCGTTCTTGCGCGCGATCTTGCAGTCCGCGCCGCCGGAGGGCATCAATCCGGTGGGCGAAATCACCAACACGCACATGATCAGCGGCGGACAGCCCGGCAGTTATTATCTGACGTATTTCGGACATCGGCAGCCGGGACACGTCAAGTTTACGCTGCCCGACGGCGACTATCGCGCCGACATCATCGATACATGGGGGATGACCATTGAGTCAGTCGATGGCATCATTCGGCATGGATCGACGGTGCAGCTTCCCGGTCGTCCGTATTTGGCGGTGCGTTTGCAGCGGGTGTAAGGCTGAATGCACGCCCATTTTGGAGCGTAAACCATTTATTTTGTGCGCGTTATCTAAAATGGTGAGCGTTGAACAGGTTGTCAACGTGCTGCATCGCTGCGCGGTGGACGGACGGCTGATGTTTTTCGGCACGAATCGGGATACAGTAGCATCCGCTATTGCGTTCGATCCATCTAAAGAAAGGCACGCTTTCATGCCCAAGATCGCCTTCATTGGCGCGGGGAGTACCGTGTTCGCCAAAAATCTGCTTGGCGACATTTTGAGCTTTCCAGAATTCGCAGACGCGGATATCGCGCTGTTTGATATTGACCCGGAACGGCTGCGCACGTCCGAAATCGTCGCTCAGCGCGTCGCGGCGGCGCTCAATGTGCAGCCGACGATCACCGCAACGACTGAACGGCGCGCGGCGCTCGATGGTGCGGATTATGCCATTTGTATGATCCAAGTTGGCGGCTACAAGCCTAGCACGGTCGTGGACTTCGAGATTCCCAAGCGATACGGCTTGCGGCAGACGATTGCCGACACATTGGGCATCGGCGGCATCATGCGCGGGCTGCGCACGATTCCCGTCCTGCTCGACATGTGCCGCGATATGGAGGCGCTCTGCCCGGATGTGACCTTTTTGCAGTATGTCAACCCGATGGCAATGAATTGTTGGGCGATCCACCGCGCCACATCGATCAAGACGGTCGGTTTGTGCCACAGCGTGCCGCACACCGCGTCGGAACTCGCGGCGGATATCGGCATCCCGGTCGATGAAATCAATTATCGCGTCGCGGGCATCAATCATATGGCGTTCTATCTCAACTTCGATCATCACGGCGAGGATTTGTATCCGCGCATCCGGCAAGTGATTGCGGAGGGGCGCGTGCCAGCGACCAACCGCGTCCGCTACGAGATGTTTCAGCGGCTCGGCTACTTCGTGACCGAAAGCAGCGAGCATTTCAGCGAGTATGTGCCGTATTTCATCAAGCGCGATCACCCTGAACTGATCGACCGCTATAACATTCCGCTCGATGAATATATCCGCCGCTGCGAAAATCAAATCGCGGGCTGGGAACAGCAGCGGAGCGCATTGGAGAGCGGCGAAGCGATTACGGTTCAGCGCAGCGTCGAATACGGATCGGGCATCATTCACAGCTTGGAGACGGGGACGCCGCGCGTCGTGTATGGCAACGTGGCGAACGACGGCTTGATCGACAATTTGCCGTCGGGCTGCTGCGTCGAAGTGCCGATCTTGGTGGACAAGAATGGGCTGCAACCCACCAAAATCGGCGCGATCCCGCCGCATCTCGCCGCATTAATGCAGACCAACATCAATGTTCAATCGCTGACCGTCGAAGCGGCGCTGACGGGCAAGCGCGAACATATTTATCACGCGGCGATGCTCGATCCGCACACGGCGGCGGAATTGACATTGGACGATATTTGGGCATTGGTGGACGATCTGATCGCGGCGCATGGCGATTGGCTGCCGACGTATCATTGAGCGCAGGATTGAGCTTCATGGGCGACCCGCCGGGTCGCCTCTACCCCGTAATCACTTGGTTCTCTATCATCCATTGAACCGCTTCATACACGGCTTGAAGTGAGCTGTAGCGCGGTTGATAACCGAGCAACCGCTGTGCCTTGGCGATGCTGGCATTGGGACTGTGCGCGATATGATCCCACGTCGCCGCCCAATCGCGTTCTGGCACCTGTTCGCAAAAGGCGTCCCAACCGAGATAGCGCAAGTTCGCGGGTTTCCCAAACCAACCCGCGACCGATTCGGCATAGCCGCGCAGCGTGAGCGCCGCCGGAGAGACCACATGGAACGCCTCGCCCACGCTGGCGCTCCACCCTTGAAGTGCGCGTATGAATGCTTGGGCGACATCATCGCCATGCACATGATGCACCGTTTCCATGCCGATGTTCGGGATCAGCAGTTCGTCGCCCGCTGCCAATTGTTGAAAGACCTTCGGGTTGCCGTTTCCCTGCGGATTCACGGGCAGGTGTCCGGGTCCGACGATATGTCCCGGATGCAGCACCGTCGCCGGAAACATCCCGCGCCGCGCCCGATCCAACAGATAGGCTTCGATGGCGGCTTTTTGACCGCCATAATCGTCGAGTAGATAGGCATCGACATCGTTCACGCCCAGTTGATACTTCCGAAACGGCTTGCGCGGCATATCTTCGGTCGTGGGCTGCTGCACAGGTGAGCCATGCACCCAAATCGTCCCACAGTGGAGAAAGTGCTGAACCTGTCCCTCCAACGCGCCGACGATCTGCTGTGCGCTTGCCAGCGTGAAGCACACCATATCGATCACGATATCCGGCTTGAGCGCGGCGATCTGTGCGCCAAACGTGCCAGCTTGCTCGGCTGGCACGCGATCAATCGTGACCGACTGTACCGCGTTCCATGCTGCATTCGGCAGATAGGGCTTGCTCTGTCCCCGCGTGACGTTGACGACTTCGTAACCCGCTTCGACCAAACGCGGCACGAGATACGTTCCAACGTGTCCGCTCCCACCAATAATCACGACGCGCATGATAGCTGTCTCAACAACCTATTTGTCGATTAAATGATCAAAATATTTTAACACGGAAACACAGACATAGGCTATCTAGGCTAGGCATCTTGCCGCAGCGCGCCGCTGTCCGCGCCCGAATGTTTGCATTCGTGTGCTGCCCACGTTAAAATCCGTGTGTGGACTAGACCGTACTAGACCAATCGTGTGATCGATTTTGGAAAAGAACGGCAGCATTCACTTTTTGCGCTGGGTTGAAACGCGGGCGACCCAAGTCCGTGTTGTGGGTGTCCGCGCTGGTTCGATTTGATGTTTGTTTAGGAGAACCATGATGAAACGTCTGTTTATTCTGTTCGCTTCGCTGCTCCTCGTCTTGGGCGCGGTACTCTCGGCGGGCGCGCAAGCTGCGCCGAGCGGTACATGGCTTGGTACATGGCCCTACGCGGCACCTGGTACGCATAACCTGAACGGTTTCGCCGCTGGCGGTCTCAACGACAATCTCGGTACCGTCTATCGTCCATTCGTCACCCTCACTCCCGCTTACTATCTGTGGGCATCCAACGAATACGTTGGGCTGCTGGCGGAATCGTGGGGCTTTGTGGACGACAACACTGCCTACGAATACACCATCAAAGAAGGCGCGTTGTGGAGCGACGGCAGCGCCGTCACCGCGCAAGATGTGGTCAATACGTTCGACATTGGGCGCATCCTCAACTGGACGCAGTGGACGTATCTGACCAGCGTCGAAGCTGTCGATGAAAGCACTGTTCGGTTCACGTTCACCGAAGGCGGCGCATCGCTCAATGCGGAGCGTCAAATCCTCAAGGAATATGTGGTGGACAGCGCGTCCTACGGCGATCTCGCGGAGCAAGCGCGCCAAGCGAGTGCCGACGGCGCGACGCGCGAATCCGAAGCGTGGATCGCGGCGGCAACCGCCATCGAAGAATTCCGCCCCGAAATCCTGAACGCGACGGGTCCCTATACCTACACGCTCGATGATGTGGGCGAAGCCTTCATGACCCTGCGTTGGCAGCCCAACAGCCTGTATTCGAGCAGCGTCAAATTTGGCGAACTCAAACTGTGGGCGGGCGAGACCGAACAGACGACGCCGTTGGTCTTGAGCGGCGAATTGGCGCATTCGACCAACGTCTATCCGCCCGCGACCATCGAATCATTCGCGCAAGCGGGCATCCGCCTCGTCACGACCCCGCGCGGTTATGGTCCGGCGCTGCTGTTCAACTTCTCCGTTGCGCCGTTCGATAACCTCCTCGTGCGCCAAGCGATGACGCACGCGATCAACCGCGAACAGAGCGCGCTGCTGACCAATGGTCTGGGCGCATCCGGCACGGTCTATCTGTCGGGCATCCTCGACTCGATTGCGCCGAACCTGCTCAGTCCAGAGACGCTCGCCAGCCTGAACCGCTACGAGTTCAACCTCGAAGGCGCTGCCGCCCTGATGGAGCAAGCCGGCTACACCCGCAATGCCGATGGCAAGTGGGCAGATGCCGATGGCAGCACCATCTCGGTTGAATACACGTTCCCGGCAGATTTCGCGGACTTCAGCGCCGCCGCGCGCGATGCAACAGCACAGTTGAACGAGTTCGGCTTCGACATTTCCGAGCGTGCGCTGCCGTGGCAAGAAGCCGCCGCCGCGATCCGCGCGGGCGACTTTGAACTCTCGGTCTGGAGTTGGGGGTCGGGTTCGCCGTTCGCCTTCCAGAACTTGAATAATCCGGTGCGCCGCTGGACGGTTGCGCTCGCTGCCGATCAGCCGGGTCTGATGGTCGATATTCGCAATTTGGAATACGAAGGACAGACCTACGACCTCGACAACCTGATCCTCAACGTCAGCGGTGGGTTGGACACCGCCGCGCAACAAGAACGCGCTGACTTCCTCGCCACGCTGCTCAACACCGAAGCACTATACATCCCGCTGAACGAAATGCTGAGTGTCGAACCGCTCAACGAGGCGAGCGTCGCGGGCATTCCCGCCGATGGCGACCCGATCTACAGCAACCCCAGCAACGATCACTTCATCACTTGGTTGATCCTGAATGGGACGCTGAGTCCGGCGGCGTAGTAGCATTGTGGCTTATTGAGTAGGGGAATGGCGTGCCAAAGCCGCGCACAGCACAAGGCATGGCACGCCAACCCCCTACATTATGTCTAACGGTGTGTTGTTTCGGCATTTGTACCTATAAGATTGTTTGAATGCGATTTCTTTACGAGGTGTCTATGTCCGTTCTTTCTGCTGATGCGACACCGCCGCTGTTGCAGCCCTTACCCGTTCGACCAACCTTGCTCCAACGTCTGCAACGAATCACGCGCAGTTATCTATTTCGCGTGCTGTTCTCCGGTCTGATTACGATTTTGGCAGTCACAACCTTCACTTTTTTTCTGATTCGCCAGATGCCGGGCAGCCCCGTTGAGATCAAAATCGATGAGATGATGACAAGGCGCGGCATGACCTACGAGGAAGCGTATCGCGCCGCCGCGACCGTCTTCAACTTCGACCCGGATCGACCCGTCATCCTCCAATATATCGATTTTTGGGGCGATCTGCTGCGTGGCGATCTGGGCAATTCGATCACGCAAGGCGGCACGAGCGTCAGCAGCATCATCTTGCGTTATCTGCCGTGGACGTTGTTCTGCGTCGGTCTCTCGCTGCTGATCAGCTTCTCGCTCGGCATTCTGATCGGCTTGGCGATGGGCTACTGGCGCGGCTCGTGGTTCGACAACCTCATGACGGCGATTGCGTCGATTTTGTCCGGTTTGCCCGATTACATCATCGGGCTGCTGATCATCGTCATTTTCGGCGTTCAGCTTCGTTGGTTCGACATTGGCTCGGTGCGCGGCGGCGTTGACCCGAATATCACACCCGCCTTCAGCCTCGAATACATCGGCAGCATCATCTCGTATGCCACCATGCCCGTGTTGATTTACGTGCTGTCGTCGGTCGGGACGTGGATTCTGTCGATGAAAAGCAGCACCGTCAGTATGCTCGGTGAAGATTACATCGCCGTTGCCAAAGCGCGCGGGCTGTCCGAACGCCGCATCCTGACGGGCTACGTCGGGCGCAATGCGATGCTGCCGCTCATTGCGCGGTTGGCAATCAGCGTCGGGTTGGTCGTGAGCGGCACCGTCATTATTGAAGAAATGTTCCAATATCCCGGCTTGGGGCGCAACCTCTACATTGCGATTTCTGGGCGTGATTACACGACCATGCAGGGGATATTTTTAGTGATCACCATTGCCGTCGTCTTTTCCAATATCTTCGCGGATTTCATGATTGGCTGGCTCGACCCGCGCGTCCGCATCGAAGGCGGGAACGAATCCTGATGATCGGTCTCGAAACTGTCGCTACCCCCATCGGTCTGGTGATCGGCATCGTCTGCGGGCTGGTGCCGCTCATTGCGGGCATCCACTACCAACAGCTTCGCGCGGGCATCGTCGGCTTCATCGCGTGTGCGATCAGCGGCTTTGGCTGCGGCGTGATCGGCGGGCTGCCGATGGTCGTCTTGACCTATGCGGTCGTCCTCAGCTACGCCTACGTCAATCGCCAAGACCCGTTCACGTCGCGCGCCGCGCTGGTCGATGTCAATTTCGAGGAAACGCGCAGCGAACGCTTGCAGCGCCGCCTCGCCAACGTCGGCAACAGCGTGCGCGCGGCGATTCGCGCGCTCACGCGCAACCGTGCGGGCTTCGTTGGCTTTTTGGGGATCGCGTTCTTCATCCTCGTCACGACGTTCGGACCTCTGTTCATCCGCTACGAGGGCGAAACGCACATGGAGCGGCGCGCGCCCGGTTCGCGCGTGTTGGTCGCAGCGCCGAGCGCGGAACACCCACTCGGTCTCGATTGGAAAGGGCGCGATGTCCTCTCCCACATGGTGCATGGCGGTCAGCGGTTGATCATCACGTCGATTCAAGCGGGCTTGATCGCCACGCTGATCGCGGTCGTCTTTGGATCGACGGCGGGCTTGCTTGGCGGCGTATTCGATCAGGTCTTGAGTACGCTTGCCAACTTCATCCTGACGATTCCCGGCTTCCCGTTCCTAATCGTGCTGGCGGCGGTGGTCGATTTCGACAGTTATTTCTTGCTGGCAGTCTTGTTCGGCGTCTTAAACTGGCCCACACTCATGCGCGCCGTGCGCGCCCAAGTGTTGAGCTTGCGCGAACGCGATTACGTGCAAGCGGCGGTCGTCCTCGACTTGGGGCTGTGGCATATCATCACGCGCGAAGTTTTTCCGAACATGGTCAGCTACATCATGATCAATCTGATCATCACCATCCGTATCGCCATGTATTCGATTGTCGCGCTGACCTTTCTCGGACTCGTGCCGCTGGAAGAACCCGATTGGGCGGTCATGATCTTCACCGGACGGCAGCAGGGTGTCCTGTTCCTGCCACAAGCGTCGGGGATGCTGCTCTCACCGATCATCGCCATCGCGCTGTTCCAGTTGTCGCTGGTGCTGTTCGCGCGCTCGCTCGAAGAAATCTTCAATCCGCGCCTCCGAACGGGGCTGTAGAGGGCTTTTCGTGAACGATACTCCCAACCCCGTTGTCTTGAGCGTGCGCGATCTGTCGGTCAGTTATCATGCCCAGCGCGGACGGGTGCAAGCCGTCAATCGCGTTTCGTTCGACCTACACGCGGGCGAAACGCTGGCGCTGATCGGTGAAAGCGGCTGTGGCAAGACCACGCTCAATCTGGCGCTCATCCGCCAGCTTCCCAAGACGGCGCGCGCCGCTGGGGACGGCATCATCTACACGTATCGAGATGGTCGTCAGGCGAACTTGCTCACCTTCAACGAGCGCGAGATGCGCCGCTATTTGTGGGCGGAATGTTCGATGGTGTTTCAGGGCGCGCTCAACTCGCTGAATCCGGTCATTCGCATCAGCGATATGGTCTACGACACCGCATACGCACACGGCATCGGACGCGCCGACGCGCGCGAACGCGCCATGCGACTGTTGGAGCAGGTGCGGCTCGATCCAGAGCGCGTGATGCGCAGCTATCCGCACGAACTCAGCGGCGGGATGCGTCAGCGCGTGCTGTTGGCGCTCAGTCTGCTGCTGCGCCCGCAAATCGTGATCATGGATGAACCGACCACTGCCGTTGATATTCTGACCCAGCGTTCGATCCTCGATGTCCTCAAGCAATTACGGGCGGAATTGAACTTCAGCGTCATTTTCATCAGCCACGACCTCGCCGTCGCCGCCGAAATCGCGGATACCGTCGCCACGATGTACGCAGGCGAAATCGTCGAGATCGGGCCCGTTAACGACGTGTTTTATCGTTCGCGCCACGCCTACACGCTCAGTCTGCTCAACGCCGCGCCGCGCTTGAGCATGGGCGCGGAACAGTTGGAGAGCATTCCCGGCAAGCCGCCTGATTTGATCGAGCCGCCGTCGGGCTGCAAGTTTCATGAACGCTGCGCCTTCGTCACAGACGTTTGTCGGCACACACTGCCGCCGCTGATTGCGTATGAAGATGGAACGCATCTCGCCGCGTGCCATGAGACGGCGCGCGTGCTGGCGGCGGCGCACGCCACGCGAACGGTGGGCGCACAATGACGCCGATCATCGAATTGCGCGGCGTGCATCGCAGCTTCGTCAAAGATCGCCAGCCGATTCCGGTCTTGCAGGACATCAATCTGAGCATCGAACCGAACGAAATTATCTGTCTGGTGGGCGAAAGTGGCTGTGGCAAGACGACGACGGGCAAGATCATCGCGGGCTTGCTTGAACCGAGCAGCGGCGAACTTTTGTTTGAGGGGCGTCCCGTCGCCAGCTACAGCCGCGCCGAACAAACGAAGATTCGCCGCCAACATCAGCTTGTCCACCAAGACCCGTTCGCATCGCTCAATCCGGCGCACACCATCGGGGATATTCTCGGCTTTCCGCTCAAGCGACATCAGATGGTCGAGGGGTCGGCAGGGCTGCGACGGCGCATTTGGGAACTGCTGACGATGGTCGATCTGACGCCGCCGGGCGATATCGTGAACAAGTTCCCGCACCAACTGAGCGGCGGGCAGCGTCAGCGCGTCAGCATCGCGCGCGCGCTCACGGTGCAGCCGCGCCTGATCGTGGCGGACGAAGCGGTAAGCATGGTCGATGTCAGCATTCGGATCAGCTTGCTCAAGATGCTGCACGAACTGCGCGCGCGTTTGGGGCTGACGATGGTATTTATCACGCACGATCTGGCGCTGGCAAAATATTTCGCTTGGGAAGGGCGGATCGCCGTCATGTATCTGGGGCGCATCGTCGAAATCGGACGGACGCAAGATATTATCGCCGCGCCCGCGCATCCCTACACGCGCGCACTGCTCGCCGCCGTGCCAGAAGCCGACCCCGAACGGACGCGCCATAAGCAGATGCTCACACTGCGTTCCGACGATATTCCGAAGCTGACGGACATTCCGCCCGGCTGTGCCTTTCATCCACGCTGCCCGTACCATGTGCCGGGCTTGTGTGACGCCGCGATCCCGGCATTGGCAGCCGTTCCGGGCTTTGCACAGCAGACAGCGTGTCTGCCGCTGCAACAAGGGATGACGTTGGTCGCCACCGATGCCAGCGGCGACACTCATGCGCGATAACGAGGCGCTGCGGGGCGTTCTCAGCCTCGGCGGCTTTATCGGCATCGGCGGGCTGATCCTGATCTTCCTGCAACCAGCCGGGAGCGCGGAACAGGTGTTGAGCGTGTGCAGCGCGGTGATGGGGGCGGTACTGGTGGGCGGTGCTGTTCTCGTCACGCGCGTCTGGAGGCAGCGTGGATCATGATCGACGCCAGCGCCTCAACGCCGTTGTACGAACAGATTAAAGCCCACCTGTTGCGGCAAATTCAGTCCGGCGCGTATCTGCCGGGACAGCGTATTCCGAGCGAACGCGCCCTGAGCGACACGCTCGGCGTGAATCGGCTGACGGTGAAGAAAGCGATTTCCGATCTGGTACAGGCGGGCTACCTCTCCGTCCACATCGGCAAAGGGACGTATGTCAGTGAGCGCAAATTCGATCTTCAACTCGAAACGCTGACCAGTTTCACGGAAGAAATGACGCGGCGCGGGACGCGCCCTTCCAGCCGTATCCTCCATATCGGGATGCAGCCCACATCCGAAGCCGATGCGCGTGTGCTGCGGATCGCGCCGGGCGATACCGTCCTCAGCCTCGTGCGCCTGCGCTTGGCGGACGATGTGCCGATGGCGATTGAGCGCGCGCAAGTCATCGCTGCGTGCTGTCCCGGCATCCTCGACAAGCACGATTTCACGCGCGAGTCGCTGTACGATGTCTTGCTCAGAGATTACGGTATTCAGCTCATCCGTGCCGAACAATCCATCGAGGCGCGCCGCGCGCATGGCGACGAACCGCGTCTCTTGGAGATCGCGCCCGGCGATCCGATCCTCGAAATGACGCGCCTGACCTACAACACCAGTGGGCAGCCCGTCGAATACGTGAAATCCGCGTACTGCGGCGCGCGGTACAAATTTCAAGCTGTGTTGAAGCACAACCGCGACCGCTAATTCGAGCCGCAAAGGAAAAATCGCATGGCAGTCTTGAGCGGCTTAGAAGTCTTATATCAAGCTGGGTTTGACCGCTTAAAAGGGCGGCGCGTCGGGCTGTTAACCAATCCGAGCGCGGTCACTCGTGACCTCGCTAGTGCTTACGATCTGTTCCGCAGCGCGCCCAACGTGGACTTGAAAGCCCTTTTCAGTCCTGAACATGGCTTTGCCGCCGTCGCTGCCGATGGCGTTCATGTCGCATCGAGCCTTGACGCGCGTACTGGCTTGCCAATTTACAGTCTCTATGGCGAAACGCTGCGCCCAACACCCGCCATGTTCGCGGGCTTGGATACGCTGGTTTGTGACATTCAGGATATCGGCGTGCGTTATTACACCTATGCTTGGACGATCAGTTACGCGCTGGAAGCGGCGGGCGCGGCAGGGGTCGAAGTCGTAATCCTCGACCGCCCCAATCCGCTAGGCGCTGCGGTTGACGGGACGCCCGTCAGCCCCGACACGCTGTCCATCGTCGGCGCACAGCCGATCCCTGTTCAGCACGGCATGACGCTCGGTGAATTGATGCAGATGGTGAATAGGTTGTGGAATCCGACGCCCGCGTCGCTGCACATCATCCCGTGCGCAAACTATCAGCGGGGCATGACGTGGGAACAAACCGGGCTGCCGTTTGTGCCGACGTCGCCCGCGATGCCGCATCTCAGCAGCGTCCGTCATTATTCCGGTGCGTGCTTGCTTGAAGGGACGAACCTTTCCGAAGGACGTGGCACCGCGCTCCCGTTCGAGATTTGCGGCGCGCCATTCATCGATGCGTCCGCGCTGGCGGATCATCTGAACGCGCTGCATCTGTCCGGTGTGCGCTTTCGCCCCCACATTTTTACGCCGAGCGCCAGCAAGTACGCGGGCGAAGTCTGTAGCGGCGTCCAAGCGCATAGCACGGGCGCGGATTATCGCCCGCTGTTGGCATGGATCGCGGTGATTCGGGCGGTGCGCCACCTGTATCCCGAACATTTCGGTTGGCTGCCTCCAGTGAGTCAACTGCCGATGTTCGATCTGCTGGCGGGGAGCCGCCACCTCCGCGCTCAGATCGATGCCAATATCCCGCTCGACCCCTTGATCGTGGCGTGGGATGGTGCCGCCAGCGCGTGGCGCGAACAGCGGCGCTCATTTTTGCTTTATGAGGACGCATGACACAGAAAGGTATTTTATGACGGACATGTTGGTCAAACTCTATCGGCTGCCGCCGCTTGAACCCATCATCGCCGCAACGACGGCGCAAAACATCGCCATTCGCCGGGCGATTGCGCCCGAAAAACACGTCGTTTTAGATTGGGTAGGCGAACATTTTAGCCCATTTTGGGTCAGCGAATGCGAAGTCGCGTTCAGCCGCCAACCGACCAGCATTCATGTGGCGATCTTTGAAGAAAAGCTGGTCGGTTTTGGCTGTTACGACAGCACCGCGCTCGGTTTCTTCGGTCCGACGGGCGTTGACGAAGCGATGCGCGGGCGCGGGGTTGGCGCGGCGCTGCTGCTCGCTTGTCTCCACGCGATGCACCAGGTCGGCTATGGCTATGCGATCATCGGCGGCGTCGGTCCCGTCGAATTTTATGAGCGGGTCGCTGGCGCGCAGGTGATACCGGACTCATCGCCCGGCGTTTACGCGGGGATGCTGCGTCCACAGCGTTGAACGGATGCGGTATCGCTGGTGGATGCCCACTCAATGGAACGGAATTCCGAAAACAAAGTCAAATACAGACCTCACCCCCGACCCCCGCTCCACATGAAGAGGGTCGGGGGGTGAGGCTGCTTTAATGTACTTTCTTGACGGACTACCAAGGCGTTCCAGCGGCAAGCGTGTCCACGAAATTCACGGCGTTTCGTTGGTTTGTTATTTCGCCATAATCGCATAGAATATAAACATTCGGTCTTTTGCATCGAAAATACCCGCGTGCTTGACCTATCCAAAGACACAAGCGCACGGCGGTTGACACGACGATGCTAGGGTGACTCACCAGATGCCCTGATATTCCATATGGGAGTTGACGATGCCGCAGGAACGGGCAGCACCAAAACGGCAAGAAACCCAGAAACACAAATCTGCGACCCAATCGACCCGTACCCCGTCGGTTGTGCCAACCCAGTCCGCCACACTTGATGTCAACCTGATGACGCCGCCCGACGTTTTGGCGCTGCAACGACAGGTGGGCAACCGCGCGGTAATGCGCATCATGAAGGATCGCAGCCCCGCAAAACGTGGACAAGGGCTGCCCGATCAACTGGAGGGCGCGCTTGGCAAAGCGTTTGGCTCTGACCTGTCTGGTGTGCAAGTCCATACCGACGCCACCGCCAACCAAATCGCCCGGACTGCCAATGCCGATGCGACCACGATTGGGCAAGATATTTACTTCCGCAGCGGAGCCTATAATCCCGGCACGGCACAAGGCAACGCGCTGATCGCGCGGGAACTGGCGTATATTGAGCAGGGGCGCAGTGCTGGCAATCTGAATGACCACACCAGCAGCGAGGCATCGGCAGCGGAACGGCGCGACGCCGACAACGTGAGCGGCTTCGTGGCGTCAATGGGCGCGAATCCGGCGCAAGTCCTCCAGCCGATCAACCAGAAGCCAACGCAAGCGCAGCGGCGCGTCCTTCAGCGCGACGGCACCGATATGGAAGAAAAATACAGCCACATGCGCTCCGCTGGCATCGCCTCGTCCAAGATTGTGCAGGGTGTTTTTACGACCATTCTGGGTCCCCTGTCACTGGTCTGGCGTTGGCCCCTCATCCAGAAGAACATCGGCGAGGCAATGGGCGACGATGTAGGAACGTGGGAAAAGAAACCAGACGACAAGCTGCGCTATGGCACGGGCAAGCTCGGCGACGCCATGCGCTTCATGACAGTGACATCAGAAATCTTGAAAGAACTCTTGATCTGGTGCGGTTTTGCCAGCTTGATCACAGCAATCGTCGCGGGTGCAACGCATGGCGCGCTGACGCCCGTCTTTGTCGCCATTGCGATCATCACCGCGATCATTGGCGGCGTGGTGGTGGCGCTCAAATTCACCACGGCGGCGCTCAACACCTATCGCTATTTCAATCACATCGAAAAAGGTGCCGACGGCAAGAAGGAGCGCGCGCATACGAAAGCGCAGATTGCCAATGACCTGTGGGATGGGATTGGCGCGCTCTTCACCACTGTGTTTGCGGCACTCGGCGCTGGCGGCGTGACCGCGACCGTCGGCGGCGTGTCGGCGAAGGAACTGGGCTTCACCGAAGGGGCGGCAAAAGGCGTCGGCGCAGGGATCAACGCCGGAACGCAGGGGTTGGTGACGAGCGCGTTCACCAATACGGGCAAAGAGTCGTTTAAAGAAGCCGGGAAAGCGGGCAAGGAACACGGGTTCTTTGGCGGCAAAAAAGGCGTGAACAAAAAAGGGGAAGCCGAAGAGGGCGGTTTCTTCAAAGACAAGCTGGTGATCAAGGCTGCCTACAAAGGTCTCTTCGCTGATAAAAATAAAGCTGCTGTAACCACCCCCCAACCGCAAGTTACGGTCAGCAGCCCAGACGCGAAGCAGGCGCTTGACCAGATCAACTTTGTGGCGAGCAAAACGCCCGTGCTTCAGGTCGAACAACAGAAAGACAGCAAACGGGCAACCGACGCCTCCAATATCATTGCCGACAATTCCGGCGGCGCGATCAAAGTTGCTGACGACGTGAAAGGCATCAAAACCAATCTTGCCGACAGCCAAGAGAAGGGTAAAGCCGTCGATTCGAAGCTCGAAGACCTCGTTGTCGTCAAGAATGACAGTGAAGCCGACAGCCAAGAGAGCAAAATCAATGACGGTCTGGCGAAGATCGGTGAGTTGAAGATCTCGGGGGTAAAGAAACCGAGTCTTCTCAGCCAAATCGGCACATGGTTCGCCAAGCGGATCCGCGGCATCAAGAGCGGTACGCGCCGCCTGTTCAACTGGATTATGAAGGGCGTCATGCGTTTTGCCAGTTGGTTGGACAAGTCCGGCACGGATCCGGCATCGGTTGCTGCCGCGATGAGCGAAGAAAAGAGCGGTGTGGCGGACGTCGTGACCACCGAACAGCAGAACACCCAGACGTTTGCGAACATCAACGAGGACGCCGTTAAATCCCAGAAGGGCATCGTCACACTCGCGGAACGGGAAGGGTCGGGTCAGTGACGCGCTGGGTCTGGTTCGTGCTGCGCGCGGGCGCGCGGGTTGGCATCATCGCCGGAACAATCGTTGGGTTGATCGCCGGGTTTGGGGGGAGTTTGTTGACAAGCTCCCTCGCGGACAACGCCACGCTGGCGGCGACGATCTTTCTCCTCTTGATGATCCTGCTGCCGGTGGTGTTTTACGTGTCGCTGTTGGGCAATCCCTCCCCCGCCAAGCAAGTCCAAGTGCGGGCAGCCATCGCATGGCTGCCCGCCATCTTGTTGGGGGTTGTCGTCTTCATGATGCCGATTGTGATTGTGCCGCTGGTATTGAACAAGGGCGTCACGTTCGAGAATTCGTCCGACTGGTACGCTCAGGTGTATGACACGCTTGGGATTGGGCGGGTGCTGCTGGTGGCGGTCGTCAGCGCGGTTGGCTTTGTGCTGGCAGCCCGCATTGCCCCAACCGCGTGATCGCTCGCCGCGTTTAACCCGTCGTGTGCCACGGCAAATACAGATAGCTGATATTCGCGCCGCTGGTTTCGGTTGTCACGTCGGACAGTTTAATCGGTTCGGCGTGAAGATTATCCGTCACCCACACCTCCGCCCCATCGAGCCGTTCCACGACCATCACATGCCCGTAAAGATCATCCGCATAGCTGTGTTCGCGTTCCATGACCAGCACCGCGCCCGGCAGCGGCGTTTGCCCCTGCGTGATGCCGTACTGTGGATTTTGCGCGGCGATCTCGTTCCACAGGTGGGCATCGTGGGCGAGGACTGCGGGAATGTGAATGCGGCGCACCACATAGTTGACACAGCCTTCGGTATACTGCTTCAACGCATCGGCACTTTCGCCCGTCTCCAGCGCGCGGATTTCGCCTAAGTTCGCCCCTGTTCCCGGCGCGACCCGTTCAAGGCGCGTTGTCAGCATCTCATTCTGCCCCTGCAACCGTTCGATATCGGCGTGCGCGTGAGCAATGTCGGCGTCGATCCGTTGTATTTGCGCCTGCATGTGAGCAATTTCTGGCGTTTGCCTGTCTTCCGTCCGGTTACGGAGCGCGCGTAAGTCCGCCGTGAGGTCAGCGCGCGTCGCCGTAAGGATTTGCAACTGCGCCTGTTGACCCGTCAGCGCGTCGCGGTTCTGCGCCCACTGTTGATAGAGCGCGCGATTGGCGCTCGACACATAGCGGTTCGGGTCGAATGTGGGCGTTAGCACGACGACATCCGGCACAGTTCGCCCCCGACGGAGCGCGAGTGTCAGCGGCGAGGGATTGAGCAGCGCGCCCAGCGGCGGGAAGTGGGCGACCATCGCGCCTTCCACCGCGCTGACCGTTTGCACAAGCTGATTTTTGAGGTGCTGCAAGCTGTCCAACGAGTGTTCGATCTGCGGCTGAATGGTGATGTGGTCGGTGGTCGCTCCCGGCAGGGCTTCATAGCCTAACGCGGTCAATTCGCCGAACACGGCGCGCATCGCGGCAACCGAGTCACCGATGCGCAGCGTCGCTTGCAGCATCTGTTCTCCGGCGGCGCGCAAGCTGGTCAGTTGGACTTCAAGCTGATCGTTCACAACGCATCCCCCAAGCTAATCGAGATCGGGTCAGCGGCGGGCGTGGTGCGCGCCGTGATGATCAAAGCGGTGGCGTCGCTGATCAGCGGGATTTCAAACACGATCCAGCCGATTGTGCTGCGTCCGAGCGCGACGGGCGTGAGCGCGCTTTCTCCGATGATCAGCACATCCGTGCGCGGCGCGATCAGCGTATCGTCGTCAATTTGCAGCGCCAGCGCCGCTTCTGGCGGTTGATCGCAGACGCCACTGCGACATTCAAACGCGATTTGCAGCGCGAAGAAGCGCGCGCCATTGACCGGATTGATGGTCGCGCCCGTACCCGCGTCGATCACGCGCTGAGACGCATCCTCCACGCGCGCGATCTGGAGGATGCCTTGTGGGTAACGTGCGGTATGCGCGGCGGGATCGAGCGCGCGGCTCATATCCGGGAGCGCGCGGGTGGGGACAATCGTTGCGCTCGACAACAGCGTCGGCGTCGGCGTGATGCTGGCTTGCGGCGCGCTCTGGGTGATCAGCAGCAGCGCGCCGAGCATCAATGCGGCAGTCAGTCCGATCCACTGCCACACGTTGAGCTTGGGCAGCACGCCGTTCGATTTTGCAGCGCGTAACTGCGATTCGTACTCGTCCTCATCGTTGAGGATGTGCCGCGCCATCTGTGCATAGCGATTCTCCGACGGCACTTGAGCGAGCAGACCGCGCAAACGGTGCAGCCGTTCGGCGGGGTCGTCTTGCGTCTGGGCATCCAACCACAAGACCATTGGCACCTGTTCCGGCGCGACACCCTCATGCGTGTGAACGTCTGCCAACAGGCGGCGCGCTTCGGCATACGCCCCGCTGAACAGGGCGATATTGACTTGAATCAGCTTAGGCTGTCCGCTCATCATCCGCCCTTCCGAGCAAATCCTCGATTAAACCCGCCGTATCAATCTCCAGATCACCCGTTGGACGCGAGCGAGTGTCTGCGGCGTCCGGCACAAGCGGCAGATCGAGCGCCGCCTGTGGGTGGTCGATCCAGCGCGCATTGATCGCGTTGACCAGCGTTTCTGGCTCGGTCACGAGCGCGGTTTGGACGACGATCACGCTGTTATGGCGGACGAAAAACGCGCGTCCTTCGGGCATGGCGTCGGCGGGTAACTGCGTGATGCGCAGATGAATCGCTTGCAGACTTTCGCGCACGATCAAACCGAAGCCGCAGCGCCGCAGCAGCAAATACTTGATCAGCGGGTCGCCGGCATGTTCAAAATAGCCTGCCGCCCAGACATGCAGCGCCGATCCACTGCGCAGCTTGACGAAATCGCGGAATTGGCGCAGCAGTACGCTGTAACTGCTCATGGCATCGCTGAAAAAGTCGTAATCGTCGATCACGATCACGGTGGTGGGGTCGTTCGCCAGCGGCGCGCGCCGGGCGTCGGCTTCGAGGGCGCGCAGCGCGTTTTCGAGTGCTGCCGGCGTGGTGATGACCGCCGCTGTGTGCTTCAACGCGGCAAGCGCGCTCAAATTGCGCTGCGTGAAGTCGATGAAGAGGAAGCGCAGTCGATCCGGTGGATGTTCGCGCGCCGCGCTGATGACCGCCGCACGCAGCAAATTGGTTTTGCCCGAGCGCGGCGGACCAATTGCCACGAAGTGCGGTCCATGTTCGCGCCAGTCGAGCGCGAAGGCGCTGAGGGCGTCGTCGTCGCACCAGCCCAACGCCGTGACGATGTGTCCAGCTTGTTCCAACGACGGCAGCGAATCGAACGGGATCAGCGCGGGCAAGCGTTGAATCGGGATCGGGCTTTGTTCCTGCCCGGTCGCCTTGACATACGCGGCGCGCATTTCGCCGATCAGGTCGCGCATGGCGTCGAGCGCGGCGGGAAGATCATCGGTCGGGTACTCGCATGGCAGGCAAATTTGACACATCAGCGGCGGAGTGCTGTGGATGAAACCGCGTCCTTTGGGCAGCGCGCCGTCGATTTGCATGGGCAGCGCGCCAACCGTCGCCGCATAGTCGGACGGCGTATTTTGTTGCAGTGCGATCCGCTGTTGGATGAGTGAGCGTAAACGTTCCGGCACGGCGCTAATGCTGCTGGCGGTCAGCACGAGGTAGATGCCCGCCGCGTGACCCTCGTTGACGAGACGGTCAAAATCGGCGGCGAAATGTCCGTAATAAGCGTCGCGGAACGGTTCGTACTGGTCGATCAACACGACGACAGCGGGAACATTCTCCGCGCGTCCCGACTGGCGCTCATTCAGCGTTTGGATCAAGCGGCGCAGCAGACGGCGCACCCGTTCGGTTTCCATGCCGTGAATCACCTGCTCGGCATGGGGCAGCGCGCCCAAATCGTTGAGCGCGCCGCTCATGAAGCTGATGATATAGAGATGCAGCGCGTCGGGCGCGTGCAAACAGGCAAGGCTGACGGCTAAAGTCCGCACGAGCATGGTTTTGCCGCTGCCCGACGCGCCCGTGATCAAAACATGCCCGTCTTTGAGCTGGTCTTGACCAGCGGCTTTCAGGTATATCCAGAGCGGCGTTTGCGAACGCTCGTAGATGTTATCGACCAAGCCAATCGGCGCGCCGAGGACAGCGTTCGCTTGCCACGCGCGTCCGTTCCACCCGCTGATCCCCGCTTGGCGGAAGATCACGCGCAGGGTGCTGCGTTCTTCAAGCGGCAGCAGCAGCAGCGGCGGCATGAACGGCACCTGATGACTCTGCGCGTAATCGATCACGACATCGACGACGGCGCGCGCCGTCGAGTACGGTTCATCGGTCAGGATGCTCGGCGGCGCGGACGGCACAGCGACGCGCGTTTGCGCCAGCAAATCGATGACCGCGCCGCTGTCGGTCAGCACTTCGAGCAGCGGCGGCTCGTCATTGACGAACGAATCGCGCGCCTGATCGATGATCTCGCCGCCCGCGTAGGCGGTCTGAAACTGCTTGAACACGCCGCGTTCGCCAACTTGAAAATAAGCGCGCCCCGCCCAACCAATCGGCAGATAGGCGGCGTCAGGGCTGCGTAAAATCGCGCGGCTGGCTTCGATATGCTGGACGCGAAAACAGACTTTGAACTGCAAGTTCGCGTTCATCTCCTCGGTGACAACTTCAGTCGTTTGCGTGCCGAGAATCAGATGCAGCCCCAAACTGCGCCCAACCTGCGCGATGCGCACCAGTTCGCGCAAAAATTCCGGCATCTCCTTCGCCAACTGCGCGAACTCGTCCACGATGATGAACAAATGCGGCAGCGGATGATACAGCGCATCGGTCATATGAGCGGGCGTATGCGTGAAGAAGCGATGATACTGAGCGATGTCACGGACTTTCATCCGCTTCAGAAATTCTTGGCGCACGCGCATTTCCGACTTGAGCGCCTCCAACGCGCGCTCGATCAACAGCCCGTCAAGATTGGTGATCATGCCGACGGTGTGCGGCAGTCGGACAAACACGTTGAAGGTACTGCCGCCTTTGAAATCGATCAGCAGCAGATTGAGCAAGCGCGGATCGTGCTTCAGCACCAGCGAACAGATCAACGTTTGCAAAAACTCACTTTTGCCCGCGCCCGTCGTCCCCGCGATGATGCCGTGTGGCCCATGACGGTTTTCCGCGAGATCAAGCTCGATGATGCGCGTGGAACTATCGCGCCCGATGGGAACGGCGTGCGGAAGCACCCCACCGTGGCTGACCTGTCCCCACTGTGCGTTGATCTGCGCGTATAACCCCTCGACCTGACGCACACCGTACAGATCAAGGAAATCGACATGGCGCGGGATGCGCCCACTGCTGACATTTTCTTGCGCCACCAATGACGCTTGGGCGCGCGCGCTTTGTTCGGCATCCGGCAGCGCCAGACCGTCCACCATGCCCGTGATCTCGTGTCTGTCCGCGCCCGTCTCGAAATAGCGAAATTGATGATCGGGCAGCAGTTCGATCACCGCGTTGCAATCGCCCGACAATGTGTTGAGGTTCGCGCCGAGGGTGATCAGCGACGCGCCGACGCGCGCCCCTTCGCGCAAAATTAACGCGGTGAGCGCGTCACATTCGGGGCTGTGTTCGTCGTCCATCAGAATCAACAGATGGGGCAGTTGGATGTTTTTGTCGCGCCGTTCTTCGATGAACTGGTTGAAATTGGTCAGCAGATTGCGGATGTTTTCATCGTCAAATGCCATCAAGTCGGCTGATCCGCCGCGATGACTCTGGCTGGTATGCGGCAGCCATTCCAGCCAGCGCCACTCCTCATACGCCGTTTGACGGGCGAGCAGATGGATATGGAGTTCTTGCGGTGCGTGCAGCGCCGCGAGGTGCTGGATCGCCGCGCGCGACCAGTTCAAGCGCGCCGCCCGCGTCCCCGCCACCCCGAGCGCCCAACGCGCCTTGAGCGACGTGATCACGGGGGCGGCTTCCAGAAAGTGGTAGTCGTGCAGGAAGGCGAAATCGAACTGTGCCGACACCGCGTCGGGATCGGGCAGGTTGATCGTCACGGGCGATGCGATTCTGCCCATGCCGATGCGCAGCATCAGGAAATCGGGATCGATGGGGCGGCGCTGCCACAAAGGATCGGCGCGCGTCATGACGATGGTCGAAATCGCGGCGGGGGCGGGGAAATCGCTCTCCAGAATCGCCCGATAGGCGTCATTGGCGGCTTGCAGACGCGCTTGTTTGCGCCCTAACAGCCGTCGGTAGCCGATGTGTGCTTCGGCTTGGCGCACGCGATACTCGCGCCGACGTCGGCTTTGCGCCCACAGCGTACTGCCGACAGTCAACACCAGCAGCGCCAACAGTGGCAGCGCCGATAGCACGCCCGACCCGCTGTCGATGGAACGCAAGAAATAGAAGGCGGTGATCAGCCCGATGCCAATGGTTGGCAGCAGAATGATCAACAGGCTTTGTTCCGGCGGCGGCGGCGTTTGCGGCGGCGGGGGAATGTCAACTTGCAAGTCCGGGAGCTGCGGTGTCGGCGTGCGCGGGGGACGGTTGAAATTGACGACCGGAACATCAGCGTGCATGGCGCGCCCTAAAATGACTCGTCAACGACTTGCATCCGCCGCGCTTGCTGTTCAAGTTCGCTGGCGAAGCCTTCCAGAATGGCGACCCATGATTCCATTTCGGTGACGGTTTCGCCCCACACCGAGAAAAACCGTTCGGCGCGTCTGCCGATCCAATGGATGCTGTCAACCGTCCCGCGCAGTCGTTGAATTTCTGTGCGGACGGTTTCCGTTTCTTGACGAATGCGCGCCGCACGCTGCAAAAGTTCGGTATAGGGAACGCGGATCAAGTCGCTCATGGTTTACCCCTGAAATTGTGTGCGCGCCGCGACTTCGATATCGTCGGCGGACGCGATCAATTTGTCGTGGAACGCGCCCAGCAGCTCAAACGTCTCTTGCAGGCGCGGGGTGAGACGGGCATATTCCGCGCGAAAGACTTCTGCGCCGACGCTCATAAAACGGTCAGAGCTGAGGGTGCGGACTTCGCTGTCAATCGCTTCAATCGAGCGGTTGATCTGATCCGTGCTGCGGCGGATGATTCCGGCGGCTTCGCGCAGTTGATGCAGTTTGGCGTAAATCTCTCCCGTAGACATGGGGTATTCTCTCTACTAATCGGCTGACGGTCACAACACAGTCTGCAAAATGACGATGATCACGATTGCCACGCCGTTGACGATCAAGGCGGCGATCAGCAGTCGGTTGAAGCGCAGATCGGCGCGGGCGGGTTCGGGCGGATGGACAGTCGCGCCATCGGACGCGCCCTCATTGGCGCTCTCGCGCGCCAGCGACGCGATCCATGCTGGCATCGCATCGAGAAATGGTTGATTCTCCGGCGTCAGCACAACCGCTTGTAGATCAGCGATCAGCGCGGCGGGCGTGATCGGTTGTGCCGCGCGCCAATCTAACGCGCTGGCGAACACCCCATCGAGCCGCGCTAAATCGACGCCGCGTAAATCATAGGGGACTTCATGCGCGGGCAGCCGCGACGGCAGCCGCCATGCGCCGTCGCGCAGCCGCTGTTGTGCCAATGCTTGAATATCCGCGCGCGCGCGTCCGCCGTCTTGCACCGTAAAGATCGCGTGGACGCCGAACAGCAGTTCATAAGCGGTCAGCGCGAAGCCGAAAGCATCATGCACGATGTCGGGCGGCTGATCGTCGGGGAACATATAGAAGGGCGTCCCGGCGGGTGCGGCTGGCATTCCGATATCCGCCGCGATCCCGTAATCGATCAGGTGTGGAGCATCGGTGCCAATCAGGTTCGCGGGTTTGATATCGCGGTGGATCAAGCCGTGCGCGTGCAGGTGGGCGGCGGCATCTGCGATCTGCGCAAGGATTGCCAACCGTCGTTCTAAGCCGATCTGCCAGATCGCGCCGCTGGCGATCAAGTGGTGGAACGGTTCGCCTGCGACATATTCCATGCTGATATACGGGCGTTCACCGTCGAGATCGAAATCGTAGAGCGTCGGGATCGCCGGATGATCAAGCTGTCGAAGGGCGTTCATCTCCGTTTCGAGGCTTTTGCGCTGCTGCGGGTCATCGGGCTGGTTGATGAACTTGATCGCCACGTCGCCACGTTCGGCTAAAGCGCGCCACACCTCGCCAACCGAACCGCTGCCGAGTTTCGTTTGCAACATCGAATGGAGGGGCGTTGGCTTCAGTTCAGACTCGGTCATCACAATTGCGTGGCATCCGCGCGCGTATCGCCCGGCAGCGTAAAGCGCACGGTGATGCTGTTGCCGAACTGCACGATATCCTGATTATACAGGCGCACGACTTGACCGGGCTGGATCGGCTCGAATTTGTTGTCCCGTCGCAACGCTGTGCCGTAGGTGCTGTTGAGGTCGGTCAGCGAGTACGTCTTCAGCACATCATCGCCAGTGAACTGGGCATGACGCCGCGAAATACTTTTTTCGTCCAGCGCGATCATGATATTGCTTTCGGGGTGGGCGAAGCGTCCGATCACGAATGTGTTACCCGGCAGCGTGATCTCGCCTGTATCCGCCAACCCGCTCAACACGGCAATTTTGCCCGTCAGCACCAGCGGACGTTGGGGTGTTCCTTTGGGATAGACGCCGCCCTGCGGCATGGTGGGCATTTGCGGCGATGTGGGTCGCCGGGATGATTCGGGACGTGCCACGCTCAGACTCAGCCATAACAGATAGAGCAGTTGAAGCAGCGCAACGATGGCTAACGAGACGGGAACAAGTGGCAGCACTTGCTCAAGCTGAACCATAAAACGACACTTTGCTATTGAGACTTCTCACAGATTATACTCTGAATTAGAAGGTCGAGGCAATCAAAGTCGCTGCGATGCACCCATTTCGATTTCCGTTCGTCTCACCATTTCGATGGTTCGGCAATGTCTTACGCCGCTTGTTGACCCCGCTCACGTCGCTTACCCAGCGAATGCGCGGTATCAGCAGTTCGGCGCGCCGAGTCACCAGCCCATTTCAGCGCCTCGGCATTCGCCTGCCTGCTAAACAAGGGGCGGCAGTGCGCGAATGGCTCGACAGCGTGCGCCCACAGCGGGCGGCGCGCAAACGCCAACGCATCAGTGAACGGGCGCACTTTTCGCAAATCCATTTGATCCAGCTTGCCAGCAACAAGCGCGTCGTTTTGCACATCGGCACGGTGATCGGGCGCAAGCTGGCAGATATGACGATCACGCCGCCGACTGGGCGTCCGCTCACGCTGCAATTCACGCTGGTTGATCCGTCCGAAAGCCTCAGTCCCATCCGCCTAACCTGTTTGCCCGATGGTACGCCCTTCACGGTCAACGAAATCGCGGCGACGGGGGCAGTCTACTTGAGCAACGGCGACACGATTGCTGTCGGGGGCGAACGCTATTTGTACGAGTTATACGCTTGGGATACGTCCCCAATTGCCACACGGGTCGAGGCGGGTTGGGCGACGAGTAACGGCATGGTGCGCGACCGGAACGAGGATGCCATCGGCATCTATCAACACCCCAAAGGCTATCTGTTTGCGGTGGCTGATGGAGTTGGCAGCGGGCAAGACGGCGATATGATCAGCGCGTTTGCCGTGCAATATTTGCTGGCGGTGTTCGCCAAAAACATTGCCTATGACTTATCATGGCACGATATTTACGCGACGGGCTATCAATACATCAATTCGGAAGTGCGCCATTTCGGGCAAACGGCGCTGCTGCCGACGGGTTCGACACTTACATCGTTGGTGATCAAAAATTGGGAGGCGCACATCGCCCATGTGGGCGACTCACGCTTGTATCGGTTGCGCAGCGGCGCGTTCGAGCAGTTCACGGTCGATCATGTCAAGCGTATCCCGGCGGAAATGCCGACGCGCTATGCCGTCGAGTCGGGAACACCCGCGCCGATCCATGATGTATTGACGCGCGCCATTGGGAAAGAGGACAGCATTCAACCCGATCATCATACCTTAGCCTTACAACCCGGTGACCGTTTCTTACTTGTGACCGATGGCGTCGCCAAATGTGTGCAACCCGCCGAAATGGCGCAAATGCTCACCCGTTTGCATCCGGCACAGGTGGCGGAACAAGTGGTCAAACTGGCGAACGAACGCGGCAGCGATGATAACGTCAGCGTGATCGCGGTCGACGTGCTGCGCGAAGCCTTTCTGGAGGATACGTGGCGCGCGGAAGAATCGGCGCGCGTGTTTGTCGGCAACCGTTGGCGTTCGCTGCGCCTCGAACGCCGCAAGGAAACCGAGACCGCCGCGCCGCTGATCAGCTATAACTGTCTGTTCGTCGTGGTGGTACTGCTCGTCATTGTGGCGATGTGGTTCATTCTGGGGCTAACTCTATTTGGGCTGACCTTAAACCGCGCCAGTGCGATGAGCGCTGAGTCGGTCGCTTACGCCTATGCCGCGCAAACTGACCCCAACAACCTTGCCGCGCTGCACGCCTACCAGTGTACGTTGGACGCCAACGAGCCAATTTTGCATATCAACGCCGCGCTCAACGACGAGAATGGGCTGCCGTTCGAGCCAAATGCCTTCACATTTGCCGCATCGATTGTCGGGGCGCAAGCGCCCTTTGCCGTCGATGATGTGATCGTGTCGAGCGACATTGAGCGTCCACCGCTGCGGATGGTTCTCGTCCTCGACCTGACCGACACGGTGCCAATCGACAACATCGTCAGCGCGATCAGCAGCGAGTTACTCCCGCGCCTTCAGCCGTTGGACGAATTGGCGCTGATCACCTTTAGCGACGAGGTTTCGCCGCCGACGCGCTTCTATACCGACAAAACACGCTTGCTAGAGGAGCATCTGGTCGGCTTGACGGTCATCACGGGCAATAATCGCCTTTATGATGCCGTGTTGGATGCCGCTCAATTGTTCCCGTTCGACAGCGACATGCGTCAGGTTGTCCTTGTGTTGACCGACTCGGCGCGGCGCAACACGATACAAGCCTCCGTGCCGCAGATCGTCGCAGAAGCGAGTGCCGAAGGGACACAGGTCTATTCGATTGGCTTCACATCGGAAGATCGCCTCGATACTGCCGACTTACAGGCGCTCGCCAGTGGAACTCGCGGATATTCGTGGCTGTACGACGAACTCCCGTCGACGCCCACGTCGATTGAATCGGCGGTGCGCGCCTATTTGCAGGACTTCATCCGGCTGATCGACAGCGAAATCAACATCAGCATTAACGTCGAAGGGACGGCACCGACCGCCAATAACACGCTGCCGATCAGTTTGAGTGCGGATGTACCTGTGCTGGGTGCGCTCACCGACGATATTACCTGCCCGTATTCGGTCGTGACGCGCACCGTCGCGTTTACGGGCGCGCCCCCGCAAACGGTTATTCGCGGTCAGGTCGATATTGGCGTCGTCGTGACGCCGCAATCGGCTGATACACGGGTGGTCTTTCGCGTCGATGGCGAAGTTGTGCAAAACGCCACCGCGACGATCTACACGTTAGACGCCGCGCAAATCGCGCCGGGCGAGCATCAAATCGAGGTGCAGTTGTGGAACAGCGATAATGAGACACTGGCGACGACCGCCGCGCCGCTTCGCCTTTTCACGCAGCAGCCGCTGACGCTGACCGTCGCTGGCGCGGTCAGTCGCAACTTGAGCGGAACGGTCGAATTTGAAGTGCGCACGAACCCGACTTTCGCACTGTCCGACGTGCAGCTTGAGATCGCCTCGGCGGCTGAGCCGGACTTGACGCAGCCTTTCGGCAGCATCGATCTTGATGCGAATGGCGCGGGTGTGCTGGTGGTAGAAGACATCGAAGCCGTCATGCAAACACGGTTTCCAAACTTGGACGCGCAAGATCGCTTGCAGGTGAACGCTTTTACGCCGAACCCCTCCGCGAACGAACCCCTGCTTGCCAGCAGCGACCCGCTGGTGATCACGGTGGCGCGCGCGGTGGCGGTTGTGGTCGCGCCGACTGCCGAGACGGTGCCGATTGCCCAGACTGATCAAACTGCCCAGACTGATCAAACTGCCCAGACCCCCGCGCTGATCGGCACCGAATTTGATAGCCGTCTCAACAGTCTGCCCGTGCTTGGTACGGTATTTTTCGGTGCGCTCAATATTTTGCTCTATCGCTCAGTGCGCAAAGGGCGCATTCGTCGCTTGATCAATCGTCCCGATAATTTCGACCTCAGCCCGCAGTTGATGTCGATCACGGTCTATCGTCGCGGCGTCCCACAGCATTTTGCGCTGACGAAAAAGACCGTCATGATGGGACGCGGGACGGGTAACGACATCAATCTGGGCGATGACCCCAATATCTCGCGCCAGCATGGTGTCATGATGTGGCGGCGCAATCGCTGGTATTACAGTAATCGTAAAGGCAGCCTCAGTACGCGCATCAACGGGCGGCGGCGTCACGGCTATATCTTCTATCGCCTAGAACCGATGACCGAACTCCAGATCGGCGGCACGACGAGCGTTTTCCACTCGAATGCGCAGCAGAATATCTCGGATTTCATCAAAACTGACCTATGAGCGTCGTTAAATTTACTGCCACGCTGGTCGCTGAGAGTTCCAGCACCCTCATTTCGACGGTGAGTTATGCAGCGGTCGCGCAGGTCACCGACTTTCTGGCACAGCAAGACACGCGCGCCACCGCCGGGACGCTGGAACTGGCGCGCTCGGTTGAGCCGCAGCAGTGCTTACAAGATGTCGATTTTCAGGCGGGGGATCGGCTGGTGATTTTCACCCAAGCGCTGCGTGCCGAGTCGTTCGCGCCGCTGCGTCCGGGAGATAAAGCCTTACGCCTCACTATCGGCGCGAAGGAAATCAGCGCGAACGGCAAGCAGACGCTGGTGATCGGCAAATCGGACGAGAAACAGCAGCTGCTTGTCGATGTGGATTTGCGCGGTGTTGTGCCAGATCGGTCGCTCGATTTTATTTCGCGGCAAAGCGTCCAACTCGTGTTTGATGCGTATGCGCAAGGGTGGTCGCTGGTCAAACTGGGACAAACGCGGGTTGTATTGGATGATCTGGAGGTGTTGGGCAGTCCGGTCGCGCTCAACACACACCATACACTGCGCCTGTACCGGGCAAATGATCAACCTGCCACGAGCCGTCCATTGGTTGAAATTCGGCTGCTGGTGGAGACCGTGCGCGCGCTGACCGAGGCACAGCAGATGCTGGTCGGCAGTTATCCCGTGCCGATCATGCTGGGGTGGGAAGGCGAATTGCACACGTTGCGCGCGTCCACCAATTTGCCGTTGGGGCAAATCGGCACGAGCCTCATTCAGTATGTGCAGCCCGTGACCATTTCGGACATGCGCCTGTACCTGATGCGTTTAATTCCCCCGCAAACGCGCGTTTCAGCGTTAAAAGCGACAGAACAGCTTTACGCCGCGCGGCGCTTGTAATCCGTCCTGCTAGCCGCCGATCAGCACCTTGCACGGACCCGCCAGCACCACCTTGCCGATGGGCAGATCAGTCGGATCGTTGCAGGTCATGGCGGTGTCACCCATGCGGGCAGCCATTTTGCCGTTGATCTTCACCGTGCCGCTGCCGATGATGATTTTCCCCTGATTTGCGGGTGGTTTCTGAAAGGGCCCGCCTTGCAGGATGTGCGGCGGTAGGTTGACCGCGATACTGTCCACCGTGGCGGCGGGCTTGCCTTCGATCATCACGTTCGTACTTAAACCAAGTTGCAGGACACCACTAAACGGCGACGGCAGCGGGGTCGGGATGGGTCCCGCCGGCGAGGGGATCAGATAAATGTGGGTGTCTAAGGCGACGACTTTATCGCCCATTTTGGCGGCAGGCTGTCCCATATACGCGACTCGGATTATTCCTACAGATGAGAACCAGTATATAGGTTTATTCAAATTGTAGGAACGGAAATTTCATGGTATGCTCGACTATCAAGATAAATCGACAGTTCATAAAGCGTTCGGTTTGGATAGTCTGGTTTTTGGATCAGTGCGCCGCGCCACCTTATTGTCCATCATACAGCGGAATTGGCGTTTTTCTTGGAACTTTCAAACCCACTGTCGCTGTTGCAAGCGGCGCTGTATCCAATTCAACAACGGGTCAATGAGGCTGTCCAGCGGGCTGATGCAGTTGGGCAAGACCCGAGCGACGCCCTGCGGGGTTTGATTGTCACGCGCGAGGAGATTGACGCTTATTTGGCACAGTCCCCGCTTGCCGAATCCGAAGCCGCCGCGTTTGATCTGTTCCCGCTGAACCGCTTAGCGGACTCGCCGCTCGGACAGCTTGCCAGTGTCTTTGACCTCACGCCCCTCGATGTCTCGATTTTGCTGATCGCCCTTGCGCCGGAACTGGATCGCAGTTACGAGCGCCTGTATGCCTACCTGCAAGACGATGTGTCGCTGCGCTATCCCACGCTCAATTTGGTTGCCAACCTGATCGGTGCGAACGTCGCGGGTCGCTTTGCGGTCTGGGAACGCCTGTCGGCACAAGCGCCGCTGCGCAAACAGCAGGTGATCGCCTTTAGCGCCGACCCCAACCGCCCGAATTCTACCCGACTCGCGCAGCCATTGAAGGTTGATCAGCGGATTGTCGAGCATTTGTTGGGCAGCAGCGTCGTCGATGAACGACTGCGTGGTGCGATCAAGTTGATCGAGCGCACCGCTGAGTCGCCGCTGCCGGATGCCCAATTGGATGCGATGGTTACGGCGCTGACCGAACTGCCAATCGTTTATTTGCATGGACTCAAGGACACCGGACAGCTCGAAACTGCTGCTGCTTTGTGCGCGCTGCATCACCTTCCGCTGCTCGCGGTTGATCTGGAACACCTCGCTAGCGATCCGCTGTCTGCTCCCCTGATGCAGAGTTTGGCAATTCGTGAAGGCTATTTGGCGAATGCCGCGCTGTTGTTTCTGCACTGGGATCGCGTTCTGGACGATCAACGCCAACCGCCAGCCGACTTCTGGGAATTGATCCTGAACTATCCGCTGCCGGTGTTTATCTGGGGACAGCGCGAATGGGAGCCGATGGATCTGGATCGCCGCCGTCGGATACTGCGCGTCGAGTTTGCGACTCCACCCTATGACTATCGCTATACCTTGTGGGCGCGCAACGCGCAGCAGGTCGGCGGCGCGCTCGAAGCCGACGAGATTGCCACCTTAGCCAGCAAATTCCGCTTCACCCACGCGCAGATCACGCGCGCCGCGCAAACGGCGGCGGATCTTGCCGCGACGCGCGGGGATGCCCCAACGCGCGCCGACTTCTATTCCGGCGCACAGATTCACGCCAGTGTGAAGCTTGGTCATTTGGCGACCAAGGTCACGGCGCGCATGGGGTGGGACGATTTGATTTTGCCGCCGGATCAGTTGGGGCAGTTGCATGAGATTTGCGACCGAATGCACTACGCGCATATCGTCAACGAAGCGTGGGGTTTCGGCAGTCGCGCCAGTCGCGGCAGCAGCGCACTGTTCTCTGGCGACAGCGGCACGGGTAAAACACTGGCGGCGGAAGTCATCGCGCGCGAGTTGGGACTGCCGCTCTACAAAATTGACCTGTCCTCAGTCGTCAGCAAATACATCGGCGAGACCGAGAAAAACCTCAGTTCGATCTTCGGGGAGGCACAGGCGGGCAGCGCGATCCTGTTCTTTGACGAAGCCGACGCCTTATTCGGCAAACGCTCCGAAGTCAAAGACGCGCATGATCGCTATGCCAATATCGAAGTCGCCTATCTGCTCCAACGCATCGAAACCTACGACGGCATGTGCATTCTAGCGTCCAATTTTCGACATAATCTCGACGATGCGTTTACGCGCCGGCTCGATTTCATCATCGACTTCCCGGTGCCGGACGCGGAATATCGCCGCCGGATTTTTGAAGTCCATTTTCCGCCGAACGCGCCCTTAGCGCCGGATGTCGATCTGGGGGAAATCGCCGCCAAATATCGGCTGTCGGGCGGCAACATTCGCAATGTGACGCTGACGGCAGCGTATCTCGCCGCCGCTGATGGACGGGTCATCACAGCGACCCACATCCGCAGCGCCGTGCGCCGTGAGAACCAGAAAATGGGGCGGCTGCCCGAAGATTAGGAAGCAACCATGCTGGATGACTTTGACGCAACCGTTCGTAACCTACTGATGCAAAACGGCAACTTCGGAACCGAAATCGAAGTATCGTTTGAACTGCCGAGTCGTGAATGGGCAGGACGCCTCAGCCGTCCGGCGGTCAACTGCTGGTGCTTCGACGTGCGCGAGAACTTGAAGCTGCGGAGTTCCGAACGTCAAGTCCAGAAGAACGGGAACAGCAGCCAGATCACGCGCCCGCCCAAACGCATCGACTTGATCTACCTGATCACGGCATGGGCGCGCAAGGTCGAAGATGAACACCGCCTATTCTGGCGCGCGCTCAGCGTGCTGAAACCCATCACGCAGTTGCAGCCCGCTCAATGCGTCGGCGCGCTGCGCTACCAAACTTTAGATATCCCGCTGACTGTCGCGGACATGTCCGTTTGCCCCGTCAATCTGGTAGATTTGTGGGGTGTTATGGACAATCAGATGCATTTGGGGTTTACTCTACAAGCGACCCTTGAGCTTGATACCCTGTTTGTGCAAGAGGTTCCGTTGGTGCTTGAAGCGACTATCTTGACGGGTCAAGCCCGCGAACCTTCGACACAGCGTCTCGATGAAGCCAGCGGAAATATCAAAATCAAGTCAAAAGCAAGCAAGCAGGAGGGGCAGGGAGAGTAAGATAGTTAGCAATACGCAGTTGAACACCATTCGAACCGTAGAGCAAGAGAATTAAAGGAGTTGTATCGAAATGCCAAATTACCTTTCGCCGGGCGTCTACATGGAGGAAGTCGACCGTGGGACAAAGCCCATCGAGTCGGTTGGGACAGCGGTCGCTGCCTTCATTGGATATACCGAGCGTGCTTCAGATACACGCAATGGCGAAACCACCTCGATTGTTGGTAAACCCACGCTGGTCACCAATTGGAGCCAGTACGTAGCGAAATTCGGCGGCTTTGTTCCGGGCGCGTACCTGCCGGACTCGGTCTACGGTTATTTTGCCAACGGCGGGTCGATTTGCTATGTCGTAAGCCTGCGCACGCTCGGCACATCCGACGACCCCGCATTGACCATTCCAGCCAAGACCGCCATCCTCGCCGAGGGCGACAAGAACTTCAAGGTGCTGGAATTCTCTGCCAAAGAGGGCGGTCTCATCGGCAATAGCATCGAAGTCGAAGTGAAGCCTGCTGCTCCGGGAGCTGCGCCCACTGAAGGCGAAGGCGATGCCAAGAAAACAGCCGCCCCCGCCGCCAACGAATTCACCATCAACGTCAAAGTGGGCGGTCAGGTGCGCGAGTCGTTTCCTGGCTTGACGACTGCCAAAGGCGACAAGAACGTCGTCACGGTCTTGCAAGCACAGTCCGAGTGGATCATGGCGAGCTTGTTTGGCAAGGGCGACCTCGCCCCGGCGGCTGGCACGTATACGATGGCGGGCGGCAAGGTCAAGACGAAAGAAATTTCGTTGAAGGATTATCGCGGCAGCGTCTCCGAACGTCGCGGTTTGGGCGGCTTGGAAGCGTTCGACGATGTGACCATGATTTGCGCGCCCGACTTGATGGCAAGCTATCAAGCGGGTGAAATCGACATGAAGGGCGTGCAAGCCGTCCAGCAGTCGTTGATCGACTACTGCGAATTGGTGCGCTACTGCTTCGCCATCCTCGACGCGCCCCCGGCGATGATGCCGCAAGACATCAAAGAATGGCGGATGCAGGTCAATTACGACACCACCCGCGCCGCGCTGTACTATCCGTGGATCGAAGTCGCGGACATGACGGGCGGCAAAGGGCGCACCCGGATGGTGCCGCCGTCGGGACACATGGCGGGCATTTATGCGCGCGTTGATAGCACCCGCGGCGTCCATAAAGCCCCCGGCAACGAAATCATCCGCACGGCACTGGGTCTCGAAGTGCAGGTGACCAAGGGCGAACACGATTTGCTCAACCCGATTGGCGTGAACGTGATCCGCTCGTTCCCCGGTCGCGGCATCCGCATCTGGGGCGCGCGCACGCTCAGCAGTGACGCCGCGTGGCGTTACATCAATGTGCGCCGTCTGTTCAACATGATCGAAGAGAGCATCGAGCGCGGCACGCAGTGGGTGGTGTTCGAGCCGAATGATCAATTCCTGTGGGGGCGCGTGCGTCGTGATGTGCGCGCCTATTTGACGACCGTGTGGCGCAGCGGCGCGCTGTTTGGCACGACGCCCGACGACGCTTTCTACGTCAAGTGCGATTCGGAAACCAACCCGCCTGATCTGCGCGATCTCGGTCAGTTGGTGACGGAAATCGGCATTTCGCCTGTCAAACCCGCCGAATTCGTCATCTTCCGTGTTAGCCAGTGGACACCCGAAAGCTAGACTAGCCCTATCTCTAAAGGAGCAGAAGCATGCCACTTGTCACGAACGAAACGCTCACCGGCGACCCGATTGTCAGTTACAATTTCAGCCTCGATCTGGGTGGAAAAGCGACTGGATATTTCACCGAGGTGACCGGTCTGGGTTCAGAAACCGAAGTCACTGAGCATAAAATCACCGCTCAAGGCGATAAGGAAGCGGTTCGCAAGATTCCGGGGCGTTTGAAGTGGGGCGACATCACGTTGAAGCGCGGTCTCACCGGCAGTATGGACATCTGGGAGTGGCGTAAAACGGTCGAAGACGGAAAAGTCGATCAAGCGCGTGTGAACGGTTCGATCATGATGTACGACAACATTGGTAACCTCGTGGCACAGTGGGATTTCGTCAGCGCATGGCCCTCGAAGCTGAGTGGTCCGTCGCTCAACACCGACTCCAGCGCCGTGGGCATCGAGGAAGTGACCATTGTGCATGAAGGTATTTCGCGCGTCCTCTAGACGGTGCGCTAAAACAGCGGCGTGAAGAAGGGATCACGATGTTACAGACGGAGTTCAGTTTCGTCCTGCCAAAAGGTTTTATCGACGACAACGGGGTTGTGCATACCGAAGGGGCGATGCGCCTGGCGACGGCGATGGACGAAATTGCCCCCCTGCGTGATCCGCGCGTTCGGAACAACGAAGCGTATCTGGTGGTGATCCTGCTCGCGCAGGTCATCACCAGACTCGGGACGCTGCCGCGCGTGACCCCCACGATGATCGAACGATTTTTCGCGGCAGATATCGCTTATTTGCAGGACTTTTACCGCCAGATCAACGATGCGGACATCCGCACTGAGACGGCGGTTTGCCCGAACTGCGGACACGAATTTGAGGTGGAACTGCCGCTGTTGGGGGAATTGTAAGCTACCCCGTCGCTCGCTTGCGCGAGGAGGTAGCGTTTATTGCCATCGGGTTGGGCTGGAAGCACGACGAGATTTTGGCGTTAACCCATCGTGAGCGTCAATCATGGGTGCGGGTCGTCAACCAGCGTCGTTCCCGGCAAGCGAAGACATGAGGATCAGTCGAATGCCTGAGCAGTCGCAAAAACAGCAGCAGCGCCCCCGGCTGACCGGGCAAGAGTACAATCAACTGGTGCGGCGCCTGACCGACCGGGTTTGGCAGATGTGGATTATCGAACTTCGGCAGGATCGGGAGCGGCGCGGACAGCGGCGCAGATAGCGACAAATCCATATGGAAATATTGGGCGCGGCATTCGGTGGTTTTCGATTCTTGGTGCAGATCGAGGGGATTCATAACCTCACTTTCAGCGAGTTTCGTTTACCGAGCCTCCAAGTTGATGTCGAAAAAATCCAAGAAGGCGGGCAAAATACTTATATTCACCAACTGCCCATTCGCGTTAATGTGGGTACGGTCTCGCTGCGGCATGGGCTGACGCGCGATATGAGTTTGTTGAACTGGTATCTCGATGTCATGAATGGCAACCTCGACAAAGCCTATCGTCAAGTCACGGTTGTGCTGGTCGACTCCCTGTCCATTCCCGTTGCGATCTGGAATTTTCGCAATGCTTACCCGGTCAAATGGAGCGGGCCCAGTCTCAAGTCGGACAGCAGCGAAGTCGCGTTTGAGGAAATTGAATTTGTTTATCATGGCTTTGAAGTCGAATTGAATCCTCGAAACTTACTCCCATAAGGATAATGGCGGAGACGATGGCGGTATGAAGCGCGGCGGATGGTTTTTAACGCTTGGAGTGCGAATGCGCGATTTCAGTCGGGGCGTGATGCGTCAATACGTCTCGACGCAGCAGTTCGCCGCGTCTGATCAGCCCACTGCGCCCGCTTGGCAGTCAGACACCGCTCTGCCGCTGGCATGGGAAGAAAACGAAGCGCCCGCCGCCGATCAGACGGTCAAATCGAGTATCGAGTCCCCCGCTGCACCGACTGCGGAGCTTCCGTCAGCACCAACCGTGCCGCCGGCGGAAAAAACCGTGCAGCGCGAAAGCGCGCCGCCTTCACCCGCCAAGCAGAATGATGCCCGATTCCCGCCGGCGTTGATGAAGCTGCTCGAAAATGATCGCAACCGCAACGTGGAACGGGAACGCCTACGCACAGAACGCTTGACGAAGTTTAGCGAAACCCTGTCGTCAGCAGACCCTGACACGGCGCAAAAACTGCAACGGCGGCGCGGAAAAATGTCGGTCAGCTATGTCGATACTAAACCGCTGGCGAACGGCGAAGACACTGTACAGCGGCAGCCTGAGCCAACCAGCGCCCCCGCCGTCGGATCGGACGACGAGTCCAATCCAACGCTCAACCCGGCAGACGATCCCGCTGTGGATCAAGGCGAGGTGCGAGCTGGAACACCTGCAGAGGATCAGGCGCTATCCACCCCAAACGCAGCACCGCTGGAGCGCGTGGTTCAGCGCGAGGCAGTCGGGTCGGATGATGTCATGCCTGCCAGCTCAGAACTTGCCCCATCGGGGAATCCCGCGCTGCCCATCGAAATTGTGCCGCCCATGGCAGCCCCGCTTCTGCTCCCGATCAGCGAACCGGAAACCCCAGCGCCGACGCTGCCCCGTGCAGAACTCGACCCACGTGTGACCGCTGCGCCACCCATAAGCGCCGCGCCCGACGTTGTGCCGCCGACTCCCTTTGCGGACGCGATTCAGCGCGCCAGCGAGACCGCCGCGCCGTCGATTTTGCCCCGTAGCGAACCTGTGACGCTGAGCGCATCAGCCGCGCCGGACGCTGTGCCGCCGAGTCCCATCTCAGATACCATCCAGCGCGCCAGCGAGACCGCTGTGCCGCCGATCATCGCCGCGCCGTCGATTTCACCCCGTAGCGAACCTGTGACGCTGAGAGAAATCGCCGCGCCGGACGCTGTGCAGCCGACTCCCTTTGCGGACGCCATTCAGCGCGCGAGCGAGACCGTCGCGCCGTCGATTTCGCCCCGTAGCGAACCTGTGACGCCGAGCGCATCAGCCGCGCCCGACGCTGTGCCGCTGATCATCGCCGCTCCCGCTGATGTGCCGCCGACTCCCGTTGCCGACGCGATTCAGCGCGCGAGCGAGACCGCCGCGCCGCCGATTTCGCCCCGTAGCGAACCTGTGCCGCCGATCATCGCTACGTCCGCCGATTTATCGTGGACTCCCGTTGCGGACGCGATTCAGCGCGCCAGCGAGACCGTCCCGCCGTCGATTTCGCCCCGTAGCGAACCTGTGACGCCGAGCGCATCAGCCGCGCCCGCCGATTTATCGTGGACTCCCGCTGCGGACGCCATTCAGCGCGCAAGCGAGACCGTCGCGCCGTCGATC
>DAOTUQ010000050.1:0-33289 GCA_034437055.1 Anaerolineae bacterium
TTATTCACCTACCCGTGCAGACCGCATTTTGCCCCAGTCCTATTGGGTTCATTATGTGTTTCTTGGGTTCAAATTTGTGGATTTTGAGCTTAATCCCATGGATAGGTGAATAAATACTGGGGCAAAATGCGGTCTGCACGGGTAGGTGAATAAATACCCACACTGTGGAGAGGGGGAGCAGGACAGGTCACAACGGGTTTGAAAGCCCCCTCTCCATGCAATGGAGAGGGGGTTGGGGGTGAGGTGAAGCTATCCAAAACTCAGGTTAATATAACAACGCAAAATACACGGTTATGGCGCGGCGTGTCATCAACGGGCTGCGTGATTGTGGACAGGGCAACTCCCCTGTCCATTTTTCATTCTCATCATCCTCTCATTTGTTACAATCCTCCGTCGGCGTTATCTTCTTCGGTAGCGTTACCGGTAACGGTTTCAGACCAGTTTTTCGCGCATCTAGCGAAATGGCGCAGCATGGCAGACGAACACAACAGCTTGATGGCGAAGCCGATCACGATTGAAGATGTCGCGCGAATTGCGGGCGTCTCCGTCTCAACCGTCTCGCGCATCCTCAACGATAAGCCCGATGTCTCCGAAGCGACCCGTCAGCGCGTGCGCGCGGTGATCGAGCAGCTTGGTTATGTCCCCAACCTACAAGCCAAAAGTCTCGCTATCGGCAAGAGCCGGATGATCAGCCTGTTGTTCCCGATGGAACACGGGAAATTCACCCAACTGGAACTCGATTTCTTTCTGGGTGCGGCGTCGGCTGCCAGCAAGCGGGGCTACTTCCTCAATTTGTATAGCGAACCGATGGACGCAGCGGGCTTACTCAAATCGTATCGTGGTGGGCAGATCGACGGCGCGATCCTGATGCAAATTCGCATGGACGATTGGCGTCCGCCGCTGCTGCGTGAACATCACCATCCGTTCGTGATGATCGGGCGTTGCGCGGACAACACGGGCTACAGTTACGTCGATATTGATTTCGAGGCGGGGCTGCGCTTGGCATTCGAGCATCTGATCAAACTTGGACATCGGCATATCGGCTTCATCGCGCGTCCAGCATCGATGCGGCGGCAAAAGTTGGGACCCGCCGTGCGTTTATTGAATGGCTACCTGAAAGCCTGTGAATTATTCGACATTTTCCCGGCGTATCGTGAAGCGGACATGACCGCCGAAGCCGTCGGCGCGGCGACGCGCGATCTGATGGATGATGATCCGACGTTGACCGCGCTGATCACCGTTAGCGGTGTGGCGGCGACGGGTGCGATTCGCGCGTTCAACGAGCGTGGGCGGCGCGTGCCGCAGGATATGTCGGTTGTGGCGCTGGCGTCCAACCGCGTCGCGTCGTTGATCACGCCGCCGCTGACCGCGATCAATTTTCCGACCGATACGATGGGGTATCGCGCCGCAAAAATGCTGATCGCACGCTTGGAAGGCAAAACGCACGAGACGCAGCACGTCTTGCTCGCGCCTGAACTGGTCATCCGCGAGAGTACGATTTCGATTTGAGGACAAAATGAGTTTACCGTTTGATTTGGATGCCTTCGTCAAAGACTATTCGCGCCCGCTGCAACTCGTGCAAGCGGTACAGTCGTTCAGCATTGATGCGTCGGGCGTCACCATGCGCGCAAACACCACGCAGTTCAATCGCCGCCATCGGGATCGCTATGGGACACTGGTGGAAATTGGTGTGCCGGGCGACGCGGGCGAATCAGTCACGCTGCGCATCGAGTTTGTGACCGACGCGCTGCTGCGCATTCGTATGACTCCCGGTGATGCGCTGCCTGACAACCACACGCCGATGATCGCGGACGACTTCACGCCACCACCATTCACCGCCCAGATCGATGCGGCTGACAACGCCATTGTGCTGAAATCGGCGGCGCTGTCCGTGCGCGTACAGTGTAAACCGCTGCGGTTGTTCGTCATGGACGCCGACGGAACGCCGCTGTTCACAACGCTCCCGGCAGCGGTCTATCAGCATCCGCCGACGGGCGAGAGCCACCTTGACGGCGCGAGCATCACGGATGCGTGGCCCTGGTTCTTCCGCGATATGTTCCCATTGGGTTTCGTGCGCGACGAAAACGGACAGACACAATCTTTCTTCACCGCAACGATCAATCACGATGAGCATTTTTACGGCTTCGGCGAGAAGTTTGGCACGCTGGATAAACGCGGACAGGCGATCAACCTGTGGCACGCCAACGCGACGGGCAATACGTGGCGTGCCAGCTACAAGAACATCCCATTCTTCCTGTCCAGTCAGGGTTACGGACTGTATGTGAACAGCGCCTACCCGATCCAGTACCACATGGGCGATTTGTCACATACGCATTACAGCGTCCATTTGCAGCACGACCTGCTCGATGTGTATGTGATCGGCGGCGGAACGTACAAAAATATCATCAAGCATTACACCGATTTGACCGGAAGCGCGCCGCTGCCGCCCCTGTGGAGTTTCGGCTTGTGGATGAGCCGTATGAGCTACCGCGAACAGACCGAGATCGAAACCGTTGCCGCGCAGATGCGCGCTAACGATGTGCCTTGCGATGTGATCCATATCGATACCGATTGGTTCGCTACACCGTGGGTCAACGATCTCACCTTCTCGCCGGAACGCTTCCCCGATCCGCGCGCGATGATCGCCAAACTGCGCGATCAGGGCTTCCGCGTGACGCTGTGGCAGATTCCGTACATCGCGCAAGAGAGCATCTTTTACGGCGAAGGCGTCGAACGCGGCTATTTCGCTAAACGCGACGATGGGACACCGTGGCTGATCGATGGCTTCTTCGGCAGCGCCGCCGTGTTGGATTACAGCAATCCCGACGCGGTGACGTGGATACAAGGCAAGTTCGACGCGCTGTTCGATATGGGTGTCGCTGCGATCAAGACGGATTTTGGCGAGGGCGCGCCGCCCGCCGCGCATTATGCGACCGTTGACGGCTTGCAGATGCACAATTTGTACCCGCTGTTGTACAACCGCGCGATCTGGGAATACACCAAAGCCAAAACGGGCGAGGGCATCGTCTGGGGGCGGTCAGCCTATGCGGGATCGCAGCGCTATCCGGTGCTGTGGGGCGGCGATCCGGCGGCGCTGTGGAGCGATTTGGGCAATCTGTGGCACGGCGGACTCGGATTGGGCTTGTGCGGCTTTCCGTTCTGGAGCGTCGATATCGGCGGCTTTGGCGGTACGCCCACACCCGAACTGTACATCCGTTGGGCGCAAGCAGGCTTGTTCGTCAGTCATCCGCGCGCACACGGGCCCATTGCGCGCGAACCGTGGCGCTTCGGGGAACAGGCACTCGACATTTTCCGTAAGTACGCCAAACTCCGCTATCGGCTGATGCCCTACGTGTGGAGCAGCGCGCACGCGGCGGTTGCGGCGCGCTTGCCGCTGATGCGCCCCTTGATGCTCGATTGGCAGGATGATCCGACGACGGCAGGTATTGACGATCAATGGCTGTTCGGCGAACATCTGCTGGTCGCGCCGATCTTGGACGAAAGCAATCAGCGTCAAGTCTATTTACCCGCCGGGCGCTGGTATGATTGGTGGACGGGCGCAATCGTCCATGACGCGGATCATGGGCGCTGGCTCACCGTCGCTGCGCCGCTGGATCATCTGCCGTTGTACGTGCGCGGTGGGGCGATCATTCCCATGTGCGACGACATGGCACACACGGGCGAACGGGCGTGGAACCCGATCACGCTGCGGGTTTATGCGCATGGTGAAAGCGCGTTTACACTGTACGATGGTACTGAACGGATTCGCTATCGTGCGGTCGAAACGGCAGCGGGGACGCGCGTCGAATACGATGCGCCGGGTCGGGAGCATCGGATCGAAATCTACGGTCAGTGAGGCATGGGTGATCACGGCGCGCTGTTGGCTTACGGGCAGACGGACGCCGGAGCAAACCAATTTTGGCAGGATGTTTGTTGAGGGAGCGAGACGAAAATGACCAGTAAATTATCACGTCGGCAGATTCTTCGGTACATGACGATGGCAGCGGGCGGCTTCGCGCTGTCCCCATTGGCGCGCGGCATCCGCGTGTTCGCTCAAGACGATGCACCGTTGGCGGCGTCCGCGGCGGATGTGGCGCTGACACCAGAGGAAATCGAGCAGATCAGCGGCATGGGGCTGAAGCTCGGCTTCGAAACCAATCATCGCACGGATGATTTCATCAATCTGTTGATCAAGGGCGGCGAAGACACTGCCGCCGCATACGGTATCGAAATCATCGTCAGCGAGGCGAACTTCGACGCCGCCAAGCAGCTTGCCGACATGGAAGCGTTAATCCAGCAAGAAGTCGATGGCATCTTCTTGGTTGCGGTGGACAGCGACTCGATCTCGTCCGCGATCATTCAGGCGAACGAAGCCGGCATCCCTATCGTGATCATCGGCGGCGCGCCCACACGCGGCGAGGTTCTGTCGGTCATGAACAGCACCAGCTATGACGGTTGCTACGAATCGACCCGCTATCTGATCGATACCGTCGGCGGCGGCGGCAAGATCGGTGTCGTCTCGATCCCGTTGGCACTTCCGACAATCCGCGACCGCGAACTGGGGACGTTGGCAGCGATCCGCGAGAGCCGGATGCAGCTCGTCGGCTTGCAGCCTGTGTTCGCCCAAGATGCGGCGCTGGCGGCAGCGGAGAACATGATTCAGGCGAACCCCGACATCAACGCGATTTTCGCCAACTGGAGCCTCGCCATCAACGGCGCGCTGGCAGCGGTCGATGCGTCGGGCTTGGACATCAAGGTGTCGGGCTACGATGCCGAAGTCGCTGGCTTCCAACGCTTCGAGGATCAAGCGAACGGCGACGCCGCGCCGATCCTGCTGTCGCTGGCAGGTCAACAGCCGCTCGTGCAGGGCAAGGCGGGCATCGATGCGCTGTGCAAAGCGATCTTGGGTCAAGACGTGGCGGCGGATATCCTCGTGCCGACGCTGTTGGTCACGCATGAGAACTACCGCGACCAGTGGGACGCCCTGTATCCGGGTATCGAAGCGCCGTGGGCATAGGGAAGTACTGATTACTGAGTCGGGGCGTGCCAGCGGTACGCCCCTATGATATTGAATGCGGGCGTGCCAGTGGTACGCCCCTATGATAGAGACATTGAATGAGCCAACCTGTTCCGCTTGTCCGACTCGACCATATCTCGAAGGCGTTTCCCGGCGTGCGCGCGCTAGACGACGTGAGCTTCGACGTGCTGCCCGGCGAAGTTCACGTCTTGATGGGCGAAAACGGTGCAGGCAAGTCCACGCTCATGAAAATTTTGTCCGGCGCCTACCAACCGGACAGCGGCGCGATCCAGATCGACGGATACGCTGTCCGCTTGAGCGATCCACTGGACGCGAATCGGCGCGGGATCGTCATGATCTATCAAGAACTCACGCTGCTCGATAATCTCGATGTGGGGCGCAACGTTATGTTGGGGCAAGAGCCGGGTCGCGGCGGCGGCGTCGATTGGCGCGCGCTCTATGCTGACGCCGAGCGTATCCTGCGCGATCTCGATCTGACATTGGATGTCCGCGCGCCCGTCGCGGAGCTGAACATGGCGGAGCGCCAGATGGTTGAAATCGCGCGCGCAGCACGCCGTGATCCGCGTGTGATCGTGATGGACGAACCCACATCGTCGCTCACGCAGTCGGAAGAAGAGACCTTGTTCGCATTGATCGCCCGGCTGAAGGGGCGCGGTGTCGGCATCATCTATATTTCGCATCGCATGGACGAGGTGTTCCGCTTGGCGGATCGCATCACCGTGTTGCGCGACGGCAAGCATGTCACCACGCTCCCCGCATCCGAACTGACCCGTGCTGAATTGATCGCGCTCATGGTCGGGCGCGAGGTCGAGTCGTCAGTGCCGCGCGGCGTCGGCGCGATTGGGCAGATCGTGTTAGCGGCGCGCGGGTTGTCGGCGGGCGGGCGGGTGCGCGACGTAGACTTGGACCTGCGCGCGGGCGAGATCGTCGGACTGGCGGGCTTAATCGGTGCAGGGCGGACGGAAGTGGCGGAAGTGTTGTTCGGCGCACGATCTACCGACATGGGCGAACTGCGCATTGATGGACAGCCCGTCGTGTTTCAGTCTCCCTATGACGCGATTCAGCGTGGCATCGCTTACGTGCCGGATGATCGCAAGGGGCAAGGACTCGTGCTGATGCAATCGGTTCAGACCAATGTCACCTTGGCGGCGCTGGAACGCTTTGTCCGCACGCCACTGCTGATGGGTGGCGTGCTGAACGGACGCGCGATCCGCGAACTGGTCGAAGTGTGGACGGCGCGGCTGAACATCCGGGCGGCGTCCCCGAAAGTGAATGTCGAATTGTTGAGCGGCGGCAATCAGCAAAAAGTCGTTTTGGCGAAGTGGCTCTCGCGCAATCCGCGCGTGCTGATCCTCAACGAGCCGACGCGCGGGATCGATGTGGGCGCGAAAGCCGAAGTCCATGCGCTGATCCGCGATATTGCATCACAGGGTGTCGCTGTGTTGATGATTTCATCGGAACTGCCCGAAGTGCTGTCCGTCAGTGATCGGATCGTCGTGATGGCGGCAGGGCGGATTACGGGTGAGATGCCCGCGCGCGGCGCGACAGAGCGGGCGGTCTTGGCGCTGGCATTTGGAGACACAAATATGACTGAGCGCGTCTCGTGACCGCTAACCGTATGAATGAGCGCCGCATCTCGAATGAATACGGGATATTGGGCGCGGTCGTCGCCTTATTCATCTTCTTCTCGCTCGCCAGTCCGTTCTTTTTCGATGCGAATAATTTGGTCAATCTCGGACGCCAAACCGTGCTGTTGGGCGTAACCGCGTTCGCTATGACGTTCATCATTTTGTCGGGCGAAATCGATCTCAGCGTGGGTTCGGTCGTGAGTCTGATCAGCATCATCGTCGCTATGACCCTGCGCGATACGGGATCGATCATCGGCGCGTTGGCAGTTGGCTTGGGCGCAGGTGCCTTGATCGGCGTGATCAATGGTCTTGTGACCGTTAAGGGGCATGTGCCGTCGTTCATTACGACGTTGGGCATCTTCAGCGCGGCGCGTGGGATATCGCTCGCCGTCACGAACTCGGTCGCTATTCCGATTTTGAACGAAGATTACTTATTGGTCTTTCAAGATGCGCGCCCCTTGGGCATCGCCGTTTCAGTGATTTACGCGGTCGTGCTTTTCGCGGCGCTGCATTTCGTGTTGACGCGCACGCGCTTCGGCACGAGCATCTACGCCATCGGCGGCAACGCGATGGCGGCGCGTTTGTCTGGCATTCCGGTGGATCGTATCAAAATCTTGGTGTTCGTGCTGGCAGGCACCATCATCGGCTTCGCCGCGATCTTGCAGATCGCGCGCATCGGCTCGGCGTCGCCCGAGGTCGCGCGCAATCTCGAACTGGACGCGATTGCGGCGGTCGTCTTGGGCGGCACATCGCTCACGGGCGGACGCGGATCGCTGGTGCGAACGATCTTCGGCGTGCTGCTGATCGGTATCCTCAACAACGGCATGAACCTGTTGAACATCGACTCGTACTTCCAATTCATCATCAAGGGCGCGATCATCATCCTCGCTGTCTTGATCGACCGTTGGTCGCGCGGGAGGGGCGCATGACGACTGAAACGCTCGCCACTGCGCCGCGCCGTGCGCTCGATCTGCGTATCATCGGACAGTTCGGCGTCATCGCCGCTGTGTTGGTGTTGATCGGCTTGTTCGCGTTGATTCGCCCGGATTTCTTGTCGATCTTCTTCAATCCGAACAATTTGGCGAACATCGGGCGGCAGACGACGTTGTTGGCGATCATGGGTTTCGCCATGACGCTGGTCATTCTGTCGGGCGAGATCGATATCAGCCTCGGCGCGATTGCCAGCATGTGCGGCGTGGTCATGGCGCTGATCATCGTCAATACCGGATCATGGTTGTTGGCGATCCCGGTGGGCATTGCCATCGGCGCGGCGTTGGGCTTCGTCAACGGTTTCATCACCGTGCGCGGCGGCATCCCTTCCTTCATCGTCACCTTGGGAACCCTCAACGTCGTGCAGGGCTTGGCGTTGGCATTGACCAACGCCAGCACGATCACGCTGCCCGCCAACCCATCGATCAATCAGTTCCGCGATTTGTTCGCGCGCGGTGTCGTCACGATTCCAGCGACGGAAATCCAAATCCCGCATCCGGTGATCATCGTCGTGCTGCTGCTGATCGCGCTGACGGCGCTGCTGACGCGCACGCGCTTCGGGCTGAACATCTATGCGGTCGGCGGCGGGGCAGCCTCGGCACGGTTGGCGGGGATCGCCGTTGGGCGTGTGAAAATCGCCGTGTTCACGTTGAGCGGCGCAGTGGCGGCATTGGCGGCGGTCGTCTATACGGCTCGGCTTGGCAACGGGCAGCCGCTCGGCATGATCGGCTACGAATTGGACGCGATTGCGGCGGTCGTGATCGGCGGCACGTCGTTCACAGGCGGACGCGGCGCGGTGTGGCGAACGGTATTGGGTGCGCTGTTGATCGGTGTGCTGAACAACGCGCTGACGCTGATGAATGTGAACTTTAACTTACAGTTGGTCGTGCGCGGCGTGGTGATCGTGGTGGCGGTCATGCTGGATGCGTGGACGCGGCGCGGGACGAAAAATTAAGCGCGAGGGATAATTTATGGATTACGAGATCGCAGCGCCCGCGTTCGCCGCCGTGATTGGGACGGGCGTGACCCGCCGCCAACTAGCGACGGGTATGATCTTCACGGAGGGGCCCGTTTGGGTGGAACGGGATGGTTGTTTGCTCTTCACTGACATCCCAAACAATGTGATTTTGCGTTACCGCGATGGCGAACGCTTGTCAGTCTACAGTGCCAACAGCCATTTTGCGATTGGGTTGTACCTCGACGCCGAAAGCCGATTGATCGCGTGCGAACACACAACCCGCCGCCTGACGCGCTATGAACTCGACGGCACGATCACGCCGTTAGCGACCCACTTCCGCGATCATGTTCTCAATTCGACCAACGATGTTTGTGTGCGCGCATCGGACGGCGCGATTTTCTTCACTGATCCGCCGTTCGGGCTTCGCGTCGAGGATGGACAGATTTTTGGCTATCAGCAAGCGATGGAATATGGCTTCTGCGGCGTGTTCAAGGTTACGGATGAACCACGCGAACCGCGCCACGTCACCGACGTGATCTATCGTCCGAATGGCTTGTGCTTTTCGCCGGATGAAAAGACGTTGTACATCGCAGATTCGTCGGATCGCTATCATCAGGTCTATGCGCTCGATATCGACGACGACGACCACGCCATCAATCCGCGCGTGTTCGCAGTGATGCCCGCTGGCGTCCCAGACGGGATGCGTGTGGACACAGAGGGACGGCTGTACGTCGCTGGACTGGACGGGATTTACGTCTACGCACCGGATGCGACCTTTTTGGGACGGCTGATCGTGCCGGAGATGGTGACGAATCTGTGTTTTGGCGGTGCAGAGCGGCGGACGCTGTTCATCACAGCCTGTACGTCGCTATATGCGTTCGATTTGGCTGCGGTAGGATTGCAAAAACCATGAGACTACAGAACAAAGTTTGTGTGATCACGGGCGGCGCGTCGGGCATCGGGCAAGCGTGCGCGCTTCGTTATGCGCAAGAGGGCGGCGCGGTGGTGGTTGCGGATATCAACGAAGTGGGTGGCGAAGCGGTTGCAGCGCAGATTCGCGCGAACAACGGGCGCGCGGTCTTTCAGCGGACGGATGTGAGCGAACCCGCACAGTTGGACGCGCTGTTGAAACGCGCGGTCGATGAATACGGCGATGTGCATGTGTGGCACAACAACGCCTTTAAGAGCGTGTTCAAGACGATTGTCGAGCAAACGCTGCAAGAATTCGATGATACGGTGCGCATCAGCTTGCGCGCCTATTGGTACGGCAGCAAGATCGCCGTCACGCACATGCTGGCGCACAACGGCGGCGTGATCATCAATACTGCCAGCGTGCAAAGCTATTTTGGCGAACCGGGTTTCAGCGCCTATCAGACGGCGAAGGGCGGCATTCTGTCATTGACGCGCTCCATTGGCGTCGATCACGCGCCGAAAGTACGTGCCGTCGCCCTTGCGCCCGGCTTCATCATCACGCCCGCTCATGACGGCATTCCGGCAGAGACGATTGAGCGCGTGAAAGCCAGTATCCCCGCCAAACGTGGCGCACAGCCAGAAGAAGTCGCGGCGTTAGCGGCGTTTTTGGCGTCGGACGAAGCCGATTACATTACGGCGACGGGGATCATTATGGACGGCGGGTATTTGGGGATATAGAAAAGGGCTGCGAGCTGACTAAAGACAAGGTTCAACGGTACGCAGGCTAGATCATAGGGGGTACTGCTGGCACGCCCGCGTGTTTGGGACAGCGCCCACCATGTACTACGAAAATGCAGTTTTTATCTAGTCAATGGAGTGATAGTTGCATGATTAAAATGATCGCGTTCGTGAAACGGAAAGCGGGCTTATCGCGCGAAGAATTTACGCGCTTGTGGGTCGAGGAACACACGAAATTATCCACGATTTTGGGCATGAAGGGTTATCGCATCAATATCGCGCTCGAACCGCAGCCGGGCGGGGACGAGCCGCCCTACGATGGTACCGCCGAAATTTGGTGGGACGATGTGGCGACCATGCAGACCGCGCTTGCCAGTCCAGAAAATGTGATCGCGGCGGCAGACGTGGCGCGCTTTGCGGAGGTGCTGCAATTCGTCTATACGGAAGAATTCCTCGTCATTTAGCGCCGTTTTTCCACGTCCGATAGACATTCAAGAGCTTGTCTTTGCCCTCAATGGGGACGGCGGCGACCGACAATTTTCCAGTCAAGCGGATGGTTGTGCGCATGTGCTTCATGTAAAGTTCGCAGCCGTCACAGTCTGCCAAATGGTCTTCAAAGCGCGCTCGCTCGGTTGCAGACAGCGCGCCTTCCAGATAATCCGTGATCATTTCGACAAATTCTTGACAAGTCATGTCGTCCTGCTCGTTCATCTCAATGTGCTTCCTCGAAATACGTTTCTAACGCTTGACGCACGCGCGCCCGTGCGCGATGCAGCAGCACGCGCTGATTGCCGTCGGTCACGTCCAGCAGATCGCGGACTTCCTCCGCGCTAATGCCTTCGATGTCCCGTAAAAGGATCACAGCGCGCTGATGAAAGGGCAGCCGCTCAATCGTTTCGTGGATCACAGCGTGAATTTCTAACGACAGCAATCTTTCTTCGGGAATGGCGTCCCAATCCTGTGGCTGCGAGACCCAATGACCTTGCAGCACCTGTCCAGTTGGGCGAAAGCGATCTGACGCTACCGCTGGAATTTCGTCGGTGTCTTCCGGTTCAGCCAGCACATCGTAACGTCCCTCGCGCTGGGCGGTTGTCTTGGCGCGGTTGATAGCGATGCTGAACAACCATGTTTTCAACAATGATCGCCCCTCGAAGCGTTCTAGCCCCTTGAGGACAGCGATCCATGTGTCTTGGACGACCTCTTCCGCGACGGTGGGGCTGTTGACATAGAGTGCCGCCGTGCGTACAAGGGGCGCATGATAAGTCGAAATCAACGTCGAAAAAGCGTCTTCGTCGCCGCCTCGCAAGGCGTCGATCAGGGTGGCATCGTTTGGATAGGGCATTGCATCGCCCATTCTTTATGCAAACTAAACTTAAAACCGCCCTGATTATACTGTGTTCGTCTCGACCTTGCCCCGATTCGTTACGGTTGCCGTAGGGCAAACGCATCAAGATACGAGGTCTCAATTGACAAGCTCACCCAATTTCTCGCTTCACGCGCGAAAAATTCACAAAACTTTCATGCGTTGACGTTAGATACCGATATAAGGGCGTTATAATGAGGATTACTAATAAAACGTCGTAGGAGACATGAGATCGTGCCATTCGCTTCAGAAGCCATCATCCGCAATCCAAACCGGCTTGCCATTCTCCGTAATCTGCTCTTGCTGGACAGTGCGCCCGAAGTCGCCTTCGACCGTTTGACGCGCCTTACAACCTGGATCATTGGCGCGCCCGTATCGCTCGTCTCGCTTATCGATGCCGACCGTCAGTTCTTCAAGAGCGCGGTTGGCTTGCCCGAACCCTGGGCATCAGAGCGACAAACGCCGCTCTCGCATTCGTTCTGTCAGCATGTCGTGGCGACGGGCGAGCCGCTGATCATCGATGATGCCCGCAATCATCCGCTGGTCTACGATAATCTAGCGATCCCAGATTTGAACGTCATTGGCTACTTGGGGATGCCGCTGGTCACATCGCAAGGCGCGAAACTAGGATCGTTCTGTGTGATCGACGGGAAGCCGCGCGTGTGGCAGCCGCATGAAATCGAGATCATGCGCGAATTGGCGCAGTTCGTGATCACCGAGATCGAACTGCGTGGCGAACTCATCGCACGCCAGCAGATGGAAGCGCAGTTGCGCACGGTGAATACACAAATCGCAGAGGCGAATCGGCAGTTGCGCCGCGTGACCGAATATTCGCGCGCGACACTGGATCAAACCATCGAGACCGTGCAGCGGGGCGCGTCCCGCGACGAAATCTTGGTCTATCTGCACAGCGCGCAGCGTGGTTTGATGGGCAAAGAGATGTGATCCAGCCCTGTAGCCGGTATAATTCTTGTTACCTCTACAGGGTATAGGTTCATGATTGAGATCAACCCTCTGATCGCCCAGCTGACGGACAGCGATGTTGCTGTTCGCCGGACGGCGGCGCGTGCGCTGATTACGCTGGGCGATCCGGCTGCTGCCCCTGCCTTGATTGCCATACTCAATGACGGCGATGCCATAATGCGTATCGATGTAGTGACGGCGCTGGGGATGTGTCGCAGCGAGGCGGGCATGGCGGCGCTGCTCAAACTTGTGCGTCTGTCCATGTTCGACGCGCATCATGTGCAGGCGATTCGGTCGTTGGGCTGGTTTCGAGATGCGCGCCTCGCCGCGCCGCTGCTTCCGCTGTTGGCGCACAATGTCGGCGCGGTGCGGCTGGCGGCTGCCGAAGCATTGGGCGACATTGGCGATCCGTCCGCTGTTCCCGCGCTGGTCGAACGATTCGAAAGCGATCCGCAGATCGATATCCGCTGGCAAGCGGCGCGTTCGCTCGGCGCGATCCGCGATGCGTCCGCCGTCCCCGCGCTGATGGCGGCGCTGCACGACACTGCCGCCACGATCCGCGCGCACGCGGCGTCGGCGTTGGGTGCGATTGGGGATCGGCGGGCGGTCAATGCCCTGCGCGGGGCGGCAAATGATACGGAAGACGCAGTCCGGCGCGCGGTTGGGGCGGCGCTGGGGCAGATCGAAACCGGGTCATGAAATCGTGCGCGACGAATCAAAAAGGGATGTGCTTGGCACATCCCTTTCAGCTATCTTATCTCAGAGGGTCATTTTCCCGGACTGGTGCCGTCAACTACATCGGTCGGGAGCGGACGCCCTTGCCAAACCGAATCGTAGTTTGGCTGCATTACACCGACTGGCAGCCACAAGTATTGGCAGGCAATGATGATCTTGTAGTATTCACCGCTTTCGTCCACACCTAACACCCAATAATCGCCCGGATTTACGAACACGCCGGGTGCGAGATTCCCCGGTTCGTAATAGGCTTGGGTACGGAACGGCGAGTTGCCCACGACCGAAGTCGCAGTTGGATTCGCCAAGCAGGGAATTGAAACGGCGGATACTGGCACATCTTGCACCTGTCCGCCGCGAACCTGGAACAGATATCGTCCGATCAAGTTGGAGTTCAAGCTGTTCGAGATGAGGGCATTCGACCCTCCATCAACCAACGCGCCTGAAATTGCCGACCCCCCCAATTCAAAGAACGTTCCCGCTACGCCGCTGCCATTGGAGTAACCAACGCGCACCGGAACCCCACCAAACCCGCCGCTGCCGCCGCTGGCATCTCCCGTTTCCCATTGGATTTGAGAGTAGTTGTACTCGAAGTCGAAGTCGCCTGCCGCAATATCCGACCGATCTACCATGACCAATTGGAACGTGTTGAGCTTATCGACATGATTGGCGAAATAACCAACATTCAGCCAGTTCACGCCGAATGCAGGACGTCCATCAACCGTATCTTGACCGTAGCGGGTGACATTGCCCGTGCGAGTATCAACATCCCCGAAAAACGGCGCGATGATCTTGCGTCCGGTCGAGGTCAGGTCGAAAGGTGTAAATGTGCCGAGTGGTTGGTCGAACGTGACGTTCCCATTGTTATTGACATAAAGCTGAGGAAACGTTGTACCATAAAAATTAATGCTGAAGCCGATATTGACCAATCCCGTCGAGCCATCATCGTTGGCGGGTAGAAAACTGCCATTGAACCCCGGATTATCGCGGATCGCTCCGGCGGCATAAACGGGCTGTGAACGCGAACCTAAGGTGATGAATGCGAATGCGAAAACGAATAACCCAAATCGCACGAACGGCAGGACTTTTTTCATTTGGCTTTCCTTGTGGTTAAGCATTGCTGAAATTCAGTATTGATCGAATTTTTTAGCTTGTCAAACAAGTTATACTACAAGTAGTTGTTCAAATAACAAAACTTATATTAGTATAATAAATATAACGAGTACGCGACCGCACGAACTTGATGGCGACGTCACATCATGCTACGCCGCCTGACATAATAACGGGAGCTTAAACGGAGAACACAGCGCGTTTTTCCGCGCTCTCCGCGCTAAATCTCCGCAGTGTCAATCCCGCAGCGCCTCGACCATCGACGCCATATCCATGTCGTCCAAGCCCTTTGCGCGTGCCGCGTCCATCAGCGCCAATGCCGCGCGTGCCAGCGATACATCCGTGTCGAACGCCGCCGCTAATTCGATGGCGTAGCGCGCGTCCTTGTGCATCCACTTGAGCGAAAAATCGGTCTCGTCATAGCGGCGCTCGATCATGCGCCCGACTTTCATGCTCACAATGCGGCTGCCGACAGGTCCATCGGTGATCAGCGGCGCAATGGCGGCAGCGTCCAATCCGGCGGCTTCTGCCAGCGTCAAGCCTTGCGCCAAGCACGCCACATGGATCGCGCCCATCATGTTGTTGATCAGTTTCCACGTCGCGCCCGCGCCCACGTCCCCGATGCGCACGGCGCGGCGGCTGATCGCGTTCAACGGGCGCTCGACGCGGGCGATCACGTCCTCGGCGCCGCCGATCAGCAGCACGATTTGTCCCGTTGCCGCCGCTTCGCGCGATCCGGTCATGGGCGCGTCGAGGAAGGCGCCGCCGCGTACCGCCACCAAGCCCGCAAGTTCGCGCACCCAGTCGGGCGTCAGCGTACTCGTCTCAATCGCCACCGCGCCCGATTTCATGCCCGCCAGCGCGCCGTCTTCGCCCGTCCACGTCGCGCGCGACGCATCGTCGTCGCCCACGCACGCGATCACGATATCTGCGTTCGTCGCGGCGGCGCGCGGCGTGTCCGCGATCTGCGCTTGCCCATCGAAGCGTTCCGCTTTTTCGCGCGTGCGATTCCAGACGGTGACGTTGTAACCCTGCTTGATCAGATTGGCGGCGATCCCTCCGCCCATGATCCCCAACCCCAAAACGGCGACGTTTTCCATCTAACTGTATCCTCACATTGATCTTGACACGAGTATAACGCAACAGCGCGCCGCTGGATCGCTTTATGGTATGATCAGGTGCAGAAAAATATCTGTTTCGGAGCTAAAAATGTCTATTTTTCGGGCGGACGCCCTCGCTGGACAACACATCGTGATTTCTGGCGGCTGTGGCGCGATTGGTTTGGGGATCATCAAAGGCGTGACCGAACACGGCGCGGTCGTCTCGGTGAACGATCTCATCGCGCCGGACGACGCCGACGCCCGTTTGAATGCCGCCGGAATCGCGCCGGATCGTGTGAATTACATACGCGGCGATCTGACGCAAGTGGACGCTGTGATCGCCTTCATCGACGTGGCGCGGTCACGTTTCGGCGCGGTGCATACGGCGCTGTGCCATGCCGGCGTGGTGCTGCCCGCGCCGCTGCTCGATGCCACCGTCGAGAGCTTCGACCAGACGATGGCGGTCAATGTGCGCGCAGCCTTCCTGCTCGGTCAGGTTGCCGCGCGCGCGATGATCGCGGACGGCGTGCGTGGGCATCTGCTGTTCACAACGTCGTGGGTTGCCGAGACGCCGTGGCCCGGCATTGGCGCGTACAACAGCAGCAAAGCGGCGATGAATCAACTGATGCGGACATTCGCGCGTGAACTGGCGGATCGCGGGGTACGTGCCAACGCCATCGCGCCCGGAATCGTTGGCATCGGCATGGCGAAGCGCCAATTTGACACCGAGCCGGATTATCGCGCGCGTGTTCAAAAAGCGATTCCGCTCGGAGATATGCAGACGCTCGATTCGGTGGTGGATGCGTTCCTGTTCGCGTGCAGCCCGGCGGCGGCATACATTACAGGGGCGGTGCTGACTGTGGACGGCGGATGCAGCCTGTACCCGATGGATTAAACGAAACCTCACCCCCCGACCCCTTCTTCGTACTGGCGAAGGGGCGTTCTCTCCGGCGCGTTCCTCCTCGCCACGAAGTGGAAAGGGGGTCAGGTGAAACAGAGGATCGTTCGTGCGGGCGTCCAAGCGCGATCCGCGCGAGGGCTATGCGCGGCGCACGCTGAACTACCCGCGCCAGTCACGGCGAATTGGCACGTTCACTTATCCCGTGTCAGCTCAAACCCGTTCATGAACTGTTTTTGCAGCAGTACGAACAAGATCAGCGGCGGCAGCGATGCCACAATCCCCGCCGTCATCAGCAAGCCGAAATCGGTCTGGATGCCCGCCGCAATCGCGCTGCGCACGCCCACCTGTATCATCTGCGCCGTCGGGTCTTGCACGATCAGGCGGGGCCACAAATAGCTGTTCCAACTGCTGATGAACTGGATCAGCGCGTGCGCGCCGATCACGTTCCACGACATCGGAATCAGCACGCTGAATAGAAAGCGCGTCGGGGATGCGCCGTCGATCTGCGCCGCCTCCGCCAATTCGCGCGGGATGTTGGTGAAGTGCTGGCGGAATAGGAACACGCCCGCCGCCGTCCCCAAAAATGGGATCGTCAGCGCCAAGCGCGGATTTTGGCTGCCCCATTCCAATTCCGACATCATGCGGAACAGCGGCAGCAGGATGATCTCCGTTGGCATGAATAACGTCAGCAGCACGACGAAAAACAAGACCGTCCTGCCGGGAAAGCGAAAATACACGAACGCCAAGCCCGCCAGCAGCGCCAGCGTCGTCTTGCCGATCACGATGATCAGCGCCACCAGCGTCGTGTTGACCAGCAGCCCGCCGAAGTTGAGTCGGTCAAACACGAACGCCAAATTGTTGCCGAAGTCCGCGCCGGGTGGGAACAACTGCGGGGGTGAAGCGAACGCGCCTTCGAGCGTCAGCGTCGCAATTTGCAGCGCATAGAGCGCCGGGATGCACAAAATCGCGCAGACGACGATCAGCGCGGCGTGCGTGCCGATGCGCGGGCGCGTATTATTCGCCATACGTCACTCTCCGCTCCACGAACCGGAATTGCAGCACGGTCAGCGCCGCCACGCCCAAGAATAACAACAACGCTTGCGCCGCCGCCTGTCCGATGGGTGCGCCGGGCGTGAACGCATCTTCGTACAGCTTGTAAATCAGCACATTGGTTGCGCCGCCGAACTGTCCAGCGGGCCCCAACGGGGGCCCACCCTGCGTGAGCGCATCAACCGCGCCGTAAACGCCGTAAAACGCATAGGTGACATTCGTAATCAGCAAAAAGAAGGTATAGGGCGATAAAAGTGGGAAGGTGATGCTCACAAATCGCTGGATCGGGTTCGCGCCGTCGATCTGTGCCGCTTCGAGCAAATCTTTCGGGACGTTTTGCAGTCCGGCGATGTAAAACAAAATGTTGAAGCCGAGAATATTCCAGACCGCCGCCGCCACGATCACCCAGCGCGCCAAAATGGGATCGCGCAGCCAGCTTGGCGTAATGCCGAACAGCGAATCGAGCGCGAAGTTGATCAAGCCGCTGCCGCCTTCGCGGAACAGCGCGAGGAAGATCACGCCCGTGACGACGGGCGAGAGCGCAAACGGGAAGATCAACAGCGTCCGATACACGACCGCGCCGCGAATCTTCTGCGATGCCAGCACCGCGATCCCCAACGACAGCGCCAGCGCCAAGAACACGACGCAGACCGTCACGAACGCCGTCACGAAGGCGCTGGATTGATACTGCACATCCGCGAACAAATCGGCGTAGTTCTTTAGACAGACGAATCGCTCTTGCGGCAGCGGGAAACGCCGCGAATATAACGACAAGATCAGCGTTTGGATGCTCGGATAATACAGGAAGATGCCGAGACTGATCAGCGACGGTGCGATCAGCGCATAAGCGAAGGCGGGACGCTGAAAATAACCCGATCCGGTCGCTGCTTCGGCTTGATTGCGGCGCGTAAGCGTCCAATACGGCAGCAAGAGGATCAAACTGCTGACGACGGCGATGCCCCATCCGGCGATTCGTTCGCCCGTACTCACATCGGCGGCTTCCGTGCAGTGGCGCATCGTCCCGGCGAGGATTTGCGCGCTGATCGCGCCCACAACCGCGCCCCCGATGATGTGCAGGATCGCATTCCCGAACGACGGCTCCACAGGGCGCGGCGTGACGAACGCGGCGCGCTTTTGAGTGCGATTTTGCAGCGTCCCCCAGATGCCGACCGCCGCGCCGACGATCAGCGACGGCAGCCATTGCACGAACGGCGTGGTCGCATAATGCTCGATCAGCGCGCGCAACGAGTCGGGCGCGGCGGCGATACCCGCGATCAGCCAGTTCGCCAGCCGCACAAGTCCATCCCATTCCGCGACGACGAAGTACGCTGACAGCGCCACCGCGAGCGCGATGACGACGCGCGTCCAGAGGCGGTCGTAGTTGGCGGAGGTGTTCATTGCGTGATGAGGTGTGAGTAATGCGTAACGAGGAAAAGATTCTCCCTCGTTACGCATCACGCATTACTCGACGAGGGCGTTATATTCGGTCAACACCGCATCGGCTTGCGCTTGTGCCGATGCCAACGCATCGGCGGGCGTTTCGCCGCCGTCGATCACCGACTGGATCGCTTGCACCAGCAGTTGGCGGATTTCAGCGGCGGGTCCAAAGATTGCGCCTGCGTTGGCGATGTTGCCCGCCGACTCTTGCAACTGTGTGATGGCAATCGCAAAGTCGGGGTTTTCCTCGAACCAACCGTCAGCGGTCAGTTGCTCAATGGCGCTCACGCGCGTTGGGAAATAGCCTGTGCCTTGATGCCAAGTCATGATGTTTTCGGTGTTGGTCAGGAAGAACACGAAATCGACTGCCGCTTGCGTCTCGGCGTCTGTGTGTCCTGCCGTGATCCACAGCGACGCGCCGCCCACGGTCACGCCGTTGGTGGCATCTTCGCCCGGTGTCGGCAGTGGCGCGACGCCCAACTCGAAGCCCGCCGCCTCGGCGAACTGCTGAATGAGCGCCAAGCCCGCTGTGCTGTTGATTGTCATCGCGGTTTGCCCGCTCAAGAAGGCAATCGCTTCGCCGTTATAGTCGCCGGGCGTGCCGGAATAGCTGAAGTAGCCCGCTTCGTCCATGACCGCGATCCAATCGACGATGCGCAGCATTTCCGCGCTGTCATAGTTGACCGCCGTCGCGCGCGCCGAACGTCCATTATCGTTGTCCGCGACCAGCGCGTTTTGCATTGCCATCCATTGTTCGGGGAACCACGCCGCCAGCGGGAAGTTGAGACACGCCGGCGGGGGTTCGGGCAGCGCCATGATCGCTTGGCACGCTAGCAAGATTTCATCGAACGTCTTGGGGGGCAGCGCCGGATCGAGTCCTGCCGCCGTCAGCAGATCGTTGTTGACGTATAGCACCGGATTGCTGGCGTTCCACGGGAGGCTGTACAGCGTATCGCCAATCGTATAGTATGCGCGCACCGTGTCGAGCAGATCATCGAGCGAGGCGAGTTGTTCTTCGCTCGCCACGTCACCAATCGGGATGAAGTAACCCGAATCGGCGGCGAGCTGCGTCAAGCCTTCTTCGACTTGGACAATCGTCGGCGCGTTGCCTTGTTCCGCCGCCAACAGCGCGTTGTTGAACAGTTCGGTGTAGTCCGTTGCAGGGGCGGAGACTTCAACGGTCACGTTGGGATTGGCTGCCATGAACGCATCAGCAATCGACTGGACGATAGCACCACGATTGTCGTTTTCGCCGCCGAAGATATGCACAAATTGAATGGTGACGGATTCATCTTGCGCGGCGACGCTGAACGCGCCGAGTGTGAGTGCAACGACCATGAACAAAACGAGAAGGCGTTTCACAAGGATAACTCCTGTTAGGTTGATCGACTTCGATAGTGAACAGTGACGCTACCGTTTCAACATCAAGCGACGGTGCGATTTGTGTAAAATCTAGGTTAAGAATGCCTCGTCGATGGGCGTCCCTTCCCAGTCGCGCGGGATCGGGACGTTGAGCAAGCGCGCGATGGTGGGCGCGGTATCGAGCAGCGAGACCGGACGCTGAATCGCGTAACCCGGTTTGATGCCCGTGCCGACGATGATATATGGGATGGTCATATCTTCAGGCACATCCGTCCCGTGATAGCGGTCGTGTCCACCGTGATCCGCGTGAACGATCATCACGGCGTCGGCGGGCAGCGCGTCGTATAACTGTCCGAATACGGCGTCAATGCGTGCGACTTGCGCCAGATAGCCTTCGCTCATCCAGCTATAGAAATGTCCAGCCGTATCGACCGTGCCGAGATAGACGAAGACGAAATCATGATCGACGTGCTGGATCAAAGGGAGTGCGTGCGTCGCCATCATCTGATCGCCGTTCTCCAAATCGTAGGAATTGCGGACGCACACGCTGAAGTCGAGCGCGCCCGGACGACTGATATCGCGCAGTTCCTCCCAGTTGTAGACGAAGGCACAGCGTTTGCCCGCGTCGTTAGCGACATCGAACAAGCCAATCACGGGACGCGCCATGGGGGTGAAATAGTTGCTGGTGATACCGTGTCGGGCGGGCGGGACGCTGTGGAAGATCGACATATGGCATGGCAGCGTGATCGACGGCATGACCGATTGCGCGGTCAGCGTCGATGCGCCATTGGCTTGAGCGCGAAGGAGGTTGGGGGTGCGGGTGGGATCGAGCGCGTCCGGGCGCAAGCCGTCGATCATCACAAGAATCACACGAGTCATATAGCAGCTCCATTTTGTGTCGGCAGTGAATTGTGCAGCAAAGCCCGCGCGCGTGCCAAATCCCATGTTGCGCCGATGCGCGTGAAGATCGCGACCGCTTGTTGCAGTTGGGCGGCGCGCGCCGCGTGGAAGGGCGGCAAGTGGCGCGCGTACTCGGTGTGCGCCAAGCCCTCGTCGTAGATCACGCCGATGCGTTCGGCTTCGGCGATAGCGCGCTGCAAGATGCGCGATCCCGCTTCGGCATCGCCGTCCAAATGGGCGTACCAACCGCGATAGATCGATGCGCGCACTGCGCCAAGCAAGAAGATTTCGCCGTAGCGCGCCAAGAGGCGGATCGCTTCCATCGCGCCCGCGCGATACGCGGCGATATCCGCGCCCAGCGCGCGCGCCTGCTCCCAGCGCATCAGATAATACTCGACGACTGAACTATACGGCTCAGTCATGCCGAACGACGTTGTGATCGAATCGCGGAGGATGGGCAGGATTTGCTCGATGTAGATGGCAGCACTGTCGAGATCGTTGTCGCACAGATAGGTCTTGGCAAGTGCGCCGTGTACCCAGACCGTATTGATGGTGTCTTTGACCTGCTGATAAAAATCGAAACTCTGACGCAAAATTTGGCGCGCCTCATCGAAATTTCCGGCGCGGAGTGCCAATCGCCCGAAATTATCGAGCGCCCACCCTTGCGATTGGGGGTTGCCGGCGGCTTGCGCCTGGGCGAGCAGTCGCTCGTTGAGATTGCGTACAGCTTCCCATTGTCCGGTGTAGTAGTACGCACCGCTGAGCGTGGTCATCAATTCTTCTTCGCGCCGGACATGCCCGACCGCGTGGGCTAATGTCAAGCCGCGCTGCAAACGCGGGATCGCCATGTCCCAATCGCCGCGGGCGGTCGCGCCAATGCTCCCGATCAAGAGGATCCACAAGATCGAGGCATTATTGTCGAGTGTTTCTATGCGGCTATCCGCGCGGCGCTGGTAATCGCGCGCCAATTTGCGCTGTCCCACCAGCGTAAACATGAGCGATGCGGTCGCATAAAAGCGTCCTTGTTCGTCCGAAAATCCTGCACGGTGCGTATCAGCGATGTTCAATCCTACGAGCATGTGATAGATCATCTCGGTGCGGTTGTTCTGAAAATAATGCGTCATCGTGAGCATTTCCATCACGGGGAGCGCGATCCGGTGTCGTTCTTGATCGCGGCGCGCCCCCAGACGGGGCAGCAGTCGATAGCGTGCCTGCTGTGCGCTCTGTACGACCATCTCGACCCTGCGCCGCCGCCGCGCCGATGCTGGGATCAGCCGAAAGCCGAGCAGACTCAAGGTGCGGGTCGCATCAGCGTTGACCTGTTCGAGGTTGCCGACGTTGTAATGCGCTTCACAGCGTCCGCGCAAAATGGCGGCTTGTCTGAGCGGCGGCTCGTTCAAGGCTTCTGCCAACGTCAGGGCGCGCGTAAAATGATCAAGTGCGCGACCATAGGCAGCACTTTCTAGCGCGCCTTCGCCCGCGAGAAGTTGATAGTGCATTTCCGTGTCGCGCTCACCCGCTGCACTCCAATGCCCCGCCAGCGCCGCTGCTCGCCGCTCAAGCTCGATTTTGTCCGGGTACGCCGCTTCGATGGCGAGCGCGATCCGCCGATTGAGCGCCGCCTCGTCGCCATTAGTGCGTGTATCCTCGATCAAGGTCGCGCGCAATTTGTCATGCGTGAAGCGCCATTGCCCTTCTATAATTTCAAGGATGCCGACATCACCGCAGCGCAGCAGCCAACTGTCGATCTCGCCATTGGGCGTGAGGCGGGCGATCACGCGCAGATCGAGGACGCGCCCGGCGACCGCCGCCAAGCGAAGCAAGGCTTGAGCATCCTCCGACACCCGACGTAAACGGAGGCGTAGTAGAGCATCCATGCCGCCGACGCGGATCGCGGTTGGCAGCCCATTGACGCTGATTTGATCGAGTGAACCTGCGCTCTCTGCCAGCGACCGCATCACCTCGACAATGAAATAGGCGTTGCCCTCCGTGTATGTTTGGATGAATTGATGCAAATTGTGTTCACGCCCCGCATTACCGAGCATTGCCGCGCTCAACGACGCAATCGCATCGTTTGAAAGACGCGCGAGGCGCATAATCTGCGCGCCGGGCATCTGCTTCGGTAGGTCTGCCATCTCGTCATCGCGTGCGCTGGCGACGATCATCAGTGGGCAATCGTCAACCATCGGCAGGATGGTCGTGACGAGATCGAGACTCTCGCGCGCCCAATGGATATCTTCGAGCAGCAAGACAATGGGGCGCGCGTGTTCTTTGAATAAGCGCGTGATGGTGCGTACAAGGCGTGCATAAGCGGCTTTGGCGTCAAGCTTGGGCGGATCGGGGATCGTCCGGTCGAGCAGCATCTCAATATCCGGCACCAGCTCTTTCAGCGTCCCGGCTGTCACATCATCCAACGGCGCGCTCAACGTCAGTCGTCGAATTGGATCACGCCACAGCTCGAAGGGCAGCCCGCCCGATTCTGCCGTCTGTGCGCGCAGCACGGTTGCCCCCCGCACAAGTGCCACGATGCGAAGTTCATCGAGCAAGCGTGATTTGCCAATACCACTCTCCCCGACGATCAGCCACGCACTCCCCGCGCCATCGATGGACGAATCGAGCGCCGTTTTTAGTTGGTTCAGTTCGGCATCGCGTCCGACGAACTGCGCCGCTTGCAGAAAGCTGTCGCGGATACTGGGATCATCGGCGGGCAGTGCGCGCCCGACTGCGGCGTAGAGGTCACGGATCACATCTTGCGCGGTTTGGTAACGCTCGTCTGGTTCTTTCGCCAATAAGCGCCCGATGACGAACGCTAATGTTGACCGATTGTCCAATTCAGGCGCGTGCAATTCCATCTGTGCCGCCCATGTGGCGTCGATATCATGAAGCGCCGTCAGATCGGGCGCGCTGTTCATGATGGATGAGATAAGCCGTTTGAGATCATACGGATAATGCCCGGTCAACAATTGATAGGCGATCACGCCCACGGCGTACAAATCGCTCATTTCGCTCGGCGTTCCGATGCCGCTCAAGATTTCTGGCGGCATATAGGTGATGGTGCCGCTGATCGCGTCGTCGTCATCCGGTTGATCGCGCAGCGTCGCCAAGCCAAAATCCAACACTTTTAACTGCCCCGACGCATCGACCAAGACGTTTTCTGGCTTCACATCTCGATGCAGCACACCGCGACGATGTAGATAGGCGAGCGCCTGCAACAACGCGACGAGCAGATCGACTTTGCCATCAAGCGGCAGATCGGCGCCCGCGTCCAAGATCGTCCGCGCGCCCTCAAGCAGCTCCATCGTGTAAAAAATCTCGCGTTCGTCGTCGATCACGTCGAAGCCGTAATCGAGGACGCTGATGATGTGCGGATGGCGCAAGGACGCCAGCAATTGAAATTCGCGCGCCAGTTGGATGGCTAAATCGTTCTGGGTCGCGGAGGTGTTCATGAGGCTGTTGGAGAGTCGTTCGATGGTCTCGCGCAAAACTCGTTTGAGCGCGACTCGTTGACCTGATAGACGGTCGGCGGCGGCATAGACGACGCCCATCCCACCGGCGCCCAGTTGGCGGTGTAAGTCGTAACGATGATTGATTTGCGGGAAGGCTGATAGCATGATTTGACGGCAAAGTTCCGCGTCTATATCTTTCGTGCATATTCCGAACCGTACTATATGCGATTTCGCCGAGATTTTCAAAAAAACCTGGGTTCGGCGTGTCAAATCCCTACGATTGCGCTTCCGAGATGATTTCAAAAAGCGGCAGGCTTGGCGTGCCAAGCTCCTACGTGCGCTAAACTTGACAATCCTCGGGGCGAAACGCTATCGATTTCGCACGATGCACTCTAGGGTTACTCATATAACAATATAGCAACATTTGTCGAGTTCGGTTAATGTTGTATCTCCGTCTACTGTAAGGAGTCGCCCGTATGCAACCCCTTCGCGTTCGTCTGATCTTGTTCTTGACGTTCATCGTGAGTGCTGCGCTGATGCTGGCACCTGTCGCCGCGCAGGATAACACGCTGCGCGTCGTATCCAATTTCGATATTCGCACCGCCGATCCGCACGTCGCCTACGAAATCGAAACGTGGACGACCGTCGGTTTGTTCTACAAAGGCTTGGTTGAACTGGAAACCCCCGAACAGCCCGTCCCCGCGCTGGCAGAGTCGTACACCATCAGCGATGATGGCTTGGTCTATACGTTCGTGCTGCGCGAAGGCGTGATGTTCTCGAACGGGCGCGCGATCACGAGCGATGATGTGAAATACAGCTTTGAGCGGTTGCTCAATCCGAATTTGCCGAATCCCACGTCATTTTTCTTCGAGGCATTTGTCGGGGTGCCGGAATACCGCGATGGGTCAGCGTCGGAAATCAGCGGTATTCGCATCGTGGATGAGCGTACTGTCGAATTCACACTGCAATATCCGGTCTGGTCGATGTTGGCGCGGTTCGCGCTGCCGCCGGGCGTGATCGTCGCGCGCGAGGGTGTCGAAGCAGCGGGTGAGGAGTTCGGGCGGATGCCGTTGGGCGCAGGTCCCTTTGTGCTGGACTCGTGGCAGCCGGGCGTCGTTATCACCGCCAATCGCAACCCGAATTATTACAAGGAAGGGCTGCCGAACTTCGACCGCATCGAAATCGCGCTGTTGGTCGAGCCGTCGGTTGGCATTCTGCGCATCGAAGCGGGCGAAGCCGATATCGCTTTCGATTTCGTGCCGAACTCCGATTACCCGCGCATCGCCGCCGATCCCGCGCTGTCCGATCAACTGCTAGGGTCGCTGGCGTTCCCGAATATCGATTATGTCGTGTTCAATACGCGCGAAGAACCGTTCAGCAATTCGGGCGTGCGCATGGCGTTGAGCATGGCGATTGATCGTCAGCGCCTCGTGCAAATCCTGAATGGGCGTGCGACCCCTGCAACGGGTCCCATTCCGCCTGTCGTGCCGGGCGACAACCCCGATTTGGTGCCGTACTCGTATGACCCCGAAGCAGCGCGCGCGGCGCTGGCGGCAGCGGGCTATCCTGATGGCTTCACGACCGAAATGCTGACGAATACCGATCCCACGTCGATTTCAGTGGCGCAAGCGATCCTGGCGGATTGGTCTGCGATTGGCGTAGAAGCGACGATCACCTCCATCGACAACGCGCAGTTCTTGGACATCCTGATCAATCAGCCGGAGACGATCAAGACCGTCATGACCTCGTGGTATCTCGACTACCTCGATCCGTCCAACGTCTTTGAGCCGCTGATTCAATGCGGCGGATCGTACAACTGGGGCGGCTACTGCTCCGAGACGCTCGATGCGACCTTCGCGGAGATCAATTTGCTACCGCCGGGTGAAGCGCGTTGGGCGGCGTTCGGCGCGTTTGAGGCGGACATCTTCGCAGAAACGCCCGTCGCGTACCTTTATCACTTGAATAACTACTACTTCCGTGCCGATAGCTTGGATATCGTCGCGGATGCGTCCACGCTCTTGCGCTTCGACCGCGCGACGCGGCGGTAATTTGTCGGGGCGTTCCAGCGGAACGCCCCGCGTATTTACATCGATTTGCGGGCATGGCGCGCCATGCCCCTACAGGTCAATCCTCATGACTCGCTACCTGATTCGCCGCTTGATCGGCGCGTTCGGCGTGATCTTCGGCGTGCTGACGATCACGTTCATCATGGTTTTTCTGATGCCGGGCGATGCCGCGCGCATGTATGCGGGCCCGCGCGCGCCGGAAGAAACCGTTGAGCGCATCCGCGAACTGTGGGGACTGAACGATCCGCTCCCCGTTCAATATGTACGCTATCTAGGGCGCGCGGCACAGGGCGATTTTGGGCGTTCGACGCGCGATAATCGTCCGGTGCTGGACTCGGTGATTGAGCGCATCCCCATCACAGCGCAGATCGCGTTCGCCGGGCTGATGGTCGAACTTGGCATCGGCATTCCGTTGGGAATCATTGCTGCGCTGCGTCCCGGCTCATGGATTGATCGCTTCGCCACCGTGATTGCGCTAATTGGCATTTCGATTCCATCGTTCGCGCTCGGTTTGGTGGCGTTGTATGTATTCGCCTTCTTGATCCCGATCTTTCCGCTCGGTGGATCGGGGACGCCCGCGCATTTGATCTTGCCCGCGCTGGTGTTGGGCATCGGCGGTATCTCATTTTACTCGCGCGTGCTGCGTAACAGCTTGCTCGATACGATGGGCGAAGATTACATTCGCACCGCTCACGCGAAAGGGTTGTCGCCGCGCCGTGTGCTGACGCGCCACACGCTGCGGAATGCGCTGCTGCCAACGGTGACGCTGGCGGGGCTAGATTTGGCGCTGCTGTTGGGTGGCGTCGTCGTGATCGAAGCCGTGTTCGGCTTACCGGGCATCGGCTTGCAAGCGTTCAACGCGATTCGTAATCAAGATACGCCGATCATCATGGGGACGGTGTTGTTCGCGTCGGTGACGGTTGTGTTCATCAATCTGATCGTCGATTTCCTGTACGTCGCGCTCGATCCGCGTGTGCGTTTAACGAGGTAGCTTCATGACAGCGACGGCGAAATTAGAGACCACCAATATCGATGTGCGGCAATCACAGTCACTCCAAAAAGATCGGCGCGGCTTTTGGTGGCAGATGCGGCGGTTGCCCCGCGCGCGGGTGGGTGCGGCGCTCGTGCTGTTCGTCTTGGTGTTGGCGGTGTTCGCGCCGCAAATCGCACCATTCAATCCCCTGACACAGCATCGGGACGGGTTGTCCCTGACCGGGACGCCGCTCCCGCCGGGCGGACGCTTCTTGCTCGGCACAGATCATCTGGGGCGTGATCAATTCAGCCGCTTGATCTACGGCGCGCAAATTTCGCTGTTCATCAGCCTCGCGGCGAACCTGACGGCGGCGGTACTCGGCACGATCATCGGCTTGTGCGCGGGCTATTACGGCGGCATCATCGACACGATTTTGATGCGCGCGACGGATGTGCTGCTGGCTTTCCCGGCGATCTTGCTGGCGTTGGGGATTGGCGCGGTCTTGCGTCCGAGCATCGGCGTGGTGACGGCAATTTTGATGATTGTGACGTTCCCGACGTTGGGGCGGCTCGTCCGTGCGCAAACGCTGTCCGTGCGCGAACGCCAATTCGTCGAAAGCGCGCGGGCATCGGGCGCGAACGATTTTTACATCTTGTTTCGGCATATTTTGCCGCATACGCTGACGGTGACGATCATCTGGGCGACGTTAAGCATCGCCAGCACGGTACTCGTGGAGGCGTCGTTGAGCTTTTTGGGCGTCGGCGTACCGCTTCCGACGGCGAGTTGGGGCAATATGATTTTCGAGGGGCAGACGCGCTATCGCATCGCGCCATGGATGATCCTGATGCCGACGATAGCAATCTTGATCACGACGTTGGGTTTCAATTTATTGGGGGATGCCGTGCGCGACGCGCTTGATCCGCGCACATCGCAAAGAATGTAGGATGGAGGCGAAAGGGCTGAGGACTGAGCGCGGCATGGTACGCCATACCCCGACAGTAGGTTACGCTTGGTTCGCTTTTCAAGCCTCAGTCCGTTCGCCTCCGTCCTCGATTGAGGACATTGAATGACGACCTATCCAATCATCGAAGGGCGTATCCCCTACAAAGGATACAGCACATGGTATCGCATCGTCGGGGAGCGCGAGGACGACGGCAAGCTGCCGCTCTTATGCTTGCACGGCGGACCTGGCGCGACGCACGATTACCTCGAATCGTTGGACGCGCTGGCTGCGACCGGACGGCGCGTAATTTACTACGACCAGTTGGGCTGTGGGCGCTCCAGCATCCCCGAATCCAAGCCAGCGCTGTGGACGATCCCGCTGTATTTGGAAGAAGTGGACGCCGTTCGCGCCGCGTTGGGCTTAGAGCGCGTGCATATCTTGGGGCAGTCGTGGGGCGGGATGCTGCTGATGGAATACCTGCTCACTCAGCCGAGCGGCGTCGCCAGCGGTACGATTGCCAGTTCGCCCGCCAGCATGATCCAATGGGTGACGGAGGCGAACCGTTTGCGTGCCGATCTGCCGCCTGATGTCGAGGCTACGTTGCTTAAACACGAGGCAGACGGCACGACCACGCATCCCGACTATACGGCAGCGGTGCAGGTTTTCTACGACCGTCATCTGTGCCGCGTGCCGTACCCGGAATATATGCAGCGGTCGATGGATTTTCTGGCGGCAGGCGGCGAAGTCTATAATACGATGAACGGTCCCAGCGAATTTCACGTCATTGGCACGATCAAGGATTGGGATATCATCGACCGTTTGCCCGAAATCAACGCGAAGGTGTTGATCACGAGCGGACAATACGATGAAGCCACGCCGTTGATCGCCGAGACGGTGCAGAAGGGCATTCGCGGATCGCATTGGATGATGTTGGGGAACAGTTCGCATTCAGCACACATCGAAGAAAAAGAACTGTACAACGCATTGATCGCGGGCTGGCTGGCATTGAACGAATAACGCACACGATGGATGGTTGAATATGACGACGCATTTTATCCCCAAAGAGACGCAGAATTTCGCTTTTGATCCGACGATCCCGCCCGCGCTGGAGATCGATCCCGGTGATACGGTCACGTTCGAGACGGGCGACGCCGCCTATGAGCGCCTGTCGAAGGGCGAAACCGTCGAGGCGATTGGCTTGGAGAATTTCAACGCCGTGACCGGACCCGTCGCGGTACGCGGGGCGATGCCCGGCGACGCGCTGCGCATCGAAATCTTGGATGTGCAGGTGTGGCGCGCGTGGTCGGTCTGGTTGCCGGGTTTCGGCGGCTTGGGTGGCAAGACGGAGACGGCGCATGTCATGGAGACGCCGTTGGTCGATGGACGCGCCCATATCGGCACCATGAGCGTGCCGATTCAGCCGATGATTGGCTGCATTGGTGTCGCGCCTGCCGAGGGCAAAGGCTCGACCTTCGTCCCCGCGTATCCGTTTGGCGGCAACCTCGACTTGCGTGAGATGCAGCCGGGCGCGACATTGTATCTGCCCGTATTCGTGGCGGGCGGCTTGCTGTCGATGGGGGACTTACACGCGGCGATGGGCGTCAACGAGCCGACCTGGGTCAGCCTCGAAGCGGCGGGACGCGCGACGCTGCGCATCAGCATCGCCAAGCATATGAATTTGAAGTTTCCCCGCTTGCACGCCGACGGCGCGACCTACTTGCTCGGCATGGCGGACACGCTCGAAGCGGCGCGGATCGTCGCGCTGGATGAAGCCTATGATTATCTGGTGAACACGCGCGGGCTGCCGCCCTTCGAGGCGTATGCGTTCGCCAGCGCGCGCTTGGACATACGCTTAGGGGGACCCGCTACGTCGATCATCATGGCGGTGGTGCCGGATTTTTAGGGGCAAATACAAAGTTCTAAAGTAGAAAGTAAAAAGTGAAACATAGAAGTGTGTCACTTTCTACTTTTTACTGTCCAACACTTAACTTGACGTTTTCATTGATTCAAGCGATGCTGTAGCGGTTTGAAGCGCACACACAAGGAACTTAGCGATGGGACGCAAAAAAAAATACACTAGTTCTCATTTTTATACTCGGCTGTGTGATTTTTGTTTTTGGTCAGGTGTTGGTCTTCGCCCAAGAGGGCGCGATCATCGAAGGTCAGCCTACCGAAACGCGCTATTTTTCTACCGTCCCCGAAATCCCAATTTTCTCCACTGCCGAACCGACATTCACACCATTCTATTCATATAACGAAGGCTCAAGCTACGAGCAGGGCAATGAGCTACCAATTATAGAACCCACCTCCCAACCCGCTTTTTCATGGTGCTCACAAGGCACAAACGTTGTTCAAAACGGTAATTTTTCTTCACCTACAAGTTCACCGTGGAATATCTATTCAACGCCCACTGCGAGTAATATTGAATCACAATATACAGGTGGACAGTTTCAATTCCGAAGAATTGGGGGAAACAGTGCGGTTCTGCTGCAATACATGAACTGTATCACTCCGCGTCGTTATGGTTTCACAATCAATCTCAAAATGAGCGGGCGGGACAGCGGGTTACGGTCGTTGCTCACGACTACAACTTCGGTGATCAAGCTGCGTGTACCTTTTATCTCACCAGTACATTAGAAACCTATACTATCAAAAGCTATACTCGACGTGACTGGTTGTCAAATAACGGGGCAACGCCCTTACAAGGCGGCACAACCCTCTCAATCTATTCAGCGACACCGTTGCCACCGGGTTCTACTAATTGGATTACGGTAGATGATGTGTCCATGAGCGTTGACACGTTTCAGAATAATCTCCACTCCGATACACTTTGCTATGAACCGGGTGCGCCGCTGTCCTCTCTAGGGTCGGATTCTGGAAATATGATCGTCAATGGGGATTTTTCAGCACCCACGACGGCTCCTTGGATAATTTATTCGTCCGTTAATGCGAACCCACCAATAGCCGAGTACGAAGTCGTCGACAATGGTGTATTCCAGTTTCAAAATAATGGAACAGTAATGGGAGATTCCTCACCAAGTGTTGTACTCGAGCAATATTCCCTAGGCAACTCAGGCGGTCAGAATCCGCTTGAATTGCGTCTGCAATTAAGTCCCACACTTGGACCTAAACGGGTTACTGTTATCCTACGGGATTCTTGGTATGAGCTGCGTTATTGCTCTTTTTATGTCGATAACGCCCTTGTTCTTACTGTGGTTTACATGACCACCTATCCAAGAAGCTCAACATGGAGTGCAATGACCCTCTCAATTTATGATTCTACGCCTAGCGCTAATAATAGTTTTATTAGGGTGGATAATGTCTCTCTATGCGTTCGCCCATCAATCATTCCATACATGCAGCAACCGACAACGGCGGATACAATTTGCACCCAATACAACATCGGACATTTTTATCTACTAGAAGGAATGGGTGAACCCTATCGAATCGAGGCAGCATTAGCAAGCGCAACGATGATTGGTGAGGCAGTACGAGAGTATTTGACCCCATTCTCCACTCTCGATTTGAATGACCCTGCTCACATCGATCCACGTGCGGCATTCAATCAGGTGCTTGGCACCTCGTCGGGAAACTACATCAAATTCGAAACATCCGTCTCTGGAACGAATAATGCCTGCATCATCGTTATCATTCCTGGCGCGACGATTAGAACCATTAGGTGTCATTCCCAGTTAAATGGACCCGCCCCTAATACCCTTCCATATACGGAATTTGTCACCACCTACATGCTTGGGTTCCTGTTTAGTGAGTACGCTGATCGAATATCTGGAGACTATAGTCTTGCTCACTTCATCAACAACACGAGAAACACGACGAATCAAATCGAAGACGAAGATGGTAGTGTCGTGATGGGAAACATTTCAATCTGCAATAACGCTTGGTTACGTGGGGAACGGGGTTGGGGAAGTGGTCCCGGTTCGACATATGCCACAGTCAATACCGAGACATCAAACTGCAATCCGTCAACCAAGATATTTACCAATTTCCAGCAAAACCCGATGCCTTACGTCAATAACACAGATGCGAATCAATCGACTGGTTCTGATATGTTCCTGAATTGGGTCTATTCGACGGTTGGACGCGGTGGATTTAGCAATCGAAGTTGGAATCCTGTGAACAGCTGCAATACAACGGTGGGCTGTTCTGACGCTTCCAACCCGGGTCGTCAGCGCTTGATTTGGATGAATGGGATTATGGGCAGGATGTTCACTGCGAATGGATGGTGATAACAACATGATGAAGGTAATTTTGAAGCACTACCTCGGAACCATTTCGATCATCTTAATGGTGAGTATGGGCTATTTCCTAAACATATCTCCGGTGGATGAAGTACGCGCACAAGATGTAGTCTCAAACCCAATGTTAGAAGTCAATTGGGGGCTGATCGATAATTTGATTGCAGTTGCTACATGGGATCAAGGCGTGGAAATTCTTGATCTGGTTTCTGGCGATGTGATCGAACTTTCGTTTGAAAGCACAGGTTTTGTTTTCAATCTTGCCTTTCACCCTTCTAGTGGTCAAATTGCTACTGTTGGGGCAAATCGTAACTACTCAGCCATCGCGGTATCTTCACTGGGTTATGACCCTATATAAGCCTTAGATGTCCATAAAGAACTTCGTGGCACGAAGATCACGACCAAAATCCACTACAAAGTGGT
>DAOTUQ010000051.1:0-7425 GCA_034437055.1 Anaerolineae bacterium
ATTCACCTACCCGTGCAGACCGCATTTTGCCCCAGTCCTATTGGGTTCATTATGTGTTTCTTGGGTTCAAATTTGTGGATTTTGAGCTTAATCCCATGGATAGGTGAATAAATACTGTCTGGATTGGGCATGGCACACCATACTCCTACAAATTCGCTTTCTGCCAGCGCATCCACACCCATACCGCCGCGAAGGCGACGCCCAATTCCACGATGCCCGCTGCGAAGGCGGGCGCGACGTTGGCGGACACCAAGCGCAGCCCATTCGCGCCGACGGGATCGATCATATAAGCGTTGACGACGGGCAGCCGCGCCGGGCTGATCAGCATCAGCGGCGTGGGCGCGGTCAGCGACCCCGTGCCAAGCACAATCGAGAGCGCGAATACCCCGAACAGCAGCACAGCGGCGCGACCTCGCGTTGGCTGAGTCGCGCCGATCAACAGCGCGAGTCCGCCGTTCAACGCGATGATCGCCGCCGCCACAATCCAAATTTCGAGGTATAAGCCGATGAAATACGCGCCCAATGTCAGCGCCCATAGCCCACCCGTGACAACCATCACAGCGAATGCCGCCGTCAGCCCCGCCGTCCACACACCAAGCAGTTTACCCGCCAAATAGCCTGAAACCGTGATCGGGGTGCTGTCGAGCAGTTCCGTCGTCCCACCTTGTACGTCGATTGGCACACTGTCTCCGATCACGATGGGGAACACGAAAATCACCAGCATCAGCACGACCGGCAGCGTGCCTAACGTGATCAGCACATCGCTGCCATCGCGCACGGGCGCGGCACCTAACAGCGGCGCGATATTTGGATCGGCACTCACGATAAGCGCACCCGCCGATGCACACAACAAGAGCGTGAGCGCCACCACGCGCAAGGCGCGCCGCCGCCAGTGCATCAGAAATTCGTAACGCGCGATTCCCGCAATCCGACTCATCGTGTCTCCCTTTCGGCTTTGTGTCCGAACAAGGCATATTCCTCATCGCGCAGCGGACGGATCGCCGCGAACACCAGCGCCAATCCCGCCGCTAAAACAATCACCCGATTCAGCGCATAATCCGCCGCCAGATCGCCCGGCTGCGCGAACGGACTCACGCTCCACAAAATTTGTTGCAGCCCGTTGAATGGCGCTGGCAGCGGCAGCGCATCGGGCGAGAAGTAGGGTGCGAATGCGAGAAACAAAAACCAGACGATCCCGCTCCCCGCCATGCCCAACGCCGATGAACGCGATCTGAACGTAATGAACACTGCCAACCCCGTCAATAACGCCGTTGGCGGCAGCCAGCGCGCCAACGTCGTCCACACCGATTGATCTGGCACGAGCGCGACCTGCCTTCCTGCTTCGTCCTGCATCAAGCCCTCCTCTACCCCCATAATGTCGTCGGGCGCGGCGATTTCGGCATCCAGTTCCGCGCCCGTGCGCCGCGCGTCCGCGCTCTTGACATGATCGTGCGCGAGATTGGCGGCAATCGCGTACAGCCACGGCTTGAACGCGCTCGACGGCGATACGTACCGATGCCGCGCATGACGCGCACGAACGTTTCTTGCGCCAAGTCCTCTGCCAAGCGGATATCGCCGCCGACGCGGATGTAGAGGAAGCCGATCAACGGGCGATGATGGCGCTCGACCACCGCCTCCAGATCATCCCGGCTGCCGCGCGCCACCCCCGCTGCAAGGTCTTCATCCGTCCGCGTGTCCATGTTCATCCTCTAGCGCGCCGCGTTCCCGTCTGCAACCGATACGAGGTCGCGGCGAAAAGGTTCATGCGAATCAAAAAACGCCCAACGCGGCGGGCGTTGGGCGTTTATGACTAAATTATGCGATTAAAATAGCCGTTCGGGCTGGTCAAGACCCCTGTACGCTTGAACCGTCCGCGCTTCTAGTCCTTGTTCTCACTTTGCATTCATTGTGTACCCTTTGGCTATATTCACATGAATATAGCCAAAGGACACATAATTAAATAAAAAACCTCACATATCTGTAAGGTTTTTGCTGTTTCTGTTAATTGGCGATGGCTGGAATCGAACCGGCAACCCCCGAATTATGAGCTCGGTGCTCTAACCGATTGAGCTACATCGCCTTCTTTATTAAGCTTACTTATAGCGGGGGCAGGATTCGAACCTACGACCTCCGGGTTATGCTTACCACTACGGCTTACGCCGCCCAACGTGTGGTTTGTGGTCTGGACTGTCCCTTTACCATGCAATCACCTTACGATGATTGTGTAGGTATCTCCCATCCAGTCTCTACACCTTCCGTCCATTTCTGAACGGCTTGGCTCGGGATTACCGCGCTAACGGCTTCCCCGACTTTGGGAGAATAGCACATGGGGGTTTCCCTCCATGCCGCCCTATTGCTGAACACACCGATTTGACCTTCAAGCGCATTACGTTCAAATCGTGATTGCGTGTCCTGCAAATCAAGCCCGACGAGCTACCACTGCTCTACCCCGCATCATGTGCAGAAGAATATCATGCCGGATACGGGGTGTCAACGGTCACTTCGCTGAAAAAAGGTCGAATGTTTAAGCAATTTTAATTCGGGGCGCGGCACGCTTCGCCCACGCCCCGCGACACCCTCACGCATCGTCGTTTTCAATCGCGTTCGTCGTCACGCGCGCCACCTCGTCCAGCGATGCGCCGCGCGCCGCCAGCAAGCGCGCGTAGCGTTTTTGATACTGCATCGCCGCATACGCCAGAAATTCATCGATCTGCAAGCCGAATGGCACCGGATCATAGTAAGAAAACACTTCCGTCACCACGCCGAGCGCGCTGGGCAGCAGCGTCGTCATGGTGGTATCCGCCAGTTCCCACAGCGTCGGATCAGCCGCGATCAGCCGCGAGATCAGATAAATTCCATAGGCGATATGCCGCGACTCATCCTGTTTGAGCAGCCGAATGCCGCCGATCTGTCCCGGCATGATGCCATTGCGCTCCAACATCGTGTAATAGGCATGATAGCCTGTCTCTGCCAACACCCCTTCGACGATCATATTGTAGGTGATCGACGCTTGAAGCTGCGCGGCGGGCGTGGCGTCGCTCAGCAGACGATTGAGCGCCGTCGGCAGCGCGTCATGGAAGATCGCACTATAGGCAGGCGATGTATAGCGGCGCAGATCGCCCGGTTCGCCCGTGACCTCATCGAGAAAGCGCCGGAAGAAATCGACGTGTTTGGCTTCTTCCCATAAAAACGTCGTCAAGAACATTTCTTCTTCGATGCGTCCTTCTTGCGCGATGGTCATCATCAGCGGGAGCAAATCGAGCGTGACCGCCTCTTCGCCCCCCTGAAACAGGGCTGTCAGCCGCAGAATCACGTCACGCTCATCGTCGCGCAGCCGCGCCCAGTCGGCTTTGTCCTGCGTGAAGTCGATATCGCTCGGATTCCAGATGCCGAAGCGTTTTGCCTTCTCGAACAGGCGCATCGGCGGCGACTCGCGCTGCAAGCCGCGCCGGATGGTAGCGAACCCCGAATGAATCAGCGTCATGAACAATTCCCCTTTTCGGACAATGCTAGCGCATTTCTCCGTCTTTCGGCAGATGTACGCACAGATCGAATCGCGCTATACTCTCAGAACCTCCGTTCGGGTTGAGCAGCGAAAGGCGTGCGAACGTGCCTCCATTTGAAATTGTGTCGGAATTCAAGCCGACGGGCGACCAGCCCCGCGCGATTGAAGAACTGGTCGAGGGACTGGCGCAGGGTCACAAGCACCAGACGTTATTAGGAGCGACGGGTACAGGTAAAAGTCTCGGACATAACGACCCGGTATTCGTCGTCGAGGAAACCGATGGTAAACGCATAGCGCGTGTCACCTCGATTGGCGACTTGATCGACCACTGGATGGAACGCGCTGAAGCTCGATTGGAAGGCGACAGCGAAATTGTCGATTTGAACAACGACAGCGTGCGTTTGTACGCTCAGTCATTCGATCCGCAAACGTGCGCCGTTAATCTCCACCCGATTCAATCGCTCGTCCGACACGCGGCGCCCGCAACAATGTACCGTTTGACGACTGCGTGCGGACGCGCGGCGACGCTCACTGGCGATCATAACCTATGGGTGCTGCGAAAGGGTCAGCTTACGCTCATCGAAACAGCCGATGCGCGCCAAGACGATTGTATTCCTGTACCAGAACGGCTTATGGCAGACGGAAATTTGCAAGAAATTGATACGATAGCCGCATTGATGGGCAAAAAGCTATTTGTCGATGCGTCCGAGACGATGCAGGCTTACGTTGAGCAGCACGGTATCGCTGTGAACGTCGATGCAATGCGCGCGAGCGAAATTGCATCACCCTATAGCAACCTCTCAGCAATGCGTCGCAAGATACGAAACCAAGGCATCGGGCTAGAAAGTTTCCAACCATTTCTAAGCAATACCGATGACTTCGACGGTTTATGGGACACGAACAGCGCAGCCGTCAGCGCGAAGCGCAGCCGCGTTCCCGTGCAGCCGCGCCTGACCCAAGCAACTTTACGACTGATGGGCTATTACATCGCAGAAGGCAATCATCAGGATAGATACGTCGTTATCGCCAATCGAGAACCATGTATTCGCACAGACATTGAAACCGCATTGCATGAACTCGGCATCGCCTTTACCGTTCGCCCCTCATCGGATTATCAAATCGATTCAAAGCCAATGGCTGATTTACTCGCGCAATGGTGCGGGGAAACCGCGCGCACCAAACATCTACCAGCGTTTTGGGCGGATTTGTCTGAAGCCGACTTGGGTCAACTGCTACGCGCCTATTTCGATGGCGACGCTACAGTCGGACATGCTAGTGATGTCGTTGCAACAACGGCAAGCACAATCCTCGCTAACGATCTGATGTATGCCCTCTTAAATTTGGGCATCTGGGCGCGCGTCAAACGTAAATGGAAGCGCGCCACCAACAGCGATCATCAGGGTGACTGGTACTACGATATCACCGTTTCGGGACAAGCAAATTTACGGTTGTTTCAGGAAAAGATCGGTTTTTCGCTGGAACGTAAACAAATCGCTCTCGAGCGTGAACTTGGACGCCCTGAAAACAGCAATGTCGATGTCGTGCCGATTGACGGGACGATGCTGCGCCAACTTCGCCACAAACTTGGAATGACGACAAAACAACTTGGCGAACAAAGCGGGCTTTCGCACGCAATCATTCAACTTTATGAAACGGGGCAACGTGCGCCGGGTCGATCCAGCCTCAAGCGTGTTTTGTTAGCTCTCCGTCTCAGGGCGGAAAACCGCTCCATCGACTCCGAAACATGGTGGACAGATTTCGCTCACCTAGAGCATTTGACGAGCTTACGTTGGACGCGCGTCGCAACCATCGAACCCATCGAATACACACATCCCTACGTCTACGATTTCTGCGTTCCCGGCGTCGAGAATTTCTTGGCAGGTGTCGGCGGCTTCTTCGTCCATAACACCTTTAGCATCGCGCATGTGATCCAAGCTGTGCAGCGCCCCGCCCTGATCCTCGCACACAACAAGACGCTGGCGGCGCAGCTCTACGCCGAGTTCAAAGAGTTCTTCCCGCGCAACGCCGTCGAATACTACGTCAGCTACTACGATTACTATCAGCCAGAGAGCTACGTTCCGCGCTATGATCTCTTCATCGAGAAGCAGACCGACATCAACGAACAGATCGAACGCTTGCGCATCGCCGCAAAAGCCGCCCTCTTTTCGCGCAAAGATGTGATCATCGTCGCGTCGGTATCATGCATCTACGCAACCGGCGACCCGCAGACGTGGAGTCAATCGATCCTCGAACTGCGGCAAGGCGCGGAAATTCAGCGCGAGGCGGCGCTGCGACGCTTGGTCGCGCTGCAATACACGCGCGCCGAAATGGACTTTGCGCCCGGCAGTTTCCGCGCGCGCGGCGATGTGCTGGAAATCTATCCGCCGTATGAGAACGCAGCCTATCGCATCACGCTCTTTGGGGACGAGATCGAGAAGATCATGCAGTTCGACCCGACAAGCGGCGAACTGCTCGCCGTACAAGAAACCATCGTGATCTTCCCAGCAGCGCAGTTCGTGGCGGATAATGATAAATTGCAGCAGGCAATCCGCGATATCGAGCGCGATCTCGAAGAACGGATCGCGTTCTTCAAGCGCGAGGGCAAATTGTTAGAGGCACAGCGCATCGAACAGCGCGTTCGCTATGACCTGGAGATGCTGCGCGAGATGGGCTTCACGCCCGGCATCGAGAATTATTCGCGGTCGCTCGATCAGCGCGCGCCGGGCAGCCCGCCGTTCACGATGATCGACTACTTCCCCAAGGATTATCTGATGATCATCGACGAAAGTCACATGACCATCCCCCAAGTGCGCGGCATGTATAACGGCGACCGCGCGCGCAAGGAAACATTGGTTGAATACGGTTTCCGGCTGCCGAGCGCAATGGACAATCGCCCGCTGCGCTTCGAGGAATTTGAAGAACGCATGGGTCAGACGATCTACACGACCGCGACGCCGGGACCTTACGAACGAGGCATCAGTCAGCGCGTCGTGCAGCAGATCATTCGCCCGACGGGCGTCCTCGACCCCGAAATCAGCGTCCGCCCGACGAAAGGACAGATCGACGATTTGCTGCAAGAGATCGCCGCGCGCGTCAAGAAGGGACAGCGCGTGATCGTCACGACGCTGACGCAGCGCATGTCCGAAGAATTGGCGGGCTACATCAACGAAGTGGGTGTCCGCGCGCATTACCTCCACGCTGAGATCAACACATTGGAGCGCGTCGAAATTCTGCGCGATCTGCGGCTGGGCATTTACGATGTGATCGTCGGCATCAATCTGCTGCGCGAAGGCATCGATCTGCCCGAAGTCTCGCTCGTCGTCATTCTCGACGCCGACAAAGAAGGCTTTTTACGCTCGGAATCGGCGTTGATTCAGATCGTCGGGCGCGCCGCGCGGCATGTCGAGGGGACGGTGATCATGTATGCGGATCGCATGACCGATTCGATGCGCGCCGCCATCGACGAGACGAACCGCCGCCGCGCTGTCCAACACGCGCACAACGAGGCAACCGGCATCCAGCCAACCAGCATCATCAAGCAGGTACGTGACCTTACGGATCGCGTGAAAGCATCGGTGACGGACGATCAGAAAGCGGCGGGCGCGAAACCCTCGTTGGCGACGATCCCGAAAGATGAACTGTACCGTATGATCAAAGTCTTGGAAGAGGAAATGAAGCGCGCCGCAAAGGGCTTGGAGTTCGAGAAAGCCGCCATGCTGCGCGATCAGATGGTCGAACTACGGCAAATCCTCGCAGACCGCGAACCCGCCGACGATCTGCTGCTGCGTTAGAAAGATTTTCAGTAACTACTCAGCCATCACGACTTTTTGGCTCATAACGGTTGACAATAGACCACTTTGTAGTGGATTTTGGTCGTGATCTTCGTGCCACGAAGTTCTTTATGGACATCTAAGGCTTAT
>DAOTUQ010000052.1:0-4531 GCA_034437055.1 Anaerolineae bacterium
GTGGGGCATAAATCCTTGTGAGCCATTGCCGCCTCTTTATGCCCTACTCAAAATGACTTGTCAATACCAGAAGGCATAGTGTAAAACAGGCTTGAGAGGGAATTATGCCCCACCCTCAAGTTATTTAGGGCGAAGGGGTAGCAGAATCGAGAACTTACTGCCCAGACCTAGCGCGCTCGTCAGATCGACCGCACCGCCATGCAGCTCCGCAATCGCGCGAACGATAGCTAAGCCCGATCCCGTCCCCTGATCCTCGTAGTATTTGCGATTGATCTGATAGAAGCTCTCCCAGATGCGCTCGCGCTCGGCGGGGGTGATGCCCCGCCCGTTGTCTTGGACGGTGATGCGAATAGCGGGCGTCCCGTCGGGCAGACTATCGGACAAAGCGGTCAACAAAATCGGCTGATCGGGCGACGAAAACTTGATGGCGTTATCCAACAACTGCACAAGCGCCGACTTGAGATAAATGGCGTCCGCGATGAAGACGGGCAAATCCGGCTCGATCTCGACGGTTAATGTATGCTGCACTCCGTCTAAGAAGCTGTCTTTTGCGGCTTCGTCCAAGACGGTCTGAAGTCGATCAATGGGGGCGCGGCGCATTTCATAATTACGTCCGGCGTCGCCCGACTCGACCTCGACCAATTGAATGAAGTTCTCGACCAAGCGCCGCAGCCGTACCGCGCCAGAGTTGACGCCCTTGAGGAACGACAAAATCTCTTGATTGGTCAGGCTGTACGACTGCGCGTTGTTGAGCATATCGGCGTAGGCGACGATGAAGGTCAGCGGCGTGCGAAATTCGTGATTCAAGATCGCCAAGATGCGCTGTTTGAGGTCGATCATCTCGCCCGATGCCACCTCGTTAATCGCCTTTTGGCGCTTGATGCGCGCTTCGACGGCGATCAACAGATCGGGCGCGTCGAATGGCTTGATCAGATAATCATCGACGCCCAACTGCTTACCGCGCTGGACATCGGAGCGTTCGCTGCGCGCGGTCAAGAAGATGAAGGGAATTTTAACCCATTCCCGCTGTTTGCGAACTTCGGACAACAGTTCGATGCCGGACATGAGCGGCATCATGATATCGGAGACGATCAACTCCGGCAGCGGATGATCGCTGTGCAGCAGATCGAGCGCCTGTTTGCCGTTCTCGGCAGTCTCGACGGCATAGCCATCAAGTTCCAAGACGGTGCGGATGCCTTCAAGCAGATGGGTATCATCTTCAACGACCAAGACGCGGGACTTGGGTGGAGCAGAAAGATTGATCATGGCACAGTTTCTATGATTTGATGAGCGACTATATCTCGATTATATGCAAAACCATCGAACGCATGTAAAAAGATATTGATGAGAGGACGAATAATCTATCCGCTACCGACTGGTCAACCGATGAATATCCAGCACGTCCGACAAGATGCCGAACCCCGTTTGCGTCCGCCCCGCGCCCGCGCCCACCAGCGTGACATCGCCCAACAGATCGGTGGTGTAGGTGACGGCATTGGTGGCACCCATCGCCCCCGCCAGCGGATGGCTCTTAGGCAGACTGATCGGCGCGACGCGCCCGCCCTCCGGCGTGACCTCCGCGATCAATTTCCAGCGTTCGCCGCGTTCGCCCGCCGTCCAAATGTCGTGCGGGCTGATGTTACGAATGCCAGCGACCTCCAGATCGTTCAGCGTTAGCGATTTGTCGAACAGTGCCGCCGCCAAGATCAGCGCCTTACCCGCCGCATCCCACCCATCCACGTCCGCTGTCGGATCGGCTTCGGCATAGCCCAATGCTTGTGCCTGGGCGAGGGCGCGCGCATAGTCCATGCCCGTCTCCATCTGCGTCAACATATAATTGGTCGTGCCGTTCAGGATGCCGCGCGCCGCCGTGATCGTGCAGCCCGCCAACGCCTGCATCCCCAAGCGGATCGATGGCGTTCCCGCCATGACGGTGGACTCGAAGCGCAAATAGCGCCCCTTTTTCGCCGCCAATTCGCGCAGTTCGTTGTATGCCAGCGCGATGGGCCCCTTGTTGGCGGTGACGACGTGCATCCCGGCATTCAGCGCGGCACGGACGTGATCGAGGGCGGGTTGGGCGTCTTGGAGGTTGGTCGGCGTGACCTCGATCATAGTGTCCGCGCCGGATTTGCGGATCAGCCGCAGCGCGTCCCAACTGCGCCCCATACCCGGCAGATAGGGATAATCGTCGAGCGTGCCAGACTTGATGAGGTTAAGCAGCGCGCCGATGTCCAAGCCGTCAGCGTGGTAGAGCGACCCGTGCGAACGGGTGTAAACGCCGACGATGCGCGGCGATAGGTTGTACGTGGCGCGCAAGTCCGCCATTTTATCGCGCAGAATCTCCGCAAAACCTTGTCCGACGACGCCGAAGCCGATGAGGATGAGCCGCATGATGTGTGTGTCCCTACGTGCGCTGTGCAATGGTTACGAATAGTGCGGGATATTATAGCGTGGGGCGCCAGATGATGCGTAGGTGGGTCATCATCCTATCAGGGCTATCGCATCAAGATACGAGGTCTCAATTGAAGAATTCACCTCACTCCCTGACCCCCTTGGAGCTGAGGAACGCATAGAACGCTTGATCAGCAAAATAACGATTGCCGATCTTGATTTTTTCCTCGACAGCCCGATAAGGATAATCAAGATAGACAATCGACCGCTGCTCAACTAACTCGCGCCAATCGACAGCAGGCGCATGAGTTGCCCGCCGTTTTTAACCCCCGCGCAACCTCCGCTTAACCTCACCGCGCTACGGTCACACCCCATCGAATGAAATCCGATGGGAGAAACCCCGATGCTCCGCACCTTGCGTCCCTTCGTCCTCACGCTGTGCGCGCTGCTGTTCACGCTCGTGACCGTCACCGTCAGCGCCCAAAATCAGGCACTTGAACCCATCGATCTGCGCGTCATGACCTTCAACATTTGGGTCGGCGGCGAACTGGTCGATTTCGGCAAGGTCATTGAAGCGATCCAATTGGCGGATGCCGATGTCGTTGGGCTGCAAGAACCCGGCGGCAACGCAGCACGAATCGCGGCGGCGCTCGGCTGGCAGCACGTCAGCGAACGGCTGCATATCATCTCGCGCTATCCGCTGATCGATCCGCCGGATGGCAACGGCGTCTACATTTATGTGCAAGTGCGTCCGGGCGAAGTCGTGGCGCTTGCCAATACGCATCTGCCGTCCGATCCGTATGGACCCTATCTGCTCCGCGATGGCGAATCGCTCGAAGCCGTCTTGGAGAACGAGCGCGTCACCCGCCTAGAAAGCGACTTCTTTCAGTCGCTCGTGACGACGCTGCCCGGCGTGGTCGAAGCGGGCTATCCGCTCGTGCTGACGGGCGATTTCAATGCGCCGTCCCATCTCGACTGGACGGACGCGATGGTCGGCGTTGTGCCGCATATCCCGTTCGCGGTCGAATGGCAGGTCAGCCGCACGCTAGAGGAACTTGGCTTCATCGACAGCTACCGCGCGATCTACCCCGATCCAACGGCGCGCGTCGGCATGACGTGGACGCCCGGCTACCCTGTGCCGCGCCTACGCGAAGGCGAAGTCGTGGATCGCATCGACTATGTGTATGCGGCGGGCAACGTGCAGGTCCTGGACAGCCAAATTGTAGGGGAATTGGGCGGCGCGGACGTGGATATCGCCGTCGATCCGTATCCGTCGGATCATCGTGGCGTCGTCTCGACACTGCGCATCACGCCCGCCGTCCCCCCCCTGTTCGCCGCCGTAACCGACCGCGTGATCACACAGGGCGACGATATTGTCGTCCGCTATGCCGCGCCCGAAGGCGAAAACACGGATCGGATCGTGATCGTCCCGGCGGGCGGCGGCGTGCCGAACGACAATTTGCTGTCGCTGCCGCCGATGGAAGCGGATTTCTTCGGCGCGGTGACATTCGGATCGCAGACGCTCGCGCCGGGCGAATATGCAGCGGTGTTGGTGGGCGGGGGCGAAACGGAACTGTCGCGCAGCCAATTTTGGATTCTCGCGCCGGATGCCGTGCCAGAAATCCGCACGACCCAACCGACGTTCGCGCCGGATGAGCCGATCAGCATCGAATGGGCGAACGCGCCGGACAATCGCTACGACTGGATCGGCATTTATCTGGCGGGCGAGAGCGATTTGTACAATTACTATGCGTTCGTCTATACGAACTCGGCGTCGTCAGGCAGCACGGCGATGGTCGATGCGGCGCTCGAACCGGGCGACTATGAAGTGCGCCTGATGCGCGACGATTGGTACGTCGTGCTGGCGAGCGCGGCGTTCACGGTCAGCGCACCGTAAGCCTACAACCTCATCTGCTAACCGCCTTGCCACATGGATCAGGGAACGGTCAATGCGCGGCAAAGACTCCCCTCTGTCCGATACGGCTGAGGGGGAGCAAGACGGCTCACGATGGATATGAAAGTCCCCTCAGCGACGCAGTGGAGAGGGGATTTAGGGGTGAGGTGAAGCTATCCGAAACTCAGGTCACTTAGGGTTGGGGGGTGAGGTCAACAGGGGGCAGGTGCGCATTTCAATAATTCC
>DAOTUQ010000053.1:0-64069 GCA_034437055.1 Anaerolineae bacterium
AATCCGAACGCCGCCCATGACGGTTGAAGCGTTCGAGCAGTTTGTTGACCTGCCCGAAAACGCAGACCGGATGTTTGAACTCATCAACGGGGAGATCGTCGAAGTGCCGTCGAATCCACAATCCTCAAATTACGGTGCCCGATTCATCGTGAAGATAGGCGCGTTCACCGACGCGCACAATCGGGGCGAACTCACGGGTGAACATGGCGGCTATCTGGTCGATGGACAACCGTATGCGCCCGATGTCGCCTTCGTTTCCAACCACAAGCTGCCATTGGCAGAGACGGGCTATAACCCGACGCCGCCTGACTTGGTGGTCGAAGTCGTCTCATCGGGGTCGAAGCAAGAACTTGCGGATTTGCGCGCCAAGATCGTCCACTATTTGAATGCGGGGGTGGTTGTCTGGGTTGCCTTCCCCAAAACGAAAATCGTTGAAGTGCATGTGCCGGGGCAGCCGATGCAGCAGCTTGGCATCGATGATACGTTGGACGGCGGCGACGTGCTGCCCGGCTTCACGCTGCCGCTTCGCGCTGTATTTCGCTGATGATACACCGCCGCGAATGAGGGGAGGCAGTCCCTACCCCTCCACGCCCGACTACTCCGCTGGTTTCCATTCCACGTTCGGCAGCGGCGTCAACACGCGCTCCAACATCTCGCGGTGCGCCTCGACGCCGGGCGGCAGCAGCAGATGCGTCCCCAGTTCCGCCAGCGGTTCATCCACGGCGAAGCCGGGTCCGCGCGTCGCCAGTTCCACGATATGCCCGTCAGGATCGCTGGTATAGATCGACTTGAAATACGTCCGATCCATCACGGGCGAGACGCGATAGCCCGCCTTAATCAGCTTCGCGCGCCATTCCAACTGCGTCGCCTCGTCGGGGACTGCCAACGCAAAATGATGCGTTTGTCCCGCGCCCGGCACCGCGCGATGCGGCGTGTAGCCCGGACGCGCTTTCCACTCGAAATACGTGATCAGTGTGCCGGGTTTGCCGTCGTCCACGCCCCAATACCAATGCGCCGAGTTTGGATCATCAAAATTCGATGTGCGCTTGACCAACCGCATCCCCAACAAGTCCCCGAAAAAGGCGTTGGTACGCTGAATGTCCGACGAAATCGCCGTGATATGGTGCATCCCCTGCATCAGCGCCATGTCCGCCGTCACGACGGGGACGGGTTCGCTCCACATTTCGGCGGTGATCCGTTCGGTGTCGCGGTTCTGGATCATCATCGCGGTGGGCGGGTCGATGTGCGCCGTGCCGAGCGCGTCCGGCGCTTCATCGACCGTCCAACCGGGTCCCGCCGTCGCAATTTCGACCACCGTCCCGTCGGGATCGCGGAAATAGATCGACTTGAAGTAATGACGGTCGAAGGGTCCATCGACGGCGATCCCCAAGTCGATCAGGCGGCGCTTCCACTTCAGCAAGCCTGTATAATCCGGCACCGACAGCGCGAAATGATGCGTCCCGCCGATGCCGTAGCGCCCCTTCGTCGCGTCCTTCCACTCGAAGAACGTGATCGCGGTGCCGGGATTGCCCGCCTCGTCGCCGTAGTACAGATGATACGCGCTCGGATCGTCGAAGTTGACCGTCTTCTTGATGAAGCGCAGCCCCAACACGCGCGTGTAAAAATCCACGTTCTTCGCCGCGTCGTTCGTCACCAATGTGATGTGATGCAAGCCCAAAATCGTCATGTTGCCACCTCCTTGATGCCTGAAACCACTGCCTTCATCTCGTCCTCGTTGATGGTATGCCCCATATTGGGGTAAATCCGCTCGTCCACGTTCGCGCCCAATGCCCGGAACGCCTTCGCGCTCTCCTGCACGCGCGCCAGCGGGATATGGAAATCGACATCGCTGCATCCGAGCAGGACGGGCGTGTTTGCCAGCGAACCCGTATAGGTCGGAAGCGTAGCGCCAATCAGCCCGCCGCTCAAGCCGAACACCGCGCCGTACCGCTGCGGATTCCGCGCCGCGTATTCGAGCGCCAAGCACGCGCCCTGTGAGAAGCCCAACAACATCACTTTTTCCGTCGGCACGCCCGCCGCGTTCGCCGCCGCGATGGCGTCCGCAACGACGTGCAGCGCCGACGAGAGATACGGCTCGTTGCGCGTCGTCGGCTCGATGAAGCGGTATGGATACCACGTATTGCCAGCGGCGTTCGGCGCTAGATAGGCAATTTTCGCGCCCGAAAGCGCCGCCAGTTCTTCGCCAAGCGAGCGCATTTCGCGCGCTGATGATCCACGTCCATGCAGCAGAATCAGCGCGGCAGCGGCGCTTTCCAACGGTTCACCAAGCCGCAGCAGCGGCTGATCGCCATGTGGGTGAGTATTCACAATGTCCCCTTTCGTCACAGCATGAAGGATAGACGCATTTCATGAGTGCAGGCTTACCAGTTAAACGGACTATAGTCCGTTTATTCTGATATGACTTTTACGTTCGCCGCACGCTACGCTACAATAGCGGCATGTCTACCTTATATATCGTTCCCACGCCAATTGGCAATCTCGAAGATATCACGCTGCGCGCGCTGCGCATCCTGCGCGAAGTGCGCTTGATCGCGGCGGAGGACACGCGCACGACGCGCATCCTCTTGCAGCATTACGACATTACCACGCCGCTGACGGCGTATCATGAACACAACAAGCTCACGAAATTGGACGCGATTTTCGATGCGCTGACGATGGGCGATGTGGCGCTGGTCAGCGACGCCGGGACGCCGGGCATCAGCGATCCGGGCGCGGAGTTGATCGCGGCGGCGGTCGCGCGCGGCGTGCGCATCGAGTCGCTGCCCGGCGCGTGCGCGGCGATCACGGCGCTGGTGGCGTCGGGGCTGCCGACCGATGGCTTTGTGTTCGTCGGCTTTCCGCCGCGCAAACATAACGCCTTGCGCGATTTCTTCCTTGATTTGGCGCGCGAGTCGCGCACGCTGATCCTGTACGAAAGCCCAAACCGCCTGACCGACACCCTGACGGCACTGATCGAAACACTCGGAGAACGTCCAGTGTGCGTCGGGCGCGAACTGACGAAATTTCATGAGGAACTCGTGCGCGGGAGCGCGAGCGATGCCTTAGCGCACTTCGAGACGACCGCGCCGCGCGGCGAAATCGTGCTAATCGTTGGCGGCGCGCCGCCCGCTGCCGTCGAGACGTGGGACGAGGCGCGTGTGTTGGGGGCGCTGCAAAAGCGTATCGACGCGGGCGAACCGTTGAGCGCAGCGGCGAAAGCGGTGGCGGCGGCGTCAGGGTGGGATCGCAAGACGTTGTATGGGTTGGCGGTGGAGAAGCTGAAATAGTAAGATCGAAGCGTACGATAGATAAATTATAGCTGTCCTTCAATACCGTTCGCAGCTTGCCTCGTTGGAGATAATCGTGTTTTTAATGTATGTGGACGAAAGTGGTGACGTTGGGATGGTTAATTCGCCCACACGGTATTTTGTTTTGTCTGGTATGGTGATTCACGAACTGCGTTGGATGAGCTATCTTGAAGAGCTAATCGCTTTCCGACGTGACCTGCGGGATCGTTATGGACTTAAACTGCGGGAAGAGATTCACGCTTCTGCGCTCATCAACAATCCTGGCGCTTTGGTTCGCATCAAGCGGCATGATCGATTGGCAATTTTACGAGAGTTTGCAGACAAACTTGCTTCTATGACTGATTTTAACGTCATTAATATTGTAATTGACAAAAACGGCAAGCCCTTAACTTATGACCCATTTGACATAGCGTGGCGGTATCTGATTCAGCGATTTGAAAACACGATCACCCATCGAAATTTTCGTGGTCCTGCAAATGCTGATGAACGGGGATTACTTATCCCCGATGCGACGGACGATAAAAAATTGACGGCTTTAATCCGAAAAATGCGCCGTTACAATCCAATTCCTAATCGAAGTCAACATGGGCAAGGTAATCGTAATCTGTTGTTGAAATTCGTCATCGAAGACCCTTATCTGAAAGATTCAGCCACATCCTTGTTCATTCAGGCTGCCGATTTGGTTGCTTATCTGCTCTATCAGTCCATTGCGCCGAATGCTTATATGAAGAAAAAAACGGGACATCGTTACTTTGATCGTCTTGAGCCAATTTTGTGTAAAGTCGCGTCGAAAACCGATCCACGCGGTATTGTTTGGTTATAAAACAAAAGGGGAGGCTCTCGCCCCCCGGATGAATCCTACTTTTCAGACTTGCTGGATTTCAGATTCATGTTCATTATAACATACAATATATGTTCTGTCTTTGAGCCTCCACCTGCTCGAACCCCAAGGAAATCAAGCGTAATAGCCTGACCGCATCATTCATGTGCCAGTATCCGCCCCCAGTGCGGCTTCGTTGAAGCGCGGGCATGGCACGCCATGCCCCTTACACCGTCACATGATGCACTTGGAAAACCATAGGAATGCTACCCGCGCTTTCCGAACGCCTGTACGCCACCACGCCCACCCCTGACCCCCTACGCCCCATCTGCCTCCGTTAAATGAATGTAAAGTCGCTTACGCCTACTTGACAACGTTCCCCGACTCGTGCTAGTGTAGGGATCAGTGTCGAAAGGACGAGTGTATGTCTGCGGTCATCAAGTCAAAGATCGAGTCGGGAGCGATATACTCCCGTCAGGAAGCCGCCGAGGCGTTGGGCATTAGCCTCAGCACCCTGAAACGCTTGGTGAAAAACGGGCATTTAAAGGTGAGTAAACCGAACGGGATGCGCCGTGTCTTCATCACGGGCGAAAGTATCCTGATGATGCTCGATAACACCATTGTGGAGCGAGGTGCTTGATGATCCTCCGACTCCGCCGCGATTTCGTGATCCAATTGAGCGCCTTGTTCCCTGCTGACGCGCGTCTTGCGCTGGCACAGTTCGACGTTCTGAAGCGGATAACGAGTCGACTCAATGGCGTGGTCGCAAGCGTCAACGCCCACATCGCTCGGTTGCAATCTGCGGCAGCAATCCGCCTAACGGCGGACGCGCCAGTACGGGCATCGGGTTATGATAACACTGGTCAATCTTACGCGGGTGGTTGCGTGCCGTAACCACTCTCCCAAACAGTGGGTTCCCGCAAGGGGCGTGAGACTGAAAAGCTCACGCCCCTTTTTTTTTGTTTCGCTCGTGTTGACAAGAGGTGATCGCATGAGCTTGCAGCTTCAACCCCGTGTGCAGCAGGGGATCGCGCTGGTGCAGCGCGAACAGATCGACGCGCAGGTGGATCAAGCGTTAGAGACGTTGGATACCCTTCACACCGCCGCTAGCGAGAACGCGCTCGGCGCGCTGACCGAAATGAGTGTGCAGGCGCTCAACGGCTGGCTGGACGAGGTGATTTTCGTCGCCCAGCAGACGAAGGTGGAGCTGGCACGACAACAGCGCCGTTCGGCGGTGCGGTTTCCGCCGACTCTCACACTGCTGCCCAAGCGGGATCGGGCAGCGCGGACGAACGGGCAGGACGCGGAGGAACGAGATCGCCGCGCGCCGTAAGCGATGAGATTGACAGCGGGGACGCCGAGTCGCAGTTGTGACCGCCGTTCGCAACCGAACCATTCACGCTCAAAAAAATAGTACCGCTCCAAAGGAGCAAGATCATGCTCAATGGACATGAACAAAAGATGGACACCCGCCAGATGTACACGCTGGCACGAGAAACGCGCCCCTCCGCGAGCTGCCGCTTATTTCGGCTGACAACGTGGGCGCGCAGCGCAGGTTTTTTCTACTAGGACGATTGGCGAGCGCGCAGTCAGGTTATGGCGGCGCGGTGGGCTGCTGGAAACATCAGCATTCGCAGCCCGGACGCCGCCAATCGCACTCAGGCGAAAGGATATCGCATATGAGTTGCACCAGTTCACTGGACGGAAACGATCCACCGGCAGACCGCTTAAGCAATGAAGGCGGCAACTGGCAGACCTTTTCCAACCGTGCGCTTGCTTGGTTTGACAAGATAATTTGTCGGGACAAGGGCGGCGCGCGGTTGTGACCCCCAACCGCAAAGCACCCGAACGAACCGGATGGCAGTCATCGGACGCGGTACGCCGCATCCACAACGACGGAAACGGATTTATTGGTAGCGTCACGCGAAACACAATCGAAAACATGGCAAGCGATGTATTGGTAGCCAGTAAGAGACTGCGGACTGCGTGAAAAATCGCCTTGACGAAGGCATTTTCACGCAGTCCGCAGTCTTTTTTTTGCGCTTGGCTTTTCCGCTCCGCCCTCACGCCGTATCACTGGCTTGCTGTCCGTTCCACCTATACCCGTCTCCATCGAATGGCGCAGTTTCGTCGCACGCTGTCCTAGTGCATGATCCCCCCGCAGTCTGATGGAGCGCGCGCATCTTCATTATATGATTCATTTTAACTGTAGACTGCAAACCCATAAGGTCAACCAATCGTGAATAATCTGTTCAAAAATCAACCGCGCGATCCCAATTCGGGCACCACACCCAGTACACGCGGCATCCCCAAAGGCAGCACCATCGTCATTGTCATCGTCGTGATCGTGGCGGCGATCTTGATCCTGCCGCGCTTGCTCGGTGGCGGCGATGCGACGGTTGCGCCGCTCAACCCGAACGACGGCGGCACGACCTTCACCGACGACGGCATCCAGCTTGGACAGATTGTCGCGTCGCGTGCTGTTGACCGCGATGGTTGCCCCACGAGTACGACCAATAATTTTCAGTCGGGTGACAGCATTTACGTGGTTGCGCCGGGCAGCGCCGTGAGCGCGGGGACATCGGTCTTTGCGCGGCTGTATTATGAAAATCAGCCGGTCGAGGACGCACGCGCGATTGATGCGAACGAAGCGTATAGCAACACCTGCATCAATTTCGTGTTCGAGCCGCTGAACGGCGCATTCCAGCGCGGAAGCTACGAAGCCGAATTTTTCGTCAATGGCAACGCAGCCGGTTCAACTCAATTTAACATCAACTAAAGGATGCCATCGTGAATGACTTTGGAACGATCTGTTGTATCGGCGGGCTGGTGCTGGCATTCTTCGCTTTCATGGCGCTCCGCAGCTTTGGCGGCGGACTGAGCAATCTATTGGGCGGGTTATTCGGCGGGCGGGGTGGAGCAGCGCCCCCTTCCGGCTTGGGACAGCAGGGGAGCGAACAGCCACAGTATGACGACCCAGATATCGGCAGTCGCGGTTCATTCGGCAGCGATTCGGGCAGTTCTACGGGCGGTATGGGCGGCTTCACCCCGCGCGTTGGCGTGACACGCGAAAGCAGCGGCGGAAAAACGTCGATGCCACCCAGTGGCAACCCGTCAAGCGGCAAATCGTCATTTAGCGGCGGGAGTAGGGGGAGCAAGCAATCGCAGGGCGATAGTTCCAGCGGTGGCAGCAGCAAGAAACCGCAAGGTGGCAGTTTGAGCGGCGGGAGCAAGCCGAGCAATTCTGGTGGACGCGCTGACAGCCCTGATATCGACAGTCGCGGCGGCTTCGGACGCGATAAGTAAGTGGTCAAGCGGTCAAGCCGCTTCACCCCCTACTTACTCTCCACATCGAGAGCGGGAGCATAGCACCGCATTTCGCCCCGCTGCACATGCAGCGGGGTTTTCGTGTGTCCTTAACCGTTCAACTTACGGAGAGACGAGTGGAACTCAAACGATGGAGGGGCATAGCGTGCCATGCCCGCGCGAGTTTGGCACGCCAAACTATACCACGCCAATTTTGCACAAAATATCACGGCGTCCAGCGATATTCGATGTGACGCGCCGTCTGATGTGCCACTTCGTTCCCGTGCAGCCGCGCTACAATATGCAGCGACATGTCCATCCCCGCTTGCACGCCCGCGCTGGTGATAATCCGCCCATTGTCTACAAAGCGCACGCCCTGAAGCACCGTCGTTAGCGGTGCGATCTCCGCCAGCGCATCATAAGAACCGTAATGCGTGGTTGATTGCAGCCCGTCGAGCAAGCCCGCTGCCCCCAAGACCAGCGCGCCTGTGCAGACGGAGGTCGTCAATTCGGTATGCGCGTTGACTGATTTGATCCAGTTCAAGGTTTGGGGATCGCGCATCGCCTTGCGCGCGCCGCGTCCGCCGGGAATCACGAGGATATCTGGCGGTTCACAGGTCGATATGGCGTAATGCGGCGTGACGATCAGCCCATAGCGCGTGTGCAGCGGCTTGGCTTCGAGCGCGACGGTGAACACGTTGAATGGGGCTATTTCGCCCGTAACGACGCTGCTGACCGACGTGAAAATCTCGAAGGGTCCCGCGAAATCCAACAGTTCGACATCCTCGAAGATCAAAATCGCAACATTCCGGCTCATGATTTTCCTCGTTTCGATTGATAGTGGGCGCGCCACCGATAGACCCCTACAGGATAAGTAACCTGAGTTTTGGATCGCTTCACCTCACCCCCCAGCCCCCTCTCCATTGCATGGCTGAGGGGAGGACACCTTTTCAAGAACCTCACCCCCTGACCCCCTCTCCACGAAGTGGGGAAGGGGAAAGCTCGACGGTGACTCCCCCTCTCTGGTACGGAGAGGGGGTTGGGGGCGTGAGGTTAATGAGGGAGAAACTCAAACATGTCCTCCCCCTCTCCACAGCGTGGGGGGGTGAGGTGAACGGTTTAAAGCCGATCCAAACCTCAGAATGCGGATGATTATGACACAGGGCGCGCGTGAATTCGTCCTGAATCTTGCGTCATATCAGGGGAATGATCGGCGGGTGTGCCAGCAACCCACCGCTGTAGGGTTGACCAGCATCGCGCGCTCATTTACGATTCGTGCTACTTCGACGATTGATTTGGAGCATTCAACTTCATGGCAGAGACGAAAACGGTCTTGATCACGGGCGGCGCGGGCTTTTTGGGCATCAACCTTGTGCGTTACCTGTTGGGGCGAGGCTATCGCGTCGCATCGCTGGATATCGCAGACTTCGATTACCCCGAACGCGACCGCGTGACGATCCACAAGGGCGATATCCGCGACCGCGCGGCAGTTGATCAGGCGATGGAGGGCGTCCAATTCGTCGTTCACACAGCGGCGGCACTGCCGCTGTACAGCGAAGCCGACATCTTTAGCACCGATATTGACGGTACACGCAACATCTTCGAGTCGGCGCATCAGCACGGCGTCGAGCGGGCGATCCAGATTTCTAGCACAGCGGTCTACGGCGTGCCGGATCATCATCCGCTTTACGAGACCGACCCCATGGTGGGCGTGGGTCCCTATGGTAAAGCGAAGATCGACGCCGAAAAAGTGGTCGAGGGCTTCCGCGCGCAAGGGTTATGTGCGCCGATCATCCGTCCGAAATCGTTCATCGGGCCCGAACGGCTCGGCGTGTTCGCGCTGTTCTACGATTGGGCGAAGGACGGACGCGGCTTCCCAATGATTGGCAGTGGAAACAATCGCTATCAACTGCTCGATGTGGAAGATTTGTGTGCGGCGATCTATCTGTGCATGACGCTCGACCGGAACGTCGTCAACGATACGTTCAACATCGGCGCGAAGCAGTTCACAACCATGCGCGAGGATTATCAAGCGGTGTTGGATTTCGCGGGCAAGGGCAAGAAAATTGTGCCGTTCCCCGTTGCGCCCGTCATTTTCGCGCTGAAGGTGTTGGAGGCGCTCAAGCTGTCGCCGCTGTATGCGTGGGTGTACGAGACGGCGAGCAAAGATTCGTTCGTCTCGATTGAAAAAGCCGAGCGCGTCTTGGGCTATGCGCCGAAGTACAGCAACAAAGATGCGCTGATTCGCAATTTTCAATGGTATGTCGATAATCTGAAGCACTTCGAGGGGCAGAGCGGCGTCAGCCATCGCGTCCCATGGAGTCAGGGCGCGTTGAAGGTGGCGAAGCTGTTCTTCTAGCGCAAGGGGGCGATGATGGTTCGATGGCGCGCCAATCAATATCACGAGGTGAACGCGCATTTGCACAGCCATTTCCAGTACAGGGGTGGTTGGAAAAGCTTTCATAACCTGAGTTTCGGATAGCTTCACCTCACCCCTAAATCCCCTCTCCACTGCGTCGAGAGGGGGTTGGGGGGTGAGGTGAACCCTAAAGTTACGCGAAATACCTATCCGAAACTCAGGTTATTTAGGGCAAACACGTGCATTATCGGGCTGCCATGAAGTCAATCGATACGGATGCCGACGCGGTGAGAACACGCCCGATCTGGCAAATCGTTGTTGGCGCGCTGATCTGTCTCAGCGCGTTCGGCATCGTCGTTCATCAGTTGGACGCCAAAGCGGTGTGGTTGGACGAGGCATTCACGCACACACAAGCCATGCGGTTGCCGCGCCAAACACTGACGTTGGCGCGCGAATACGGCAATATGTGGCTGTATTACAGCGCGGCGCGGATCGTACTGCGTGTTGGCGGCGATACAACATTTGCGCTTCGGCTGCCTGCGGCGCTGTTCGCCGTGCTGTCCGTGGCATTATTGTATCGATTGGGCGCGCGGCTGATCGATAGGCGGGCAGGCGTGGCGGCGGCGCTGCTGCTGGCGTTCAATCCCTTTTTCGTGGAATATGCGCAACAGGCACGTTCGTATACCGCGCTCATCTTCTTCGCGCTGTTGGCGACATGGGCGCTGATTGAAAGCCGTGCGTTTCGGCGGCGGGCGTGGACGGCGCTCTATGTCCTCGCGGCGCTCGGCATGATCTACGCGCATTTTGTCGGCGCGTGCGTGCTGCTGGCTCATGCGCTGTGGGCGCTTGGACGCTATCGACAGCGAATCGTGGGACGTGGCATGATCGTCGCGCTGGCATTCGGTCTGGGCGTCACGCCGCTGTTATATTTTCGTTCTTCGTGGATCGAAAATTTCTCGTGGATGCCCAATTTTGAATTTCCCATGTTGATCGAGACTCTGCGCCTGTGGGGTGGCGGCACGCTGGCGTTGCTGGCGTTGTGCGGGATCGGCACGGCGCTGACGGCGTTCGACCGACGACGGCGCGCGGTGTGGCTGTTGTTGGCGCTCGCCGTCTTGGTGCCGTTCGTCGCGTTGATCGCATTGAGCGGACGCTTCGTTGACCGCTATTTCATCGCCGCGCTGCCGCCGCTGCTGCTTTTGGGCGCGTGGGGCTTGACGCGGACGCGCTGGATGGCGGCACTGTTGATCGTCGCGCTTGGCGTGTCGGCGTTCGGCGTACTGCGTTGGTACGATCAACCGCCGCTTGAGAATTGGACGGGAGTGCTGGATACGCTGCTGACCGACAGCCAACCAGACGATGGTGTGCTATTCGTCGCGTTCTATACGGTAGACCCATACTTGTACAATCAGCGTCGCCATCCGCAGCGCGCGCGCGCGCCGACGCCGATCAACAGTTACGTCAATCCCTATGTGCCGCCGCTGACACAGTTCGAGCGCGTGTGGCTGGTCTTGGCACACGATCAGTGGTCGTTCAACCAAGCTGAACGCGCGCGCGCGTTGGCGCTGCTCGATGCTGATTTTGAGCTGCAATCCACATGGGCGTTTTCTGGACGGGCGCTGCCTATCGAATTGCGCTTGTACAAGCGGCGTTGAGCGCGAACGGGACAATAAAAAACGGACGCGCTGTGCGCGTCCGTCGTGCGGAGAGAGCGGGATTCGAACCCGCGAAGGTGTTACCCTTACTCGCTTTCCAAGCGAGCGCACTAGGCCACTATGCGACCTCTCCCCGATAGCGAAAATTATACGAGTGGGATGCGCTTTTGAGAACGGTGGGTTTACACCTCATCCGCCCGATGGTCGTGGTTACGTCTCGGCGTCCGCCACGATGAAGCCATGTTTGCGCAGCCAACGTTCCAGTTCGTCCATGCCCGCTTCGGTGATCATCGCGCCGCGATCAATGCCGCGCGGACTGGCACCCTTCGCTAACGGTGACGGCGGCGACAGGGGTAGAATTCCGTCCGGCGTCGTGACAATGATCGTTGGTACGGATTGAAAGCCTGTCCACTCGACCACGCGCGCTTTGGCGTCGGCGTCCTTGTCGATGTGAATTTCGCGGTAAGCGATGGCGTGATCGCTCAAGACACGCTTGGCGACAGTGATATACGGGCAGCCATACGAGCGGCTGTACATGAGCAGTTCGGTGTCCGGCATGATCTATCCTTGTGTGGTCGGTGTTGGGGCGTCGGCGGGCGTTGGCAGCGCCGTCGGCGCTTGAAAGCGCAGTGGTTCGAGGAAACAGAGCAAGCCTTGCGTCAAACCCTGTCCGAGCCGTTCCGACTGCAAGAGCAAGTCCCGATCCGCGCGCATGAAGCCCAGTTCGATGATCGCGCCGGGGGTCAGCGGGTGAATCTCGCGGAAATTGTGATAATCCGTCATGTCGATGGTCGTGCCTTCGCGCCGCGTCAACCCTGACGCCCCCGCATACGCGCGCGAGATGCAATCGACCAGTAACTCATCGTTGCCGCGCGCGGTCACACGGGCAGCGGGCGCGGCGAGCAAATAGCCGCTGACGATTTCGCCGTCGGGCCACTCACGGCAGGTATTGGCATGGATCGACAGCAGCGCCGCCGCCTGATAATTCTGCAAGCGCGGATCGAATTCGTCCAGCAGATCGACGGTATAGCCTAAGCCTTGCAGCCGATTGACGACCATTTGCGCCGTGTCGAAATTGATCTCGCGCTCGGTTAAGCCGTCGGGACAGACCGCGCCCGGATCGTTTTGGGGCCCGCGATGCCCGCTGACGATGCCGACGCGCACCGCCCAATTGGGCGTCGGCATGGGCGAGGCGAGCGGTGCGGTTGTGGGCTGCGCGGCGGCTTGCAGCGCCAAATCTTGACGCACGGACGACGGCAAAAAGCCCGGCGGCGTCCACCACGTAAAGATCGTCGCTGCCAAGCCCGCTGCCGCCACAATGATGAAGATCGAGCGGAAAAAGCCGCCGAGCAGACTGAACGCGCGCCGTCCCCGCCGCAAGCGCCGCCGTTCAGGGTTGATCGGTTCGCCCGTCTCATCATCGACGACGCTGAACGCCTCGCCCGCGCTGATGCGCTCGACGCGGCGCGGACGGCGGCGTTCGGATTCGCTGCGCGGCGGTGTTTCGTCGGTTGCGTCTGGCTGATATTCATCCGGCGACGGGGGCGGCACAGTCGCGCTTGGCACGGATTTTTCGAGCTGTTCCGACGGGAGCGGTGTCGGCGCGACCTGTGGGGGCGGCGTCGGTGGACGCTGAAAAGCAACCGCACCTCCTAACACGCGCTCCACTTGGAGCGGGGGCGGCGTTGGGCGGCGCTCGCCCTCTCCACTTGGAGCGGGGTGACGAACGACATTCGTCTCAGGCTGCGGTGGCTCTGGCGGCGCTTCTGCCGTGCGCCGATCCGCCGCTTGGCGCATCATGTCCAAGAACGCCGCCGATGCGGAAATTGGCGGATCGTTCTCTGGTTGGCGTTTGTTTAGCCAATCATTGAATTGGTTATCGTCGCTGCGACGATCATCCCGGTGACGGTGGTCGTCACGGTGATCCTCATCATCGAAACGGGGTGGTTCAGCCATCACATCACACAATTATCCAAAAATGACGGTAGGGGCGTGGCGTATCATGCTCCTGTCCAACATGCCGCCCTGCCTTCACAAGGATACCACTTTACGGCGTTACGGCGTACACTTGCGCGCCGTCCTGTTCAAAGACCAATTCCAAGTAGACTGCCTCGGCGACGCGTTTGTGCAGTATCTCCGGCGCGCTCAACGGCGCACGCCAGCGGTACATCGACTCCATCGACGCCGGATCGGTCACGATTTGCGGCACGAGAACATAATCGATGCCCGATTCTGCCAACAGCGCGCGGTTGCTGTCCGCGACCGGATCGCGCCAGAATGCCAGCAAGCGCGCTTGTTCGGCGTCGGCTGTGTCCGTGCCGACGAAAAACGGCTGCGGACGGAAGTACACCGCGTCGCGTTCGCTGATCACGGCTGCCCAGTCCCCTTCATGCGGTCCCGGATGATTCAGGATACGCGCGTCGGGCGGCGTGTTCGCCCGAATCCACTCCATCGCGGCGACATCTGCGCGGGATGAGAACGCGCCGAAGAAGCCGACACGCCCTTTCGTGAACGCCAAGATTTGCTCATTGTAGACGCCAACGCCCAATACGAGCGCCGCCGCCGCGATGATCAGCACAGGCGCGAAGCGATGCACCAACACGCCGATGCGGCGCTCTAAAACGCGATCCCACAGCCAGAGCAAGCCCATGCCACCCAAAATCGTGTATGGGATGATTGGCGCGTGCCACGCGATGCTGAACGGATAATCGTAGCGCGTGAGCGGCGCGATCACGCCCGGCAGCAGCGACTCCAGCACGCCGAACGCGGCGAAATCGAGCGCGAAGATCAGCCAGCCAATCGAAAAAATCGCCGCCGGATCGCGTTTGCGCACATACGCCACCGCGCCGATGATGCTCGCCGGAATGATCCAGACGCCGTGAAACGTGATGAACATCAGCGCGTGATGGGTGAAGCGCGGAAACGGCGACGTGATATCCGCGCCGATCAGATCGCGGATGTTCCACAGCCACGGCGCGATGCCGAGCAGCGCCACCAGCGGAATGCCCGCCGCCAGCGCGAGCCACGTTCGGAACGTCGGACGCGGCTTGCTCATCCACAGCGTCAGCAGGAACGGCGCATAACCCAACGCGAGGATGATGGTCGTATCCGGGTGACACAGCACGACCGCGCCGAGCATCAGCCCGCCGGCGATCAAGTCGGGCAACCAGCGGTCGCGCAGATAGCGCAGCGCGAAGGTGATGCACGCGAATGCGAACACCAGCGCCAACAACGTTGTGAAATGCGAGTCCATGTAGGTGAGGAACAAGCCGCCGCCGCCGACCATCGCCAGCGCCATCGCGCGCCCCATGCGCTTGCTGTAGAACTCCGAGCCGAAGTCGAATGCCAACAGCACGAGGACGATGCACAGTACCGCGCCGATTCCGAATTGGACTTGCTGCAAACCCGCGTCCAATTGTTGGCTCAGATAAGCCGCTAACGCTGGCAAGCCGGGCGCGTACAGGTAGCTAATTTCGGGGTGGAAGGGCGCGAGCGTGCGGAAACTGCCGCCGTCGCGCGCCATCAACGCCAGATAGCCGAAGCCCTGTGCGTCGGTGTCCAGCGGCACGGGCAAAATCAGTGCGGGCAGCACGAAGATTAGCGCCACGAGTCCGAACAACAGCAGATCGCGCGGACTCAGCCAGCCCTGATCGGCGTCGTCGAGCGTTTCGCCGCGCGCCTCCGCGCGTTTTTGCCCGTAAGACAGGGTGCCGAACAGGAAAATCGCCGTGACCAGCGCGAACAGCAGATAATCGACGACCAGCGTATCCCAACCGAACAGCATCGCCCAAAAGACCGCGCCGCCGACAACGATGCCGAGTGCCAGCGCCGCCGTCAAGCCGATGCGGGGTTGGCGCGTGTTCCAAGCGGGCGACAGCATCGCGCCAGAGCCGATCACGACCGCGCCGAACACGAAAATGACGAATAGGGTCATAGTGAGGGAGAGGACTGAGGGAAAAGGATTGCGTAAAAACAACTGCCCAATCGGACAAGTTACGCAGCGTTAGCGTACTTTGTTTTTACGCAGTCCTTTTCCCTCAGTCGTCAGTCCTATTTGGTATAATCTGCCGGGTTCGCTTGACTGCCCTTTTTGCCGTCGGGCCACGTCGTTTTTTCGTCGAACTTGATGCCGTTGATGTTGGCGCTTTTCATGTTCGCGCCTTGCAAATTCGCGCCGTTGAGTGTGACGTTGGTCAAATTGGCGTTGGTCAGCCGCGCCGCTTGCAGGTTCGCGCCGCTCAGGTTCGATCCGGTCAAGTTCGCGCCGTCCAAGTCCAAGCCGACGGCTTGCACGACCGACATGTCCACAAACGGCATATTGGCGTTACGCATGATGCTTTCGCGCAGAGTCGCCGCTTGCATATTCGCACCGCGCAGGTTCGCGCCGCTCATGTCGATGCGGGTCATATCCAACGCGCTCAGGTTGACGCCCGCCAGACGCGGGGTGGTTCCCGACGCGACCAATGCCAAGATCAATTCTTTACGAGTGATTTCCGCCATGCTGCCCGTCCTCTCGATAGTACGCAATTATCTCATCAATGGTTTGATCGAGCGGCTTGGTTGGCGTCCACCCGACTGCCGCCTGAATTTTACTCAAACTTGGCACGCGCCGCCGAAAATCTTCAAAGCCGGTTTCGTAAGCCTCATCATAGGGAATGAGCTTGATTTCCGATGCGCTGTCCGCGCGTTCGCGCACACGCTCCGCCAAGCCCATCATGCTGATCTCTTCGCTGCTGCCGATATTATAGACTTCGCCCAGCGCATTTGCATGATCTGCCAGCGCCTGAATCGCCGTCACCACATCGCGCACGTTGCAGAAGCACCGCTGCTGTTGTCCGTCGCCATAGACTTGGATCGGTTGGTGACGCAGCGCCCACTGGACGAAGCGCGGCAAGACCATGCCATATTGTCCCTGCTGGCGCGGGCCCACCGTGTTGAATAAGCGCACAATGACGATGGGCAAGCCAACCTGTTTATGATACGCCAGCGCCAAAAATTCGTCGATTGCTTTCGACGCGGCATAGCTCCAACGGCTGCGCGTGGTCGCCCCGGTCAGGCTGTCGTCGTCCTCGTGGAAGGGGATGCGCACCCCTTTGCCGTACACCTCCGATGTGGACGCGATGATCACTTTTTTGCGATAGCGGCGCGCGGTCTTGAGGACGACTTCCGTCCCGCCGATGTTGGTCTCAATCGTCTCGATGGGTTCGCTGATGATCCGCTGCACGCCGACGGCAGCCGCGAGATGATAAATCACATCGCATTCGCTGATCAGCCGATCCATCACGTTGATGTTACGGATATCTTCAATAGCGCTGCGAAAGCGCGGATGCGCGTCCAATTGCGCGATGTTCTTCAACTGTCCTGTGCTGAGGTTGTCGATGATCGTCACGGTGTCTCCGGCATCGAGCAGCCGCTCTGCGAGGTGACTGCCGATGAAGCCCGCCCCGCCCGTGATCAGCGCGTGTGTCATGGTGTAACCACTCCCTAACCGCCTCACCCCCCAGCCCTCGCTGCATTATAAAGCGAAGGAGTCGCAGCGCGACGGGGTCAGGTTGACTCTAGCGCCCCATTATCCGATCAAACAGGCGCGAAATCGACGCCGAATCGGTGATTGCCCGACGCGGGTTTAACGTGCGCTTAAACACGTTGCATTTGGCGCTTAAAACAATGCCCCTATAGTGCATCGAGCATGATGAAGTTTGTTTTTCGAGAGGACTACCAAATGCGTAAATTGATGGTGATAGTGGCGGCGTTGGCGCTCTTGGCGTTGGCAGTCGTACCGGCGTTCGCGCAAGCGACCGAAGTCAAGGTCTGGATCGCGTTCACGGACGAAAATCGCTTGGGCTGGGCGCAGGCGCGCGCGGCAGAATTTAACGAAATGCACCCCGAATACAACGTAACGGTTGAAGGTTACGCCAACTACGAAGAACTGTTCGCGGCGACGGCGCTGGCGGCGGAACAAGACAGCCTGCCCGCCATCGTCCAATACTTTGAAGTGGCGACGCAAGATGCGCGCGACAGCGGCTATTTCAAGTCGATTGCCAGCGCGTTGGGCGACCGCACCGAAGTGCTGGGACAGCCCGTGAACCTCGACGACTTTATCGCCCCCGTGTCGGCGTACTATACGTTGGACGGCGAATTCACGTCGATGCCGTGGAACACGTCAAGCGCGATTTACTTCTCGAACCAGACGATCTTGGATGCCGCTGGCATCGACACCCCCCCGGCAACGTGGGCAGAAGTCGAAGCCGCGTGCGCAGCGATCATGGCATTGCCAGAAGCGCCGGAATTCTGCTTCACGTTCCCGAATCACGGTTGGTTCTTTGAACAGTGGATCGCGCAGCAAGATGCGACCTTCGCCAACAATGACAACGGTCGTACCGAACGCGCCACCGAAGTGGACTTCAACAACGACGGCGCGGTTGCGCTGTTGACATGGTTGGACGACATGGCTGCCAAGGGTTATCTGTACTACAGCGGCGCGCAAGGCGGCAACTCATGGGGAACCGTCGATCAGGCGTTCTCGACCCAACAAGTGGCGATGGCGGCGTACAGCAGCAGCGACACCTCGACCTACACGCAGGTCGGCGTCGATAACGGCTTCGAAGTCGTGGCGTCGTTCCTCCCCTACAATCAGGAAACGGGCTGGACGGGCAATCTGATCGGCGGCGCGAGCCTGTGGCTGGTCGATGGTCTGGCGACGGACGTCGAAGACGGCGCGTTGGGCTTCTTGCTGTACATGACCAACACCGAAAACGCGGCGACCTGGCATCAGGTGACGGGCTACATCGCCATTCGCCAAAGCTCGATTGATGCACTGACCGCCGAAGGCTGGTTCGATGAGAACCCGAACTTCCGCGTCGCGTCGGATCAATTGGCAGCAAGCACGGTCACGTCCGCGACGAGCGGCGCGCTGGTCGGCGCCTTCCCGAACATCCGCAACGTGGTCACGCAAGCGGTTGACACCGTGCTGCTGACGGACGAATCGATTGCCGATGTGCTGGCGAACGCTTCGACCGAAGCGAACACGATTTTGGAAGAGTACAACCTGCTGTACGCGGAATAATTTCGCGGCGTCAGCGTAAAGGTAACCTGAGTTTCGGATAGGTATTTTGCGTGACTTTAGGGTTCACCTCACCCCCCAACCCTCTCTCCACGCAGTGGAGAGGGGATTTAGGGGTGAGGTGAAGCTATCCGAAACTCAGCGTAAATGTAGGGTGTGGCGACGCGCCACACTCTTTTTTAACGCAGAGACCGCAGAGATAGAGAGAACGCAGACAGATCGAGATGAGCATCTTTGTCTCTGCGCGCTCTGCGCCTCTGCGTTCTCTGCGTTTATTTTTTAAGGGGGACTTGATGCAATACATCATCGTGGGCATCATCGCTGTGATTGCGGCGGCGTATTTGGCGCTGCGCTTCAGCCGTGCGCGCTTGAATCCGGCGTTGGGGGCGGGACTCGGCGCGGCGGCGGGCGTCGGCGGATCGCTGTTGTTCATGCTGCCGCTGAACTGGTGTACGTTCGATCCCGATCTGTCCGACGACATCGATACCGCCTTCGGCGTGCTGTTGATGGGCGTGGGCGCGGCGGCGATCACGCTGCTCATTGCGTGGATCGCGGACGGCATCAGCGGGCGACGAGTCGCAGTAGTGGCTGCGGTGCCGGGCGCGTTCAAAGGCGCGTTGATGCCGATTCTGCTGCTTGCGCCGACGCTGACGGTGTTGGCATTGTTCTTATACTATCCCTCATTAGATACATTCCGACTCTCGACGTTATTGACCCGGTTGGGCGCGCGGCGCACGGTTTTTGTCTGTGTGGATAACTTCACGCGCTTGGTCGCGGACGATGGCTATCTCAACAGCTTCGTGACGACGCTGTTCATCTCGGTGGCAATCGTGTTCTTCAGCCTCTCGCTGGCGCTGTTGATCGCGTCGATGGTCTATCTGCCGATCAAGGGCGCGGCGTTCTATCGCACGCTGTTGATTTGGCCCTACGCCATCTCGCCAGCGGTGGCGGGCGTGATTTTCCTGCTGCTGTTCAACCCGACGGGCGGCATCATCAATTACGCGCTCAACAATCTGTTCGGTTTCCAAATCCCATGGCTGAACAATCCCGTCGCCGCGCCGTGGGCGGTGATTATTGCCAGTGTCTGGAAGTCGCTCGGTTATAACATTCTGTTCTATCTGGCGGGCTTGCAGAACGTGCCGAAAGATTTGTTGGAGGCAGCCGCCATTGACGGCGCGAGCGCGCTGGCGCGGTTTCGGCGCATCGTGATTCCCATGTTGTCCCCGATCACATTCTTCCTGATCATCACGAACATGACCTATGCCTTCTTCGAGTCGTTCGGCACGATTGATTACTTGACGGGCGGGGGCCCGCTCGAATCGACCACGACGATGATGTATAACATCTATCTGGTCGGGATTCGCGGCAACGATTTGGGCAAGGCAGCCGCAGAGTCGATCATCTTGTTCGTCCTCGTGATCGGCTTCACCATCTTGCAATTCCGCACCGCCGGACAGCGCGTCACGTATGGCGCATAGGGACACTGGAGCATCATCATGGCGAATATGGCGCTGCAAGATACACGACTTGAAGACGCGCGGGCTGTGCGCACGGGCTTGGCGCGCTGGTTGCCCAAACGGTGGTACGCGCATTTGATCTTGATCGTGGCGTGCTTCATCGTCGGCTTTCCGCTGTTCTACTCGATCATCGTTAGCACGCAGACCAGCTCCGATGTGTATGCGTATCGCTTCACGCCGGGCGAAGCATTGGGCGACAACTGGGACAAGGTGATGAACCTCGCCCAATTGTGGCGCTACATGCTCAACAGCCTCCTTGTCACCGTTGCGGTCACGGCGGGCAAGGTCGTGTTGTCGCTGTTGGCGGGCTTGGCGTTCGTGTACTTTCGCTTTCCCGGCAAGTGGCTCGTGTTCGGCTTCGTGCTGCTCACGCTGATGATGCCGACGGAGATTCTGATTTTGGCGCTGTTCCGGTTCATCAACCAGATCGGCTTGGGCAACACGACGGGGGCGCTGATCATCCCGTTCATTGCCAGCGCGACGGGCGCGTTCTTGTTCCGGCAGCACTTCGCCAATATTCCGGCGGAACTGAGCGAGGCAGCACAGTTGGACGGGGCGACGCCGATCCAATTCTTGCTGCAAGTGCTGATTCCGATCAGTTGGAACACCATTGGCGCGCTGACGGTGATTCAGTTCATCTATGCGTGGAATATGTATCTGTGGCCCGCGCTGATCATTCAGGGGCAGGCAAATCAGGTTGTGCAGGTCGGTTTGCGGACGTTGGTGGGCGCGGATCAGGCGATCAGCTTTGGGCCCCTGATGCTGGCAGCCGTCGTCGCCAGTTTGCCGCCGCTGGCGGTGTTCTTGGCGCTGCAAAAGCAGTTCATGAGCGGATTCGCGTTGAGCCGGGACAAGTAGGATGCCCGCTCTCGATCAATGCGAACGGCAAGTCATTCGCGCCTTCGACAAGGCTGATTGGGTCGTGACTCACCACCCCTATTCGATTCGCACCGACAAAGAGCGTAAAGAATATATTTACGCCGATTTACGCTTGAAACAGCGTAAAGGACGACGAAATGTCATTGTCGCGGAAGTCAAATGTTTTGCAGGTCGTCGTCTACAACTCGACCAATTTTATCATGCGATTGGACAGTATATCGGTTATCGGATCGCGCTCGAAATGCAGGGTATCAAAACCCCAATCTTTCTGGCTGTCCCTTTGACGGTACATCTGACCTTTTTTTAGCATCCGTTCATCCAAGCAATAATTGACTACCTCAAAGTGAAACGAGTCGTGGTAGATTTAGAAAAAGAAGAGATCGTGGAATGGATATCCTGATGGATGCAGTCCGTGACGCGGTTCGCTGGTATGCCGGAAATGGATCAGGCGCAAATATCCTGCTTTTTCCGATCTTCGATGAAGTCCGCAAAATCTATGCGGTCAACTCCGTCGATTATCCCTTGCGCGAGGGGACAGCGGGAGTTGTCGTCCTCGCGCGCATCATCGGGGATCAGGTTGTGATCGAGGAAGATGCGACGGATCGCCCGCTCGTGACCGCGCTGATGGAACGGGGCATCGCGCGCAGCCAAATCGTGCTGGCATACGAGGACGAACCGATCCCCGACGCCGCTTTGTACGAGATGGACTAGCGTCTCCTACTTTGTCTCGATTATGGGCGCAGCCCCATCCGCGCCATCAGCCCATCGAGCGCCGTCAACACGTCCGCTGGAGCGCCGTTGTTGAGCAGCGTATAGTCCGCCAGCGCGATGGGTCCCCCCTTTTCCAACATCTCGATCTCGCGGTTATCGCGCGCATTCGCTTCGGTAGAGGTCAGCGGGCGTTCGGGGCGCGCCGCCAAGCGTTGATAGCGCAGCGCGCGGTCGCAGACAATCGCCACCAAGATCATATCGTCGCCCAATGCCGGACGCAGAATCTTGACCTCGCTGTGACTGTACAGCCCATCGATCACGATGGAGGCATGATCGTTCAGCGCCGCCAGCAAATGCGGCAGCGCGCGTTTGGCGATAGCGTCCATCCCCTCGTCAGCGCGCAATTCCTCGCGGACGATGCGTTCGGTCTCTGGCGTGAGCGGCAGCCCGCGCCGCGCCACCTCATCCACGACGATCCCGCCGAAGCGAAATTGATAGAAGCCGCGCGCCTCTAAGTGTTTAGCACACAGCGATTTGCCGGCGCCGGGCATCCCGACCAATGCCAGCGCGCGCGGGAACAAGGACTGACTCAACGGATTGCCTCACTGTCGAACAAATGGAATATGGCACGATTATAATGCCGATAGTCGCTTGATGCTATAATCAGCGGCATGATCGAGAACACACCGCGCAACCCCTATCACGCCGATCCCGATGACCGCACCGCGCTCCTTGCCGCGCCGTTCGCCGGGCGCAGCGCGATCTTAGGACGGCTGTACCGCCATTTCAATGATCCGGCGTGGCGCACGGCTGTCGCTGTACTCGGCGGGCGGCGCATGGGCAAATCGGCGCTGCTGCTGGCGCTGCCCGGCGCATTTCGTGAAACGCACGTCGGCGCGGTTGTGTCGCTGGCACACGCGCCGGATGATCTCACCGTTGATTGGATTCTCGCGCTGGCAGAAGCCGCTACTTTAGCGACCGCAAGGCGCGGCTTTTCGATCCGCCGATTGGACGATCTGCCGCCGCCCGGTGACACCAGCGACGAGGCATTCACCTGGTTCGCAGAGCAGTTCTTACCCGCGCTGTTCGGCATCTTGCGTTCGATCATGCGTTTGGTGCTGCTCTTGGACGACGCGCATTTATTAGTCGCATCCGTCAAACAGGAACGCTTGCCCGCGCACACGGTCGCGTTTTTGGCGGGCTTGCTGCGCGATTTCCCCGAACTCGACATGGTGCTGACGCTCGACGCCGAGCGCGAAGCCGAACTCGATGCGTTGATTCCGCTGATCGCGCCCGATGATCCGCTGCGCCTTGCGCCGCTCGAACTTGACGATACGGGCTGGCTGTTGCAGCAGCCGATTCGCGGGTTATATGCTGTCCCCGACGATACCGCCGCCGCCGTCCAGCGCGCGACGGGGGGACTGCCCGCGCTGACGCAGCAGTTTGGCTATCATTTGTTTCAGCAGTGGTCGGCGCAGCCCGATTTGAATGCTTTCACGCCCGAACATATCAAAGCGCTGACGCCACAGGTGTTCGCGTCTGCTGCCCCCGATTTTCAGGTAGCCTGGAATCGCTTGCCCGCCGCCGAAAAGATCGTCCTCGCGGCGTTGAGCAGCGTCCTGTACCGCGATCCACTGCGCCATGTCGATGCGTCCACGCTCGAAAGCTGGATTGTGGAGAGCGACGCGCGCTTGGATATTCCGGCGATCAATGCGGCGCTGCGCGGCTTGGCATATCGCGCGTGGGTCGAGACGACAGCGGATGGCGTGCGCTTGAGCGCGGGCTTGGCGCATACGTGGTTGTTGGATAACGCGACGCCGGACAAGCTCCCGCGCTTGTCACGCCGCCGCCGCACGGGACGGAGCGCGTCGGAGCGCACGTCGGATACAGACTCAAGCAGTGACGGCGCGGGCGGCTTGGCGCGGCGTGTGCGTGTGCCAACGATGGCGCTCGTGGCGGGCGTCCTAATCGTGGCGGTGGCGCTGATGTTGTGGGTCGCGTTGAGCATCACGGGGGGCGGCGCGCGCGATGGGGCGGCAGAAGTCGTACCGACGGTCACGCTGGCAGCGACCGAGTAGCGCCCATGCGGTCATGCGTCGCCGCGCAGCAGCGTGAAATAGCGTTCTGGCAGCGGGGCATCAGGGCTATAACGTGCCGCTGGTTGGTACGTCGGCGCATCGATATAGGGTGCGAGCGTGTCCAAAACTTCCATGTGCGTCCCGTCGTATTGGAGGACGATGATGCGCGCGTAGGGTAAATCGAATGGTGGACTTGATGAGAGCGTGACACTCACTTTTTCTACGGCAAACGTACAAGCGGGTGTGGGTGTTCCGCTCTGACTGTTTCCCCAAAAAAATCGGGCATCCTATGCAGAATGCCCGCTTGCCGCCATTAATCGACCTGCACTTTGACTTTCGTCTTGCCCGTGCTGGACGGGCGATCATCGGCGGCGGGCGGCGGTGGCGCTTGTCCGTCGCGCGTGCGCTTGAACGCCTTATCGACTTCCTTGCCCGCTTTTTCCAGTTCGACCACTGCCGCATCGACCAGCACTTTCATGCCCTTCAGGAACTCTTTGCGGGCGGTGTCGCCGTGTTCGCGGAAGCCGGGCGGCAAGAGCGATTCCAGCGCCTTGCCCGTTTCCTCGAAGGCGCGTTTCTGATGTTCGGCAAAGGCTTCCAGCGGCTTCTTGGGCGCGCTGCTGGCATCGCTGGCGGCGTTGTCGTCGATATGCGGCGGGAGCGCGTCGTGATATTCAGTCATGATGGTTCGTTATCCTTCACTCGTTTCATATCTCATTATACGAGGGATCGACGCGCAAGGTTGCATCAGTAGCCCCGTTCGCGGATCACCCGATTCAACAGCGGGCGATTATTCAGATAACGCCCCAAATTCTCGATGAACACGCCTGCGGCTTTCTCATGGTAATTCAAGCTCATACCCGCGATGTGCGGACTGATGATCACATTTGGTAAGTTCCACAGTGGACTGGTGGCAGGCAGCGGCTCTTCCTCGAAGACGTCCAACACCGCGCCACGAATCCGCTCCGCTGCCAGCGCCGAAATCAATTCGGCTTCGTCCACGACCGCGCCGCGCCCAATGTTGATCAAGATCGCCGTCTTTTTCATCGCTTTCAGCACATCGGCGTTGATGCTGTGGCGCGTGGCGGACGTGAGCGGCAGTGTCACGACCAGAAAATCACACGCTTTCGCCATGCCCGCCGTCGCTTGGGGCGGATAAATGCGCGTTGGAATGTCGCCCGTTGGATCGCCCGTACCCGGTTCAACGTAGCCGTCTTTGTCGGCGGTGTGCATCACATCGCGCTTGGTCGCCAAGACTTTCATGCCGAACTGATCCGCCAGCCGCGCCAGTTCGCGCCCAATCGCGCCATAGCCGACAATGCCGAGCGTCTGCCCGCGCAGACTGCGCGGCGCAAAGACCTGAAAGCGATTCTGCGCCCATTCCGCGCGCGCCTGATAGTCCAACATCGTCGGCAAACCGAACTCGAATGCCAGCATCCCCATGATGCAGTATTCCGCGATGATCCCCGCATGGATGCCGCTGGTGGTCGTCACCTCGACATCGGCGGCGTCGGTGAGGATCGGCTCTTTGACGGCATGATCGATGCCAGCACTATGAAGCTGCATCCAGCGCAAGCGCGGCGCTTGCTCGACCGTCGGAAAATTGCGCACTGTGTAGACGATTTCGGCGTCATTCCACGCCTTATCTGGTACATTGGGGTGATGCCGCTCGACGCGCAAGCGGGGCGATACCGCACGAATCTGTTCCATGATGGCGTCGGAGAAATTCATAGCGACGACGACGGGAATGCTGTCAACTTTCTGTTCGGACATGCGCGCCCTCTCAATGGTAGCGGAAACCGCGCCGATGGTAGCGGGTTGGCTGGCTGCGCGCAAGCCGACCACCGTCAACCGCCAGGGGGTGAGGTGAGTGAGACGTTGTATCTTCGTGCGATAGCCCCCCGTCAACCGTACCCAATGTCCGCCCGTCGTGTTAGATTAGACGATCTGTTGTCGGGGCGGCGCACAGAGTCGCTCACAAACCGGGATGGAAAACGATCATGGGCTTGATGGATGGCAAGGTAGCGTTGATATTCGGCGTCGCCAACAAAAATTCGATTGCGTGGGGCATCACCAAGCGGCTGCACGATGAGGGCGCGACCATCGGCTTGAGCTATGCGGGCGAAATCCTCGAAAAGCGTGTGTTCCCACTGGCAGCCGAGGTCGGCTGCGATTTTGTCGAACAATGCGACGTGACCAATGACGACCAGATCGACGCTGTGTTCGAGAAGGCGAAAGCGCGCTTTGGCAAGATCGATGTCCTTGTCCACGCCATCGCGTTCGCCAACCGCGAGGATTTGGGCGGACGCTTCATCGATATTTCGCGCGACGGCTTCAAGTTGGCGCTGGAAATCAGCGCGTACAGCCTGATCGCGCTGGCGAAGCGCGCCGAACCGCTCATGCCGAACGGCGGCAGCATCCTGACACTCACCTATTACGCCGCTGAAAAAGTCATGCCGAAATATCACGTCATGGCAATCGCCAAATCGGCGCTGGAGTCGATCACGCGCTATCTCGCCAACGATATGGGGCCCAAGGGCATCCGCGTCAATGCGATCAGCGCGGGTCCCATCAAGACGCTGGCGGCGGCGGCGGTTCCCGGCATTCGGATGATGCTCAAGTACAACGAACAAGCGTCCCCACTGCGCTCGAACGTCTCGCAGGAAGATATCGGCAACGCGGCGCTGTTCCTCGCGTCGGATTGGGGCAAGATGATCACGGGCGAAATCATGTACGTTGATTCGGGCTTCAATATCTTGGGCATCACGCTGACCGACGAGGAAATGGCGAAGCTGGAAGGCGGCGCGCCCGCGAACGGATAACATGCGTCCTCATCCGTGCGCGCGCAACCGAGCGGGTCGCCCCTACCATCCTGTTCGGCGTCGCGGCGTCCCGCTGGCACGCCCGATAACAGCCGAAATTGGCTATAATGGCGCTTGTAACAGGGGAGACGAAGCCATGCGCAAGCCCGCCATTTTGATTCTATGCTTCTTTTTCGCACTCGTCCTCGCGCCCGCCGCTGCACAAACCGACAAGCGGTCGCTGATTTGGGATCGTTGGGATGTGCAGATCGATCAAGTCGATCTCGATGCCAACACCTTTCGCGTCTCCGAGACGCAAGTGATCGACTTCGACGGCACGTTTCGCGGCGGCGAGTTGGCACTCTCGACGGAGCGCATCGTGGATATTGGCGATGTGAGCGTCAGCCAGAACGGGCAACCGCTCACCCTAACGACCTGTTTCAGCATCGATGATTATCCGCCCGCCGGATCGTTTTGCGTGATTGATTTGTATGCCGAACGGGTGATCAGCTACGAATTTTTCGCGCCCGTCATCAGCCAGACCCAAACGCTGATGTTTGAATACACCGTCTCCGGCGCGCTGCGCGTCTATGCCGATGGCGATCAATTGTGGTGGACGGCGGTCAACGACGACCGTCCCGGCGTGGTCGAGTCCAGCTCGATCACCGTGACGATGCCCGACGGTGCCGCGCCGCGCGAAGCGGTCGATCCGATTGGTACGTATGGCGCGCCCGGCGAGATCGGCGCACAGGGGACGGTGATCACCGCCGTGACCACCGACGCCGTGCGCATTGGCGAAGAATTTAGCCTGCGCGTTCAATATCCGCACAACCCCAACACGCCCAAACCGCGCTGGCAAGACGCCTTCGACAGCCAGCAAACACGCCTCGAACGCATCGAGGCGGAGGCAGAACGCCGCGCTGCCGAACGCGCCTACTTCGAGGCGACGATCCTGCCGTGGATCAGCATCGCTACGATTGCGTTTGGCGTGGTGTTCGGCTTGGGCGGCGTCCTGATCATCCTCGTGGTGTATCTACAGAAGGGGCGCAAGCCGAGTACGGGTCCCGTGCCAGAAATCTTGACCGAGCCGCCCGTGGGCGTGCCGCCCGCCGTCGCTGGCACGATCATCGACGGGATTACCAACATCCGCGATCTGTTGGGGACGCTGATCGACCTCGCGCGGCGCGGCTATATGGTGATGGAAGAGTCCAAGAACAGCGCGACGCAAGCGACCGAGTTCACGTTCAAACGCACAGAAAAAGCCGCCGATGATCTCGACGGGTACGAAAAACAATATCTACAATCGGTGTTCCCAACGAAAGACGAAGAACGCAAAATGAGCAGTATGCGCGATGTGTTCTTCACGTATATTCCGGTTTTGCAAACGGCGCTGCGCCAATCGATGATCGATCAAGGCTTGGTCGATCAGACCGCGATGGGGCTGCGCGGGCGCTGGTCGAGTTGGGGGCAGTTGCTCGCGGCGGCGGGCGCGATTGCGCTGGTCGCGGTCTCGTTTGCGACGCGCGGGACGGAAGCCTATGTTTTGAACTTGATCACGGTGGCGGGCATCGTTGCGCTGCTCAACGGCGCGGCGTTGCTGTTGTTCAGCCGACTGGTGAGCGATCTGCCGCTGACGCGCAAGGGTGCGGAAGCCGCCGCCAAAGCGAACGCCTTCTACGAATATATGGAACATCTCGATAAATTCGAGCAGGGCGACAAGACGCCCGAAAAATTCGAGGAATACTTGCCCTACGCCATCGCATTCGGCTTCGAGAACACATGGATCGGGCGTTTTCGGCATGTTCCCGATCAGCCGATCCCGACATGGTACTACCCGGTTTATCGCGGGGGCGTGTTCGGCACCGGCTATCGACGCGGACAGCCCCACCCCTATACGCAGTTTCGCGGCATGGGTGGGAACCCAGCCGGAACGCCGAATTTTGGCGGCTTATCGGGCGGCACATCGGACAAGCCGACGCCCGGCGGCGGCTTCTCGCTCGACAGCATGTCAGAGGGCTTGTCTGGCGGGCTGAACGAGATTTCCAGCGGCTTGAGCGGGATGCTCAACAGCGCATCGTCGGCGTTCGTCAGCCGTCCCGCGCCGCCGCCACCCTCAACGTGGAACAGCGGCGGATCGGGCGACGGCTTCGACTGGGGATCGACGCGCTCGCGTTCCAGCGGCTATCGCTCGACCAATTCGGGCGGCAGTCGCAGCGGCGGCTTGAGTCGCAGCAGCAGCCGAAGTTTCAGCGGCGGCGGTCGCAGTCGTGGATCGTCGGGCGGGGGCAGATCGAAGTTTCGCTGACGTGATCAACCTCACCTCTGCCCTTCGATGTCGAGATGGGAAGTCGCTGCCGAGCCATGCCGCTGCTCCGATGCAGAGATGGGATTGGGGTGAGGTTGGGTAAAAAAACATGACAAATGTCCCTATATTTAACTAGACCAGTCTATATAATTGAGACTGAGTTGAATGAGCTATGGGGACAAATCATGGATGGATCGGTTTTGCTCATGGGCGCGACCGGCAACGTGGGCGGCGAAATCGTGCGCCAATTTCCAGATCGAGAACGCCTTCATGCCGCCGTACAGCGCCCAACCGACGCCGCGCGCTTGCCCGTGTCGGATGTTCGTGCTGTAACGTTCAGCTTCACCACACCGGAAACATTTACAGCATTTGAAGGCGTCGAGCGCGTCTTTTTGATGCGTCCGCCCGCCCTCAGCAACGTTCCGCGCGATATTCAGCCTGCCATCGATGCGGCGGTGCGCGCGGGCGTCAAACAAATCGTATTCTTGTCGCTGCAAGGCGTGGAGAAACTCAGTTTTGTACCGCACGCCAAGATCGAAGCGGCGATCATCGCATCGGGCATCCCCTACACATTTTTACGCTGCGGCTTCTTCATGCAGAATTTGAGTACCACCCATCAAGCCGAAATCCGCGACCGTGACGAAATCGCTATCCCCGCCGGACGCAGCAAGACCGCTTTCATCGATGTGCGCGATATCGCCGCTGTCGCTGTGCGCGTGCTGACCGAGCCAATCGGCGCGAATCAGACGCTGACATTGACGGGCAGCGCCGCGCTCGATTACACAACGGTCGCGCACATCTTGAGCGCAACGCTCGGCAGGACGATCCGCTATACCGATCCATCGATTCTGCGGTATATATTTCAACAGCGCGCGGCGGGCAGCCCGTGGGGGTATGCGCTGGTGCTGACGATGCTGTACACCATCACACGCTTTGGCAATGCGGCGGAAGTCAGCCCGAATGTCGAGCGAATTTTGGGGCGCGCGCCGATCACGTTTGAGCAGTATGCGTGCGATAACAGTGCAGCGTGGATGAAACAGGCGACGATATCGTAAGGGGCGTTCCATTGAACGCCCCGAATTGATGTTAGATTGTCGGTTCGGTCGCTGCCGCTACCGCCGATAATGGACTGAGCGTCTTGAAGTAATCGACGACGGAATCGCCCAAGAGTTTCGCTTTGCCCGCCATCAAGCCCGATTTGACGACCCAACCGACCACCGGGATCAACCCGACGCCCTCCGCGATGAGCGATCCGGCGATGCCGCTGGCGACCGTGCCGCTGATCGTGGTCAATGCCGCGCCTTCATCGAACGTCGGGATGGCGAATGCCAGCGCCACTTGGCGGATCATCACCAAGTCCGCTCCGGTCAAGAATAACGTGCTGCCGGGAATCCACGCCGTCACCAGCGCGCCCATCGTCCAATTGTTGACCAAGGTACGCGCTTCTTGTTCCGCTTGCGCCAATGTTTTCATACCTTCACCTTTTGCTATGTCACCTTATACAGGTTCTTTATACTATCTTTCTGGCTCATAACGCAAGCCCACAGCGCCAGATGAAAAGGGAACCGACTCGACCAGTTTCAACTTGACCGGCGCCGCGAAATCCAAAAACAGCCGCTTGCCGCTCCCCACCACAAGCGGATAGATGATCAGGCGGTACTCGTCGATCAAGTCGTGCTGCATCAGGGTATGGACGAGCATCCCACTGCCGTAGAGCAGGATGTTTTTGCCCGGCTGTGCCTTCAACGCGGTGATTTCGTCGACGATGTTGGTCTTGATCGGCGTCGAATTATTCCAATCGAGTTTGTCCAATGTCGTTGTCACCACATATTTCACGATACTGTTCATCTGATTTGCGCCATCATCCGTGCTGTTGGGCCAGGCGGCGGCGAAGCCTCCATACGTGACGCGCCCCAGCAGCAGCGCATCGCTGGCGACCGATTCGTCAGCTTTGAATTGGGCGATTTCGTCATTCCAGTAGGGCATCGTCCACCCTGGATTTTCCATCACCCCATCCAGCGACAAAAACATCGATACGACCAGTTTTCTCATGGTTCTGCTCTCTCTCTTGGCGACATGATGAAGTATCGTACTAGAGCGTGTCTGCAAACTCGATTATCGCTTGTTTTGTTCGACCTCCCCCCTGCTGCGCTCCCCCTGTCCGGTACGGAGAGGGGGTTGGGGGTGCGGTTTCAGCGGTTGCAGACAGACCCTAGTATAGATGTTACTCATTTGTTCTGCAATAGACTCGTCTGACGTTGCCCGTTCAGGTTTCACCATTCCAACGTGTGGTTGTTGGCGATTCTTCCAATTCGCGGCTATAGTGTAAGATAATTGACATGCTGTGCTGTGATCCGCCAGAGTTGAGGGTCAACGATGAGCAAAGGGCGCATCTTAGTCGTGGAAGACGACTTCGACATTTCCAATATGCTGCGCATCTATTTTAGTGCGCAGGGATACGAGGTGCAGGTCGCGCCGCGCGGGGGCGACGCCCTCTCTATGACGCGCAAGCAGCTCCCCAGTCTGATCATGCTAGATATCATGCTGCCAGACATGAACGGCTATGATGTTTGCCGTGAACTGCGCACGACCACGCGCACCAGCCAAATCCCGATCATCTTCCTGACGCAAAAAGACGAGCGCAGCGACAAGATCAAAGGGCTGGAACTGGGCGCGGACGATTACATCGTCAAGCCGTTCGATATCGAAGAACTGCGACTGCGCGTCAAAAACATCATCGATAACTCGGATCGAAAACATATGCTCGATCCCAAATCCGGCTTGCCGACCGGACGGCTGATCGAAGATCAACTGCGGTCACTGATGCACGCCGAAGGCAATTGGACGTATCTCGATCTCCAGATTGACAATTTTCGGGATTTCACCGATGTCTACGGATTTGTGGCGGGCGATGAGGTCATTCGCTTCAGCGCGCTGCTGATTGGCGATGTGATTGACGAAGTGGGGACGGAAGACGATTTTGCCGGGCATCCCGGACAAGATAATTTCGTCTTGATCACCCATGCCACCGACGGCGCGCGGGTCAAGACGCGGCTGATCGAGAAGTTCAACGACGAGGTGAAGCAGCATTACTCGTTCATCGACCGGGAACGCGGCTATATCCTCGTGCCTGATCCGTTGTATGGCGAACGCCAAGTGCCGCTGATGACGCTTGGGGTTGGCTCGATCTCGACACGGACGCATCAATTCTCGGATATCCGCGAGATCACCGAACTCGCTGCCGACGACCGACGGCGCGGCACGAGCGCGACCGATAACAGCGCGAGTTTGCTGACCTCTTGGTAGCCGACCCATTTTCGCCCCGGTCTGACGCGCAATCTGCGCGCTGGATGGGGCGGTGCATCGATCCCATAGAGCGAGTGGAACGAACAGCGATATGGAACTGCTGATCATCATGTTTGCCGCAGGCGCGTTCATCGCGCTCTGGCTGTACTTGTGGGTGCGCCAACGTGAGGGATTGGGCGTCATTCCCACAGTTGAGCGCGAATTTGAGGCGGGCTTATCGACCAGCGGTGACGCGGTGTTGGTGGCACAGCCGGGCGGACGCCTGATTTATGCCAACCCACTCGCGCGTCAGTGGACGGAAATGGAAGGCGCTGATCCTGATCTGGAAAGCGTCGCGCGGTTGGCACAGCCGAGCGATGCTTTCCGCGAGTTGTTCGCGGGCGAGGGACGCGCATCGTTCCAACTGAACGGACAATGGGTTGAGGGCGTCTCGCATCGCGTCCCGGCGGGCATCGAGTCGCGGATCGTTGTCGTCATGCACGCGATATCGGGCGGCGATGTGCGCAGCGCGTCCGAGATCAACACGGGCGCGCGCCCGCGCGGACTCGACCTGGGCGGCGCGATTGCGATTGTCAACGAGATGGGCGAGACGCTCAATGTCAGTCTGGGCGTCGAGCGCGTCATGCCCGCGCTGCTGACGATTGTTCGCAAGGTGATCGCGTCGGATGCAGGCGAAATCTGCCTGTACGACGAGACGAACCGCGTCCTGATGCCGCACGGTTGGGACGGCGACTCGGCTTATGTCGTGTCGCTGTCCGAGCAGGGCGGCTTTTACGATTTGGGCGAGGGCATCACGGGCTGGATCGCGCAGTATCGCAAGCCGCTGTTGGTGGCGGATGTGCGCGCCGACGCCGTGATCCGCCCCAAACTGAAGAATAACCCCTATCGCAGCTTTATCGGCGTGCCATTGATTTTGGGCGACGGGCAGTCGGGCGGCGGACGCTTGATCGGCACGTTTGAATTGGTATCGCTGCAACCCGGACGATTTTCGACCAACGATTTGACGCTGTTGGAAACCATCGCGCGCCCGATTGCGACCACGATCCACAATGCGCAGTTGTACGCCACCCAGTCGCAGCGCATCGAAGAATTGGCATCGCTGCAAACTGCCGCCATGAACAGCGCCACGCCCGGCGATACCGCTGCGCTGTACGGCGCGCTGACCGAACGGATCGCGCGGCTGATGGATGCGACCATCTGCGGCATTTTGCTGCACAACCCACAGCGGCACGCGCTCGTGGCGGAACTGCCGTTCTTTGGGCTGCCCAGTGGATTGGTTCGCAGTTACTCGATCCCCATCAATGAAGCTGCGCCGGGTGAGGATATCTTTGCCCGTGCTGACTATTGGATTTCCAACGATCTCGCTGACGAACCGACGCTCGACAAGTTGGGTATGGCACGCTTGGTCAATCCCGGCGGCGTCGAAAACACGGCGATCATCCCGCTGATGGTGAGTGGACGGCGCATCGGGGTGGTACAGATCGCCAATAAACGCTCCAACAGCGGCTTTTCCTCCGTGGATATGCAGCAGTTCCGGCTGTTGGCGTCACAAGCCGCGGTTGCTGTCGAAGAAGTCCGCTTAGCGGGCGAAGAAGTCCGCCGCGATGCCGAGATGGCAGGGTTGCAAGAATTGGCGCAAGCCTTCGGCAACGTCGCCTCTGAAGATGAATTTTTGGCGGCGACAACCGAACGGATCGCGCGGTTGCTCCATGTCGCCTACTGCGGCGTGCTGCTGTACGACGAGCCGACGCACACGCTGCGCCCGCGCCCGCCGTTTTTTGGCTTATCCAATGACATGGTGGCGCTGTATCAGATCAATCTACCGCCCGGCAGCCCGATTGCACAAATCTGGGAAGAATCCGACTCGTGGTACACCAACGACACCCGTACCGACAGTGTGGTACTCGGCGCGGAATTGGCGGATTTGGCGCTGGCACTCGGCATTACCAAGACCATGATCGTGGCGATCAGCGTCGCGGGGCGGCGCTTGGGCGCGATCCAAATCTCCAATAAAATCGAAGGGGACTTCAGCGACGAGGACGTGCGCTTGCTGTCGATCTTCGCGTCGCAAGTCGGCGGGATGATCGAGAACAACCGTTTGTTCCGCGAGACTCAGCACCGCGCCGAACAATCCGAAGGGCTGCGCATTTTGGCAGAGCGCGCCAGCGCGATCCTGATGAGCGAAGACGATCTGCGCCCGGTCTTGGCAGAAGTTGCCTCGCTGTTGAATAGCCCCGCCGTGTTCGTCAACGTGCTGGACGCGCAAGCGGGGACATTGACAACGTATCCGCGCTACATCTTCGGCGTGGAAATGAGCGAACCGGTCGTCCAGAACACCTACAGCAAGGGTTTTGAATACAGCGTCGCCATGTCGCGGCGTCCGTTCATCAGCAACGATGTGTTTGCCGATACGCGCGTCCTGCCGTTGTACCGTAACGCCGCCGAGCTAATGAACATCCGCGCCGCCGTTCTCGTGCCGCTCCTCGTGGGCGATCAGACGTTGGGCGAACTGGGCGCGATGAATCGCACCGATCCGCCCTACGACGACAATGACCGCGCGCTGTTGTCGCAAATCGCCATCCAAGTGGCGGGCGCGCTCGACCGCATCCGCCTATACGAGGCAACTGGGCAGAACTTGCGTCGCCGCCTTGCGGAACTCGACGCGATCAACCGTGTCAGCAGCGAAGTCGCCCAAACGTTGGACGTAGATCACGTCTTGGAGGTGATCCGCCTCGAAGCGGTGCGCGCCACCGACGCGGGGGGCAGTACCGTCGTGCTGCTCACCAACGCTGAACGCTGGCGCACGCCCGATCAGCCAGAAGTTGAGCGACGCGCGGGCGAACGCCGTTCACACAACGGGCTTGCGGACATTGAACGCGAGACGATCATGCTCGCATTGGCGGGCGGCATCGATGCGGTGGTCGTGGAGGATTATGAACTGCCCGGCGACATCAGATCGCCGGGTGGTGACGCCCGTTCTGCGATTGCCGCGCCGATTTTGTATGAAGAACGTCCTGTCGGTGTGATCCATCTGTATCATCCGCAACCCAACCATTTTGACAGCCGCGCCGCGACATTCGTGCTGACGCTGGCGGCGAAAGCATCGCTCAGTTACGGCAACTTGCGGCGCTACGTCGAAAATCAGGAACGCAGCGACCGCTTGCGCCGCCGTGTCGAACAGTTGAACCAGATTTTTGAACTTGGACAGATGCTGCAAACGGGCGTCGATCCGTCTACCATGTTGGAAGCCATCGCTTACAGCGTTCAGCAAAGCTGCGGCTTCGATATTGTGGTCATGACGTTGATCGATGAACGACTGAATGTCTTGCGGCGCATGGCACATGCCGGACTGCCGGTCGAGAGCTTCGAGCGAACAAAATACCGCACGATGCTGCCCGATCAGATCGAGGCGCTGTTCGCCAAAGAAGAATATCGCATCAGCGAAACGCTGTTCTTGCCGTTCGAGAAGCTCGGACAGTGGTATGTCGAAGGCATGGACGCGCTCAGCCCGCACTTCGAGGGCAACCGCACAATGCACCCGCGCGGACGGGGCGATTGGCGCGATGGCGATATGCTGCTCGTGCCGATCACGGGTCCGACGGGCGAACGCTTGGGCGTGATGAGCCTTGACCGCCCGTTTGATGGGCAGCGTCCGGATCGGGGTGCCATCGAAGTCTTGGAAATCTTCGCGCATCAAGCGGCGGCGACCATCGAAAATACGCGGCTGTTCACGGCGTCAGTGCGCACGGCGGAACAAGAAGCCCGCTTGAACGAGGTGATCGAATCGATCTCCAATACGCTCAACCCCGATGCGATTGTCGAGGCGGGCGCGCAGGGGATCGCGCGCTTGTTGGCGTTCAATCGGGTGACCGTGGCGTTGTTGGACACCGAGAATCTCGGCTACAACATTACGCGCGTGACGACGCAAGACAATGGCGTGATGTTGGTCGGACGCGATCACCGCGAATCGCTCGATGGGACGGCGTTGGGGCGCGCCTATCGCACAGGCGAGGATGCGCTCTACCTCGCGGATGACGGCGCGAGTGACGAAGCGAACCAGAACGAGACGCTGTACCGCGAGTATGAAGATTTGTATTCGCTGCGGTTGTTGGGTGAACGGACGACGCTGATTATGCCGCTGATCACGGGCGGTTTCGTCTTGGGCGCGATGCACATTGGCAGCGATCATCTTGACGAAGAAAACTACAATTCTTTCCGCCCCCTGCTAGGGCGTATCGCCAATTTACTCGCCGTCGCCATCCAGAACGCGCGGCTGTTCAATCAAGCGGTCAACCTGCGGCTGTTCAACGAATCGGTTGTCCAGTCGATCCAACAGGGCATCATCGTTTTGGATATGGACAGTGCGGTCCTCACCATCAATGAATACATGCGCCGCCGCCTCAAGTGGGACGATGCCGCATTGGGCAAACGCCTGTTTGATTACCGCCACGATTATCGCCCGCTGTTGGAGGATGCGCTCAATACGGTGCTGCAATCCGGCGCGCCGCAAGAATTGATCGGACGCGCCATTGTCGAGAATGGCGAACGGCTGACGCAGAATTTTTATCTGTATCCGCTGTTCTCGGCGGATGCGGCACGCGGTGCCGTCTTGCTCATCGAAGATGTGACCTATCGCTCGCTGCTTGAAGCCAACTTGGAACACCGCGCGCGCCAACTGGCAGCCCTGACCGAAGTCTCTAGCCGCATCACGGCGTCGCTGCGCCGTGAGGAAGTGATCGCGCTGGCTGTGGACGAGATGGGGCGCATCATATCCCATGACGCCATCTCGATCTGGGTGCGCGAGGGCGGAACGCTCATTTGTCAGGCGTCGAGTTTCAACACGGTTGGAACGCCGATGGTTCGCAACGAACTGTCGCTGCCGAGCGTTGGAGCGCGCATGGAGATCGACGACGACGATCTGCTGTTGGCGCTGATGGGCACGCGCCACCCGGTGAATGTGCCGGACACGAGCGCGATAGTGACCAGTCCGATGCGTAGCGCATATGGCAGTTGGCTGGCGGTTGCGCTGATCGAAGAACGCGCGGTTGTTGGTGTGATCGCCCTGAGCAAGTTTGAGACTCATGCTTTCGACACCTATGCCGAACAGGGGGCGCAAGCCTTCGCCAATCAAGTCGCCGTCGCGCTGGTCAACGCGGCGTTATTCGAGGAAGCGCAAAGCCGCACGCAGCGCTTGAGTCTGCTCAACCGCGTCTCCGTCGCGTTGGCGCGTTCGTTGGATACCGAGAATATCCTCGAAATTGCGCTGCGCGAAATCGCCGAGACGTTGGGCTTCACCAACGGGCGCGCCTACTTGGTCGAGCGCGATATTCATATCGCGCGCTCGATTGTGGAGCTGCCGCGCGGCGACGCACCGCCATCGCACTTCATCGAAATCCCGGAGAGCTATCCCTTCCGCCGCTTGACGAGCGATGCCCAACCGCTGATCCTGTTCGATGTCGCGGATGCCGATCAAATCACTGAAGAAGGCTATGCCCCGCCCGATGCGTTGGTGGCGTGGAAGCACGAATTGGACGCGAAGAAAATCCTGTCCTACATCTTGCTGCCGATGACCGTCAGCGCGCAGGTGACGGGCGCGTTTGAACTCGAAGTCTACGACAAGCCGAGCGAATTTAACGCTGAAACAATCGATCTGGCGCTGATTATCGCCAATCAAGCCGGCATCGCGGTGATGAACTCCAACCTGCTCGAACAGACGCTTGTGCGTACCCGCGAACTGGAAACCCTGCTCGAAGCGGCACAAGCCACCTCCAACACGCTCGATCTGGATGACGTGTTCAACAGCGTGATCCGGCTCGTGCTGCAAGCCCTAGAGATGGACGATTGTGCCATCATGATGTACGACAACGTGCAGGATACGCTGATCGTGCAGATGGACATGAATCGGCAGGGCGAACACAGCCGCGAGATGCCGACTGGCACAACGTTTGAGCTGAAACGTTTGTCCGGCAAACAGTTGGCGATCCGCAACGGACAGATCATTGTCGTGCGCGCCGACGACCCGAACGCCGATCCAGTCGAACTAGCGGAGATGCAAGTCAGCGGCGAGACGGCACGGATGCTGGTGCCGTTGATCGTGCGCGACCAGACGATTGGCTTGCTGCAAATCGAGACGCGCTCGCGCTATCGCGTGTTCGCGCATCGTGAGATTCGCATGGCGCAAGCGTTGGGCGCACAAGCGGCGACCTCCATCGAAAACGCGCGCTTGACGACCGAGACGGCGGCGCAAGTCGAGCAATCGCTGATCCTCAACGAACTCAGCCACGCGGTTTCGTCCACGATGGATATCAGCGACATGCTGCGCATCGTGCGCGACCAAGTGCCGTCGATGATGGACTCGGATACGCTCTACGTCGCGCTCTATAATGCCGCGTCGGGCGATATCGTCTTTCCGATGGCAGTCCAAAATGGAACCGATTTGTACATCCCGCCGCGCGTGATGGGGATGGACGAGGTGTCCTTCATCGTGCGCAATCGGCGTCCGCTCTCGTTGGGCGGCGATAATCCGAGCGCGGAACAGGTGCGCAAGAACTTGCGCATCGAAAATGGCGAGGGCGACGCGCTGCGTTACTTGGGCGTGCCACTGATCGCGGGCGATCAGATCGTCGGCGTGTTGGGCGTGCGCGACAGCCGCAAGACGCGCCCCTTCGGGCTGAACGACCAACGCATCTTGACCAATATCGGCACGCAGTTGGGCGCGGCGATCCAGAACGCCAATTTGTTTGAGGAAGTGCGCAACCTCGCGGATCAAATGAACTTGCGCGTCCAAGAGCGCACGCGCGAATTGCAAGAAGAACGCGACCGCATCGACGCGCTGTACCGCATTACGTCTGAACTGGGGACGACGCTGGATATGGATCGGCTGCTGCGTGGCGCATTGGAAAATGTGGCGCGGGTCGTCGGCGCGGATGATGCCGTTGTCATGCTCGTGAATCCGCTCACGGATCGGCTGTATAACCGCGCGACGCTGCATCCGCAGCCAGACAACATGCCGTTGGAACACGCGCCCGATGGCGATCACCCCTTCCATCCAGCGGAGATGCTCGGTGATTGGCTGATGCGCCGTGACGGTGAACGCTCTGCGCTGATCGATGATTTGATCATGACGCCGTATTGGAACATCAGCCAACCGGGTGCGGGCGATTATCGCAGCGCCATCGCGGTCATTTTGGAGACGCAAGAGGATGCACAAGGCGCGTTGATGTTCTTGGGGCGCGACAGCGGACAGTTCACCGAGCCGCAGTTGAAGCTTGTGCAAGCAGCGGCGTCGCAAGTCGCCACCGCCATCAACAACGCCGACTTGTACAGCCTCATCCGCGATCAAGCCGAGCGCATGGGAACATTATTGCGCGTGGAACAGGAAGAAGCGGGCAAGAACAGCGCCATCCTTGAAGGTATTGCTGACGGTGTGCTGTTGGCGGACGCGACGGGCGCGATCATCTTGTTCAACAATGCGGCAGAAGAAATCTTGGACATGCCGCGCGATTATGCGATTGGACAGCAGCTCACGCGACTCAGCAGCATGTCGGAGGGAACGGCGCGTTGGGTCAGCACGTTAGAGAACTGGATCGCGCGCCACGGCATCTCATTCGGAGGGGCGTACCGGGCGGATGACTCGACGTTCTTGGCGGCGGTGGTGGGGCGCGGCGTCGAGGACTCGCTCGTGATCGACCGCCTCGAAGTCGGGCTGCGGGTGGTGAGTATCCGCGCGTCATCGGTGTTCGTCGGGGAACAGCTTCTCGGTACGGTCGCGGTGTTCCGTGATGTGACCAAAGAAGTGGAAGTGGAGCGCATGAAGTCGGAGTTTATCTCCAATGTCACGCACGAACTGCGCACGCCGCTGACACCGATCTTGGGCTTCGTCGATTTGATGCTGATGGGCGGCGCGGGCGAACAGACCGACCAAACCAAACGCTTCTTGGGCATGATCAAGACCAATGCTGAACGCTTGCGCAACTTGGTCGAGGATTTGCTCTCAATCTCCGAACTCGACAGCGGACGCGGCAAACTCGACCTCGAAGCGATTGACCTCCAAGAACTGCTGTCGAATGTGGTCAACCACATGAACAGCCACTTCATCGGGCGCGGCAAGACGTTGGAGATCGAGATGCGCATCGACGCGAATACGGGCCCGATCCAAGCCGATAAAGTGAAGCTCAATCAGATCATCACCAACGTCGTCGAGAACGCCTTCAACTACACGTACAGCGGTGGGCGCGTGACGATTGAGGCGCACCGTCAGCCCGACGGACAGTACATCTTGATCGCCGTCAGCGATACGGGCATCGGTATTCCAGAGGAATTCCGTGACCGAATTTGGAATCGCTTCGAACGTTACGAAGAACATGCGTTGGTGATGGATGTCGCGGGGACGGGCTTGGGCTTGCCGATTGTCAAGACGCTGGTCGAACTGCACGGCGGCGAAGTCTGGTTCGACTCGCAGGTCAATCAAGGCACGACATTCTACCTTCGTCTGCCCGTTCAGCCGTCGCCGCTGCTCAACAGCGATCCGTTGGCAGCCCTCGCTGGGTCTGCGCGCTTGACCGCACCGTCGTCTCCACCCGCGACGGCGACGACGAATGGACATACGCTTAACGTGACCACAGCCGAACTCAAAGAAGGATAGTCATGGCACATATCTTGGTTGCAGAAGATGAACGCGATATTCGGGAACTGATCAATTTCACATTGATGTTTGCCGGACACACCGTTAGCTTGGCGGCGAATGGCGAAGAAGCCCTGAATGCTGCCACGAAAGCCAGCCCCAAGCCCGATCTGATCATGATGGACGTGCGGATGCCCCGCATGAGCGGCTTCGAGGCGTGTCGGAATATTCGCCTGTTGGACAGCTACCGCGATACACCGATCATCTTTTTGACGGCGAAAGGGCAGGACGAGGAAATCAGCGCGGGCATCGATGCAGGCGCGACGGCATACATCCTCAAGCCGTTCGCGCCCGACGATCTAACGAAACGTGTGGCGGACATTCTAAGACAGGCGGGCGTCGCCCGCTGAAAAGCGAAAGACGATCATGAGCGCGGTCATTTGCGGCGGCGAACGAGTTCACTATGAAGTGCTGGGGCGTGGCAATCGCCCCGTGATCATGCTGCACGGTTGGATCGGCTCGTGGCGCTATTGGATTCCCACGATGCAATCGCTCCAGTTGAAATACCGCGTCTACGCGCTTGATCTGTTGGGTTTTGGCGATTCGGCACGTACAACTAATCGCTATACGCTCGAACATCAGATCGCCATGCTCGACGATTTCATGCGCGAACTTGGTATTATGAAAGCGGCGCTGCTCGGACATGGTTTCGGCGCGTTATTGGCGGTCGAGTTCACGCGCCGTTATCCAGAACGCATCCCGCGCTTGATGCTCGCCAGCGCGCCGCTGTTCGATCCGGGCAACCTCGAACACCGCGTCCCGGTCGTGCGCAAGCTGACGCCGACGCCTGTCAATCGCGCGACCGCTGCGCTCCCGCCCGTCTATTCCTCCAACCCAGAATCGGCACCGACTTTGCTCTCGCAAGGTGAAGATTCGTCGTTGAACGCGCCAACGGTGCAGAGTCCGAGCGCGGCGATGCGCGCGGCGATGGCAGAGGTTCAGCGCGCGCGCACCGCCGCGCAAAAATCGCAGACGACCGAAATCGTTCGCGCGCTGCCGTTGGCAGAGACCAATGTGAACAATCCGCTGGCGCGCCTCGTCGCGGAACAATCACTCGATGCGCTGTTGGGGCGCTGTTTCAAACGCAGCGAGCCGAACTTCGACAAGTTGATCGTCGATGTCGAGCGCACGGACAAAAATGCGGTGAGCGCGTCGGCGCAGGTGTTCGACGCGGGATCACTCTTGGACACGATGCGGCTGCTGCCGATGCCCACCGTCGTCGTGCATGGCGCGGACGATCCGCTGTTCCCGCTGCCGTCGGATGAGGTGTGGCATTACATCACGTTCGACAAAGAACACTCGATCTTGCCCGTGATCTTGCCCGGCGTGCGCCATTTCCCGATGTTGGAGGATGAACGTTTCGTCCGGCTGGCGACTGACTTCTTGGACGCGCCCGACGTGAGCAAGCTGGAGATCAAAGAACGCTTCCGACGGCGGACGCGGTGAAGAATGGGAATAGTAGTCCGTCAAGAAAGTAGATAAAAGCAACCTCACCCCCCAACCCCCTCTCCACGCAGTGGAGAGGGGGTCAGGGGGTGAGGTGAATCAGGGAGAAAACCAAACCTGTCCTACCAGAAAGGGGGGCGGCGGATTTGCATTCGGTTTCGGTTTTTCGTCAATCGACTCCTTGCAGTTGCGTTTTTACGCATCCCACATTACTCGTTAAGCATCACTGAAGGAATTTGCGATGCACAAGGCTCTGATCTTCGCCAATGGCGATGTCAACGATGGAGAAATGGTACGACGGGCGCTCGAAGCGGCAGCCGCCATGCCCGGCGAAACGCTGATTCTCGCAGCAGATGGCGGCGCGCGGGCGGCGCAGCATTTTAAGATGCGTGTGCAAATCGTGATCGGCGATATGGACTCGTTGAGCGACGCTGAACAAGCCACTTTGCGCGCGGAGGGCGCGGAACTGCTGCCCTTTCCCGCTGAGAAGAACGAAACTGATCTGGAACTGGCGCTGACCCATGCCGTCGCGGAGGGCGCACACTGGATTCGCATCATTGGCGGCGTCGGGGATCGCCTCGATCAGACGTTGAGTAACGTCTATCTGCTGGCGCTGCCCGTGCTGCATCAGCTCGATACGCGCTTGGTGGCAGGCGTCCAAGAGGCTTGGTTGGCGCAGACGGGAACGCATCCGATTTTGGGCGCGAAGGGCGATACGATCTCGCTGATTCCGTTGAGCGGCGTCGCGCGGGGCATCGTCACGGAAGGGCTGTACTATCCCCTGCGCGATGAGGATTTGCACTTCGGACCTGCGCGCGGCGTGAGCAATGTCCTATCCGACGACCGCGCCTCCGTGACCGTGCGCGAGGGTGCATTGTTGATCGTGCATACGATTGGGCGCGCGTAAATGAGCGCTGCCAACACGCTCCCGCGTATGACGGTCGTCAAATGCGACGCGCACGGCGCAGAGGGGTTTCGCTACGACGGCGAAATCGTCGAGCAGAGCGCAACGCACGTTTATCTACGCGCGATCTTCACGCGCGCCGACTCAGATCGCGGCTATATGGTCTATCGGCGCGGCGACGTGTTCCACGAGTGGTTTTACGCGGATCGCTGGTACAACGTGTTCAAGATTTTTGACGTGGACGACGGACGACTGAAGGGCTGGTACTGTAACATCACACGCCCCGCGACGTTCAACACTGAAGATGGGCGGCTGATCGTGCGCGCCGATGATTTGGAACTGGATATCTTCGTCTTTCCGCCGCAGATGGAGCGCGAACCGCTGCTGTTGGACGAGCGCGAGTTCAACCAGTTAGAACTGTCCGACGATGAACAGCGGATGGCATGGGCGGCGGTAGATACAATCACAGACTTGGCGGCGCGGGGCGTCGCGCCGTTCGATGCGCCAGCAAACGAACGCCCAAGCGAGTAGTTCGTCAAGAAAGTTCTTAAAGCAACCTCACCCCCCAGCCCCCTCTCCGTACCGGAGAGGGGGAGTCGTTTAGTGGGCTATCTTCCCCTCTCCAAGCAGTGGAGAGGGGTGAATAGCGAATACAGCGCCATTTTTCTCCCCCTCTCTACGAAGTGGAGAGGGGACTGGGGGGTGAGGTGGTACTTTTCAAACGGCTTCTTAGTTCGACTTTGCACATCAAGCAGCATAAGAAAGCGTAGAAATGAGCGTATCAAAAAGGGATTTGGGAATTTTAAGCATGTCGGGTTCTTCCCTCGATATTCGAAAAGTGGGATAAGCAGACCAGAGGAATTGACGCACGAAAGCCAAGGCATCAGAGAAAGTGGGGAAGGGTTTGGCATACCAAGCGGCTTGACGCGGAAGGGTGGAGGGGTGAGCAGAATAGAGGGCATGAGCCAGCAGGGTGACCCAAGAAAAGAGACCCAACAAGAGCGGGGTGGTGCGAGCAATTGCCTTATCCGACCACTGACGCTGAGTTTCGACGCCTAAATGACGACGCGCTTCTTCGAAGGTGACTTCCAACTGCCAGCGCTGGACGAACCAAGCGACAATGGACACGGGATCGGCAGTGGGGTCGGTAGACAGGAGCGCGACCGGAGCATAGTCGCCCAACGGGTCGCGGACGAGCACCCAGCGGATGGGGAGCGGGGTTTTGCCAACGTGATACCAGACGGCACACGCCGAGGCAATCTGCATGGTTCGCAGTTGTCCATCATACCAAGGCAGCGAAACCGTCGTCCATAGCGTAGGGGGGTCGTGCAAAACATGAGCCAACGTCGGCAACCGCTTGCCTTTCTTGCGCGGACGTCCTCTGCCGCTGTACGGAGGCGCGGGATCGTACAGCGCGGCATCCAAGCGTAGGCGGGTGACAAAAGTCAGGCTCAACGACTGCATTTGAGCGAGAAAGTCGAGCGCTGCAAATTCGCTATCACCCACCACGACCAGTTCGCGTTTTGGCACCCATCGGCGCAGCAGCTTGAGCATCTGGAGGCTGCGCTCCAGCACGGTTTTGTGCCTGCGCCCGCGTGCCTGATAGTAGCGCCCCGAAGGTGCCAGCACCGTCATCACGGGCAGTGCCCAAATCCGTTGCGCCCAAGGGATCGGCGTCAACAGCATCAGGCTAATCCAGCGCAACCCGCTGACTTTGACGAAATGACTGTGACTGCTGCGCACCGGATCCCGGTAGATACCGCGAGCGGCTATTTGTCGTCCCCATCGGCGCTCAATCGTCGGATCAATCCCAAATACCAGTGGGCTGTCCGCGGGCATGAACGTTTTCAGCAGCAGCTTCAGCAGCACCTGTGCCAGCGCCAACGGCGACCACACCGCCCGGTTCAACACCTGATGATACTGCGCGAACTGCTTACTCTCGCCCAATCCCGTCACCCGCAGCGTCTCCGTCACCACCCGCTTTCCCGGTGTCAAAATCGCCCCAATGAGCAGGATTTGAGCTTTCATCCATGTTGTTACGCCATAAAAGTGTGGCGCAAATGGGTTCAGCAGGTCTATCATTATTGGCGGCAGGTTAAGCATCATCTCATCCTTTGCAAGAGGTTTGAAACAGCTTATCCTGCCTCCCTTTTTTCAGCCACTCATGTGCAAAGTCGAACTTAGGATAAAATTGCCGCATTGGCAGCGGGCATGGAACGCCATGCCCGCTACGTTATAAGGGGTGAAGGTTAATCCCCGCGTTGCAGCAGCGCGCGCCCGCCTTCTGCCAGCGCCGCCGCGACCACCGCTTTCGCCGCGTCCACGACGAGGAACGGCGCGACTCCTGCCGCCCATGTCGCTTCTAAGCTCATGCCCGTGCGCGCTTGCAGCACGGTGAAGCCGAACGCATAGACGACCGCCATACCGACGATGCCCGCCAGCCAGCGCACGACCAGCGTTTTATTCCACCGTTCCGCCAGCCAGCCCGCCGCGAATGCCGCCGGGACGAAGCCGATGATGTAGCCGCCCGTCGCGCCGAACAATGCCGCCGCGCCGATCATGCGCGCATCGACCGGCAGATTGAGCGCCACGAGCGCCACGTATGCCAACTGACTCAGCGCCCCATCGCGCGCGCCCAGTACCAAGCCAGACAGCACGACCGCCAGCGTTTGCAGCGTGAACGGCACCGCGCCGATCTCGATGGTGATGCGCGCGCCAACGATGGTCAAGAGCGTGAACAGCGCGATCCCGCCGAGCCGCCGCGCTGCCGACCAATCCTGTGTTTGTGGAAGCGTTCGTAACATGATTACATCCGATTGTCGGGCGTTGGCTCGACAATCACTTCGATCAACTCAAATTCGCTCTTGGTGAACTTGGAAGCTTTAATCGCCGTCTCAATTTGTTGTTCCACCAACGTGACGCGCGTCCCCAAGCCATCGAGTTCGTAGCGCGTGTGAAATCTGCCGGACATTTGCGCGTTACGATAGAAGGCGAGCCGCCCCTTCGGATCGAGGCGGCGGAGCTTGCCTTTCGCCTTGTTGAAATTCATCTGCACCAGTTCATCAAGCAGAGTTTGGCGCTCTTGACGATTCAAAAATGCCATCGCGGATTCGTCCTCGAACTAATCAATGCGAAATCAAGCAAGAATTGTATAATCATTTGTGCAAACCTCCAAAGGGTCAATCATGTCTGATGCGCTGTCCGTCGTCCAACTCAATACGCAAATCAAGCGCCTGCTCGAAGGCGATCCGGCGCTCAACGATGTGTGGGTCGAGGGCGAGGTGTCCGGTTGGACGCGCGCCAGTTCAGGACATTGTTATTTCTCGCTCAAGTCGAACGACTCCAGCGGGCAGATGGTCAAGTGCGTGATGTGGCGTATGAACGCCGAGCGCCAAGCGCGCATGGGCAGCCTGCCCAAAGATGGCGACTCGGTGCAGGTCAACGGTTCGGTGCGCATCTACGAGAATCGCAGCGAGTATCAACTCAGCACGACCGCGATTCGTCCGGTGGGCGTGGGCGCGCTCTACGCCGAGCTTGAACGCTTGAAAGCCCAATTATTGGCGGAAGGGCTGTTCGATGCTGACCGAAAACGTCCGCTCCCCAGCGCGCCGCAGCGGATTGGCATCGTGACATCGGCGGAGGCGGCAGTCTTTCAGGACGTACAGAACGTCCTCCGGCGGCGCTATCCGCTGGCAGAATTGATCATCGCACCCACGCTTGTGCAGGGGAGCGATGCGCCGCCGCAAATCGTGCGCGCGTTGGAGCGCCTGAACGCGCGCGACGATATCGACGTGATCTTACTATGTCGCGGCGGCGGCAGCCTCGAAGATTTGTGGTGCTTCAACGATGAGCGCGTCGTGCGTGCTGTCGCGTTCAGCCGCATCGTCGTCGTGAGCGGCGTCGGACATGAAACGGATACCACGCTGGCGGATTTCGCCGCCGATCTGCGCGCGCCCACGCCCTCAGCGGCGGCGGAGATGGTCACGCCGGATATCGCGGAACTGCGCTCGGCGCTTCGTTCAGCGGAGCTGGCGCTCGGCGCGAACATCAGCTATCACATCGATACGCTGCAAACGCGCGTCAACGATCAGATGTGGGCGCTCAAGCGCCTTGCACCGGACGCGCGGATCGAGCGACTGCGCCAACGTTTGGACGACTGGAACGCGCGGATGAGCGAACGCACATTGAGCCGCGTTCATCTGCTGCGCGCGAAATTGGAGGCACGGCGCGAGGCGCTCGATGCCGCCAACCCCGCTGCGATCCTCGCGCGTGGCTACGCGATGGTGCGGCGGGGCGACGACGGCGCGCGCATCACATCCGCCGCCGCTGTGCCGCCCGGAACGGCGCTCACGATCCAATTTCACGACGGCGAGATCGACGCGTATACCAACGACCCCGATGCAATCGATAAGGATAATCATGCCGGATATCAGCGTCCTCTCTTTTGAAGCCGCCTTCGCGGAACTGGAACAAATCATCGTGCGTCTGGATGCGGGCGATCTCGCGCTCGACGAGTCGGTGACGCTTTACGAACGGGGGCGCGCCCTCTCGGAACGCTGTCAAACGCTGCTGGACAGCGCCGAACTGCGCGTCAGCCGCCTGAGCGAGAATGGCGATATGCAAGCGCTGTGAACGGTTTAGAGCGTATCCGAAACTCAGGTTAGGTTAGCGTCAGGCTTGAATCCCACTGAATCCCATATATCCCAAATTTGGGATATGGTTGGGATATCCTCTCGTATTGGGATATCGGCGAACGTGCCTTTTTACTGCGTCGCCGGATTGGGGGTACGATTGAGCCGCCGCCACAATAACCCCCACAGTACGCCCGCCTCCACCAGTGTGGTCAGCGAGTTTGCCAGCGCCAAGCCCGCGAAGGTTCCGCGCGTCAGGCTGTCTGGATCACCGATGAACCGGATTAGAATGAGACTCAAGACAATATTGGCGATCATTGCCGCCGCGCCGACAGCGACAGGGGTGCGCGTATCGGACAGCGCATAGAACGCGCGCGCCAAAATTTCGAGCAGGGCGTGTCCAACGACGCCGACAGCGAAGAACGACAGCGCCCACGCAGTCGCCGCTGTACTCGTGGCATCCCACGCGCCGCCGCCGAAGATGGTGCCGAACAACAACCCAATGCCCCATTCGCCTAATACGATCATGACGAGCGTCGCCGGGATCGCCAGCGCCACGACGCCGCGCAGCGCCGTGTTCAGCCGCCGCCGAAAGCCGTCCATGTCGCCGTTCGCCGTCAGCGCCGCCAACGTCGGGAACAGCGCCGTGCCGACACTTTGCCCGATGACGCCGAGCGCGAAGAACATCAGCGTCCATGCGGTCGTCAGCGCCGTGCGGCTGCCCGCGATCATGCCAGATGTGAGGACAACGTTGATCCAGAAGTTGATCTGCGTGATCGCCAAGCCGAACATGCGCGGCAGCATCAGCGTCAGCACGTCGCGCACGCCCGGCACGCGCGGATCGGGCAGTATCTGTAAGTGTGCCGCTTTGTTGGTGCGAAGCAAGCGCGCCAAGCCGGGTATTTGCACGGCGAGATGCAAGCACGCGCCGATCACCGCGCCGTATGCCAGCCCAAATGTCGCCGCGCTCGCCGTTTCGAGACTCCACGACGCTGGATCGGACGCCGCCCCCGCGATGGCGCGCGCCACCACCAGCGCGCCGAAAATTTCCCCGATGTTCTTGGCGCTGCCTGCCAGCGCGGGCAGCGCGAATAAGCCTTGCGTATTCAAGATGCCCATCAGCAAGCCGCTGACGCTGTAGATCACGACGGTGACGAGCATGATCTGTGTGAGTTGGGTCGTGAGCGTTTGCATGGCGGGCGCAGCGTCGGGGACGAGCAGCGCGGGGACGATTTGCGGCGCGAACAGCGCGGCGAACAGCGCGATTCCTGCCGCCACCAGCGCCGCACACGTCATGACGGCGCTTGCCAGCCGCCACGCGCGCCCGGTATCCGCCGTCAGCGCGCGTGAAAAAACGGGGATGAACGATGATCCGAGCGCGCCACCCGCGACGAGGACGAACAGCGTTTCGGGGATACGCTGTGCGGCGTAGAACGCATCGAGCGCGTCGGACGCGCCGAATGTGGTCGAAAAGAGGGCGGTGCGCACGAGTCCCAATACGCCGCTGGCGAGAAAGCCGCCGATCACCACGAGCGCGGCGCGAACGAGCTGCCGATTGGAGAGGGCTTTAGCCTGCATGAGTCCGATGGACTTCGAGCAAGTTTTCGAGCGTGAACGAGCCATCGCGCGCGGCGATATAGCGGAAGGCGGTTTCGATATCAGTGCAAACATGCGCGCGCGCCCCCGACAACTGAACGGCGACCGAGCCAAGAAAGCGAATCAAGGAATTGCTGCTGATGATGATTGACCAGCCGCTGTTGTGCGGTTGATCACTTTTGTCGACAGCGCCAACGACATCGCGCAGATTCATCGGGAAACGCTTGGTCTCGCGCAGATCGCATAGAATATGAACGGGCTGGTCGCCTTCGCGGATCATCTGATTGAGGCGTTTTACGATTTGGGTGACGTCGTCCAGCGTGATTTCTTCAAATATGCGCGCGTAGATGATACGTTTCTCGACTGTCCACGTAAATTCGTAGTTCATGAAGGGCGACCTCTTTACCGATGTTCAATGGGAATGATTCGATGATTGACTCACAGCATAGCACAATTTACGCGCATGGCGACAGCACCCATTGGTGCGCAAGCCGCCGATTGCAGCGGGTTTTAGGGGTCATACCTTCGCAGCAGCGCGTCAAAATCGGTTGTCGCATCGCGCGCGGCGATGAACTGAATGGCGCTGGCAATCGTTGGAAAGGTGGCGACCCGTTGGCGCGCCAACTGCGTCAAGAGCGCCCCCAAGAAGCGCAGCAATCGACTCTCGGTGACGATCAACGTCCACTCCAAGTTGGCAGGGGCATTCATATTGACGGCAGCTGTAAGCTCTTTGATTTGCGTTGGATGGCTGCGTATCCCGGTGAGATCGACCAACGAATGTACCGTCGTAGTGCTTGATTCAAGCAGTTGACGCGACTCATTGCTCATGGAGTGCAGTTCGTCCAGAGTCACATCGCCATAGACGCGGTGTAAAAGCAGGCGTCGTTCAACCAGCCATTCGAGTGTATAGGGCATCGTTTCGCTTTCGTGCCGATGAGTTCGATAGCCCCATTATACACGAGGATCAGAGACGGCTTGATGCCGCGCGGCGATTAACTCGGCGTAATCAGCGCCGTCAGCAGCGCCCCATCGAGTGTGCCATCGCGCGCGAGTAAAAACGACATTGCCGCGTCAATGGTATCGACGGCGTGGAACTTACGCGGATTGATTTGGAAGAACATGGACGCCAAGAAACGCAGCATCTTATTGGATGTGATGATGATGATCCATGACGTGTCGTCAGGGGCAACCGGCTTGAAATGTTTAACCAGTTGCTTGATATTGAGTTGTGGATATTGTTCGACTTGGCGCAGATCGATCAAGGTGTGAATTGGGGCGCTGCGCTTCAGATAGACTTCTTGCATCCGTGCGGTCACAACGTCCAATTCCTCGAATGTGAGATTGCCACTGAGATTCAGAGCGAGAATGCGCTGGTCAAGATACCACGATATGTCAAACGCCATGTTTCGATGTCCTATGCGATGAGGCAGTCCCATCATAAAAATAACAGCATTATGTCTAAGTATAATCGGAGAATGGGGTCATCGTAACATCGCAAGGATTGTGATTTGCTGACACCAAGCCAGCAGCGCAATGAATGCGATGCTGGCTTTCCGAAAACAAAGTAGGGGCGTCCGCGTGGGATAATAATGCACGCAGCGGGCGTGGTCGTGCTGGCGCGTCTCCTTGACCCAACGCGGCATCGCCCACGAGTCGAGCATCCGCGCCTATGAAGGACAGCCGATTCCCGACGCCGATCAGTACACACGCTCATTGGAGTGACGTAGCGCGCACTTTGTGCAAGTTTCCTCACATGGATGCCGCCCCCGCGTCCGCGTTACAATCGCTCTCATGTCTAACGCACAATCGAGGGGCTATCATGCGCAAATCGAACGCGCGCCGTCCGTCTGTATTGTTCCTCATCCTTGCCACGCTGATGATTTTGACCTTCGTCGGCGGGTTGGTAGCCATCGTCGTGACCGCGCTCAATCGCGGGTAGCGCGGACACGCCATTACGAAGCGGGCGTCACATCACTCCAAAATAGTCGCCCACCGAGATCGGGATGGGCTGTGACCACTAACAAGCGTTCCGACAAGTAGATGTACATTGTGAACGAGGTACGTCCGGCGGGCTGCGTCAGCGCGTCGTAGCCCGTTTCGCGTGCCAGCGCCCAACCTAAACCCGATGCCGCGCCGCCGAGTGCGTCCCATACCACGCGGAAGCCGCGTTCCGGTGCGAAGAAGCCATCGGGCGGTGTAAGCGTGGACTCCGCTTGCCCTTCGACATAATTATCCGCGAACAGCGCGCCGTCGCCGTCGGGGAGCAGCGCGTAAATCTGGCGCGTGTCCGCAAACCACAGCATCAGTCCGCCCTCAAATGGCTGCCAAACGACCAAACGGGCGAGCGGCGGCGTCTCCAAACACGGCAAGCGATCCGCATTGCCACTATACACGCCGAGGCGCACGGTCGGACAAGCGATGCGCTCCGTTGGCGGCGCGTCGGGCAGGAAGATGAGCGCGCCAACGGGTAAGGCGTCGGTATCGTCCAAACAGTTGAGTGCCGCAATCTGCCACGCTGTCCACACCGACGCAGGCGCAAGCAGCATAGGGAGTGTGTCGCCCATTTGTACCACATGTGGCACAAATCCGGCGGGCAGCGCGCAGGCGGCTTGTTCCGCTTCGGTGGATGGCAGCGCCGTCTGTGCGGGCGCAGGCGTCAGCACCGGGATCAGCGGCGGGACGGGCGTCGTCTGCGCGCCTACCGTTACCAGCACCATCCCCAGCACGCACACGATCAGCAGTCGTCGCATATCACAGTCCTTCCGCATCGAGCAGTTCGAGCGTGAAGGTGCTGCCCTGTCCGACTTCACTCTGCATGGTCACGCGCCCCCCATAGGTTTCTGCCACCATGCGCACAATCGATAAGCCTAAACCGACGCCGCCTTGCTGGATATTCATCGCTGGATCGCCTTTATAGAACAGATCGAAGATCGAATCGCGCTGATCCGCCGCGATGCCCACGCCGGTATCGCGCACCTCGACACACGGATTCTTTTGATGCAAATACGTGCGGATATCGATCACACCCCCCGACGGCGTATAGTTGATGGCGTTGGCGATCAGGTGACGGAGCGCCAATTGGAGATCGTTGGCAGACGCCCAAACCAAGGGCAGCCCCTCCCCCGCGTGCAGATTTAAACTCAGCTTTTTCTCTGCGGTGATTTCCGTGAACTCGTTCATCACAAACGTGACCACAACGTTGATTTTACAGGCAACGGGCGTCGTGAGCGCCATGGATGAGATGACATTCAAATTGTCAAGCTGATCGCGCATGTTGATGATGCACTCGTGGATCACATTGAGGCGGCGCGGCAAGTCGGCGATACCCGCATTGGCGCTTGTGCGCTCGATCAAGTAGCGACTGCTCTCAATGTTCGATAATTGATTGCGAAAGTAATGCGAGAACGCGCCAACAAAGCGATGAATGACCGTCAGCCGTTCGCGCTCGATTGCCAAGCGCAGCCGTTGTTCATCGGCGCGCTTCTTCCCGGTGATATCTTGCGCCACGCCGAAATAGCGGATCACCCGCCCCTGTATCTCATCATAAACCGGACGGCGAAAGATGCGCAGCCAGCGCAGTTCGCCTGTTTTGGTCACGATTCGATAATCATTGGTCAGTGATTCGCCAGCGATCACCTTATTCATGTCACGCTCGACGACCTCCAGATCGTCCGGGTGATAGAGCAAGCCAGTGCCTTTCGCATCGACTTCAGCGGGCGTGTAGCCGGTGACGCGCGTGAACGCCGCCTCCGTAAGCCACTCCCTGACGGTGTTCCCATCCGGTTTGACAAGGTACGAATAGGCGTAATTCGAGATCAACTCGGTGATGATGCGGTAGCGTTCTTCGCTGGCAATCAGCGCCGACTCGGCTTGTTTGCGTTCGGTGATATCCTGTGCGACCCCGAAATAGCGCGTGACTCTGCCCGCCACCTCATCATAGACCGGACTGCGAAAGATACGCAGCCAGCGCAGTTCGCCTGTTTTGGTCACGATCCGATAATCATTGGTCTGCGTCTCGCCCGCAACCACTGCCTGTACATCCCGCTCCACCATTGCCTGATCGTCGGCATGATAGAGCGCGTAGGTACCTTTTGCATCGACTTCAGCGGTCGTATAACCCGTCAAGCGCCTAAACGCCGCATTCGTAATCCACTCCCCGACGATGTTCCCATCGGGTTTGACCAAGTAAGAATAGGCGTAATTCGAGATCAACTCGGTGATGATGCGGTAGCGTTCCTCACTTGCTATCAGCGACGCTGCCGTCCGGTTGCGTTCGGTGATATCCTGTGCGACCGCAAGTACCGCGCTGACTTGTTCGGTGTTGTCGCGGATGGGGGTGAACGTCACTTCGAAGTCGCGCGTCCCCGACGGCGTTGAAAGTTGCAGTGCCTGGTAGTGGGTGCGCTGTCCCGTTTGAAACGTCTGCTCCAACAACGATTCCTCGCGCTGCATGATCGCTGCGTTCAGATTGAGATCGCGCCACCGCTTGCCGATCACCTGATCAGGGCGCAAGTTGGTGAACGCCAGCGCCGCCTCGTTGATAAACAAAATCTCGCCCGCGCGATTGTTCATCGAAATCAGATCGGGCGCAGCATTCATCGCCCGGTTGAACAAATCGGTTTGCTGCTCAAGCCGTTCTTTGAGCGCCTCTACCCTTACTTTATCGGTACGCAAGACCGTTTCACGCCCCGCTATCGTCCGATGATAACTTAAAAAGACGATAGTTATGATGAACAGATTGATCCCAAGATAAATCAGCAGCCCCGCCATCGTGTCGCCCAGTCGGAGGCTGGGGACAAGCGCCAATAACAGCGCGATCTCACCAGAACACACGCCGACCACCAGCCCAACCATCCATCCCCAACGCCGCATCAAACGGATCATGAGTTTCAAGCCATCTACGATGAGTTCAACCTTATTTTATTTTATGTCCAGATACCAAAACCCCAATCACAAGGATTGGGGGTTCCAAGCGGGAGTCGATTCTGACTACGGCACGCTGAAGGTCGCTTGGGCATTCCCGTTGCGGTCGCTGAGGATGACATTATCGCCCGACGACCAGATCGCGCGCTCTAAGCCCCAATAGCGCACAATCGGCGTATCGCCGCCGACGCCCGTATAGACGCGGACTTCGCCGTTGCCAAACACCAGCAGTTGCCCGGTGAATAGATATGTATTGCCCTCCAAATCGCGCAGCGTCCAGCCATCGAGATCGACCGTCTGCCCATTGTTGCGGATGGCGACGTATTCGGCGGTCACATTGCCCGCGCTGGCGACTTGGACGATCTGCATCTGTGAGTTGACCGCCGTCGGGGGCAGCGTGGGCGTGGGCGTCGCTGTTGGCGTGGGGGAGAGCGTCGGCGTGGGGGAGAGCGTCGGTGTGGGGCTGATCGTCGGCGTGGTGCTGATCGTGGGCGTCAACGAGGGCGTCAGCGTTTGGGTCGATGTGGGCGACTGTGACGGTGTAATCGTCGCCGTCGGCGGCGTTCCGGTCACGGTCTGCGTATCGGTTGGTGTGAGCGCGAATGCCGTCTCGACCGCCGCCGTCGCTGCGACGCGCGCCGCCAACAACGGGCAGCCCTCCAGCGGCACGATCAAGACTTGTCCGATTTGTAAGAAGGCGGCGTCATCTTCGGTCAAGTTGTTGACCGCCAGCAGGTCATCGACGCTGATACTGTATTCATCTGCAATCAAGCCGGGAAAATCACCGTCTTTGAGCGCGTACAGTACGCAGTTGGGCGGCAGCGCCGTGACGGTCGTCGCCAGTTCGTCGCCGCCCGCGCTGAGAATCGCCGGATCAATCGTGGGTGCGACGGCGGCGGTCAAATTACCAATCACGGTCGCGGCAGCAGCGGTCGGATCATCGACCACGCCGGGCGGAATATCGATCTGCGCCGCTTCGCCCGGACGCGGCGTCGCGGTGATGATCAGATAGGGCGTGGTCGCCAGCGGATCAAGCGTTGACGTGATCAAGACGGGGACGGTGATGACGATCTGCTGTGCGACGCCGCTCTCGCCGCCGCCGCGATTCACGACATTGACGACCACCAGCACGACTGCCAGCGACACCAAGACATTCAGGACGATGAAACCGAACATGGATCGACGCCGCATCAGCTTTCCTCACGGTGTAGATTACGAAAAATATACGTGATGATAGCACGTTCGCCGCGAATCGGGGTATGATTAGGGTTATAAAGTCAGCGTGAAGGAACCGAACCATGATCGCGCATCCCGAAGTGACGCGCCCCGTCGGCACCAAGACGATCCAAGATTGGCTCGACCACGAGGATACGGGTGGTTATGTTGAACTCATCGAAGGAGAATTGATCGTGGCAGGTGGCGCATCGTCAAAACATCAACGCTTGGTTTCACGTTATGAAGGCGTCTTGAACCAATTGAAAGCCGATGGTGAAGTTTTTATTGCTCCACTTGGGGTCAAGTTTGACGAAAAAAACACGCCCGAACCCGATTTATTTTGGATCGCTGCGGACAACCCTGCCCGCGATCTCAACACCTATATCGAGGGTGTGCCTAATCTGATCGTCGAAATCATTTCGCCGAGCAGCCGTCGGCGCGATCAAATTGAGAAGTTCCGACTGTATGGGCAGTATGGCGTACCAGAATATTGGCTCGTATATCCCGACAGCGAAGTAACCGAAGTTTATATCCACAAAGATGGCAAATACGCCTTACATGGCAAATTTACAGGGGAAGAAACATTTGAATCGCCCACGCTCGGAAAAACGGTCGATCTTACGTTGATTTACGCAACACTGCCGCGAACCCCATTCGATTAAATCTTATTTTTGCACCATCACGAGGACACTTTATGCGCGCCTTAGTTTATGAAGCACCCCACGCCATGCCAATGCGAGACATTCCCGTGCCGACGATCCAGCCGGACGAGGTGCTGATTCGCGTCGCCTATTCGGGCATCTGCGGCTCAGAACTCAGCGGCTATGTCGGCAAGAACGCGCTGCGCAAGCCGCCGTTGATCATGGGTCACGAGTTCAGCGGGTGGATTGAAGCCATTGGGAGCGCTGTAACCCGCAGCGATCTGCGCGTCGAGATGGAAGTGACCGCCAATCCGCTGCTGTCGTGCGGACAATGCGCCTACTGCCTCGCCGGACGCCAAAATTTATGTCCAGATCGCAAGCTGTTGAGCGCCTCGCTGCCGGGCAGTAACGCCGAATACGTCGCCGTGCGCGCGTCCACCCTCCATGCGCTGCCAGCGGACATGCCGCTGACGACGGGCGCGCTGGTCGAACCCGCCGCGTGCGCCTTGCGCGCCGCCAAGCTGGCACAGCCGACGCCCGAGCGCGCCGCGTTGGTCGTGGGCGCGGGTCCCATCGGCTTGCTGACGATCCAAGCGTTGAAGGATCGCGGTAGCAAGACGATTTACGCTGCCGATACCAATCCGCGCCGTCTCGAAATGGCGGCATCGCTCGGCGCGACTCCAGTGGCGTTGGACGACATCCGCAAAAGCGTCGATATTGCTATCGATGCGGTCGGCGTGCCAGCGGTACGCGCAGGCTGTGTGGCGGCGACGCGCTCTGGCGGGCGCGTCGTATGGGTCGGCTTGCACGATGCCAACGCCACGCTGGACGTGAACGACCTGATCCGCCGCGAGATCGAATCCGTTGGCTCGTTCGCCTATACCGCGCTCGATTTCGCGGACGCACTGCACGCGCTGGCAGAGGGACGGCTTGGCTTGCCCATCGCGTGGACGCTGATCGAACCTTTGGAACGCGGCGCAGCGTGCTTCGAGGCATTGATCGACGGCGCATCAACGGCGAAGATTTGGTTGCAGCCTTAAGGGCAGGACTGAGGACGGCGTAAGGACGCCCGCCGCTTCATAGGCATGGCACACCATACCCATACATGAGCGTGTTTGCGGGCGTCCCAGCGGAACGCCCCTACGCCGTCCTCAGTCCTTTACCGTCAGTCCTGCCACCGACGTCCCTACCCGCCCAACGCCTCGATTGCCGCGTTCAGCACGGTATCCGCGCCATCCAAGACCGATTCTTCGGTCACGGGGACGACGATATCTGGCACGACGCCGATGCCCTCGATGTGGATGTTGCCATCGGCATCGACCGCGCGCCCAACGGTGAAGCGGACGAACAGATCATCCGGCATGGCAAAGTCGGTGATGCCGCCGCCCATCCCCGCCGTCGGCGTTTCGCCCACGATGATCGCGCGCCCTTCCAAAGACATATCATAGGCGAAGAACTCGCACGCGCTGGCACAGTTTGCGCCGACCAAGACGGCGACCGACCCGTCATAGCGGAGTTCTTCCGGCGGCGGATAGAACTTCTGCAAGCGGTTGGTATCGAGGAAGAATGTCCCCGTGCTGTCGTCATAGCGCGCCGTGCCGCCCAACACCAGTTCCTCATCGAAGAAGTATGCCGCCATCTGATCCGCCAAGAAGCCGCTGCCGCCGCCGTTGACGCGCATATCGATGATCAGCCCGCGCGCGTCATTGTTCTTCACGGCGGCGATCATGCGCTCCCACAGTTGGATCGTCAGCAGATCGTTGTCGAAGAAGCTCCACACGCGCGCCACGACGAAGCCATTGTCGAGCAGTTCAAACTCGACGGGCAGTTCATAACCATCGGTGGCGGCACTCGCGTTGGCGAAATCGTAGCTCTCGAACTCGAAATCCGCCGTCAGCGTCGTTGTGACCTCGCGCCCGTCGCTGATAAACGTGACCTCCACATCCATCCCCACGGGAAAGCGGACGGCGTAAATCTGCTGCTGCAAGCGGCGCACATGATCGGTGCTGAATGGCGACGTAACTGGAACGTTCGCGCCGATCCAATCGGCAATCGGCACGCCCGCCAGCGCAACAATTTCCGCGCCAACCGTGATGCCAGCATTATCGGCTTCTCTGCCCGGCGTGATGAAGGTCGCAATCGTGCGCCCGTCGCTCAATTCGCGGATCGCCATGCCCAGACCGCCGCCAATGCGCGCGATCAGATCGTTGTAGATCGCATCGCTCAACGGATAGACCGCCACATGCCCATCGGGGATGCGCCAGAGAAAATCGCGCAGCGCCAATTGGTATTCTTCGGGGAAGTTTTCGGCGTCGGCGCGCTCGAAACGTGGACGGAATTCGGTTGAGAGCGCCGCCCAGTCGATGCCCTTCAATGGGGTGAAGGCATATTCGCGCTTGAACAGATTCAGCATCGCATCGAAAGCGGCGGTATAGCTTAATGCCGAGAAATCGTCCAGCGCCGTCGAATCTGGCTCGATCAAATCGATCACGGGATTGCTGGAACGGTCGAAGCTGAACGGTTCAGCGTCCAAATCGACGACCGTCCAGCCCGCTGGCACGCCGACAATCGGATCGTCGTCGGTGAACAGCAAGCCATCGACTCCAAAGTCCGCCGGGAAGCCCTGTGCAGCGTCCGGCGCGTAGATGATCAGCTTGCCGCCCGTGATTTCGTAGAGCGTGGCTTGTGCGCCGCTGACTTCGGTCGAAACATAGGCAGTAGACCAGCCGCCGCCGTACAAATCGCGCCGTTCAAGATACGGATCGCCAAACACGTTGTTCCAATAGGCGACGGCATAAACCTGCACGCCTGTATCCGTCGCGCCATCGTTGTCCACGTCGCGCAGCGAGCCTTGCGGCTGAATCGGCAGCGCGAGGCTGTAGGTCACGGGCGACTCGTAGAAATTGCTGGTCAACTGCGCCAGCGTCTGCGATGCGGAGGGCATGAGAAAGCCGAGATTGCGATCCACAAAGCCCGCTTGATCTTCGAGGATGATCACGGGTTGGGCGACCCCCATTGTGAACAGCAGACTGGTGTAGCTCAATGTCCCTGTGACAGCGACCACGCCGCCTTCATCGTTGACGATGGGCGCGAGCGGCAGGTCGCCCTGTGCGAACGCGATCCCGCTCAATGCCACGATGAGAAGCCATGTCAGGCTATGGCGCGCCATGCCCCTACAAAACTGTGACCACTTATTCATTGTCCGATTCCTCCAGTAAACCATCCGTCAGTGATTGGATGTAAATGCAATCGTGCCAGTCAATTGCCACGTCCGCTTGGGTGATCGGCGCGTCCGTCAGCGTGATTTCCGCGCCACGCACGAGCGCGAACGGCGTGGCTTCGTCGCGTTCGCCCATCACCAATTGGGCGGCGGCGCAGATCGTATCCGCGACGCCGCGCCGCGTTACCTGCATGACATTGCCAAACAGATCGAGCAGCCCGCGTTCATCTTGGACGGGCATGAAACCCGCCGTCGCCAGCGCGACTCCGGTCGTGCCGAGTCGTCCCGGCATCAGCCAGCTATCCGTGAGAATGACGCCGACGCGCACGCCATAATGTTCGTTGATCGCCGCCGCGATGCGCGCCGCCGTCGCATACGGATCGCGCGGGAACAGCACCGCGTAGCCGTTGGGAATATTCGAGCGGTCGATGCCCGCATTGGGCGAGACGATGCCGTCTTTGTGCGTCAGCAAAAAGCCAGTAATGCCGCCGAAAACATGATCGGCGTGCGACACCACCAGCGCCGCAATGCGCGGGTTCATTTGGTAGCGCGCGGCGAGGGCTTCGGCGCGCGGTGTGATCTCGATTTCATCGAGGCGCACAACGCGCCCTTCGCTGATCGCGGCGTACTTGCTCGATACCGCGAGGACATCGCCCGTCTGCGGCGTGTGTCCGGCGGCGCGCAGCGCAGCGAACAGCACAGCGTGCAGATCGAACGCGGCTTGCTGGACGGGCGCTTGGGCGGGGAAGATGCTCAAACTCGATTTGGTCATGGGACTTTCCACTTTTAGCGGACGGGGCAAGCCCGATCCGTGAACGATTTCAATGTTTTTTTCAAAGCGGCGCGCTGATCATGCGCGGATTCGGCGTGAGATCGTAGATTGATACGGTATCTTCGCCCTCAAGCGATGGGGCAATCCTCGTGTGAATGTTCTTCATCAGCGCATGTCGCATTTTTCCGTCGGTCACCGTCACGATTTCGGCGGGCAAGGCGACGTAATACGGATAGCCAATATCAGTCCCGAAAAATACTCCACCGGTACATGGATCGTATCGCGCATGATTTTACCTGCCATTACGTCACGAGCATAGCATAAATCAGCCCCGCCACCGCGCCGACCACCAGTAGAATGGTCGCGTTGAGCTTGAAGCGCATCAACCCCACAATCGACGCCGCCAGCAGCACGACCGCCAGCGCGCTCACGCCCGCGATGCTGTCCGGCGCGGACGTCGCCAGCGGACGCAGCGCGACCAGCGCCAAGGTGAACGCGGTTACGACAATCGCCGCCAAGACAGCGGTGTTCGCGCCGTCCAAGAACGCGCTCAAGAATTTGCTCCGACGCATTCGCGGGATCAGGGGCGCGGTCAAGATCACCAATACGAATGACGGCAAAAAGATGCCCAATGTCGCCGTCAGCGCGCCCGGCAGCCCCGCGATGATGTAGCCCACGACCGTCGTGGTCGTCAGCACGGGACCCGGCGTGAACTGTCCAATCGCCACCGAGTCGAGCAGTTCGCGCGCCGTCAGCCAGCCGAAGGTATCCACCAAGTCGGTCTGGATATACGTCACCAACACGTAGCCGCTGCCGAACAAGACCGAGCCGATCTTGAGGAAGTACCAGAACAAATCGAGCGCCGACGCCCGCGCTGTCTCGCCCAAGTTGATCACCGTCTGCGCCATCGGCGTCAGTACGGCGGGCAACAAGGCGATCATGGCGATATTTGTCCCCGTGCGCGCCGTCCGCCACAGCGCGAACAGCAGCCCCGCGCCGATGATCACGACGGCTTCGGGCAGCGTGCGCGTCACCTCGACCACCAGCGCCGCGACGAATAGTACACGCAATTCGCGCGTTTTCAGCGCGCCCGGCGCGAGCCGCCACGCTGCCACGATGATGATCGCCACGATCACGGGTTGAATGCCCCACAACAGCGATTGCACCTGGGGCAATCCACCGCCGTTCACGTATAGGATCGCCAAGATCAGCGAGACGACCGCCGCCGGGATGATGAAGCACGCGCCCGTCAGAAGCGCGCCGGGAATGCCGCGCATCTTGTAGCCGACGTGAATCATCGTCTCGGTGGAGTTCGGACCCGGAATGAGATTGGTCGCCGCCATCAAGTCGAGATATTCCTCGCGCGTGAGCCAGCCGCGCCGCCGCACGATCTCATCTTGACCCATCGCCAGATGCGCAGCGGGTCCCCCGAATGCCGTCAAGCTCATACGGATGAACAAGCGCGCCAGTTCGCCGTAGGTCGGTTTCTGCGTCATGGACACCTTTTCAAGAACCGCACCCCCCAGCCCCCTCTCCACGCAGTGGAGAGGGGGCTGGGGGGTGCGGTGAATCAGGGAGAAAACCAAACATGTCCTCCCCTCAGCCACTGCGTAGAGAGGGGATCGGGGGGTGCGGTTAACGCGCCGCATTCAACGCAGCGTATCCATCTCGCTGCGTACCGTCTGCAACAGCGTTTCCGCGCGCATCTGTGCCAACGAATAGCAGGGACCCCCCAACTGCTCCGCCAATTTGGCAGCCAAGCCCTGATCAAAGGCGACGTGTTCCATATTGATCGTCACCGTCTTGATGTGTTCCATCTTGATCAAGTTGGCGATGCGGTGCGCTTCTTCTTGCGGCGGTTCGCTGCCGATGCTGACATTTCCCGCGCCGTCGGTCATCAGGATCATCAGCGGAATGACTTCGGGATGGAGCATCTTCTCGCGCCGGATCGTCTCATAGGACAAGAGCAAACCCGCCGACAGCGGCGTTTTGCCGCCGACGGGGATGGTCGTGAGCGCTTGTTTCGCCAGCACGACGCTGTTGGTCGGCGGCAAGACCATGACCGCGCGATCCTTCTGGAACACGACCAAGCCGACGCGATCCCGACGCTGATACGCATCCGTCAACAGCGACATGATCGCGCCTTTCGTCGCCGTCATGCGTTCGCTGACCGCCATGCTCCACGACGCATCGACCACGAACAAAATCAAGTTCGCAGTCCGGCGCACGCGGATTTTGCGCTGCAAGTCGGATTTTTGCAGCGCGTATGCCATGCCGCTCTCGGCTTTTTGGCGTTCACGCGCGCGCTGAAATGGCGCGGCGGCGCGCAAGGTCGCATCGAAGGCGATATCGTCGGTGCGTCCGTTGGCAGGGCGTGCTTGGATATAGCGTCCGCGCTTGCGATCTGTGCGCGTGCGACTGCGCCGCCCGGCTTGCTTGCGCATCATGTTATCGACGTTGGTTTGCAGCTTACGGGGAGCGAACTCGACGCCGGTTTCGACCTTTTTGCCGCCGTCCCACCAATACGCATCGCGGTTATCGAATACGTTTTGCGGCGTGGGATCGGTCTGACCGAAATCCGGCGTTTGTTCGCTGGCTTCACTGGCTAGAGCTGGGCTTTTTTTTTGACCGACTCTTGCTGTCCCTCATCGGAAGGATCGGCGCTGTCGTCGCCCTCGCCCCACTGGCTTTCGATCTGATCCATCTGCTTTTCGATTTGCGTCATGCTCATCTGAGCATCCGCGAAGGGACCCCGCTTGAGCCGATGCGGGATGGTCAGTTCCATCGCCAACAGGATATCGTGCTGCGTGATCGCATGGCGCCCCTCGAACGCGGCATTGGCGCGCGCGGCTTTCAGCACGACCATATCAGCGCGGTGTCCGTCGATCTTCAATGTACTCGTCAGCGATGCAATCGTATACAGATCGCGGCGGCTGTACTCGACCGCTTCCACAATTTCGCGTCCGGCGGCGATACGGTCTGCGAGGTCTTTCTCGGTGGTCGCCCACGCCGCGCGGAAGCCTTCTGGGTCAGTCTCGTAAGCGATGTGGCGTTCGATGATTTCCATGCGTTCGCCCGCCTCTTGGATGCCCTTAATCTCGACGGACAGCGCGAAACGGTCGAGCAACTGCGGGCGCAAGTCGCCTTCTTCGGGATTCATCGTGCCAACGAGGATGAAGCGCGCCGGATGCGAGAAGCTGATGCCCTCGCGCTCGACCACGTTCACACCCATCGCCGCCGAGTCCAGCAGCAGATCGACGACGTGATCATCGAGCAGGTTGACTTCATCAATGTACAGAATGCCGCGATTGGCTGCCGCCAGGACGCCGGGATCGAAGTGGCGTTCGCCTTTTTGGATCGCTTTTTCGATATCGAGCGTGCCGACGACGCGATCTTCAGTCGCGCTGACGGGCAGATCGATGAACGGGACGCGCCGCTGCGCCAATGGCAGCGTCTCGCCGCGTTCGCTGCGGTCGCGGATGATGTCCGACCAGCTATCGGGGCGGCTCGGATCGTCGTTGAACGGCGACTCCGCAAACACCTCGATTTCGGGCAGCAGCGCCGCCAACGCGCGCGCCGCCGTCGATTTGCCCGTGCCGCGTTCGCCGCGAATCAGCACGCCGCCGATGCGCATCTCGACCGCGTTGAGGATCAACGCCAGCTTCATCTTGTCTTGACCGACAATGGCGGTGAAGGGATACACAGAAGGTCGTCTTGCCATGAGTTTAGGGGTTACTCTCTACCGCTTGGATAAGAAGAATTGAAATTATAACGCATGGGTGAAGGGGTTCACAATAGCGCCAATTGCTGTGGGCAGCGCTATCGCATCAAAATGAGTGGAGAGGGATAATCGCTGCCCAAAAAGGGTGAGCGATGAACGAGCAGCCGTTCGCAAGTCTGGAAGCGTGTTTTGGCGACATGGACGACCCG
>DAOTUQ010000054.1:0-23692 GCA_034437055.1 Anaerolineae bacterium
CCCCACGCGACGGACGCGACTTGCGTTCCACCGCGCAGATAGCCATCGAGTAGTTTCCAGCGCGAGCCGGTGACCGTGCGCCCGCTGCCCGTCGTCAGTGGGTCGGCGCTGCCCGTGAAGCGGTCGAGATACAGCCCGCCGTCAGCGCGTTTGGAGAGCAGCGTCCGAAACACGCCTGTGATGAGGTTATTCGCCATCATCCCAACAAAATTCCGATTTGCAAGCTGATATCGCTCGTGCTGGCATACGTCGGTGTCCCACGCACGACCAACTGTCCATAGATCGCGGAACCGGTCTGAAACGTTAATCCAATCCCGTAGACGCTGGCGAGCGCGCTGTCATTGAAACTCGCGTAGCTGCTGTTGGCGATCTTGATCGCGCCGAGACAGTTGGCGAGATCAGCATCCGATGGGTCGAAAACGGCGTTGTCTGCCGTCGCGCTGAAGTCCGCGCCGAACAGCACGAGATCGATTTCGGCGTTCTGCTTCGCCAAATCGACGAGCCGCAGCGATTGAATCACGCCGCTGCTCAACGAGCCAAGCATGAACGTGAGCTTGCCGCCGAGTGCATCGCCGCTGCTATATGCTCCCGCCGTGATCGTTGGGGTCGTGTTGGGGGTGACATGGACACTGGACATTGTGTTTTCCTTTAATCAATGGAAGCTAATCGTCAGTACGACCGTAAGCGCCCACTAGAAAGTCGTGCCATCAAAGCGTCAAGGCTATCCTGCAAATGGCTACGCCCATGTATAGGGCAAACGCACGCAGCTACAATGTATCATTCTACCCCACCCCCTAACTCCTTCGCCACTGCGTGGCGAGCGGGTCGGGGTGAGGTGAGTTTGCCCTACGCCCATGTATCGATCCACTTAACATCGATGTAAAGCGCCTTCGTCCCGGCGCTGTCCGGCAGCGCGACCACGCGCCCCGCGCGCACGGTCAGCGTTCCGGCGGCGTCCGCCAGCGCGCCCACGGTATCGCTCAGATACGCATAGGCATCGGCGTTCAGGCTCGATACCGCGAAGCCGTAGACATGACCGCGCTGAAGCACGCTGACGGCTTGCCCCGCGCCCGCCGTGTTGAGGGCGATGCCGCGAAACTGCTGCTTGCCCGCTGCGTTGGCATCCGCGACGCCGACTTTGCCCGCCGCCGTGAAATAGACGGCTTGCCCTTTGGTGATGGATTCTGCTGCCAGATAATCGAAAATCTCGGCGTTCTGCGGGTAGATCGGCGCGATTTGCGCCGCCGTGAGGGTCAGGTCTGCCATATGCGATCCTTTCGTCTTTCATCATGCGGGCGTGCCAGCGGCGCGCCCCAACACCAACATTGTGAATGTTGCGGCGGGCGGTCTACAGCGAGAACAAGCGCCGCCCGTTGAGCGCGCGTTCCAGCGTCTCGCGGTCGGTCGGCGGCGGGAACGCGCCCGCATTAGACGGCACACCCGGCGCACTCGACCGAAAATAGTGGGGACGCGCGGTGCGGCACGCCTCGACCAACGACCGCGCTGCGTCCGGTTGCGCGCTCCCGTCCGCGTCCACGAGCGCCGCCAGCGCGTCGGGGGCGTCGCGCTCTGCCCATGCGATCACGTCCGCCGGATCAGCGGCGCGCAATTGGAGCGCGGCGGCACGGACGAGCGACTCGCGCTGGTCGTGGCGGATCGCGGCGCGTTCGCCTGCTAACAGCGCTTGCAGTTCGCTGATCTGCGCGTTCAGGATCGCAATATCGCCCGCGTTGGCTGCCATCGATTCCGCGACGGACGCCAAGACATGCTCTGCTGCAACGGCGGCGTCTTGGTTGGGGTCGTGCGGCGACGATTCGTGCATTCATTTGCCTTTCTGGTTCATAGCGGCATTTTACAAACTGGAAACAGACGCATCATGAACAGCCAACAGATGCCCGTTAGACTGATGATCAAAATCAGTCGCTTTGTGGAGGAACCAACGATGTTTCGACGACGGTTGTTAGGGCGTGGGCTTCGGCGCGGTCGGATGCGGCGGCGCTGGTTGTGGCGGCGCGGTCGCTTCGGTCGCTTTCTGATGCTCGATTCCGCTGCGCTGCTAATGTTCGGCGCGGTGGGCGCGGCAAACGCCTACAAGATTCAACGTGATCAGGTCAGCCGGATCGAACAGGACACCGGAAAGCCGCTGGACACGTTGACCGAACAAGATTTGCTCGACGCGATGCGCCGGCTCGGCATTCAAAAGCTGGCGCTCGATCCCGACGATAACGATGCGATTGCGGACGCGGGCGAACCCGCCCCGTAAAGCGCCTGTTCCCGCGCAACAAAAACGCCCCATCCGCAGGTTCGGGTGGGGCGTCCTCAAAAAACAAAAATTTGATTTATTCGGTTAGAAGCCGTTTGAAAAGTACCACCTCACCCCCTGACGCCCTCCGTACCGAAGAGGGCTGGGGGGGTGAGGTTGCTTTATCTGCTTTCTTGGCAGACTAATAGTTTGTATCGACACTATCGGGCGCGCTGCCAGAGAGCCGTCCTTCTCTCTGTGTTCGCTGCCGCGCTGCGATCTCGGCGTTAAATCCCCGTTTCTGAGGGCGCTCCATCCGCCACCACCGCCGCGATCTCGCGTTCGCTGTAGTCCAATTCGCGCAGCATCAACCGCTGAATCGCGGGCGGCTGTTCGCTCAAGCGCGCCAATGCGCTCAGGCGCTCGGTCACGCTCAGGCTGTCGCCAATCACCGCGCGATCCTTCACCACCACGTCGATATCGCCGCGCGCATAGCTGTCCAACCCGAACGCGCCGAAGCCCGCATACCCGCGCAGCCCGCCGATGCTGACCGCCATTTGCAGCGCGCGCACCAGCGCATGATCGTAGTTGCCGCGCACCTCTTGGATGCGCCCGACGGCATCGCTGAACGCCGCGCGCACGCCCGGCGCGCTGAACGTCCCGCCTTGTTCGCGGATGCGCTGCAATGCCAGTTCGGGCATGTCGCGTTCCAATTCTTGCAGCATCTCGCGCAAGGCGGACAGCGCGTCGCCAATCGGCGCGTCCGCGATCATCGCGTGCGGGTGGCTGTCGGCGGGTCCGTAGACGGCGGGCAGCGCGTCGCGGTCGTCCGTCGCGGCGTTCAGCTCCGACGGCGCGCGCACGCCCGCGAAATACCAGAGCGTGTTGACCGATTTGCGCGTCTGGTCGTTGATCAGGCTGGCGAGATCGTTAATTTCATCGATCTTGCGCAGCGCGTGCGCAAAGGCGTTCATCGCCCAGCGCGCGCCCGTCGCCTTGTGTCCCGCGAGCGCGACGGGGACGAAACCATACGGATTGTCCCACGCGCTGACCGGACGCCCATCCAAATCGGTCTGGTAGGCGAACGGCTGCCCATCTTTGAACGTCTGAAAGCGCGCGCCGTCGATCAGTTCGCTGTAAATGTAGGGGCGTCCGTCAGCGTCGCGGTCGGCGTATTCGATGGCGATGGCTTTCACGTTGCCGACGGCATCGAGTGTTACCGCGCGGATCGACTGGGGATGCAGCACTTCGAGCCGGACTTTTTCGCGTGCGGGTTCATCGATCACCTTCAGCGCCACGTCGCCGTACAGCGCGCCGAGCCGGACATACAGCGATTTGAGTTCGCCAAACCGTGACGCGACGAACACATGCCGGAGCGCATCGGTCAGCGCGCGGTTGTCGTACACCAGCGGGATCGCGCCGCCCGTCAAATGTTCCAAATCGATGCCGCCGCCGTAGACGAGGCTCACAAGCAGATCGTTTTGGCGCGCGACCGGGTTGTAAATCGCGCGGATGTGCTTATACAGCTTCTCGCGCGTCCGATGCCCCGCCGCGCCGGATGCCAGCGACGAATAGACGGTGTTATGGTAGTAGTGTTCATAGTGGGCGTAGCGAAAGCGCCGCGCCGCGAGTGATTCCCACGCGGCGGGGTCATTGGGCGTCAACGCCGCCGGATTGTACGCGCCGCCACCATTATACGCCGTCCATCCGGCGCGCAGTCCGTTCATGAGTCGACTCCACAAAATCATATTTCCCCTCGTCATTAACCGCGCCACGCGCCCACGCCGGGCGGCGCAGCGCCCGCCGCCAGCGCATCATCGTCTACCAGCAGCGCCGCCAGCGCCCAGACCAGCGCATCGACCCGATCCGGGCTGCCGCCACCCTTCGGCGTCCACGTACACATCTGATCTTCCAGCGCCGCGAACGCCCCGACATGATGCACGCGCCCTTGTTCGTAGAGCGCCGCGATGGGTTCGGCGCGCGCCGCTTTGCCGCGACTGGCGTGGACGAGCTGCACGGGAACGCGCCGATCCACCGTTGCCAGCGTGTGCGCGACCAGATCGCCGCCGTTGTTCGCCTCCGCGATCAGCTTGTCCGCGCCGCGCCGCCGATACAGCGTCAACGCCGCGCGCGCCCACCCGTCGGGCGTCGCTTTCAACGACGCATCGTCCAACACGTAGCCGTGACCGTCCTGTCCAATGCCCGCCGCGATGATCCCCGTCTCGTCGCTGTCCGCGCCGCCTGTGACCGCCGGATCGACGGCGACGACGATGCGCACAAGGGTAGGCTGTTCTCGCACGCGAAAGCCGTCCACCTCGAACCACGCGCGCCGCCACAACGCGCCCGCTGCGTCGTCCAACAAGCGCGCTTCGAGTTCCTGCGCGCCCAACCGCGTCCCGCCGTACTGCCGGATCAGGCTTGCCAGCGCGCTCGGCGCAAGATTGGCGGCGTTGTCGTAGGTCGTGCCGTGCGTGACCACCACATCGGGATCGGACAACAATTGACGTATGAGGCGCGTGGGGCGCGGCGTGGTCGTGACGACGGCGCGCGGCTGCGTTCCCAAGCGCAAGCCCAGCATCAGATTGTGCCAACTGGCGTCGAAGCGCCACGCCGCAAGCTCATCTGCCCATGCCGCGTCATGCTGGGGCCCACGCAGTTGATCGGGCTTGTCGCCGCTGTACGCCACTGCCACCGCGCCGTTCGCCCATGTCAAGCGCCGGCGCGACGGTTGATACGTCGGGCGATTCCACGGCGGGCTGATCGAGAGCAAGCCCGATTCGCCGTCGAGCATCACCTCGCGCACGTCAGTCATTGTCCGCCCGACCAGCGCGATCCGCCGCGCCGCGCCCGTCTCCGCCAGCATCCGCACCCACTCCGCGCCGGCGCGAGTTTTCCCCGCACCGCGTCCCGCGTTGATGATCCAAATGCGCCAGTTGCCGTCCGGCGGCAGTTGTTCCGGGCGCGCCAAAAAGCGCCAGTCGTACAGCAGCGCCGCCGCGTCCGCCGCCGTCAGTTCATTCAGAATCGCGTTGCGCGCCGCCGGACTCAGCGAGGCGAGCGATGAGATGTGCAAGTCGTTCGCGTGCTTCATCCCCATCGACCTCCATTTCGCTTTCATCGTCCATGCCACGCTGTTGACGAAGTAAGATCAGCGCGCGCACGACCTCGCCCAACTTCGCCTCGTCCAATTTTTCGGGGACGACGGCGAGCAACTGCGTCATGATCGCGGCGATCTGATCTTTAGGCATAGGCGCGCGCCGCCTCCGTCCGAAAGCGATACAGCGCGATGATCAGCGCGACATGAAAGAGATGTTCAAAGACGATCCGTTCGACGTTGCTGCGATTCGGCGGCAGATCGAACCACAGTTCGGGCTGCTGCCACCATGCGCCGTCCATCGGATCGCGCGCGGCGCGGATGGCGCGGCGCTTGTCCGCTTTGAGCTGATCGGCGCGCGCGTTGATGGCTTGATACACGCTTGCGCCATACACGGGATCGACGCCGCGCCGCGCGCACGCCGCCCGGAAAGCGTGTTTGTACTGTGCCGCGTCGAAGCCGCCCCCGCGACTCGCCGCGCTGGTCAGGTTCATCTGGTTTTGCTTTCAACATTTTTGTTCTATGATTACAGCATAACATGAGATCGGGGCTTGCATAGAGACAAATGTTCGCAGGAAGCTGTAAAGGGCTTCGGTCAGTTGGTTTTCAAGACAATTGTGCTATGGTTTGGATTGAAGCCAATCGGGGAAAGATACTGACCGAACATAGAATAACCTGAGTTTGGATCGCTTCACCTCACCCCCCAACCCCCTCCATTGCATGGCTGGGGGGAGGACACCTTTTCAAGAACCTCACCCCCTGACCCCCTCTCTACTGCGTGGAGAGGGGGAACACAAAGCGGAAACTCCCCCTCTCCACAACGTGGAGAGGGGGTTGGGGGGTGAGGTGAACGGTTCAGTAAGGTTGGACTTTTCAAATTCTCCCTTAGACCATTCGTCCTGCGTCTGTACGGGTTGGTTTCGCGCGCCGCCTGTCCGTGCTATACTTTTTTCATGAGATTTCATGACAAGAATGCTCAGGATGAGCGCGCGGCGGATGATACGGCGCGTTGGCTCGATGCGGTCGTCGCGGATGTGCGGGCGCGTGGGTGGGACGGCGCGCTCTTGACGGCGCTCGACGCCTTCGAGCCGCTGCTGCCGCTCGGCGCACAACTGTTATGGGTCGCGCAGCCCGCGCTCGGCATGGTGGGCGGCGGCGCGCAAATCGGGGCATGGGCGCGGCTGTTAGAGTCGCAAGCGGGCGTGGCGACACTGCGCGCGCGATTATCGGGCAATGACCTCACCCCCCAACCCCCTCTCCATACCGGCGAGGGGGAGGAAAAGTAGGGAGGACGTGTTGGACAGCACTACGCAAATCATGACGTTGTTGATCGTGCTGACGGCGGGCGCATCAAGCCTGATCCTGACGCAGTTCGCGCGGCGGCGGCAGGCGGCAACGGGCAGACGGGCGTTCGCCGTGCGCGCGCTGCCTGCGATTGACGCCGTGCCGGGCTTGATCGGCATGGCGATTGAAGCGGGACGCCCGATCCATGTCTCGTTGGGTTCGTCAGGCTTGGGCGGCGGCGAGACGGCGGCGACGCTGGCAAGCGCGGTGCTGTTCACGCGCGTGGCAGAACGGGCGGCGACGGGTTCTGTCGCGCCGCTGCTGACGATGAGCGATGCCAGTGCGCTCCCGTTGGGTTATCAGATGATGCGCCGCGCTTATGTCGCGCGCGGACGCTTGGATCGCTATGAGCGCAAAAGCGTGCGCTGGCTGCCAACATTGGGGCGTCCCATCGCGTTTGCGGCGGGGCTGACGATTATGGCGGGCAACGAACAAGTCGCGGGCAATGTGCTAACGGGCAGTTTCGGCGCGGAACTGGCGCTGATCTTATTCTCGGCACAGCGGCGGCGGCAGATGACGATTGCGGGCAGCGATCAGTTGGCGGGGATGGCGGTCGCCTATGCGATGGCGGATGAGGCGCTGTTGGGCGAAGAAATTTTCGCTGCACCCGCGTACTTGAGCGTCAGCGCCGCCCGCAAAGACTCGCGTTCCGACGAGACAGGGCGGCGCGCGGCGCTGATCGTGACCGATGTGCTGCGCTGGCTGTTGATCGCGGCGCTGTTGATCGCGGTCGTGAATCAAATCCGGCAGCCCGTTTTTGAGGGTATCGCGCGTATCTTGGCACAGGCGACGGTCTCGTCGTCGGGGGATGATGGGGCGCTAGACGGCGGGCTGAGCGCTGAAGCGACGCCCGAAGTCACAGCCGCAGCGACGGAGGATGGCGGATGAGACGTTTATTCAATATCGCGGCGTCCGCCATCGCTATCGGCGTCGGGTTGCTGATGCTGATTGGGCTGCTGGCAGGGCGCGACGAACCCAGACTGGATATCTTGACCAACGCTTTCTTGCGTCTGACCGTGATGATCGCGGCGTTTGCCGTGCTGTTGGGCGTGCTGAATTTATTCCTGATTCATGTCGTGCGCATTGTGCGACTGCGGCGCGGCTTCATCTATAGTGTGGCGCTGGTGACGAGCTTATTGGCGGTGATCGTGCTGTGGCTGGTCGATGGCGACGCCGCCAATCGCGCGCTGTTGGAATCGGCACAGTTATCCGTTGAATCGGCGCTGGCGGCGCTGTTGGTCTTCGCACTGGTCTATGGCGCGTATCGTATGATGCGCCGCCGCGTGACATGGGGCGCGGTCTTGTTCACCATCGCGCTGTTGATTGTGTTGATCGGCGCGCTGCCGCTGTCCGAAGTCGGCGCGGTGGCACAACTGCGCGCGTGGCTGCTCGCCGTCCCCGTCAGCGCGGGCGCGCGCGGCTTGCTGCTCGGCATCGCGCTGGCAACGGTGGTCGCGGGCGTGCGTGTATTGACCGGACAAGATTTATCTTACCGGGAATAGGGAGTGGTCATGAGCAAGACGCCATCTGATCTGCCCGATTGGCTGCGAGACGACGAGGGCGACGCGAGCAAGAAAAAAGCGCCGCGTAAGCCGTCGGACGCAGCGTCGGACGCACCGCCCCCGGCATCGGACGATGATGTTCCATCGTGGCTGCGCGGCGCGGACGCTGCGCCCGCGCGCGATGAATATGTGGACGAGAGCGGGTCGCTGTCGGCGGCATTCTTGGCGAAGGGCGACGCGCTCCCCGACAAAGTTGATCTAAACTACACCTTCGATCAATGGTCGGCGCTGCAAAAAGACAAGGCACGCCCGCGCGATATCGAAGAAGAAGTGCCGGATTTCTCCGCCGATTTCTCCGCCGACGCCGATCCCGCGCTCAAGCAGACGGGACAACTGCCGGATTGGTTCTTGGGCTTGGAGGAGATCGACGAGGGCGAAGCGCCGGAATGGTTCATGGACAGCAAGCCGAAGGTCACGGGTGCGCTGCCGCCCACCCCGCCGCCCGTGGCAGCGATGCCGGATGATGTCGCGCCGTGGTTGGCGGGGTTGGATGCGCCCGCCGTGCCGCCAACGGGCGGATTGGCGGCGCTCGAACCGCTTGAGGATGATCTATTCGCGGACATGAGCGCGCCGCCGCCGGTTGAGCGTCCACGCGGGGGGCAAACCGAAGAACTGCCCGATTTCGGCTGGATGATCAACGCCGCCGCGAACGTGAGCGCGTCCGTCCCGCACGAGCCAACGCCCTCGATGGACGATCTGATGGCGCGCATGGTGTCGGGCGTCGAAGATTACGACGCTGCGCCCGCCGCGCGCGACAGCAGCGGGGATGACGATGCGCCGGATATGGCGCGGATTTTGGCGGATATCGCGCAGGACGATGGTTCGCCTGAATCCGATGCGCGTTATGGCAATGACCTGCCACTGATGGACTTGCCTGCCACGGGCATGTTCGACGATTACGACAACGCGGACATGCCGCGCTTCGATACCGCCATGCTGCGCTCGATGATCCCCGGCGCGCCCAAGTTCGCCAAGCAGCCACCTGCGCCCAAGCCCACCCCCGAACCGCCGCCCGTCCGCGACGAGCCGCCCCCACCGTCCCAAAGCGGTGCAACCGCTCTGTTGGACGCCGAGCCAGAGTTCGACTGGTTGGTTGACCCGGACGCGGCGCGCGCCCTCGAACCCGATGACGAACCGGCGTTCCCGATCTCGCCCGATACAGGGATGCTGGATCAACAGCAGAGCGACCAGCGCGAACTCGATGCCAGCGCGTCGGCGTGGCTGGGCGAACTCGAAGATATCGTCGGCTTCGCGGTGCAAAGTGCCGGACAGCAGACGCAAAAACTGCCGACACTCGATGAAAACTTGGAGTCGTGGGGTTTTGGCACGGAGGACGCCGCCGCCGTCCCCGAATTAGATGATGAGGCGTTCGATTTCGCCGCCTTCGACCGCTCCGCCGTCGGCACAACCGGAATGCTGCCTGAAGCACGCGCGTCGGACACGGATGACGATTTCGTCTTCGCGGAAATCGAAGAGGCGCTCATTCCCGGCTTGAATGACCCTGAACCGGAAGAAGAGACGTTCGATTGGCTCTTGAGCGCGGGGACAATTGAACCCGAACCGCCCGCCGCCGTCACCGAGAGTCGTTCGCGCTTGACCGGGATGCTAACGCGCTTCAATCAACCCGAACCCGAACCGACGCCCGATCTCCCCGCCGCCAGCGACGATGACGATGATCTGTTCGCTGAGCTAGACTTGGACAAGCTCGACCTTACCGGATCGCCCGCTGCAACCAACAATTCGTTGATCGGCGCGTGGACGTTGGACGATGTGAGCGACGAAGACGTCTTTCAGCCCCCCGAAATGCCCGATCTTGGCTTCGAGCTGTTCGACGCCGAGAATGACGACCTGTTTGGCGATCTGGAACACGAAATCCGGCGTGAGCCGAGCGCACCCGCCGATCCGATGGACTGGGAGAGCGTCGTTCGGTCGCGCTCGTTGCAGAACAACGAAATCATCTTCGAGACGCCGGATCCGAGCGCCGATGCACCGAGTAAGCCCTCGCTGTTCGGTGAGGCGCACTATGACACCGATGATCTCGACTCGTCGCTGGATGTCGAATCGTTGATGGAAGAGGGCGCGGCGCTGGATTTGTCCACGCCGGATTTGTCGATCCTGCCGAAGCGGACGGACGATATCGACATGAGTTGGCTGCGCGACGATTTGTTCGGACACGACTCCGATATCGACAGCGACGACGCCGAGGTCGCCACCGATGCGGACGCGGACGACACCGACGCCGAGATTGCCGCTTTCAACCCCGATTGGCAACCGACGGACGTGGCATCGCTCATGCGCGCCGCGCCGACGGATAGCGACGCGGAAATCGATTGGCGCGCGGAACGCTACACGACCAATGCGGATGCTGCCGCGCCGACGGATAGCGACGCGGACGCGGACGATCTGTTCAGCTTGTTCGAGCGCGCGCAAGCCCAACAAACTGCCGAAAATGAAGCCGAGTCGCTGGCAGACGAACTGCCTGCCCTGAACGATCTGACGTGGGAACGGTATGCACCTGCCTACACGCCGTCCGACGTGGACAAAATCGACACAGGCGCGCTGCGTCCGCCGCCGGATGAAAACGAAGATGTGACGTGGATGCTGGATGCGTTCGGGGATGAGGTTGAAGTTCCTGCCGAACCCGCCGTCGATTGGCTGACGAACGACATCTCCGAAGTGGACAGCAGTTCCAACATGTTCGAGCCGGACATGCTGGCGCTGGCAGGGTCGCCAGAGACCATCGCGGATGATGCTGTCGGTGATGAGACCATCGCGTTCGAATCGCAAATGCCTGCGCTCCCCACCATGTCAGACGACAGCGCATATGGCGCACCCACAACGTTCGATTTCTTTGCCGAGCCGCCCGCGCCGCAGACGACCGACGACCCCGCTTGGCTGCAAGACTTGAGCGATCTCGAACCCGAAATCGCGGCTATCAATGACGAACCCCGCGCCGCGTTCGCGCTGCCGCTCGATAGCACAGCGGATATCGCGGACGAACTGCCGGATGATCTCGATGTGCTGTTCGGCGGCGATCAAGCGGCGTTGGAAGCGGCTTATGAACCCGAATACGAGGGCGGCGACGGCACATTCAGCGAGGCGGATTTGCTCAGTGATGCGTCAATCCGCGATTTGGATGCGTATCTCTCCGGGCTGCAAGCCGATGAAGCGCCCGAACTCCGCGCCAACACCGCCTCGATGATGGCGCGCACGGATATCGACCTCGACGAGGTGTTGGGCGATGAATACGCGCCCGCCGTCCGCGTCACCACGCCGTCGGACATCGCGCCCGCCAACATCGATTGGCTGAATCAACTGCAAACGTCGGTCACGGACGTATCGGCGGGCGCGCTCTTGCGCCAGATGCAGGATAAGCCCGTCGAAGACCTGCCGGATCGGATGCAAAAACTGCGCGATCTGGGCGAGAATCTTCCGGGGGACAAGCCCGCGACGGGCGACGATCCGCTGATGGCGCTCTTGCCCGGCGTGGCAGATGCGCTGCCGCCCGCGCCCACGTCGATCTTGATCGCGCCGTCGTTGACGGGCGCACCAGCCCTCACGCCCGAACAAGAGCGGGGCGTGCTACTGCTGCGGTCGTTGGCAGCAACGCGCGACGGTGCGACGGGCGTCAAACCGCGCAAACTCAGCGCCATTGAACTGACCTACGATTCGCCGTACATGGAGGGCTTGGAGGACACCGAGACGGCGCTCGTCGAACGGGATGCCGTCCCTGAACCCGAACCGACGCCCGCCCCGCGTCGTCGTCGGCGCGTGACGGCGCGCGGCACACTCGGTATGAGCATCGAACGCATCATCATCGTGGCGATCTTGGCGGCGGCGGTGGTGCTGCCCTTCCTGATGCCCGCGTTCCGTGCCGGGACGCTGCCTCCGACGGCGTTCGCGCCCGGTGGCGCAGCGGCAGCGGTGTACGCCGCGATTGAGGCGCTCCCGCCCGGCGCGCTGGTGCTGATTGGCATCGAGTACAGCACGGGCAGCGCGGGCGAACTTGACGGCTTGACAGACTCGATCTTGCGCCATCTGTTCTTGCGCGGCGCGATTCCGGTGATCATCGGCGGCAACCCCATTGGCGTGCTGCACACCGCCAATCTGCTCGAAGCGTTGGCGGCGGATCGCGCCTTCACGCGGCGGATCGGGGTGACGGGCGGGCTGCAAGCCAACCGCGATTATTATCTCGTGCGCTATCTGCCCGGCAGCGCGCTTGGCTTACGCGCCTTCAGCGGGGACAGCGCCGCGCTGCTGCTGACCGACATCAACGGACAAGCGACGGGCTTGCGCGTGCGGTCGCTGCAAGATTTCAGCTTGATCGCGCTGGTGGCGGATCGCGCGGAGGACGTGCGCGCTTACGCCGAACAAGTCGCGCCGCTGGCACAGCAGCCGATCATCGCCGCCGTGAGCTACAGCGCCGCGCCGCTGGTTGAGCCGTATTTTGTGGACAGCGCGACGATGCGCGGGCTGCTCGTCGGCTATGGCGATGGCTACACCTATAGCGGTCTGATCGGCGGCGTGACGCCATTTAGCCGCGCAGATCGCCCGATCCAGCCGCTGCTCGTGGGTCCAACCGCGACCCCGACGCCGACGATTACGCCGACGTTCACCCCATCGCGCACGCCGTCCCCGACGCGCGATCCCGACGCGAGCAATACGCCGACGTATACGCCAAGTCCGCCGCCCACCCCCACGACAGCGCCGCTGATCGGCGTTGTGTCGTCGTCCGGCACGATCAACGTGCGTTCCGGCGCGGGGACAACCTTCGACGTGGTGACGACGCTCGCGCCCGGCGCACAGGTGATCATCTTGGGCGCGAACGCGGGCAACGATTGGTTGAATGTCCGCACGGAAGAAGGCGTCGAGGGCTGGGTATCGTCGTCGCTCTTGCGCGTCGAACAGCGCACGAGCGACGCGCGCAAGGAGGGCAGTTTGCTCAAGCCCTTTCGTCAGGAAAACGACGTAGAGCCGACCGCCACGCGCCCGCTGCGCACGTCCGCGCCGTCTGCCTCGCCGCCGGGCTTCGTCGCGTCGCTCACGCCGATTCCGACGCGGCAGCCGTCCGCAACGAACACGCGCACACCCGTCCCGTCCGCAACGCGCATCCCATCGCGCACGCCGACACAGCCAGAGGGTGAGGTGACGCTCGAACCCACGAATACGCGCACGCCTGTCCCGTCCGCGACGCGCATCTCATCGCGCACGCCGACGCAACCGCAGGGTGAGGTGACGCTCGAACCCACGAATACGCGCACGCCTGTCCCATCTGCAACGGTGACGCCCCTGCGCACACTGACCGCGTTGGCGCTGTCGCTGACGGCGTTCGCGGCATCCACGAATACGCCCGAACTGACGGATGCACCCTCCGAAACGCCGCCGCCGCCGCGCACCATGACGGCGCTCGTGTTATCGCTGACCGCCGTCGCGGAACAAACGGGGACGCCGACTCTGTCCGGTACGGAGAGTCGGCGGACGGGACAGGCTACATCCACGCGCACGCCGTCACGGGCGGTCACGTCCGAAGCGACCGATGCCGTCGGCGCGGCGGACGGCGAGGTCACGCCGGAAGTCACAGCCGAACCCGGTCCCGACATTGGCGCGACGTTGGGCGCGGCGTTCGATGATTTTTCGGCGGGCTTGACGATTGACGAGACGCCGAGCGCGGGCTACCGCGATGAACGTTGGTACGCGACAACAGGCGGGATCATCGCATCGGCGCTGATCATCGCCTTTGGCGCGTTGATCAACGTCGTGCGCGGCATCTTCCGTCTGGGCAGGACACGCACGACCACCACAAGGAGACGCCGTTGATACCCGATGTAATCGTGACGTGGGCGGGCTTTGTCCTCACGTTGATGGTGTTCAGCTATTTGTTGGGCGACAACTTCTTGTATCGCCTCGCGGTCTATGCGTTCGTCGGGCTGACAGCGGGCTTCGTCACCATTTTGACCGTCGATAGCATCCTGCTGCCGTGGCTGCGCGTGGCGCTAGAGTCGCAAGATGTCGGCGTGCAGGTGTTCAGCTTGCTGCCGTTCGTCTTGGGCATCGCGCTGATCTTCAAAGTTTCGTCGCGGTTCGGCGCGCTCGGCAATCTGGGCTTGGCGCTGATCATCGGCGTAGGCGCATCCGTCGCCGTCGTCGGCGCGATCAGCGGCACGCTGCTCCCGCTGGCGGGGTCGGTCTCTGGCGAGGTGCCGCGCGCCTTAGATGCGCCCGACGGGACATCCGTCGGCGTCCTGAACGGTTTCTTGATCGTCTTGGGCGTTGTGTGTACGCTGGTCTCGTTCCAATACGCGGCGCGGCGGATACCCGGCGCGACGGCGACGGAACTCGGCGATATCGCCGGGCGCGGGACGCGGCGCGGCTTGCTGGTGCGCGGCATGAGCGCCGTCGGGCAGGGCTTCATCGTCGTGACGCTCGGTGCGCTGTACGGCGGCGCGATCCTCAGCGGCTTGACCATTTTCAGCGAGCGCGTCGCCTTCCTGCTGACGCGCCTGAACGGGGGATAGCACATGACCTTGTTACGGCGCAAGAAGCGCATCGACCAATTTTTGGACGAACAACCGACGCTCGTTGACCCGCCGGACGCGCGTGGCAACGCTGCGCCCCCGCAAGACCTGATCACATCGATTCTCGCGGTCGATTTCGGCAACGTCCATACGCGCGGCATCCTGATCGATCAGGTCGATGGCGTGTATCGTTTGATCGGGCGCGCGATGACCAGTACCACCGCTGGCTTTCCGTTGGGGGATGCGTCCGTTGGCATGGAGCGGGTGATCTGGCAGATCGGCGTCGAGACACAGCGGACGTTCTTCCGCTCCGACGGACGCTTGATCACGCCCGAACAGCCCGACCGCAGCGGCGTCGATTTGGTTGTGGCGACGGCGAGTCTCGGACGGCTGTTGCGGACGGTCTTGCTCGGACTCGTGCCGAATATGAGCGCGATCAGTGGGCAGCGCGCCGCCGCTGGAACGTATGTCGATATCGTCGGCACCATCACGCTGGACGACGACCGCAGCGCGCAAGATCAGATGAATGCCATCGTCCTCGCCCGCCCAGATTTGATCTTCCTCACGGGTGGCACGGACGGCGGCGCCGAAGCGCCCGTCATGGAACTGGCACAGGTCGCGCGCCTCGCCAGTCGGCTGATGCCGCGCGGACACCGCCCGATCATCCTTTATGCGGGCAACGAGACGTTGATCGCGCAGCTCGAAGCATTGTTCGTGGAGCAAATTTTCTTGATCGCGGAGAATGTGCGCCCGGTCTTGGAGATCGAAACGCTGGAGTCGGCGCAAGCCCAGTTGGGCGCGGCGTTCGACTCGTTCTCCGCCGGACAAATCGCGGGCTTCGAGCGCGTGGGCGAGATCAGCCGTTCCAGCATCTTGCCCGCCGCGCAAAGTCTGAACCTGATTACGGATTACATGGGGCGCACGACGGGCGACACGCTGGTCGTCGATGTGGGCAGCGCCGTCAGCACGATCTCGGCGTACACGCGCGGACACGTCTCGACCAGCATCCGCACGGATATTGGCTTGGGACACAGCGCCGCCGCCACGCTGAAAGCCGCCAGCGCCCAACGCATCCGCGCGTGGCTGCCGTTCGTCGCTGAGGACAACGAGATCAACACCTACGCGCTCAACAAGACGCTGCGTCCCGCCGCCGTGCCAGAGCGCGTTCGTTCGCTCTATCTGGAACATGCCCTGCTGCGCGCGGGCGTGCGCACCTTGTTGGAGACCGCGCGCCCAACGTGGACGCCCGATACGGTCTACGATGATCCCAACCAGCCGCTGCCGCCCTTCGCCCAGATCATCGGCGCGGGCGCGGGGCTGACCGAGACGGGACAGCCGGGCATGGCGGCGCTGCTGCTGTTGGACGCGCTGCAACCCGTCGGCATGTTCCGCCTCAAGCTCGATCCGGGCGGCTTGATCGCCGGTTTGGGCGCGATTGCGCGCGTCAACCCCGAAGCGGTCGTGCAAGTTTTGGACGGCGCGAGTTTGGACGATATCGGGACGTGCGCCGTCGTGTCGGGGACGCCGCGCGCCAACACGCCCGCCGTGCGCGTGCGCATTACCAACGCCAACGGCGTGCGCGAGACGCATACCGTCATGGGCGGGCAGTTGTGGGTCTACCCCATTCCGGCGGGAACCAGCGCCGATGTGCGGATTCGCGTCGTGCGGCGCGGGCTGGACATCGGCGGCAAGATGCGGCTGCATTTGCGCGTGGAGGGCGGCATTGGTTCGGGGGGCAGCACCGGGCTGATCATCGACGCGCGCGGGCGTCCGCTCCCGCTGGCGCTGACAGCGCGGGGGCTGGCGGCGCAGATTCCGCTGTGGTACGCCAACGTCACGGGCGCGGCGCTCAAGCCGATCCCCGAAGATTGGCTGACGGGCAGAGTCACGGGCGACGGTGACGCGGGCGATACCGAAGTCAAGCGCGTCCGCAGCTTCATCACGCCGCCGCGCTTGCGGGGCGGGTTGTTGGGCGCGCGCGGCGACGAGTCGCCGTCGATGGATGATTTGACGGAAGAGCGCACGGGCAATACGCAGGCGCGTCGTCCGACCACACGGCGCGGCACGGCGGCGCGCCAACCGGACGAGACGCCCAATCTTGACGATATGTTTGGCACCAACACCGCCCAACCCGAACCGCCCAAGGGCAAGAAGCCCACCAAAGGGGACGATGATTTAAATGACATCCGTAACCTATTTCCCTGAGCCGCGCTTGATGCTGCCCATGACCATGATCCGGCGCGAACGGCTGCTGCCAGATGATGTCGATGGGCGGCTCGAAGTGCGCGTCAACGACCGCGTGACGCTGCGCGATGTGGTGGCGCGCGGCACGAATCCAGCGCCCTACGCGCTGATCGACGGCGAACGCTTCTTCCGGCTGCGCAACCCTGACGATCTTGCCAAGCTGATGCAAGTTCAGATCGATGAACTGGTGGAAGCCGATCAAGTGATCGCCCAGCGCGGACGCCGCCGCTTGCACAGCCCGATTACGGGGCGCGTGACCGCGATCACGGGCGGGCGCATCATCATCCAGTCGATCCCCACGGGCGTCGAACTCGAAGCCGGACTGAACGGCGTGGTGGTCGAAATCCGCAAGGGGCGCGGCGTCGTGATCGAGACGACGGGCGCGCTGCTGCAAGGCGTTTGGGGCAACGGCAAGCGCGCGGTGGGCGTGCTGCGCGCCGAACCCGAAGGCGGCTTGAGCGCCGTCACGTCCGACGAGATCGATATCGGCTTTCGCGGCGCGATCATCCTCACGCGCACGCCGCTGACGCCGCTCAGTTTTGGCATCATCGGGAGTCAACAGTTCGCGGGCGTGATCGCGCCAAGCGTCGAGCCGCTGATCCTCGATCTGGCGTTGGAAGCGCCGTGCGCGATCCTGCTGACGGAGGGCTTTGGCACGATGCGCATGAGCAACACCAGCTATCGCTTTCTGGACGAACTCAATGGCAAGCAAGCGACGCTCGACGCCGTGCAGCCGTCGCCGTTGGAGGTGCGCCGCCCAGAAGTGATCATCAACGTGCCGCTGCCCAATGTCGGCTATCGCGCGCCGATGCCGAATGTGTATGATCCGCTGCGGATCGGCGTGTCGGTGCGGTTGGCACGCGGCGATCACGCTGGATTCGTCGGGGAAATTGTCGATTTGCCAAATACCCCTGTTTTGTTGGACAATGGTCTGCGGGTACGGTGCGCGCAAGTGCAGTTGATCACGACGGGCGAACGACTTACCGTGCCGCTCGAAAATTTAGAGATATCCGGCGCATAACCTGAGCGGCGCTCTCAGCGGGAGGGAATGATCGATGAGCAATCGCAACGATAACGATTTCGATTTCGACAGCGACGATTTATTTGGAAGTGACGACGATGGCGGCTTCGGGCAGGACGACGATTTTCCTTCTGCCTTAGGGGACGCTGATGAATCGGACATGCCCGATATTCAAGCGGAGCGCGAACGCGGCACCAATCCGGCGTTCATCATTCTCGCTATTTTGATGATTCTCTTATTCGTCGGCGGCTTGGGCGTCGTGTTGTTCTTGGCGACGCGCGAAACGGGTCCGAGCGACGGCGAACTGACCGCGACATCGGTCGTCATGTTGAATATGACGGTCGCGGCGCAGTTGGCACAGACGCAGACCCAGAGCGCGTTCAACAATGCGCAAACGCGGACGGCGGAGTTCAATGCGCTGTTCCTGACGCAGACGGCGCTGGCGGCGTCCCCGACAGCATCGCCCACCAATCCGCGTCCGCCGACGGTGACGCCGACGCCCTCGCCCAATCCCGACGAACTCGCGCTGACCGCCGCTATCGGTGGCATTCTGACGCGCGAAGTCTTGTCACTCACGCCGCCCAACCAGACGGAAACAGCGGCGGCGCTCACGCTGACGGCGCTCGGCTTCACGCCGACGGCGACGCCCACGGGCAACCCGACCGAGACGGCATTGGCGCTGACGTTGGCGGCGCTGAATATCACGCCGACAGTGACGCCCTTCATCCCGCCGACGGAAACACCGTCACCCACGATTGTCGTGACCAGTCCGCTCGAAGCCGTGCAGCAGACGGCGACCTATATTGCGGGTGTCTACTTGACCTCGACGGCGCTGGCGGGCGGCGGCGGCGGTGGCGCGGTGATCCCGACGCAAGAATTTGGGACGCCGATTGTGGTAACGCCCGGCGCGGCGCTGCCGACGGCAGTCCCGACGGCGCTGCCCGATACAGGCTTGTTCGATGATGTTGTCGGCGGCGACTCGAGCAGCGCGGGCGGGTTGGCGTTGGCGGTGGTCGGCTTGATCGGCGTAATCGTGGTGGCACGGCGCGCGCGTGGCGCGAACCGCGTGGCGCTGGATAAGCCGCCCCAGGCGTAAGCGACGACTAGTCCGTCAAGAAAGTAGATAAAAGCAACCTCACCCCCCGACCCCCTTTCCGATACGGAGAGGGGGCGGGGGGGGAGGTCAATGAGGGAGAAACTCAAAACCTGTCCTCTCATCCGCCCCTACGGATTATGGATGGGCTGCATGATTGCGCCGCGCGCTCCATTCCGGCATAATGGAGACATGCCAATCGAGCGAATAACCGACGATTATGATCACCCTCAACGCTGAGTTCTCACCTGTCATTCTACTGCTGCACGCCGATCCGGTTCTGAACGACTGGTTCAGCGCCCATCGGTATCGACCACTCGTCGCACGGCTTGAAGATTGTGTGAAAGCCTTAAACGATGCACGTCCGGCGCTGATCTGGCTCGATGCGGCATCGGGCGGCTTAGATGCGCTGGCAGTCGTGCGCGAGGCGTGCATCGCCGTGGGTGAGCCAGATATCCCAATCTTGATCGCACTCCCCTCGCTGCCGCATCTGATCGAGATGGCATACGCGGCGGGCGCAACCGATATCATCACCCCATCCGATCCCGATTCCGTGCGCACCCAGCGGGTCGCCCGCTGGATCGACGTGCGTCAGAAGCAAATCCAAGCCCAAGGCACGACAGTGCGTTTACGCCGCCAGTGGGAGCAAACCTTCACCCGCAACCCGGCTGTGTCCGTGTTGGTTGACGCCAATACCAGCGAAATCGTGGATGCCAACCCCGCCGCCGCGCGCTTTTACGGCTATACCGTGATGCAGATGCGCCAAATGCACTTGCGCAATCTCGAGGCAACGGGCGATCTGGTGCCAATGAATGGTTCGCTGCGCACCTATGCGCACAGATTGGCGTCCGGGCAAGTGCGCGATGTCAAAATCTTCGCCAGTCCAATCGACAGCGACCAGCGCAACCTGATCTTGATGATTGTCTTTGACAATACGAAGCGCCGCGAAGCCGAGACAGCCGAAGTGTATCAGCGCACCCTCGCCGAGGCGCTGCGCCATACCGCCGCCGTCCTGACCAGCACGCTCGATCTCAACGTTGTGCTGGATCGCATCTTGCAGCAGGGCGCGCAAGCCATCCCGCACGATGCCGCCAATATCATGCTCGTGCGAGATGGCATCGCGCGGTTGGTGCGTTGGCGCGGCTATACACCACGCACGCCCGACGCCGAAATGTCGGCGCTGCGGCTGCCCATCGATCAATACGCCAACTTTCGCTATGCCACGATGACGCGCCAACCGCTCGCCATCCCGGATGTGTCGCGCTATCCCGGTTGGGTGCCAACGATTGCGACCGATTGGATCAAATCGTATCTGTGCGCGCCGATCCGCATCCGAGAGCGCGTCATTGGTTTTCTGAACCTCGATAGCAGCAAAGTGGGGCGTTTTACGCAGCTTGACGCCGAACGTCTGCAAGCATTGGCAGATCAGGCGGCGATTGCGATCCACAATGCCCAGTTGTATCGGCGCATCAAGCGGCAGGCGGCACTGTTAGAGCGGCGCGTGCGCCAACGCACGGCGGAATTGGACGCCGAGCGCGGTCAACTGCGCGCGATTTTGGACGCGATGGCGGAGGGCGTTGTGTTTATTGAGACGGACACCACGCTTGACGCCTACAACAGCCCGACTCGTCGGGTGCGCTACGTCAATGAGGCGCTCGTTGAAATGACGGGCTACAGCGCCGAAGAATGGCAGCAGCACTCGTTGGATTTGTTCCGCTCGGACGATCAAACCGATGTCGATTTTCAGCGCGAGATCAACGATCTGTACGCCGCGCTGCGCACAGGCGAAATTTACAGCGCCTCACACAAGATGCAGCGCAAAGATGGCAGCGCCTTCGATGCCTTCGAGACCACCTCGCCCGTTTTGAATGCCGCCCGCGCGTTAATCGGCGCGGTCTCGGTCGTGCGCGATGTCAGCCGCGAGAAGGCGCTTGAACAGGAACGCACCAACTTCGTCGCGCACGCTTCGCACGAACTGCGCACGCCAATTGCCAACCTCAAGACGCGCCTGTATCTGATGCGCAAACAGCCGGAAAAGCTCCAAGAGCATATGCGCGTGATTGAAGATGTAGCGGGCAAGATGCAGCGATTGGTCGATGATTTGCTGGCGATTTCGCGCTTTCAACGTGGCGTCATCGAGTTGGATCGGCGTCCCATCGTCTTGCAACCGCTGATCGAAGCGATTGTCAACTTGCAGCAGCCAGAGGCGGAACGTAAAGGGCAAACGCTCCTGTGCCGCTGTGCCGAGCCGCCGATTTGGGTGGATGGCGACGCTGAACGGCTGAATCAGATCGTGACCAACTTGATCACCAACGCCATCAACTATACGCCAGCGGGCGGCACGATCACGGTCAGCGGCGCTATTGCCGTTCATGATGGCGGGCTGCAAGGCATGATCGAGGTCGCAGATACGGGCATCGGCATCGCGCTGGAACATCAGGCGTACATCTTCCAGCCGTTCTATCGCGTCGCCAGCAGCGTTCCTGGAACGGGCTTGGGCTTGAGTATTGCCAAGCAAATCGTCAAGCTGCACGGCGGCGCGCTCGAAGTCGAAAGCGAACTTGGGAAAGGCAGCCGCTTTCAGGTTTGGCTGCCGTTAGTCGAGGGGTTACGCTATGACAACGCCACACGCGCTGAAACGCGCTGAGTCGTTCATCTTCGCGGGGGAACTGGCAGACGCGCACGAGACATTGACGACTTATCTGGACGATCTTGCGCTGTCAGCGGATGAGCGCGACACTGCCTTACGCACGCGCGCCGCCGTGCGGATGCACATGGGGCAGATGATGGACGCGCGCGCCGATCTCGATGCCCTCTCGGTACACTATGATGCTGACGATTTTCAGCGGTCATTGATTGCGGAGCGCGAAGGCGATCTCAATGCGGCGATCAGCGCGGCGATGACCGCGTGGCAGTCGCATAATCGCTACTACTGGCGTGACGAGCGCGAGGTACGCCGCTTCATCGACCGGACATTCGAGCGCATCATTCGGCTGCTGATCGCGGCGGGGCGCACCATTCAAGCGGATGTGCTGTTGTCGCCGTCTCAGTATCAAACGCTCGGTTGGCTGCATATGCGCGCGGATATTGCGGCGGACGATGGGCGGCACGACGACGCGCTCACCTACTACACCAGCGCATGGCGCGATTTGGATGCGCGCTTAGACGCCGCCGATCCGCTCGTGCGTAATCAGCGTGGGGCGCTGCAACTCAAGCGCGCGCGGTGTTTGCGCATCTTGAAGCGCCCTGCCGATGCGAGCGCCGCGCTGGATGTGGCGGCGGCTGATATGGATGATCCGGCTGTGGGCTTCGAGCGCGGCTTGCTGCATTTCGACCTACAACCGGACGATCTCGACGGCGCAATCGCGTTATGCCGCGCGGCGTTGGAGTCGGCGTCCCCGGCTGTCGTCGCGGCGCTGCGCGAGTCGTTGGCGGACGCGCGCTATACGACACTGGCGGCGCGGCTGTAAATTGACCGCGCCGGCGTTCACGGGACGACCCGTTTCCCGAACCTCAACCGCTTGATACGCGGGCAGTAGGAGCGCGACGTGTCGCGCCCGTCAAACGGGCGACCCAGTGGATCGCCCCAACATGATTTGACCTTGTTTTCGGCAATCGATTTGAGGTGAGGTTGGCGTTTAGAACGGGATTTCGGAGTCGTTCTGTGGCGCGCCACCATACGGTTCGCCTTGCGCCTGTTGTCCGCCGCCGTTCCCGCCGCTCGCCATCGCATCGCCGCGCCCGCCCAACAGTTGGAAGCTGTCGGCATTCAGTTCGATGGATGCTTGCGGCGTACCGTCGTTGCCCATGTAGGCGCGGACGCTGATGCGCCCCACGACCATGATCTGCGTCCCTTTGCGGACATATTGATTGGCGGTTTCCGCCAGTTTGTTCCAGACGGCGACGCGATACCACGTCGTCTCGTCGCGCTGTTCACCATTGGTCGTGTATTTGCGCGAAACGGCAACCGAGAAATTGCACACGCCCGAACCACTTTGAAGATATTTCATTTCCGGGTCTTTACCGACATTCCCGACAATGATTGTTTGATGCCAGCCAGCCATTGGAAACCACTCCTTATAAGGGTCACAGATTGATGTACAGTCGTAGATTGAGTTTACGCCAGCCGTACTCATGTTAAATTGTAACATCGAACAGGATTTCTAACCTACAGCTTTGGTCGGATATTTTGCACAAAAAACAAGCCACCTCGCGTCTGCGAGGTGGCTTGGTGGCGGTGGGGCAAAAGTATGTTGAATTAAATATTTTTTAAGCCCCCGTTGAAACTTTAACCTGTTCTCAGTATATGCTCATCAAGCGCCCATGTCAAAACATGAAAACGTTTACTATTTTCACTTCGTACAAACTGCACGAAACTTCTTGCGAGAATCTTGGTGGCTGTGTTGGCTTCGACTTGATACTCCATTTCCCTGATTCGTATCAGCTACGTACAAGCAAGAAAGAAGTTCGGGATAGAGACCTCACCCCCTCAGCCACAGCGTCTGAGGGGAGGACACCTTTGGTTTTCTCCCTGATTCACCTCACCCCCGCCACAGCGTGGAGAGGGGGTCGGGGGG
>DAOTUQ010000055.1:0-40737 GCA_034437055.1 Anaerolineae bacterium
CTCACTGACGTTGTTCTATTGATCGCCACGTCCGCGAAATAATGTTGAAGCATACCGAAGCTGCGCGCCAAATCCCAACGGGATACGCGAATCGATTAGATCGCCGCGTGCGTTGGCTGGTCGTCCACCGGATTGGGCGGGACGAGCCGGGCGGGTACGCTGGGTATTTCGGTCGTTCGCTCGAAGAATGCGGCGCGCAGCTCAGCGGCGAACGCACTGGCGCTGGCATGGCGCGAGTGCAGTTCTTTCTCCAATGCTTTTTCACCGCCGCCGCGACCCCCGATGGCAGATCGGCGACGATGGTGCGCGGATCGGGCGACGGTTGCTGCAAATGCGCGAACACAATCGCGCCCACGCTCCCATCGAATGGGATGACGCCCGCCAACAGGGCGACCCACGCTATCCGCAGCACCCCGATCAGGCGCTGCTGTTGAGCGGTTGTCAGCGTCGTTCCGCTCCCACGGGTGTCCAACAGCGTGGATACGTTGGGTTCGCGCGTGGTATCCATCTTGCGTAATCGTATCACCGTCACGATGAGTAACCTGAGTTTTAGATCGCTTCACCTCACCCCCCAACCCCCTCTCCACGCTGTGGAGAGGGGGTTGGGGGGTGAGGTGAATGGTTTAGAGCCGATCCAAAACTCAGATTAAGTATAACGCAGAATGCACAATCGGCGCGGTTTGGCGCGCCGCTGCCCACGCAATTCCTACAGCCCAAACGGATAGGGCGACAAATTCTCGATGCCCGTTTCCGTCACCAGATACACATTTTCCAAGCGCACGCCGCCGCGCGCGTCGTCGGGATAGCCGCCCGGCTCGACGGTGAAGACGCAGCCCAGTTCGAGCGCGCCGCCGCGTTCTGGATTCAAATCCGGCTGTTCGTGCGCGCGTAAGCCGAGCGCGTGTCCGGCATGATGCGTCAAGCCCGTTTCGCGCAAGGCTGGATGCTGACGAATACGCGCATCAACCGCCGCGAAGGCGTCGCGCCCGTCCATATCGGGCTGAATCAGCGTCCCGATATCGGCGTGGATCGCAGCAATGTGATCGTACAAATCGCGCTGAAAGGGCGTCGGCTCATTTCCGACGCTGAAGGTGCGGCACATATCCGACCAGTAGCCATGATGATAGACCCACAAATCGACGACATACAGTTCGCCCGCTTCGATTGGGCGCTGACGCGCGAAACCGCCCATCGCGCCGGACGCGAAATCGCCATGCAGATAGACGATCTCGCCCGCCGCGCGTAACGCCGCCGTCCGCGCCGCCGACAGCACCTCGATTTCAGCGACACCGGGCGCAATCGCCGCGCGCGCCGCGTCATAACCTGCCAATCCAACGCGAATCGACGCGCGGATGGACTCGATTTCGTCGGGATATTTGCGGCGCTGCATCATCTCCAACTCGCCGTCGATGGTCAGCCATTCGCCGGGATGCAGCGTCTGTTCCAGCACCATCGCCACGCTGCGCGGCAGATATTCGCCCTGATAGCCAAGGCGCTGAAGCGCCGCCATGCCATCCAAGCGCGCCTCGATGCACGCCGCCAAACGCGCGGTCAAATCGGGGTTGGTCGTGCCGCCATTTGCCCATGTGTAAGTCAGCACTTCACCGACGCCATAGCCGCCGTCCGTCGGCACAACGACATCGAAGCCGCCGCCGTGACTGGCGCTGTCCATGAACAAGATCGTATTGCCGTTAGCGAATAGCAGCAGCAGCAGCGGAACGGGCGTTCCGGCGAAATGATGCGGGATCAGCGCGCCCGTCAGATAGTAGATATCGCGGTAATCGGATAGGGCAACCACGTCCAATTCGAGCGCGTTCATGGTTTCGCGCCAGCGTTGTTGTCGGGCGATGCAGCCGTCTTGAGTCAACATCAGGTTGATACCTCCATAAAGAAAAAGGATTTTAACGCGGAGATGCAGAGCAACGCAGAGATAGACAGAGAAAAGGAGAATTCCCCCTTTTTTCTCTGCGTCTCTGTTGATCTCTGCGTTGCTCTTGGTCTCGCTGTCTTTGCGCTGAATGTGCTTTTAATCTTTCCCGCGCAGCGCCAGCCACTTATTGCGATTGTCGCCGCGCGCGATCTTGCCGCTGCTCGTCTTGATCAGCCAGCCGCGCGCGACCAGTTCGACGTAGCCGACGCTCACATCCGTTTGCGACCCGACGCGCTTACGAATTTCGATGTTGATGCGCTTGCGCTCGTCGGACGTCGCCGCGTCGGTCTCCGCGACGACGGCGATCAGTTCCGTCCCCTCGTTCGCATCCGGCACGCCAAACGCGACTGCGCGTCCGGGATGTACACCCGCCACGCCGTTGACGACCGCCTCGATATCTTGCGGAAAGACGTTTTTGCCCGCATGGATGATCAAGTCCTTGCTGCGTCCGATCACATAGATGTCGCCATCCAAAATGAAGCCGATATCCCCCGTCCGATACCAACCGCGTTCCAGCGGGCGCAGATCGGGGCGCTGATAGTATGCCGTGAGCATACAATCGCTCTGAACGACCAATTCGCCCACGCGCCCTTCGCCGACAAAATCATCTGCCCAATCGACAACCGCGACGCGCGTATTCGGGATCGGTTTCCCGCATGAAACATGCCGCTCCGCATCCAAGTACCCTTCGCGCAGCCGGATCGCCCGCTTGTCGGCTTGCAGCGCCGCGCGGGACACCCACTCGACCCGCGCGGCGCTGCCAATTGGCGTCTGCGTCACCGCGAACGTGTTTTCTGCCATCGCATAGCTGACCGCGATCTGTCCCCAATGGGCGCCATTGGACGTGAAGCGCGTCACAAATTGGGCATGGCTGTCATGGTGGACGGGTTCGGAACAGTTGATGAACGCGCGGATGCTCGACACGTCCAGTCCATCCGAGTCGCGCGGACGGATGCGCGCCGCCATGTGGTTGTAGGCAAAATTCGGCAGCCAACACAGCGTCGGACGATACTCGTGAATCGCGCGCAAGAGCAGGATAGGTCGCCCTACCCACTCGAACGGCGACATCAGGATCAGCGGAATCCCCTGCACCAACGGCTGCACAAACGCCGCGATCAAGCCCATGTCGTGATACAGCGGCAGCCAACTGACGATGCTGTCGGACGCGCGCAGATCGAGCGCATCGGCATACGCCGCCAGTTGATTCAAGACCGCCCGATGCGCTAACGCGACGCCTTTTTGGAGTCCGGTTGTGCCACTGGAATGCTGCAAGAACGCGATATCATCCGGGTTGATTTGGGATATCGAGTCGGACGCGATTTGGGGCGCTGCTTCAAGGCTGATTTGGGATATCGAGTCGGACGCGATTTGGGATATCGATCTGCCGTCAATGGTCTGGGTCGCGCCCGCGTGGTGGCTCGCGTTTGGAATATCTGCGATATCGTCGATTGGGTTGCCGTCAACTTGTACATTTCGACTGCCGTCAACTTGACCCATTCGACTGCCGTCAACTTGTACATTTGGGCTGCCGTCAACTTCTATCCCCCACGCGCCCGCCGCTGCCAGATCGCGCGATCCAAATACGGGACAAGGCACCCCCCCCTGCTCGAAGGCGGCGCGCAGATTGGGCGCGAAAGCGTCGGTTGTCAGTACCGCAGCGGCGGCGGAATTTCGTACCAATTCCGCCATGTTTCGCATGTAGATATCGGGGTCAAGTTTGTCCGTCAATGTTGGGAGCATCGACGGGATCGCGCCCATGATCAGCGCGCCCCAAAACGCATAGATGCTTTCGAGATTCTGCGTATGCGCGATGATCACCAGTCCGCGCGGCGGCACGTTCAAGCCGCGCAGCGCGTCGGCGTACTGGTTGACGGCGCGTCGAAACTGGGCGCGCGTGACCGTGATCGGCGCAGCGTCCGCACGCACGTAGATGATCGCGGACGCGCTGGCGTCGGGATGCGTCAGCACCGCCGCATCGTGCAGCGTCCGAAAATCCGCGCGCGTTGGTAACGAGAGGATTTGCCCGATCTGCGTTCCATCACCGCTCACCCGCGCAGCACCCGCGCCACCATCTGATCGAGCGTGTTCATGGTGGCGACGGTCATTTGCGGATCGGGGATCACCACTGCGAAGGCTTCTTCGATGAATAACTGGACTTGTACCAGCGCCATCGAGTCCAGCAGTGAACCGTCGATCAGTTTCTCATCGTCCGCGAAATCCAAATCAGGATCGTGCAGCAGGTCGTTTTGAATGAACGCCTTCAACTGCCCCCGCACGGTTTTCTCGTCCATACTGTCTCCTCTTATAAAGTACGGAGAACCAAATCAAGCATAACAGCATATAGGGGTTTGCCGCTGGCGAACCCGTAAAACGGCGCGCGTCCGCTACGGCGGGCGACGCCCCGACATGAACGCTTGCTTTCACTCAGTCCTAGCGTTTGATCACTTGACCCGATTCCGCCGACTCGACCGCATCGAACACGAAATGCAGCGTGTTGAGGTTGTCCTGCGCGGTCGTGGCGGGGCTAGTCCCCGTCGTCACGGCTTGATAAAACTCGTACAGCAGATAATCTTGCGCCTGCCGATCCATCGTCACGAGCGGGATTTGCAGCTTATCGCCATAGATTTGATGATACGAGCCGCCGTCATCCTCGACGCCGTTGGCGCGCTGAAGCGAAATTGTGTCATATTCGACTGTCATGACCCCCCGCTCACCCTCGAAACGCCAATGCGCGTTCCACGGCGTTTCCTGACCTTGTGTCACCCATGATCCGGTATAGTTCATCTTCACCCCATTGGCGAACGCTGCCCATACCGTCGCGCTGGCATCACCCTTGAACCACGACCACGCCGGATTCCACGTCCGCGCGAAGATTTCCACCGGATTACTGTCGAGGAAGTAGCGCAGCATGTCGAAGTGATGGATCGCCATGTCGATGATCAACGGCTGCGGCATCGAATCGCGGAAACCGACCGAGCGCGGCGCTTTGTAAAAATTCACGCTCACCGCCGTGAGCGCGCCCAGTTCGCCCGCCGTCAGCATCTTCTTGACGGTTTGCGCGACGGCGGAATAGCGATAATTCTGCGCCACCATCAGCAAGACGCCGCTGCGCTCTGCATATTCCGCGAGGGCTTCGGCATCCGCGCGCGTCCCCGACAGCGGCTTTTCGCACAGCACGGGCAGTTTGGCGTCGAGCGCGATGATCGAGATCGGCTTGTGGAACTGCGGCGGCGTGACGTTGATCACGGCAGCGGCTTTGACGGTCGCCAGCGCATCCTCCAACGTCGGGAAGATCAGCGCCGGATCGAGGTTGTACTTGGCGATCTGCTGCTGCGCGATATCGGCGTTGGTTTCGACATACGCGGCGTACTCGACTTCCGGCGAACGATTGACAATATTCAGCCAAAAATCGCCCATGCCGCCAATACCCACTTGGATCACTTTCATGAATAACTTCCTTTCAAATAGTTAAACTGACTTTTGGATCGCTTCACCTGACCCCCTCAGCCACGCTGTGGCTGAGGGGTTGGGGGGTGAGGTGAAAAAACGTCTCAAATGGTCTCTTAGCCCTGATAGATTACATATTTGGTGAGAAATGCCTCAATTGCCCGATACATCGTCTCGATGGTCTCTGGCTTGCGGAAGCCGTGTCCCTCGCCCGCGAACAAGTGGAACTCGTGCGGGACGCCGCCCCGCTTGAGCGCCGCCACGATCATTTCCGACTGGTTCGGTGGCACATTGTTATCGTCCGCGCCGTGAAACAAAATCAACGGATCACGGATTAGCTCCGCATGGAAGATCGGGGAGCGTTCGCGGTAAATCGCGGCGGCGTCGGGCAGTACCCCCATGATCGAATCGTTGTAACGCGCCTCGAACTTGTGCGTCTCCGCCACCAGCGCGAACTGATCGCTGATGCCATACAGCGAGACGCCCGCGCGATAGAAGCCCGGCTTGACGACCAATGATTGCAGGACACTATAGCCGCCCGCGCTCCCGCCCATGATCACGAACTTTTGCGGATCGACCAGCCCAGTCTCCGCCAGATAGGTTGCGCCGGACGCCGCGTCTTCGACATCGATTACGCCCCACGCGCCGCGCAGTTTGTCCCGATACGCGCGCCCATAGCCCGTGCTGCCACGATGGTTTACCCACAGGACGGCATAGCCGCGCGTGGCGAAGAACTGCGTTTGCGCGCTGTAGGCGGCGACGGTCTGTGACGTGGGCCCCCCATGGACCATGACCATCAGCGGCGGCGATCCCGGCGGCAGCGCGTCGGATGGCGGCGCGGGCGGATAATACAAGCCGTAGACTGGCTCGCCCTCTTCACTCGCCCATGCGACGGGCTGCGGCGTTGCGAGCCGCGCCACCGGGATCATCTCCGGCAAACTGCGGCGATGCACGGTCGCCATGCCCGGCACGCGGATCAGGAACGTCCCTGTATCCGTGCGGCTGCTGATCGATGGCGCATCGGACGCGGGCAGCGGCAGACTGATGATGCGCGCGGGCGTGGTCGGAGACGACGCGATCAGCGCGACGCGCGTTTGCGCCACAGCGATCTGCGCCAAATTCGTGTACGCCTCCAGTTCGAGCAGTTGGCTCTCTTTGCGCGTCTTGATGTCGATACGCCATGCGCTGGAAAAGCCCGCCGTATTGCGCAAGAACATCAGCGCGCCGCTCGACACCGAACCAGCGTTGGGCAGCCATGCGAACGTGCGCAGCCCCTGTATCCACGCGGGGAGCGCGTGTTCGGCTTCCGCTGCTGTGAGCGCCTTGTGCGTGCCGGCGAGCAGATCATAGACGAAAAGCTGCCACCAGCCTTTCGATTCGTTCACGTATGCCAAGTGGCGTCCGTCGGGCGAGAACGTCGGCTGAAAGACGCTCGATCCGCTCAACAGCGCCGTCTTGGACGTGATATACGGCGCGCCCTGTGCATCGCGCGCGACCTCTGCCAGCCACAGCGTCGTTTCGTCCCACGCCATCGCGGGATGATTCCACGTCACGTAAGCGAACTGCGTCCCGGCGGGATGCCAGGCGGGCTGCATAACGAAGTCCGTGCCGTAAGCGAACTTGCGCGGGAAGTGGTCGCCGTTCACATCGACAAGCGCGAGTCCGTCCACATCCTCATCCGAGTGGACGAATACGATCCAGCCGCCATCTGGCGACACGACCGGCGCCGCCGCCGCGCCGAAGGCGGGCGTGATCGCGCGCGCTCGTCCGCCGGACAGCGAGACGCGGTATAAGCGCCCGTTTGCGCCTGCGAAATAAACGGTGCCATCCTGCACGGCGATATCGCCGCCGCCGTAGCCGACACGCCCGCCGACGCGATCCGCCGCCGTCGTCAGATCGCGCGGGGCGTCGTAGCCCTCCGGCGACAACGTTTGCGCGACGAGGATATTGCCCGCGCCGCGCTTCTCGACCCAGACGAGCGTTTCGCTCCCGTCCGCGTTCGTATCCCACGCGACTTCATCGAAGCGCCCGCCGTCCGCGAGCGTGCGCGCGGTGACGGGAGACTGCCACGTGCCGTAGATCGTTGGCGAAGAAGTCATGAATTATCCTCATCCACCTGTGATTTCAGAATATGTTTGATGTAGTCTTGCAAAGATAATGAGTGATCTACCGCTTTGGCAACTAATTTGGCATGGGTGGAGATTTCCTCATCCGTCCAAACTAATTCCACACGTCGGAGTGGGCGTAGAGCAACATGGCGATAGTCTACGGGAGCCGCCCAATAGCAAGTCAGGCAAATTGCCGAATCTTTGATGGTATGCCCGTTTTCGCAATGCTCACACGACCATGATTTGGCTCGATTGCACGAAGCACAGACGAGCATATATAAATCAAGCTTGATGTCATCTGTCGCCAATTCACCAGCTATGAGATAAGGAACACGATGATCAATTTGCAAATAGCGCGACTCGTATTGGGTGTTGCAAATTGCGCAGTGTGATTGTTGTCGTGACAATAATTGCGTTTTCAGGCGCTTGGGGAATGTGCTTCGCCCGCTCAATTGCGCCAATTGCGTTTCTGTAATGGTTCCGAAACGATAGGCTGCGATGCTCCGCCCCGCATTGTTTTTCACGCTAAACGACTCAATCGAAATCCCTTGTTCACGTACATCTCGAATTGCTCTCGGTGGATGGCGATAGCCGTAAATCGTTTCCAGTTCTTCTGTCGTGATAAAGCCGTGTTCCAAAATATGCTCGACAACAATACGGGCACGTTTGCCTTTGACCTGTTTGAGTTTTTCTAAAAATTCGGGCGGATAATCTGTCACAAGCTGCACCTAGAAGAGCGCCAATTGCATCGACGATTTTACAGGTTCGTTTCGTTCAAGACGATCCCGTAGTGCCAGCGATAAATAAATCGATTCAACAGTTATTTCTGAACGTCCAAGCAAGGTTGATTGTGTCGAGCGCCCCGCATTGAGGCATAACTGCTGTAACCGTAAAGACACTGGCAAGTCACGACCAAATTTTTTTGCCCCTGTCGCTCCATCATAACTGAGAATAAACGAAATTCCTCTCTCGTTGAGACATTGAAGTTCACCCACTAATTCGTCGAACACGATTGGCTTGATGTAACGCGAGTCGCGCTGTGCGCACACACCCTGATATGGCGGATCAAGATAGACGACATCGGTTTCGCCCGCCATTGCCAAGATCCGTTTATAATCGTACATGAACACCTGAGTACGATCTCGCAGCAACGCTGAAGCACCCTCGATTTCGATCCGCATCGCATGAGGTTGTTTGCCCCTTCGACGATTATCCGGGCTTTGATTGAATTCACCTTGATGGTTGTAGCGTACAGCCGCTTTGACGCAGCGTGCCAACAGATACAAGAGATAGTATGGCTGATGGGTGCGATTGAATCGGGTGCGCACGAGATCGTAAAAACGACGTTCGCGCCCAATCTGCATCCGCCACAATTGGTCATATAACTCAGCAATCCAATTCGGTCGATGGATAATCGCATCCCACAACCGAATCAGCGGCGTATTGAGGTCGTTCAACACGAACTGCTTGGCTTTCCCGTGTTGTGCCGCCGCTAAACTGAGTGCCGCCGACCCTGCAAACGGTTCGATCAACCGCACTGTATCGGTAGGCAGAAAGTTCAAGATGGCGGGCGCAAGTTGGCGCTTGCTGCCCTGATATGGGATGGGATGCGGGATGCGCATTGGACTTCCTAACTCGACGTACAGCCAATACAAATGGCAATCGTTTGGGCAACGTGATCAATCTGAGCGGCGATTATACTACCGATGCGCCGGACGAAGCGTTCTTCGGAAACCGAAGTCACTTGGAATGTATCTGCGCCAGAGATTTTTGAAAGTCCATCCTCGTTGTCAGGCTCAATCCGTACCATCCATGAAAATCCTGCAGATGCGAGATTCCAATTTGTGATTGGAATGACAATTCGTAACCGTAATCGACCGACATCCCCAACATTGACCACGAGCGTCGGGCGGGTCTTTTGGATTTCCGCGCCCCGTGTGGGATCAAAATCGACCAGCCAAATCGCACTGCGGCTGATGGTCGTCCATTTCATCGTCATAATCCATCCAATCGAATGTACTGGCAGTCGCGGTCAATTCAGGATCATTGCGGTAGAATTCCGCAGCCCAACACCGTGACCGACCCGACCTTGAATCACTTCGACACCCTCCACTTGTTCGGCTTCTTTATCCATCGTGTTTCATCTCCGCCAACAGCGTCTGGATCGTCGTTTTGACGACGGCGGGATTGCCCTTCCCCGCCATCGCTTTCATGACCACGCCCATGAGGGGCCCGAACAGTTTGTCCTCGCCGCCGATATACCGCTGCACCATCGCGTCGTTGGCGGTCAATGCCGCGCGTACCGCCGCCGTGATCGCGCCCGCGTCCGAGACTTGCGCCAAGCCGTCGCGCTCGACGATGGCAGCGGGATCGTCGCCCGTCGCAAAGACTTGCGCCAACACATCCACCGCCGTCGGGCGATTGATGGTGCCACCGTCCAACAGCGTGATCAGCGCGCTCAAGCGTTCCGGCGTGACGTTGATCGTCCCGATGTCCTCCCGATCCACGCCCGCGCGATTCATCAGCGCGAACACGTCCCCGATGATCCAGTTGGCGACGGTCTTGGGCGTCGCGCCCGTGCTGATCGCGCGCTCGTAGTAATCGGCAACCAGCTTGTCCGCCACCAGCACCGACGCATCGTAGCGTGTCACCCCGACGCCGATGAAGCGGTCGCGTTTCGCGTCGGGCAGTTCCGGCAGGCGTTCGCGGATGCGCGCGACCCATTCCGGCGACACCTCGATGATGGGCAGGTCAGGTTCGGGGAAGTAGCGGTACTCTTCCGCGCTCTCTTTGAAGCGTTGGATCACCGTGCAACCGCGCGCCTCGTCCCAACCCATCGTCGCTTGGCGCACGCCGTCGCCGTTTTCCCATGCCTTGATCTGGCGCGCGGTCTCGTACTCGATGGAGCGGTAGACGGTGCGGATGCTGTTCAGATTTTTGACTTCCGTGCGCGTGCGCAAGCCCGTGTCGTCCTTGTGTTTGACGCTGATGTTCGGCTCGATGCGCATCACCCCCTTGGACATATCGCCGTCGTTGATGCCCAAATATTGCAGGATCGCGCGCAGCTTGCGCGCGAACGCTTCGGCTTCTTCGGCGCTGTGAATATCCGGCTCGGTCACGATTTCGAGCAGCGGCACGCCCGCGCGGTTGAAATCGACGAGGCTGCCGCCGTCGATGTGAATCAGCTTGCCCGTGTCCTCCTCAAGATGGGCGCGCCGCACGCGGATGCGCTTGGTCGTGCCGTCGGACAAATCAATATCCAAGTAGCCGCGCACAGTCAGCGGGCGGTCATACTGGCTGATCTGGTAGCCCTTGGGCAGATCGGGATAGAAATAACTCTTGCGCGCGAACTGATTGATCGGTGGAATCTCGCAGTGGAGCGCCAGCCCCACCATCATCGCGCGTTCGACTGCCTCCATGTTGATCACGGGCAGCGTGCCGGGCAAGCCGAGCGACACGGGATCGACGGCGGTATTCGGGAGCGCGCTCACGCTGTCCACGACCGGACAGTTGGAGAACATTTTGGTTTTCGTCAAGATTTCGGCGTGGATTTCCAAACCGACAACCGGCATCCATTCGCTCATCTGGTGTATCCTATGTGTGACTGCATCATGACAACGGATTTTAGCACAGGGAGACGACATTATGCGGGTTTTGGAACATCGCCGCCACACCATGCGCGACAAGCCGGGCGAACACATCAATCAGTTTGGTGTCTCGCTGGCGCGGCGCGTCGGGGAGACGATGGGCGTGTTCGACCGCGTGATCACGAGTACCATGCCGCGCGCCTTCGAGACGGCGATTGCGATGGGCTATGCCGTGCATGAGCAGGTCGAATGGTTGACGATCTATCCCACTGCCATCGATGCCGAAATGCCGCCGGGCGGGACGTGGGCGACGCTCGCGCGCGGCGTGGTGACGGGACCGACGATCAATGCGTTTGCGCGCTCCCAAGCGGCATATTGTCACGCGCTGATCGACGCGCTGCCGGAAAACGGGCGCGCGCTGTTGGTTTCGCACGGCGGCTTTGTCGAACTGACGACGATTGGCGTGCTGATGGTCGATGCCGTCGGCGTCGATTACGCCGCATGGGGGACGGACGTGAATTACTGCGAAGGTGCGCGCCTGACCTTCGACGGCGGGCGCTGTGTGTATGCGGAACGCTTGTGGGCGACGGGGTGAATACCGTGCGGGATATGTTAAACTGAGCGTAAGATGTGGAGACGAAAAGTCTTATGACGCTGATCGACAACCCCTCGACGGAAGCTGTTCAATCGGACGTGCCGACTCATATCACAGAGGACGAGTACCTCGCGGTCTACGCCGAACAAGGCTACGAGTGGAACGATGGAGAACTCATTGCGATGTCGCCAGTTGAACTGGAAAACTACCGACTCATACAGTATCTCCAAATGTTGTTACGGGTCTACTTTGAAATGAATCCGATTGGAGAAGTCCTTGGCGAACCATTCATGATGCGTGTTGCCCCGCGCCGCTATCGGGAACCCGATTTGATGGTCGTCTTGAACGGTAATCCTCATCTCACCAACACTGGATTGATGGGTGCAGCGGATGTTTGCATCGAAATCGTCTCACCGGAAAGCATCGAGCGGGACTACGGCAAAAAGCTGGTCGAGTACGAACAGTTAGGCGTGCCGGAATACTGGATTTTCGATCCAGACCGCAAAGCCAGCAATTTTCATCGTCTGAACGAGACTGGCATTTATGTTCCAGCGTTAGCGGGCGAAAACAATATCTATCAGACACCGCTGCTGCCGAAGTTGAAGCTGGATATCGCCCGCTTGTGGAGAAAACCCTTTCCAACCATTGTCGAGACACTGGAAATTGTCAAAACGATGCTGGCGCAGGCTTGAACGCGCCGTGCTGCGCCGATTTGAAACGGTTTCACCTCATCCCCTGAACGAGCCGATCAGCAGCGCGATTCAAATCCCCGCTCCACATGAGAGGGGATTTGGGGGTGAGGTTCATCGATTTTTTACAGCGCCAGCGTCACCAGCAACCGCACATGCAGCAGATCGTCCGTCAGTGCGCGCGACGTGATGCCCACCTGCCGGATCGCCGCGATGCCCTCGCCCGTCTCGCCGGGAAAGAACGTGTTGTAGACGGCGGGCATATCCGCGTAGAAATACGACACGCCGTCTTGATTGAGTACCGTCCAGCGATCTTGCGCCACCAACCGGTTATCCCCGACGAACGCCGCCAACGCCGTTGGGAGCGCGTCGCCCGTGCCAACGGCGATCCGCCCGTCCAACACCGCGATTTGCAGCACGGCGTCGCCCGCGACTGACGCCGTGACCAGCTCGAACGACTGCCCGCGCACCGTCAGCGTTTCCGCTTCCACGATGTCCCCGAACAACAAGCGCAGCGTGTTCGAGAGCGCGTCCGCCAACTCGGCGGTGTCGCCATCGACCTCCGCCACCATCAACACATCGAACGGCGTGTTCAGCGTCGGTGTCGGGTTGTTCGGGCGCGGCAGCAGGGCGAGGACGTAGCCGCCCGTCAGCCGTTGCAGCACGTCACCGCGCAAATTCACACCCGATTCACCGACCAGCGTCAAGAAGCCCTCCACCGCCGCCGTGACATCCGCGCCCGTGGGCAGCGGCAGCACGCTTGCGCCGAACGACGGCGTGATCGGGAACGCCGACAGCGCCACGCCCGCGAAGTTTGCCAATGGCAGCCCCGCCAGCGCCGTATACGCTGCCCGATCCGCCGCGCCCGATACCACGATCATCGCGCTGCGCGGCACGAAGTCCAACAGCGCCAGATCGAAGACACCATCATCAAACGCGACGGGCGCGGACGTATGGATCACCACATCGGCGCGCGCGCGCTCCAAGCGGATTTCGTCGTAAGACAACGCGATGCCAATGGCATCCGCCGCGCCCGCCAGCAGCGCGCGTTCGGGTGCAAGGTCAACCTCAACCCCTATTTCAGGCGTCGCCTCCGGTTCGGGTGTGACTTCGGCGCTTGCTTCGGGCGTCGCTTCGGCGTCCGTATTGGTCGGGGTGAGGCACGCCGCGCCTGCACAATCAGGCGTGAGATTCGCAACCGCCCCCAACAGCGCATCGAACACGGCATCCGCATTGGGATCGGCGCTGAACAGCGTGCGTGGGAGCGCCGCGACGATATCGCCCGCAAAATACATGAAAACGGGCGGCGTCTGTGGGCGTCCGGCGGCGCGCGGCGCGGCATCGACCAGCGCAGACGCAACGGCTTGATAGGTCGGCGTGTCGGTCAAGCGCGGCGCGGCGCCAAAACCGACATCGAGCGCCGCGCGGATCAGCGCGTCATCCCCGATCAAAATCGCGGCGGGCGTGAACGCGAACGCCGTTTCGTCGCCCGTATAGACGGTCACGCCGCGATAGTCCGACTGCGTGAGCAAATCTTGTCCGGCGAGTGCCGCCCGCATCACGCTCAGCGATTGGAATGGATCGGACGTGGGCAAAATCAGCAGGACATCATCGGCGCGCGCCGTCAGCCCCGCGCCCAACGCGCGATAGCCGACGACGATCTGATCGCCCAACCATGGGACGATCAAATCATCGAACGTGCCGCCCTCTAGGTCGAACGACGTGACTGGGAAGATTGCATCGAACGAGCGCGTGGCTGCATGGGCGCGCGGGGGCTGCAAGACGCTGCTGATCAGCAGATTGAGATTGACGCTGGTCAGCGCGCCGTCAAGATTGCCCGTGTCCAAGCGCAGCGCACCCACGAAATCAGCGGGAATCCACGTCAGCCAGTCGGTCTCGTCCGGTTGCGCGGACGCGGGGAACACACATAGCGCGAGGAGCGCCATTAACGCTACAAGGGAGAGCGAACGTTTCATCGGAATTTTGCTCTTTGAGATTTTTACCATCGTGCGCTAAGTTTAAGGCAAAGGTGACGATTCGCCAACCAATAGGGTGATGAATGCGCGGACGCACGCGGAGAACGGGACGATTGGTGCTGCGGATTGGGATCACGCTCGTCCTGGTTGTGTTCTTGCTCGGCGCGGGCAGCGCGTTTGGACGCTTGCTCACGCTGTGGAACGCCCCAACGGGCGCGTGGTTCGTGGATGCCGCCGGACTGCCCGTCGCGGGCGCGTGCGAGGCGGCGGCGCTGCTGCGTTCGACAGCCGTTGGCGTCGAACGGGGGACGCCGAACGCCGAACAGCTTTCTGCCGACGACGCGCGTAAGTTAGGTGATCAAGCGTTGCAGGCGCGCTTTGTGCTATCTGAACTTCCCGCCGATCCGACTTTGAGTCTGATTCAGACCATGCTGGGATCGCGCGGCAATACGTCGGCGTTTTGGTTATACATCGCTCGGCTCCCACCCGATCCAGCGTCCGCCGCGCGCTTGTCCGAAGCGGCGGCGCGTCAAAAAGCGGCGCTTGTCCTGATCGATGCGGTGACGGGGGATGTTCTCGATGTGCTGGGGGTGGCGGACGCCGCGCCGCCGGACTCGTGCGGGCGCGACGTGCGCGCCATCGCGCGAACGATGGTTCGCGTGCCGTCGCTGTGGGTGGCGGGGGGGAGCGCGGGGCTGCTGGTGCTGTTGAGCGGCGTGATCGTGATCGCGCGGGCGCTACAACGACTGAATCGGCGGCGCATGGTCGAATAAGTCGCTCACTGTAAAGACGATATCGGGCAAGCGCGCGAACATGACCGTATCCGGTTCGTTGAACAGGGTCGAAGCGGTGTAATCGCCCGCCTGAGGCTGGGCATACACGCGCATCCAACGCGCCTTGACATCGAGGACGCCATTATTCAGGGACACCCACTTTGGCATAGGCGCGGCGTTTCACCCCATTATCATAATCTTCGTTGCCTTCTGACAAAATTTCGATCAGCGCGTCAGGGACGCCCTGAATGTATTCTTGCAAGATATGTTTGCGATCTGGACGCACGATCATAAAGTCGGGATGTACCGGGTCGCAGCCGGGCATGAACGTCGCCACGTTCATCACGCTAAAAATATCCTGTTCTTGGGCGGCGCTTGGAATGTGTCTGATCATGCCATCGAGCGCGACGTTATGCCACAACGATGGCACGCCGGCAACATACAGCACCCCACATCGATGATTTCGTTCCGCCACCGCAGCGAAGCGTTGTCTAGCAATCCCCATTCCACGCGCGTCCAATTCCCTTGTAGTGGGCAAGGGCTGCCATCTTCCAATTCGATCAACAAGGGGATGCGAACACGACCATCTGACAGCGTGAACTCGTTATGCGCGTCGGTTACGAGTACGTCGCTCATCGTCGTCCTCCAACTCCACGATCATGCTGTCCGTCAGTTCGCCGTCTTCCGTCAAACGCACGCCGCCGCGCCCGGTACGCGGTTCGCGCACCTGTTCGCGTGGTTCTTCAATGGTATCGAAATCGCCAAACGCTTCATCTGCGCCTGGCAGTTGGGCGCGTCCACGCGCGGCGCGTTTCGGCTTCTCGCTGTCCAAAATGCGCCGTTCGCGCTCCATTTCGCGTTCGATGGTGCGCTCCGTCCGCCCCGCGCCCAAGGCTTCGAAGGCGTTGGCGATCAAGCCGATGCCCCAGCCGAAGGTCACGAACAGGGGCCACGGAAAGCCCATCGCTTGAGTCAGTTCGGGATCGTTGGAGTTGATCAGCGCGAGGATGCTGTCGCTGGCGAACAGGAAAATGCCCCACAGCATGATGTTGATCATGACGTAAACGACGAGATGCTGCGCGAATTCTTCGCGCTTCTTGAACGGCGCTTCGGCAATCTTGCGCACGCGCTTCAGATCGCCTTTGCTCGCCGTCCGGCTCCAATCGGGACCGAACTCGCGGCGGTAGGCATCGCGCATGACGCGCAGCCGCCGCGCCGCGCGCTTGCCCGTTTGCTGGAATGTCTCGACGCCGTGCGCCAGCAGCCCCGCGCCCCAGCCCATCGAGACGACGAAGGGCCACAGGAACGCCCACGCTTCAACGGGGATGTCCATGTTAAACGGGAGGTCGCCCGCGCTGACATTGATGAAGATGAACCACAAAATGATGTTGATGACGATGTAGGTAACGACGTGTCCGGCGAATTCGCCGCGCTTCTTGACCTGCTTTTCGATCCGTTTGCGCGCCGCGCTCTGGTCGTTCTCCGCCGCCACGTCGAGATCACCGCCACCGAACCAGCCTTCGACAGCGTTGGTGATCACATGCTCAAACGATTCGGACGACGGTGGGGGCGCGCCGCGCTTCGATTTGTCCGCATTTACGCTCGGTGGGATCGGCGGCGGCGCACTGCCCGGCGGATTTTGCGCCGCGCGCTCAATCGCCGTGCGCACTTGGTCGCCTGCCTGCCGCACGGCTTGTCCGACGCTGCCGAAGTCGAACGAGACTTCGACCACGCGCTGCGCCGGTGTGGGCGTGCCAGTGTCGGACGCGGTATTGGGCGCGGCAGGCTTGAGAACATCGGGCGCAATGAGGTCGGGCAGCGCAGCGGGCGGCGGCGTCTGGATCGTCGGCTGATCGTCGGGCGGACTCGTGGACGGTGTAAAGTTGGCGGCGCGCTGCATTTCGATGCGTGACGCATCGCGCGCGGCGTTTAGCGCGTTCGCGTCCAATTCACGCACAGCCGCTTTGAACGCCACGACCATCGCGGACGCCGATTCGTAGCGATCTTCGGGCTGCTTCGCCAGCGTGCGCATCAGCATCGCATCGAGCGCGGGACTGACAGCAGGGTTGATGCTGCTCGGCGGCGGCGGCGGCGTATAAATATGGCTGTGGACGACGGCGAAGGGCGTATCGGCGCTGAACGGCACTTGTCCGACGACCAATTCGTACAGCACGACGCCGAGCGAATATTGATCCGTGCGCGGTGTCAGCGTCAGCTTGCCCTGTCCCTGCTCCGGCGAGATGTAATTGGGCGTGCCGAGCAAAATATCGTGGCTCATCGAGCTTTCGCCGCTTTTCACCATGCGCGCCAAGCCGAAATCGCTCAGGTATGGCACACCCGCGCCATCGATCAAGATATTGGACGGCTTGATATCGCGGTGCAGCACGCCCTGTCCATGCGCGTAATCGAGCGCGTCCGCGATGGGCGTCATCAGGTTGATGATATCATCGAGCGAGAGCGCCTGTTCGTAGGCATACGCCTTGAGCGTCTTGCCCTCGATGAATTTCATCACCAGATACGGCTGTCCATGACTTTCGTTGAAGTCATAGACCGGGACGATATGCGGATGATCGAGCCGCGCGACGATCTGCGCCTCGCGCTCGAAGCGCGCCAAGAAGCTCTTGTCTTCCACGAACATCGAATGCACCATCTTGACCGCGACGGTGCGATCCAAACGCGCATGATACGCCTTGTAGACGGTCGCCATGCCGCCGTGTCCAAGCTGGGCGACGATTTGATATTGTCCGAGAGTCTGTCCCACGAGCGACGCCATGCGCGTTCCCCTATCCGATGCTTGGTAATGCTAATCGCTTTAATTGTATGCCGGATGCGTGATTTTAGACGTAATCATGCTGATCGCCGCGCGCGGCACGACGCGGGGCATCCGGTTCGTTCGGCACTTCGACCGTCGGCACTTCGACGATTTCGCCGTCGTCACCGAGCGCATAGTGCGGTTCACGCGCGGCGGGATCGCGTTTCGGCTTTTCCGGCTCCATGATGATCATGTCCGGCGCACGCTTGGCTTTTTCGCGCTCGTCCGCCCCGCCGCCGCGATTCCGACGGAACATGAAGAATACAGGGAAGATGAAGACCATCCAGAAGCCGAATGAACGGAGCAGCCCGAACATTGCAGCGATGAGCAACACGACAATGAAGACCTTGAGCAACCTGCCCAGTAGTTGATTACCGTCGATCTGCCAGTTCCACATCACAATCCGCCCTCATCATGGTTTCTAGCTTCTATTACGCTGTGCGGCGGTTGTGGGTTGCACGCCAATGCGCGTTATCCCATCGAGATATCCCATGCCGCTACGTCCGCCAACAGCCGATGCGCGGTCAAGTCCAAGTGAATCGGCGTCAAGCTGACATAGCCCTGATGGACTGCCCATAAATCGGTGCCTTCTTCCTCGAACATGCCGGTTGGTTCGGGTCCCACGATGCGGCAGTATGTCTCGGCGCGCTCCAATTCGTCCTGATAGATGCGGATGCCCTGCCGCGTGAGGCGAATGCCGCGCACACGCGGAATCGGTGGGATGTTGACGTTGAGGATCGTCAGCGGCGGCAGCTTTTTCTCCAGCGTGCGCTGCACAATCAGCACCGCGACGCGCGCCGCTTCGGCATAGTCCTCGATGGTGTCGGCATGGCGCTGATCCAGCGAGAATGCGACCGCTGGCACGCCGCAAATCGACGCTTCGAGCGCAGCCGAGACGGTGCCGGAATAGGTCACATCCTGTCCCATATTGGGCCCGCGATTGATGCCGGACACGACCAGATCGGGCGCCCAGTCCAACATCCCCAGTGCCGCCAGCGCGATGCAGTCGGCGGGCGATCCGCTGATCGCCAGCGCGGCTTGTCCATCCATCGTCTGGGCGGCGGCGTAGGGAATCTCTTGATAGAGCGTCTTTTTATGTCCGCTGGCGCTCTGATTGATGGCGGGGGCGACGATTTCGACGCGCCCGATCTGGCGCATTGCCGCCGCCAACGCGGCGATGCCCGGCGCGCTCACGCCGTCGTCATTGGTCACAATAATGTAGGGGATCAACCGACTTCCTCCAAAGATTTGATGCAAATGCAACGTCGTCTTGACATTTCAGCTATAATTATCGGGTTAAACTGAATGAGAACCAATGCGCAAACGTTGGTCACTCTGGCGATTGTATCGGATTTCACAATCCGTTACAGTTCAACTTGACGGCAGCGTGTAGTATGAAGGGGACACCAATGCCGGACGACATCAACAACAACGATCTGATGCAAGGCGTAAACGCCTTCCAAAGCGCACGGATGCGCGCTTTCTGGCAAGACATATTCGGGCTGGTTCGCGGCAAACCCGCTGAACTGCTGAGTTTCGAGGACATTCGGGCGCGATTGCGCTTACGCGAGGAGTATTACAAAGGACTGCAAGACATCCCGCTGGAACAAGTGGTCGGCAGCGTTGGACGCTACCGCGAGTTCACGAGCAACTTTCTGCCGCGGCGCAACAAAATGCAGGAACGCTGGAGTCGCGTCTATTCGCTCGCCAGCGGCATGACCGGGCTGCCGCCGATTGAGGTCTACAAGGTCGGGGATGCCTATTTCGTGCGCGATGGCAATCATCGCGTGTCCGTCGCGCGGCAGTTGGGTGCCAAGACCATTCAGGCGCATGTGATCGAAATGCCCACGTCGCTGGCGCTCAAGCCGGGCATGACCAACAGCGAACTTGACGCCCTAGCAACGCAAGCGGCATTCTTGGATGTGACGCGCTTGAGCAGTTTGCGTCCGCATCACGTCCCGGTCAAACTCAGCGAGGCGTCGCGCTATGACGATTTGCTCGGACACATTCATCTGCATCAATCGGTGATGGAGGCGAGCAACAGCGCGCCAGTCTCGCTCGAAGACGCGGCGGCGAACTGGTACGACAACGTATATCGTCCCGCCGTCTCGCTGATCCGCAAATACGACGTGCTGAAGCATGTACCGGGACGCACGGAAGGCGATCTGTACTTGTGGATGCTCGATCATCTGCGCGAGGTCAAGGAACAATTGGGCGAGGACGCGGCGGCGCGTTCGTTCAGCGATGCGCTGGTCGATTATCTCGCCAAGAAGCATATTCCGGTGCCGAAAGACCTGCTGAAGGAAAACGATGACTCGGTGACGATTGCGCGCGCCGATCTGAATCAGAAGTTGGCGGAGTACAAGGCGAAGCTGGCACAGCAAAACGGCAATCTGCATCACGAGGCAACGTCGTAGGGGCGACCCAGCGGATCGCCAAGAAAGTTCTTAAAGCAACCTCACCCCCCAACCCCCTCTCCGTATCGGAGCGGGGGAGACAGTCCACCAAACGACGCCCTGTCCATATCGGAGCGGGGGAGCAACCTCACTCCCCGACCCCCGCTCCGATTCGGAGCTGAGGGGAGGACACCTTTTCAAGCACCTCACCCCCTGACCCCCTCCACGCAGTGGAGAGGGGGAACACAAGGCTGAAACTCCCCCTCTCCACGCAGTGGAGAGGGGGCTGGGGGGTGAGGTGAATCAGGGAGAAAACCAAACATGTCCTCCCCTCAGCTCCGGTACGGCTGAGGGGGCGGGGGGGTGAGGTTGCTTTTATCTACTTTCTTGACGGACTATCCCAGCACGACGGGTAAGGGGGTTTAGTCTGCATACTCCCGCACACAGCGCAAGCCCGTTTGTTGATTGTAGATACCCGGCGTCAGCCAATTGCGATTGGCGGCGCGCACATCGTAGCGTGTCCCGGCATAGCTGCCGCCGCGAATCACGCGCGGATCGCTTTGACTGGTCGGGTCTTCACGTCCATCGTTCGCGTTGTAGGGATACGGGAAACGGAACGAGTTATACAGGCTGCTCGTCCATTCCCAAACGTTGCCCGTCAAATCGACCGCGCCAACCCATGATCCGCCGCCAGAGCGTCTACCCGGACGACTGCCCGGCGGCGCGGTCTGTCCGAGCGACGTTTGGTCGTAAATCACCGGAATATCGTCCACCTCGTAGTTTTCGCCCCACACAAACGTCAGTGCGTATTCGAGGTCGCTGACACCCCGCGCGGCATATTCCCATTCCGCTTCGGACGGCAGCCGCGCGGCGCGCAGTGAGCAGAAATCGCGCGCCTCGTACCACGAGACATTTTCGCGCGGGCGTCCGGCATCCGTCCAATACGACGTGACGCGCGCCGCGCCGCCAAAGCTGTCGAACTGTTCGTTTGTGACCTCGTAGCGGTCGATCCAGAACGGCGCGGCATAGCAAATCTCGCCCGTTGGCACTTCATCGGTATCTCCATTGCGGCTGCCCATCGTGAAACAGCCCGTCGGGACGAGCATCATCTCGATGCCGTTGAAGGTATGCCGGACGGGCGTCCAGTCGTCGTTGCGGCGGATCGCGGCGGCGGCGCTCAAGCCGAATGCGGGCGTCGTGTCGGAATCGGCCTGTCCGATGAACGAACCCACACAGCGGAAGCCGTAGCGCGGGTTGAAAGCATACGGCGAATCCCAATTACGCTCCGATGTGCGCGCGTCGTAGGCGATGCTGTCCCACGCGCCGCCGCGCAGGACGCGCAGCGCGGTCGTGCCGGGCGCTGCATTCCCACGCACGCGGTAGGGCGACGGCAGATGCTCGAAATCGTAGACCGAACTCGTCCACTCCCAAACATTGCCGCCCATATCTTGCGCGCCGACCCACGACGCGCCCGTGCGGACGGATGCCACTGCGCTGGTCGCGTCTTGGCGATTGTTCTGCCAATTGGCGATCACGGCGCGACTCGGATCGAAGGTGTTCCCCCATGGATAGGTCAAGTTATCGGGCCCGCGCGCGGCATATTCCCATTCGATCTCGGATGGCAGTCGCAGCCCGCGCGCCGCACAAAAATCGCGCGCCTCGAACCACGTCAGATTTTCGCGCGGGTTCTGCGCGCCCGCATTCCCACTCAGGTACGCCGCCGCCCCCGCGAAGGTCGCAAACTGCGCGTTGGTGACTTCCGTCCGGTCGATCCAGAACGGCGACTCGAAGCACAGCCGTCCGCGCGCGCTTTCGTCGGTATCGCCGTCGAGACTGCCGCGCTCGAAGCAGCCCGCCGGGACGAGCGCCATCTCGACGCCCTCAAAGGCTTGAATCGCGGGCGTCCACGCGGCGTTGAATGTGATTGGCGCAGCGGCGGACAAGCCCAATTGATTCGTATCAGGAACAATCGTCGGCGTGATCGTCGGCTGCGGCGTCGGTTCGGGCGTCAGCAGCGCGCCGAAGCGCCCCGCGTCGAAGTCGCGCACACAGCGCACGCCGAAGTTATCGAAGTAGATGCCCGGCGCGGAGTGGAAACGATAGGCGGTGCGATGAAAATTGTTGACGTAGGCGAATGATCCGCCGCGCGCGACCCGTTCGGACGCGGTATCGTTGGCGCTCTCGCGTCCATCACCCGCGCGGTACGGATAGGGGAAGCGGCTCGCGCTGTAGATCGTACTCGTCCACTCCCAAACGTTGCCGCTCATGTCGAATGCGCCGATCCACGACACGCCGCCCGACACGCTGCCCACATTCGCCGTCTGGGACGCGCCGCCGCCGCCGTGAATGGTCAGATCGCCGTTGAACGTGTTCCCCCACGGAAAGATCAGGCTGTCGGGTCCCCGCGCGGCGTACTCCCATTCGGCTTCCGTCGGCAGGCGCGCGTTGCGCAGGGCGCAGTAAGCGCGCGCCTCGACCCACGTAATTCGCTCCCGTGGGCGCTGTCCGCCCGTCCACGTACTGGCACGCGGCGAGACGCCCCCGAACTGCGTCCACTGATCGTTGCTGACTTCATAGCGGTCGATCCAGAACGGCACAGCGAAACACTGCTGATTTAAGGGGCGCTCGTCAAAACTCTGGTCGCTGCCCATGATCATGCAGCCGGTCGGCACGAGCGCCATCTCGACGCCATCGATGCTCTGGATCGCGGGCGACCACGCGCGATTGGTCGTGACTGGATTCGCCGCGCCCATGCCAAGCGGCTGAAATTGCAGCGCCGGCGGCACGATCAACGGATTGTTCGGCGGGGCGAAATTGCGCGCACAGCGCACGCCAATATCATACGCATAGCCCGCGGCGTCGGCGGCGGTGCGATTGTACGGCTGCACGCCGCCCGTCTCGTAGCTGTTGAGCGAACCGCCGCGAATCACCCGCGTGCCATCAATGTCGCTCGCTTCGCGTCCATCATACGCGCGATAGGGATAGACGAAGTTGCGCGCCGACAGCGTATTCGTCCACTCCCAAACATTGCCGCTCATGTCCAGCGCGCCGATCCACGAGCGCCCCGTCGTGCGGCTGCCCACATCGGTGGTTTGCCCACCCGAATTGGCGATGAAGGTCATATTGTTGTTGACGACCAGATCGCCCCACGGGTACAGCGGGTTATCGGGTCCGCGCGCCGCATATTCCCATTCGGCTTCCGTCGGCAGGCGTCCGCCGCGCCGCGCGCAGTAATCGCGCGCCTCGTACCACGTCAAATTTTCGCGCGGGCGTTGGGCGCGCGTCCATGTGCTTTCGAGCGCCGCTTGCCCGCCCAAGCGCGCGAACTGTTGATTGCTCACTTCAACGCGATCCAGCCAGAATGGCGCATCGAAGCAGACTTGATGCGCCGGACGGATGCCCGCATCGGCGGTATCGCTGCCCATCGTGAAGCAGCCCGCTGGCACCAACACCATCACTACGTCGTCGAATTCTTCGCTGCGTCCCGACCAATCGCCCGCGCGCTGAACATACCGCGCCGCCGAATAGCCCGCTTGCCCCTGCTGGCGCGCGAACGCCGTCGCTTCTTGCTCGACAGCGGCGGTCTGCGCCAGATTCGGCGTCGGCGTGAATGACAGCGCGATCTGCGTCAGGTCGTTGATGCGCTGCTGTGTCCCCGTCGCCAGCCCGTCCGCTGTCAGCCGGAAATCGGGCGTCGGCGTCAACGACGGCGTGGGCGTATCGGAGGATGTGGGCGTTGCCGTCGGCGTTGGCGAGGGGGACGGCGTGGGCGTATCGGTGATCGGCGGCGGCGTGTTCGTCGGCGTATCCGCAAGTGTGGCGGTGGCGGCGGGTGTGTCGGTCGGCGTGGGCGGCGCGCTCACAATCGCGCGTCCGGGCAAGCCGACGGCGCTGCTGCCCGCTGCCGTCACCTCGATGGCATCGATGATCAGCGCCGATTCGCCCGCGCCGACGCCCGTCAGCTCCACGACGAACAAGCGATCTTCGCCCGGTGGCGGCACAAAGCCCGTCTGCGGCACGAGAGCGACGAATCGCGCGCGCCCAGTTGGATCGATGCGGTAGAGCGCCTCTGGCACGCGCGCCGCACCCAAGTATGCGCCCGCGCGGATCGCATCGACGCGCACGACCGCCGGATTCCACGACAGCGCCATGTCGAAACCGTTGCAGCCGCCGCCCGGACACGCAATCCGCGCGATCACCTCGACAGTCTGCCCGACTTCCAGCGTTACCGTCGGCAGGACGACCACCACGACATTATTTTGCACGCCCAAGAGCGCGAACGTGAGGAGCATCAGCGCGAAAATCAGTCGTAATCGCTTCATTGGTTGTCCGCCATGAACTAACTGGGACGCTGTTTGAAATACAATAACCTGAGTTTTGGATCGCTTCACCTCACCCCCAACCCCCTCTCCATTGCATAGAGAGGGGGCTTTCAAACCCGTTGTGACCTGTCCTGCTCCCCCTCTCCACGCTGTGGAGAGGGGGTTGGGGGTGAGGTGAGCGGTTTAGAGCCTATCCAAAACTCAGGTTACAATAGAGTCGGGATGTACCGCTGGCACACCCCGCCGAGATGGTTTGTTTGGGATACAAGTAGATGATAGTGAATCGATTGACCAGACGCAAAAATCGATACCGCCTGACAAGGGGTCTATTTTGCGCCCTGATCGCGCTGCTCGGCGTTTTGATCGTCTCCGCGCAAACCATCGGCACGCCTTACACCATGCCGACGCCGCGCCCCTCCCCGACGCCAGGTTGTCCCGGATCGCTGCGCGAACGGCTGATCGTGCGCGAGCGCGGGCGGGTGGTGTTCGGGGACGAACGCCCGCTGAATGTACGCGCGGGTCCCGCCACCAGTTACGATATCATCGGACAAATCGAGCCGGGCGGCGTGTTTGTCGTGGTGGAGGGGACGGCGTGCAGCGCGCGCTATACGTGGTATCGCGTGGCGCGCGGCAGCTTGTCCGGCTGGATCGCGGAGGGCGACGGCGATGCTTATTTCGTCGAACCGTATCCGCCGGGAAGGTGAGCGCCGATTTGAAACCCACCAAACGACTCTCCCCTCTGAAAGAGGCACCTCTCCGGTACGGCTGAGGGGGTCGGGGGGGTGAGGTTTCTTTTATCTACGTTCCTGTCGAACTACAAGATAGAGCGCGCGCCTCATTTTGTCTCCGAAAATGAGAAAAGAACGATTTTACGAGAATTTAATGCTTCAGTTCGCTTTTTTACGATCTTCGCGCGAATTCTTCCGCCTGCTCTTACGCTCGCTTCGTAAACTGAGTCATGTATGGAGGTGGCGCCACCCCATCACTCGTCTAGGGATCATGGGTAAATAGGGGAAGTTGAAATGCAGAAACGTTCGTTGATTGGTGTCGTGAGCTTGGCTTCAGCGTTGGTGTTGGGCAGCATTGTCCCGGTCGCCGCACAAGATATGGTCGTCAAAATTGCTGTTGCCGCTCCGCTGTCTGGTCCTCAAGCACCCGAAGGTACCGCAATTCTCAATGGTATGCAGCTCGCCGTCGATCAGCTCGGCAGCATGGTGATGGACATGGGTTACACCATCGAAGTCGTGCCGTTCGATGATGAAGCGACCCCCGCAGTCGGTGAAGCGAATGCAGCCGATATCGTCGCTGACGCGGCAATTCTGGCGGTCATCGGTCACTTCAACAGCGGTGTCGCCATCCCGTCGTCGGTCGTCTATGATGCGGCTGGTCTGGTGATGGTTTCCCCGTCGAACACTGCGCCCGCAGTCACGGATCGCGGTCTGGCGACGGTCAATCGCGTCACGGGTCGTGGCGACTATATCACGCAAGTGATGATTGAATTCCTCGGTTCGGAAAGCATCACGTCGGCGTATGTGGTCGATGATACCCGCGCGTTCGGTGCCAGCATTTCCGAAGCCTTCCTCGCGCAGGCAGAAGCAGCGGGTCTGACGGTGGCGGGTTCCGCCAGCACGGAAGATTTCGCGCCGGTGGTCGAAGAAATCATCGCGGCTGCACCCGGTGCGGTCATTCTGGCAGGCGACAGCGATACGATGGGCGCGCTGGCGGCGGCGTTGGGCGCAGCGGGCTACGAAGGTCAATTGGTGGGTGCGGGTACGGCTGCCGCGCCCGGCTTCCTCGAACTGGCGGGCGAGACAGCGGTTGGTGTGGTTGACATCGGCACCAGCGCGGCTGTGGCTGACCTGATGGGTGCCGAGCAATTCGCCACCGATTTCGAAGCTGCCTACGACCTCGCGGCGGCGGGCAATGCGGCAGAAGCCTATGATGCGACGGGTGTCGTCTTGGCGGCGATTGCGCGTGCGGCGGAAGCTGCGGGCGCCATCCCGACCCGTGAAGCGGTTGCGACGGAAGTGCGCGCGACGGTGGATTATGCCGGTCTGACCGGTACGATCAACTTCGACGCCAACGGCGACCGCGCCGCGGCGAACTACTATGCCTACAGCATCGTCGATGTTGATGGCACGACCGAACTGGTCAGCAGCTTCGAGTTCGCTTCGCCGCTGTCGGAGTAAGCGTGGCGCGTCGCTAAGACGCATCATGATGTAAGGCAATCTGAGAGACGCGCTGCCTGTCACAGCGCGTCTCTTTTATTTTTTATTCCGCGATGGCGCTGCCGTGAGCCATTTCTGCCGCCAAATCTTGCAGCAGCGCCTCGACCGTTATCTTGAGGTCAAGCGCCTTGCCGCGCTCGACCGCGGCGTGCAAGGTATTCGCATCGAGTTCGTCCGCCAATGTTCTGTAATAGCCGTCCAGTTGGGGAAAGTCACTCGGCTCTTTTTGCGGGTGAAAGCGCGTCAATCCGTACCATTCGGCGGCGGCTTCCCAGTCTTCTTGAAACAGCGCATACGGAATCGCGGCGCTGACGAGATCGACATTGAATATCGGCGCATCCAACGTTTGTGCCGTCTGCAAGCCCTCGAGTAACACAGCGCGCGCCCCCGCGAGATCGCCCAACTTCAAATTCGTCTCGACGAGTGTGCAGTACATCCCGATCAAGATCGGCGAGAAATTGACCTCCCCACACAAGCGCACGACTTCTGTCATCGCGGCGCGGGCGGCAGCGAAATTGCCGCGTCGATAGTCTAGAATTGCCAACCCGCCCTGCGCCATCAGCCAGTGGCGGCGGCTGTCAATTTCAAGCGCGAGATCGCGCCCCTTTTCGTACCAAGTTTGCATCGCCTCCAGATCGCCGCTCAGTTCAGCGACTTTGGCACGATTGTTATAGCAGGCGCATAACAGGGAGTGATACCCAATTATCGTGTAGAAGGTTATGGCGCGCTCAAAATACGCCGCTGCCGCGACGACATCCGCTTGTCTACCCGCCACCAGTCCCAACGTCATCAGCCCGCGCCCAGCGAGGCGCAGACTGCCGATGGTCTCGCCAATCTGGACGGCTTCTTGGAGCGGCGGCAGCGCCTCGTCGAAACGATTTTGAGAGACATAAATCTGACTGATCGCCATCAGATTGGTGGCGATCAACCGTTCGTCCTCCAACTGCTGCGCGAGTTGCAAGCTGTGACTCAAGCCCGCTAATGCGCGCTCGATATGCCCGGTGCGATAGCGCACCTCCGCTTGGGTACGCAGCGCCTCTTCCAGTAAGCCGGTTGCACCGTGCGCGGCGGCATACGTCAGGGTTTGGTCGAGCATCGGCTCGGCAGCGGCGAACTCGTTTTTTTCGACGTAAACACTGGCGACTCCCAACGCTGCTTCAGCGACGTCAGCGGCTAAACCCGCTGCTTCAGCGTGCGCATAGGCAGCCTCGAACGCCTGCTGTGAAGAAGAAAAATCGTTGTAAAAATGGGCATAACCGAGCAGCATGAGCAAGCGCACCCGCACCACTTCATCACCCGATGGGCGCAGCAGGGCTAAACCGCGATCGGTTACCCGCTTCAATTCGCCCATGCTGCTGTTTTGCCGCATCACCTCGCCCGCGATCAGCGTGTAATGCAGCGCGCGATCCACCTCGCCCGCGCCGTCCCAATGCGCCGCCAAGCGTTGGGCTTGCGCGCTGTCGTCGGGGTACAGCGCCTCAAGGGTCTGCGCCAAGCGCCGATGGAGCAAGGCGCGCGGTTGGGGCGCGAGATCGCTCAACAAGGTCTCGCGCAGTTTGTCATGGGCGAAGCGCCAGCGATTATCGCGGATTTCCAGCACGGCGGCAGCGGCGCACGCATACAGCCAGCCGTCGATTTCGGGCGACGCGCCCATCACCGCTCGGATTAAATCCAGATCGAGTTCGCGTCCCGCCGTTGCCGCCAAGTCGAGCAGATCGCGCGCCGACGCGGGTAAGAATGACAGCCGATGCCGCACGATCTGCGCGATGCTGGCGGGGAAAATCGTATCGGGCAGCGCCGCCGCGCCGATGTCTGCCAAATTGCCCGTTTGTTCCGCCAAAAAACGGATCGTTTCGATTAAAAAAAGGACGTTACCATCGCTTTCCCGCTGCAACCGGTCGATCACGGTGGGCGTCTGGCTCGCCTTGCCGATCATGGCAGCGGTAAGCTGCGCGATTTCGTCGCTCGAAAAACGATTCAGGCTTATGTGGTTCATATCGGGAAGTTCGGCGGGCAGACCGGGCGCGTCGTCGCTGCGATACGTGGCGATAATCAGCAGCGGCAGGGTATCCACTTGGCGCACGAACTGCTTGAGGATGGCGAGGTTGTCGCCCGCCCAGTGCATATCTTCTAAGAGCAGGACGACGGGTTGTTCAAGTCGCTGAAGCAACGTCACGAGCATTTGGGCGAGGCGCTGCTGTCCAGCGTCGCCCGTCAACGGCGCGATGGGCGGGATCGCGCGCGCGATCAGCCGCTCGACATCGGGCAGCGCCTGCGCGAGGACGCCCGCTTCAAAGTCGCTCAAGTTGGTGTTGATCGCCAGGTGCGCGATGGTTTCGCGCCACAGTTGATACGGCAGCCCGCCGTCCGAGACCGCTTGTCCCCAGATGACCGCTGCCCCCGCCGTCAGGGCGCGCGCCCACAAATCGTTGAGCAAGCGCGATTTGCCCGCACCCGATTCGCCGCCGATCAGGATTGTGCCGCCGCGTCCCGCCACAACGCTATCGAGCGCACCATTCAAGCGCGCGCGTTCGGCAACGCGCCCGATGAACGGCGCGGCTTGCAAATAGCTCTCGCGGATGGTCGGTGCTTCCTCGATTTCGATGTTTGCCACCGCCGCCAGCGCCCCGATCACCGCGTCCGCGTCGGGGTAGCGCGCGGCGGGCTGTTTGGCGAGCAGACGCGCCAAGATTGGTTTGAGCGTGGGCGGGATATCAGGGCTATCAAGATCGGGCTGTTTGCCCAAGACTGCGAGGATATCGCCCGGCTCAAACGGGACGTTTCCAGTGAAGCACTCATAGGCGATGACGCCAACAGCGTACAAGTCCGACGCGGAACTATGAACGCCATCGCGCAGTGTTTCCGGCGACATATAGGCGCTCGTGCCAACTTTTTCGCCGCTGCGCCGCTCGCTGCTCGGTGATGCCAAGCCGAAATCCAAGACGCGCACGCTGTTTTCGACCACCAAGACATTGCTCGGCTTCAGATCGCGGTGCAAAATGCCGCGTCGATGCAGATACGACAGCGCCTGAAGCATCTGAATCAGCAGATCGAGCCGCTCCACCAGCGGCAGATCAAACGCTGCCTCGGCAATCGTCTGTGGCTGGTCGAGCAGTTCCATGGTGAAGAACGGGCGGCGTCCCGCATCGAGTCCATAATCCAATACAGCGATGATGTGGGGATGACGGAGTGACGCGAGGATGCCGAACTCGTGGACGATACTCTGCAAGAACACGCCTTGCATCGTCAGGGATGCCCAATCGTTGAGGGAGCTATCAAGCTGCTTGAGCGCAACCAACGCGCCAGTGAGTCGGTCATGGGCGCGATAGACCACGCCCGTCCCGCCTGCGCCAATCAGATCGAGGATGTGATAGCGTTTCATACGATGTTCGCCTTCAAAGCGGCTATGGAGATGAACAATTTTGAACGGCAGATTATTTCACCTCGCCCCTCGATCCCAGAACAAACGCATCAAGATACGAGGTCTCAATTGACACGCTCACCTCACCCCCCGACCTCCTCTCCACTTGTATGGCTGAGGGGTCGGGGTGGGGTGAATGATGGCTTGAAAATCCCTTCCATGTATATGGAGAGGGAATTTAGGGGTGAGGTGAAGCGATCCGAAACTGAAATCACTTATGATCGCGTGCAACTGCATTGAAGATGATGAGTTTATTCGGCTCGATGCGCAGCCCCGATGCCACTTGTGGATGTACCGTCGTGACCAACAGCGAACAGCCCGGATAGCCCGGCGTCAACAGGTATGCCTGATCTTCATGGGCGATTCGTTCGAGGATGATCAGCACGCGCTTGTCGCGCAGTCCATTATGCAACTGCCACGCCAGATGTTCGACCTTGCTGGTGCTTTTCAAGATGCTGATGCGCAGCGCGTCCATCCACAAACGCAGCACCGCCTCGATATCATCGTCAAGGACCGCCCACAGGATGCCGTCGGGATAGGCACCTTGCACATCCCGCTCATGCGTCAACTGCGCGATCAGCGCCGGCGAGATGCTGCCCGTCGCATCGTAGACCGCAACCAGTGGGGTCGGTAGTGGATCGCTCACGATGCCGAGTGCGCGTTTGATTTGCATCCCTTGGCTTTGATAGTCGGATGAGGTTGGCGCGAGCTTGGGCAAAATCGCGCGGATCGTGCGCGCCGTCGGCATATCGAACGGCGACGAGGCGAAGTTGCCGGAGCGGATGTGTGCGTACAGTGTTTGCGTTTGCGCCTCTGGCTGACGCCCCTGATCGCGCGTCAATAAGCGCGCCAGCAGATGATACTGTTCGATGGCGCGCTCGGCTTGGCGACTGAGCGCATACAGCCGCATCTTCAGGCGGTGCGCTTCTTCATTGAGGGGGTCAAGTTCCAACCAGCGCCCCGCCATGCGCAAGCCCGAATCGGCAAGCTGACGATCCGTGTAGTAATGCGCCAATGCCGCGAAAATCTGCGTCGCCTGATATTGAAACTCGATGCGTCGGAACTGCTGCCAATCGTCCCATTCCCCGCTGCCAGACAAGCTGAACTCGTCCATGAAGTCGCCTTGATACAACGCGGCGGCTTGCTGCAACTGCGTGACAACCTCCAACGACAAGATTTTGGGTATTTATTCACCTACCCGTGCAGACCGCATTTTGCCCAGTCTTATAGGGTTCATTATGTGTTTCTTAGGCTCAAAATACGTGATTTTGAGCCTAATCCCATGGATAGGTGAATAAATACCCCGTTCGATACCCGGCACCAACACCGGGCCACCGATGTACACCAGCCCGACCGGCTTCTGTGCGCTGCCGCCGCCCGATCCAGTGATGCCCGTGATATCTCAGGGCAATATCGGCACCGGACGTCAGCAGCGCGCCGCCAGTGTTGCCTAATCCCTACTCCTGCCTATCGCTTGGTGTTCAAACAGTTTATCGATTGCGGCTTGCAAACGCGGATAGCGGAAGGTGTAACCCGCTTGGAGTAAGCGCTTGGGCACCACCCGTTGGCTATCTAAGACCACTTCAGCTTGTTCGCCAAGGAGCAGTTTAAGCGCCCATTCGGGGAGATTGAACAAACGCGGACGCGCCAACCGCTCGCTCACAGTTTCCATGAATTCGTCATTAGCGACGGGCAGGGGGGCGGTCAGGTTATACACTCCCTGCATTTGCGTATTGTTCATCAAGAAACTGATGGCATAGACCACATCGTCAATATGAATCCAAGGGATGTATTGCTTGCCGGTGCCAAAACGACGCGCCATCATGCGCGCGGCAACTTGTATGGGCTGCAAGAAGCCCCCCTGTGTGCTTAACACAATTCCGATGCGCAAGACGACTTGGCGCACTGGTACGGCTTGGGTGGCGGCTTCCCAATCGACACACACATCTGCGCGGAACCCGTGTCCAGCGGGGCTGTCCTCAGTAATTTCGGTATCCCCACAATCGCCATAATAGCCCACTGCCGACGCTTGAATCAGCGCTAACGGTTTTTGCTTGGCGTTCTTGATCGCTTCGACGACGGCTTCAGAGGCGTCCAAACGACTGTGCAATATACGGTTTTTGTGTTTTCGGGTCCAACGCCAATTGGCAGGATTTTGTCCCGCCAAATTGACAATCACGGTGTTGGAATCGATCAGATGTCCCCATCCAAACGCGCTATATCCGTCCCAGCGCGCCCCTTGCACGTTGGGCGGCATTCGTTTGGCTTGCGAGTTGCGGCTCAAAACCACAACCTCATGCCCTTCACGTAACAAGATATAGCTCAGTCGATGCCCGATCAACCCTGTGCCGCCTGTAATGATCACCCGCATAAAATCACCTTGTGGTTTGGCTAGAGAGTGGTTCTATTGTAGCAAGAAAAGTAAGCGTGACTCAGATTGATTTGGGTGGAGGGCAGTGTGGCGTTTATCCGCCCGCTGTGTTTTCGTCAGTTCACTAAAAGTGATTTACAATCAAGCGATCATCAACAGCCTTTTTCGGGAGTTTTTTTATGACGACGATAGCGCAACAGAACAAAGACTATACCCTCACCAGTTGGTCGGCACAGGGCAATTGGAACCCAATTGTTTTTGACCGTGCCGAAGGCGTCTATTTGTATGACACCGAAGGCAAGCGATACCTTGATTGGTCGTCGCAACTCGTCAACGTCAACATCGGGCATAGCCACCCCCATGTCGTGAAGGCGATCCAAGAGCAAGCGGCAAAACTATGCTATGTCAACCCCACCCATGCCACCGCCGCGCGTGGACGCTTGGGCGAACTCATCGCCGAAGTGACGCCGGGCAATTTGTCGAAGACCTTTTTTACAGCAGCAGGTGCGGATGCGGTCGAAAACGCCATGAAGATCGCCCGCCTCTATACAGGCAAGCAAAAAATTCTGACGCGCTACAAGTCTTATCATGGTGGCAGCTTCGCGACGGCGACGGCGGGCGGCGACCCCCGTCGCATCGGCAATGAGCCGGGCGTCCCGTGGATCGTGCGTTTGCCCGACCCCTATGCTTATCGCAGCCCCGTGTATCACGGACGCACCCAAGAAGAAGGCGATTTGATCATTGCCGAATTGATCGAAGAAATCGTGATCCAAGAGGGTCCCGGACAGTGCGCCGCCATTTTGTGGGAAGGCTACAGCGGCAGTAGTGGTGTGATGCAACCGACTGCCGTCTTGTTCAAGCGTCTGCAAGAAATTTGCACCAAATACAATATGCTGTTCATCACCGATGAGGTCATGAGCGGTTGGGGACGCACTGGCGAATGGTTCGGCATCGATCATTACCCAGATGTCAAACCGGATATTCTGGCGACCGCCAAAGGCATCACCGCTGGCTATGTCCCGTTGGGGGCAGTCGTTGTCACCGACGAAATCGCGGCATTTTTCGATGATCATGTGCTGCAAGCGGGCTTGACCTACAGCGCGCATACGTTGGCAGTAGCGGCGGGGATCGCGACGATTGAGGTCTATCGCTCCGAGAACTTGATCGAACGCTCGCGCGAGATGGGCAAGGTGTTGCGACGCGGTTTGACCGATCTTGCGGAAAAACATCCCGTCATCGGTGATATTCGCGGGGCGGGTTTGCATCACGTCATCGAGCTGGTGAAAGATCGCGAGACGCGCGCGCCGCTCAGCGAGTTTAACGCGGGGATGTCGGAGCCGATGCAGAAGATTGCCAAGTCGTTGAAGGATCAAGGCATGAGCGGGCTACTGCGCTGGAATTACGTCTTCAACACGCCGCCGCTGACGATCACCGAGTCAGAATTGCAAGAAGGCTTGGCGATGCTGGATCAGGCACTTGATATCGCCGATCAATATTACGTCGGCAGCTAATTTTGGTGGGGCGCAATAGATGAGTCTGTTGCAAAAGTCGTTCAACCAATGGGGTCGCCCGTGTTTTACAACAGCCTCATAGATTGCGCCCCAACCCCTAACCCCTGCCCTTACCCCTTCACGCCAGAACTTGCCACCCCTTCAATGAAGTAGCGTTGCGCCAAAATGAAGATCAAGATGGGCGGGATGATGGCAATCGCCGCACCCGTCAGCACCAGATTCGGCTGATCAGCAAACACATTGCGCAAGCGGATCATCGACAGCGTGAGGACATGGTTGGCGGTGTTGCCCTCGCCGATGATGAGCAGGGGCCACAAGAAGCTGTTCCACGCATACAAGAACGAGAAGATCGCCAGCGTAGCGATGGCGGGTTGGCTCAGCGGCACGAAGATCGTCCACAAGATGCGCATCCGGCTGGCACCATCCATCAGCGCCGCTTCTTCGATCTCTTTGGGGATGGTGATGAAAAATTGGCGGATCAAGAAGGTGCCGTATGCTGTGAAGATCCACGGAACGATCAGCGACACGAGCCGATTCTCCCAGCCGATCACGACCATTACGCGGTACATCGGGATGATCAACACGACGAACGGGATCATGATGGAGCCGAGGTAAACCAAGAATAGCGTATTACGCCCGCGAAACTGAATCCGCGAGAAGGCATAGCCGCCGAAGATCGATGTGATCAACTGCCCGGCGACCACCGCCACCGTCACAAGGGTGGTATTGACGAGCGACCGATTCAGGTTCAATTCGTTGACGGCGCGCGAATAATTCTCAAACTGGAATTCGACATTTTCGACGGGTGCCGCCGTGCGCGCCACCGCATAGGTGACTTGTGATGGGTCGGCGATGGCGACAAATTTATCGAGCGCGCCCCGATAGGCGAGTGGCAAGCGCTGCGGCACGCCCTCGACCGAAATTTCATAAAGTGTGAATTCTTTGTCCGCACCGCTGCTATCTTTGAGCGTCAACACTTCCTCAGTTTCAAGGGCTTCGTCAATTGGCACCTGCACGATGATGCGGCTTTCGCGCGGGGCATCAATCGTGATGAGGTCGGGGGTGGTGAAGAAACCAAAATTTCTACGCTCACCCTCAATGAGTACAAATTCAGTTTGGGTGCCGCCCACATCAAACAGATAGACCGCTTGGCTCACCCCGTCGATCGCGCGCAGTTCTGGCGAGTAGGGCAGCAACCGGGGCGGATAGTGAAAGACATCGCTCGAATTTTTGAACGAGGTCGCCAACATGTAGGTGAATGGGAACAACATCAAAAAGGCGAACGCCGAGAGCAAGAAATAAATCACGGCGCGCGGCAGGAGGGTGTTCCAGAAATTCGCTTGCTTTGGAGTCATGGGGTCTTATCCTTCGTAAGCGTTGCCGCGTTGGGCACGGAACTGTGCCAGCGTCACCAAGAAAATGATCGCAAAGACGACCCATGCGATGGACGACGCATAGCCGAAGTTGAACCGGAAGAAGCCCTGATTGTACAGGTAGTACACCGATGTGATCGCGTTTTCGGGGATCGGGATCGATGGGAACAAAGCATACGGCTCGTTAAATACCTGCAAGCCCGTGATCACCGTCGTGATGATGACAAAAAAGGTGGTGGGTGCCAACATCGGGATGGTGATATAGCGCAGCAACCGCCAGCGCCCCGCCCCGTCGATGCCCGCCGCTTCGTTAAGTTCTATGGGAATGCCTTGCAAGCCCGCCAAGAACAAGACCGTATTGAAGCCGACCACCTGCCATGCCGATAACAAGACCATCGAGATCAAGACCGTGCCCGGTCCCGTCAACCATGCGATCTCTGGGTCAGGAATTTGCAAACCAAGGCTATTGATTGTTTGCACAAGTCCGGTGATGGCATAGTTGATGAAGCCAATCGTGGGGTCATACAACCAGCGCCAGATCAGCGCCGTGCCCACCACCGCCGCCACCGACGGCAAGAAGTAGATGGCGCGGTAGACCTTCACGCCCGGCAGTTTCGAGTTCAAGATCAGCGCCAAGCCAAGCGCCGGGATCACGCCCAACGGCACCAGCAAGAAACAATAACTGATCGTGTTGAGTAAACTTTGCCAAAAGACCGCGTCTTTCGCCCCCAGCACATAGCGCGTTTCGCCAAGACTAGCCGCCCCCAACGGCGTATAGCCGAAGGTCATGGCGCTTTGCAGCGCGGCATCGGGGTCAGTCAAGGGTTGCACTTCGAGGGCAAAAATCTGAGCGTAATTTTCGAGACCCTTAAATTCTGGCACCCTGCCGACGGTGCTATCGGTGAAACTAAGATAAAACGACAGCAGCAACGGGCCCGCAAAGAACAGCGTAAAGCCGACAATATTGGGTGCCAGCATCAGCCAACCTTGCCATGTCGCCACTTGATCCGTCGTTTCGCCAAAATAGTTGCCCGTGCGCAGCAAATGCCAAAACAGCGCTCCAAACACGAATAGCAAAATCGTCGCCACCCAGGTGACCGGGTTGGTGGTATAGGCGGTGATGATGTTGTTGGCAAACGTCAAAATATTGGCGAAGAACAGCACCACAATCGTCGTACCCATGCCGATCAAGACGGCGATGCTTTCGAGACGCGGACGTATGCCCCCTTTTTCCGGGAAGCGCCCTGCCAGCCAATACAACCCATAAGCGATGGGGAAGCCGAGCAGCATCCACGCATTCGCGATGATGCCATCGACGATCAATTCATAACTGAGGAAAAAGCCCCACAGATGGATGAGCGCGATAATCGAGAAAACCAAGCCGAGAAATTGCAACGTTAAGCCGATATACCGTCCATTTAAGTCGCGGCGTAACAGTTGCACGCTGCTATAGACCGCCAGCACCGCCGGCACCAGCATCACCAGCCCCACAAAATTAATGACAGGGGCACCCAAGCGGATGAGTTGCTGAACCGCCATATTGTCGGGTTGTGCGGTTACATCAATACCAAAGACACCGAGCGCCAAGACAACACATGCCACAAAAATGACGATATTCCCAATGATACTGGCAGGGATTGCCAGCGGCATGGATGGGGGGGCTGATGGCGCGGTGCGTCCCAAAACTTGACCAGCGGTACTCATGGGAAACATCCTTGTCTGATCTTAAAAACGAAAAAAGTGCTTCTCTTATATAAACAGACAGAGGTGGTTTTGAGGACCACCCCTGTCATTTTTAACGCTGCACATCGCACATGGTGCGTTTAAGCAAGCGCTTTAGCCACCCATGAACAGCGGGGCGACTTGGTCGCAAATGGTGTCGGCAAATTCTTGCGCGGTTTGTTCACCATTGAAGACAGCGGTCACGCCGGTGCCGTAAGCCTGATCAATGGCGGGCCAATCGCCGAAGAACAAGGGCGCTTCGGTGCGGACATCTGCCGAGGTGGTGCCGTCGATGAAGGCTTGGTTGTTCACACCACTGTCGGGCAAGGTGCCGAGGAACAGATCAATCGCGGCGTCGGTCGCACGGCTGGGGATGTTGGCACCCAAGCTGGCGATTTGACCTTGAATTTCGGCGCTGGTCAAACGAGTGACCAAATCCCATGCTTCTTCGGGATGCGCGGTATTGGCATTGACGACATATGCGCCCCAGAACAGCCAGTTGGTGGCTTCATCGGACGGACCGATGGGCAGGGAAACGACGTTCCAGTTGAAATCAGCATTGGCGATGGTGCCGGGGGTTGCCCAACGACCATTCATGAACATGCCGACGGTGCCTGCCAAGAAGGGAGGTTCCGAGTCGGTGCCCCAAGGAATAGCCGCACCTGATTCAAACAAGGAAACAGCGGCATCGAGACCAGCGACAGTGGCGTCGTTGTTCAAACCGCAAGCGGTGTAGTCTTCATTGAAGAAGCTGCTGCCGGCGGCGTTAATGAAATAACCCCAGTTTGCCCACCATGCGTTCATACCGAAACCGTAAACTTCATCGCCCAGTTCGTTGATGGCGTTGGCGGCTTCGGTGAAAGCTGCCCAGTCCCAGTCAGCAGTGGGCAGATCCAAACCGGCTTCTTCAAACAAGTCGGCATTGTAATAAATGGCGAAAGCGGACACGTCGCGAGGCAGACCCCAGAGTGCTTCCATATCATCGGTGGAGGTGGTCAAGAAACCCATCGGACCGGCATAGAAATCCTCAGCGTTATAATCCGCATCAGCGCCGGCAACTTCAGCGAGGTTGAGGATCAACCCAGCTTGAGCGAAACGAGCGATGTCGGTGCCGGGGATCCAGAACACGTCAGGAGCGGTACCGGCTTCGATTTCGGTCACGAGCACGTCTTGGTAGCCCGCGCCTTCGGAACCACCCGGTTCGTAAGTCAACGAAACGCCATCCCATGCTTCGTCAATGGTGGTGCTGGCGGCAGTGTAGACATTGATTTCCGCTTGGTTATCAGGGCGAGTACGCCAACGCAGGGTGATATCATCCTGTGAATAGGCGGGCAGCGCGAAAGACAGCACCAAGAGGACGGAAAGAAGAACGAATAGTGTATTGCGTTTGGACATTTTTGAAGGCTCCCAGCAATTTTGACGATATCCACTAAAAACTTTTTGAGTTCGACTTTGATAGAATCGAGATCAACCATGAGAAAGGCTAACCCAAAATAAAAAATTGTGCTAGTCTGGACTATAAAGTGAGGCGAAGGATTGTACATTTTATACAAAGGAAGTGCATATCAACGAAAATTTGGGTATGCCACCCTGTGCAAACGCGGATATGGCATCCTATCAAATCATTGAGCCTTAATATAGGAATTTCGATTAGCCGTTGTTGATCTTTTGATTCTTGCGTTATAATGAAGGTTATTGTGGGTGCTACATTTTGATCGTTTATTCACAAGTGTGCTGTTCTACCGTTAACGCACTGTGTTAAGTCAAAAAATGCCCTCCAAATCGATGTTTGCTTGCCATCCCTTTCTATATTATAGTAAGGGAAGATGCGTGGACATCGATTCTTTGTTTTATAAGCCTGACCATGATAAGGGGAGATACATGCGTAATTTGAACCCAACCTCAGCCAACCGAAGTGGGCAATCGCTGATGCGCGTTTTCGCGGCATTGCTCACACTGGTGGGCGCATTCGTTATTGGCACTTTCGCATTACGCGGAAATGCCTCCGCTTTGGCACAACTGCCACCACTCGCCGAAAGCCCAACCGGCACGGTCGATATCATCCAAAGTCAAATGCCAGTAGTGAATCCGTTAGTCATCGGGACGCCTTTTGAAATCCAGTTCCGTATTTCCAACGTCTCGGCTGCCATCCAAACGGTCAACTCGGCTGCCCTGCACTTCGACTTCGACCCAGCAGTGCTGGAAGTCGCCAACACGGTCGATGGTGACGGCAACACTGTCTTTACCTACAGCAAGAATAGCGCTTTTCCTACGGATCTCGCCATCGAGTTCGACAATACCAACGGTCGAGTGAACTTCGTGGTCGGTACCTTGAGTTTGACCCCTCCGACGATTGCTGTGGGTACCAGCTTGCGCGTAGTGACGATCACTTTCATCCCCAAAGCGTGCAGCCTGTCCACCACTCTTAGCTATGTCTTCTCTGGCGTGCGTGATACGATTATCGCAGGTCCCGCAGGTCAATTGCTGCGTGATGCGGTTGATACTTCCTACGTGATCCCGGGTGCCGCTTGCGCTGGTGCCACTGCGACGACTGTCCCCGCCACTGCGACGACTGTCCCCGCGACTTTGACTTCGAGCCCAACCGCGACCGCGACGACTGTCGCCGCGACTTTGACTTCGAGCCCTACCGCAACCGCGACGACCATCGGTGCGACGGCGACGACCGCTCCTGCAACGGCGACGACCGCTCCCGCAACGGCGACGACCGCTCCTGCGACCCCAACGATCGATCCCGATCCGACCGCGACGACATTGATGGCGACGAACACCTTCACCCCCGTGGTCGCGACCAATACGATGGTTCCCGGCACCCCGACCGCTACCTTATCTGGTGCTGATTTGACCGCAACCGCAACCGCTGGTGCGGGTGGCGGCACGGTAGTACCGGTACCGGCGACGGCAACGGCAGGTGCCCCCATTACTGGCACCTGCGGCTTGCCCATTCCGTCCGGCTCTGTCGTCGGCGCGATGCCTTTCGGCGCGCAAGCGTATTGGGCACCGGGCAAGCTCATTCAGCCGAACCTCTTGGTCAACCCCGGTTCCTACTGGGTCATCGGTCAGGATGCCAGCGAAACTTACTACAACATCTTGATCGCTTGCGCCTTCGTTTGGGTGCGCAAAGACACGATGGGTCCCTACAGCGACGGCAAGAACTGGTTCAACAACCCGCTGCCCACCCGCGTCGTCTCGTAATCACGAGTAGTCGATTTTCTTCACCATAAAAAACACCCCCGTCGAAGCAATTCGACGGGGGTGTTTTTCTTCTGTAAAGGTGACTACTACGCCGATGCTGTTGGCGAATTGGCGTAGGATCGATTGTGGTAGAAAATAGGTAGAAGAAGTGGGAAGTACAGATAAAGCCCGTTGAGAGGAAAATAGCGATGACCCTGCACCCGCAATATGTTTTGGATATTCCGGAAGAAACACGGAAGGTGGCACAAGCTGCATTTCGGAAA
>DAOTUQ010000056.1:0-17114 GCA_034437055.1 Anaerolineae bacterium
ATTGACGGAATCGCGCTCGACCCGAACCCTGTCAACAACTATCTGACCTTCGTCATGACCAGTTTCAATCAGTCATCCGAAGGGCAGTATTTGCTGGCGTTCCACATCGGCATGACCGACGCGGGCGGCGGCTCGAACGTCAAGAATTCGCTGTAAGAACAACCTCGCCCCTAACCCCCTCTCCACATGGAGAGGGGAAGTTGTCGCCGGGCGTTTCCCCTCTCCAGTGCGAAGCAGGTGCGGGGCTAGAGTCCATCATTTTATTCCCACGCTGCCGTCCATCCCTCCATCAGCACAACATGATCCGCCCCATCCGCCAGTCGCACGCGCGTCCCATCCATCGCGTTATACAATCCCGCAATCAACGTGACCGCGCCGCTGAATGTTGGGACGTTTGACGTCAGCGTGTGGCGATCCGCGATGTATTCGCCGTCGCGCCAGCCAGTCGTCGGACGTGTTCCGCCCGCCGGAGGCGCATCGCTCTGCGCGACGACGTTTCCGGCGGCGTCGATCATCTGCACAAAGACCGTATAGCTCACATCCGACGCGCCCGACGCACGCCACACCAACTGTGTGTTGCGATCCGCTTCCGTCGTCCAGCCGATCAGCGTCCCAATGCCGCGAAAATCCGCGTCCGCCGCATGATCGAACGGCGGCGCATCGGTCAGCATCGGGATCGCATCGATCTGACAGCGCATCAGTTCATACCCATCGGGAAGCGTCACAATCGCTTCGCCGCTCGGCGCATCTGACGGGATGCGGATCGCGCGTTCGTCGCGGGTGATGATGTCACCAACGCCAACGTTCGGCGGGATGATCGTCTGCGCGCCGTCCGCCGTCGTCAGCGTCCAATCGGGGCGTGCGCCCATGCCGCGCCATGTCAGCGCGAGGCGGATTTCGTCGCCATTGCGCGCCGGACATTCGGGCGCGCCAACCGCAATCAGCGTTAAATCGTCGGCAAACGAATACGAAATAGACGACTCAATTCGCCCGTCCCACGTTGCGCCCGGCGTGACCGTCCATGTGCCGATGCGCAGATCGCGCCCATACGCGATCTCGCCGGACGGCGGCGGCAGATAGCCGGAACGATTCGCCGCTTCATCGTACAGCCGCAGATAAACAGCATACTCGCCCGGTGGCGTTCCCGGCGGCAGTCGCAGCAGCGCGAAGGCGCGGATTTTGCCTTCAGGGTGGATCGCGGTCGTGCGCTGTGCGGCGTCTGCGAAGATCGCTTCTGATGTCTCGCTCAGCGGTAGTTCCCACCCAAATTCATTCCGCACAATCAATCGCGCCTTCAAATCGACACTCAAATCACGCAGCGGCGTCAATTCAAGAGGGATACAGAGTGGGCGATCTGCTGTACCTTCGTATAACGTTCCAATCGCATTGATCTGCGCGACATCCCCATTGGAAGCGCTGAATGTCCAAGCGACGGCGTTCCATTCCGGCGGACGGATATCGGGCTGACGATAAAATACGCTCGACATGCCTGCCACCGTAGACGATTCCGACAGCAGCGCCGTTCCACTACTCAGTAAACAGTCCATCATCCCGCGATAATCCGCGCGCTGTGTATACCACACGTTCAACGCCACGTCGCCACTGATTGGTAAAAGCGGCAGAATCGCCTCCAAATCTTCACCTTCGGGCAGCGTCACCCGCTTCGCTGTCACGCTGAGCCGATCCCAGTAGTACGCCAGTTCGTAGCGATCCGCGTATGACCACGCCAAGACGGTATCATCGGCGGTCAGCGTATCGGCGTAATGTTGCACGAGCGTGCGCGCGTCATCGTGTGGCTTGTCCGCCGAAACGATGATGCTCCCCAATAACAGCGCCACCATACACCAGCGCAATAGGGCTGAACGCTCACCGCCGATGCCCGCGGCAACCACCGGCGCAAGCATAATCAGATAGCGCGCATGAAAGTCGTTCCCCAACACCAACAATCCGGCTGCCACACCAAGCGCCAACAGCGCGATATGCAGCGTCAGCCAGCGCATTCGCAGCACCACGACGAGGGCGACGATTGAGAGTATGAAACACGATAACCCAAACAGCGGCAGGGCTTCAAGTAAATCCGTGCCGTGCAAAAACCACAATGCGCCCCACAGATGCACGAATAACTGCCCGGTCGGCGCGGAGGTGATCGCGCTGTTCGCTTCGCCCAATGCCAAGAATCGGGTGACGAAATACGGCAGCCACACCAGCCCAACGACGACTTGTCCCGCGATCCACGCACGCCATTCGGGATGCTTCGCGTTCCCGCGCACAACCCACGCGATCAATGTGACCGCGTTCAGCCACAGCGCGACGACCAAGCCCGTATTGTGCGTATAGAGCAGCGCCAATTCGGACAGCCACAGCGCGATCCACCAGACACGGCGCGGCTTTTCGTCCCGCTGGAGATGCGTCCACGCCAGCGCCGCCAGCGCCACCAACGCCGCCATGAACGTGTACATCCGCGCCTCTTGCGCCGCCCACCACAGCGGGGCAGACAGCGCCGCCGCCCACAGCGCCCACAGCCGCGCCTGTCGTCCGAACAGGACGAATGCCAGCCGCGCCGCCAGCGCCGTTGCGATCATCGACCACGCGAATGAGAAGAATCGAAGCGAAAACTCGCTCGTGCCGATGAAACGCGCCGCGCTGTGCAAAAGCGCGTAATACAACGGCGGATTGGTGGCGTCCGCGTTCCAAGCATCGATGAAGCTGGGCTGTGCGGCGGCATAGGCGCTCCAGCCTTCATCAAACCAGATGCTTTGGTCGTCGATGCGGTACAGGCGCGCGGCGGCGGCGACCCACAGCGCGATTACGATCCAAACAAGCGTTCGTTTGTGTATCAATCTCATATCAATCTTCAGGGTAATCGCTTCAAATTTCTGATCGGTCAACAAAAGGTTATATCGAGTTTGTAGGGACGGTATGCTTGCCGTCCGAGGTTGCGGACGCGAAAAATCGCGTCCTTACAACAGCATGTGATCCGTCCTGAGCCAAGAACCAATTTTGAAGCGATTAACCTGTAGCAATCGTTTGCAAACTGGACAGTTCCGATCTTTTTTGTTACAGTCATTCTAATTGGGTTTCGCTTAACAATAATGATGGTGCTGAGGATGAATGCCCTCCCGAAAATTGAACGCCCGATCTGTCCCAAGTGCGGCAACGCCAATCGGGTCGGCGCGCTGATCTGTGACAACTGTGGATCGAGCTTGACCAATCGTCCTAGTGGTGTCACGACCAAATCGCTCGGTAGTACAAGCATCTTGTCGGACGCGGACAATAGTCCCGCCCAGGCGCAGATGGCTGAAGCGATGGTCGGCGCAGGCAGCGAATCGTTTCAAGCCGGGATGCTCTTGCGGTTGGAGATTCCGAACGCTGAGGATGTTGTGTTGATCGAGCCGGGAGAAGAGACCGTGATCGGACGCCGCGATCCGTCCACCGGAATCGCGCCGGACATCGATCTGACGGCATATGCAGGCTATAAATTGGGCGTCAGCCGCAAACATGCGATCTTGCGCGTGCGCAATGACCGCTTGGAACTGCTCGACTTGGGCAGCAGCAACGGCACCAGCATCAACGGCGAACGCATCACGGCACACGAACCGCACGCCTTGCGCGATGGCGATCAAATCGGCTTGGGCAAAATGACCATGCGCGCGCTGTTCCAGTCGCGGATGCTCAACGAGTCCGAACTGGACTCGTAAGCCGCCGCGACCAGACGGCACACCCTCATCCGCCGAGAATTTCCGCGACTTCGGCGGCGGCTTTTTTGGTCGCATACAAAACATGGCTGAGGCGCGCGCCCTTCTCCACCAAGACGGCGACGGAAGCGCGTCCCGCCGGATACACGACCATCACGCCCTCCTCCCCCTCCATCAACAGGCGTTGCAATTCGCCCTGCGCCAAGCGTCCAAGCGTGCGTTCCGCCAACCCGATCAGCGTAGCGGACATCGCCGCGACTTGGGGGCTGCTGGTGGGGTTCTCGTGCGGATTTTTTTCGTCGCCGGGCGGATACGAGGCGACCAACAGTCCATCGATGTTGACAATCACGGAGGCTTTGACGCCATCGACAGCGACATGCAGCGTTTTGAGTGCGCGCTCCAACTGCTCGCTTTTGTATTCCTGACGCATCGCGTTCCTTTTTCCAGATGCGCGCGTGCCGTGGCAAATGCCGGAGCGGGACGCACCGAGTGGATTGATTAAACTGCTTCATTGCTATTCTACAGTATAGTCCACAAAGGCACTTCTCCCAAAATCAAGAAATCAAGATTGTTCATCGGTGTGCCGCGACTCGCGGATGCGTTGGGCATCTTCGCGCGCGAACTGTGCCAGCAGCGCACGATCCACGTCCGAGAGCGGCGCGCGCCGCAGCAAGTCGGGGCGCTCTCGCCACGTCCGACGCAAGCCCTCTGCGCGCCGCCACGCCGCCATTTTGCCATGATCACCATCGAGCAAGACGGACGGCACGCGCAGCCCACGATATTCTGGCGGGCGCGTGTAATGCGGTGCTTCGAGGATGCCGTCGGCGTGACTCTCGCGTTCCGCGCCACCTTCCGCGCCGAGTACACCCGGAATGTGGCGCACGACCGCATCAACAATCACCATCGCGGGCAGTTCGCCGCCCGTCAGCACGTAATCCCCGATGCTGATTTCGTCGGTGACAACCAATTCGCGGACGCGATCATCGATACCCTCATAGTGTCCGCACAAAATGGCAAAGCGTTCGAGCTTGGACAGCGCCACCGCGGTCGCATGATCGAACACGCGCCCCGCTGGTGACATGAGCAGGACGCGCGCGGCGGGCGCGGCGTCTGCCATGACCGTCTCGACGGCTTTCACGGTGACATCAGCGCGCATGACCATGCCGCCGCCGCCGCCATACGGCAGATCATCGACCGTGCGATGGCGATCTTCAGTGAAAGCGCGGATATCATGGAGGCGCAGATCGAGCAGGTTACGGTCACGGGCTTTCCACAACATGCTCTCAGTCATGGGGCCCTCGAACATGCCCGGAAACAGCGTGAAAATGTCGATACGCAGCATGGCGCGCCCTTCATCCGTCGGATTGCAGCATTGCGCCCATTATTTTGCGCCACGCACTCGTTTCGCACAAGCGCGCGATGTGACTACTCCCCACGCCTAAAGGCGGTGGCTTCTACAGCACGCATGACCTTATCCGGCGAACTGAGTCCGCCGGGTAGCGGGTCTACGTTATGCTGTACGGATGTGTCCCATCCGGTACGCTTCAAAATGTTGATCGCGGCGTTGTGGTCTCGATCCAGCGACAACCCGCAATTGCATTCGACCCAGCGAGTCGAAAGACTGAAATCGTGAAACATTGCACCACACTGCGAGCAGCATTTGGAAGTATAAGCTGGATCGACGAAGGCGAGTTCACGTCCGGCGCTTTCAGCCTTGTGCGTGAGCAACTGCCGAAACATCGACCATCCGCTGTCCAGAATGCTTTTGCTGAGGCGACGACTGCGCGCCATATTCTTGACGCGCAAATCTTCGAGTGCGATTCGGTCGTACTCCCGCACCAGTGCGGCGCTCAATTTGTGCAAATAATCGCGGATAACCCGACTTCTGCTTCGCCTTCACACGGCGAAAGAAGGCTTGATACGCCAAATCGACTTGTTTGACGACACTCTGGGCGGTTTGACTGTAAATCTGCTGGGCGTAGGGAAACGTCGAACGATAGTGTTTTGCCAGCGTTTCCAGTTCCGCGTTCGTGACGCTGCGCCGTTCGAGTTGCCAAGCGTATTTCCGCTCCGCCAACGCCATGTTGTAGAGATGGCGCGCGCAATTCAACACGCGGAACAAATTTTGTTCCTGCGACGGGGTGGGATACAGTCGGTACTTGAAGGTTTTAAGCGGCATTCAGACCTGCTTCTGGTTTTCAATGTACTGCTTGATCATGGCGCGTGGAACGCCGCCGACCGTCGAAACGAAATACGAGTGCGTCCAGAGGGTTGGCAGCCGACTTTTGAGCCATTCAAACTCCGCTCTCAACACCCGCGAGGTTCGCCCTTTGACGCGCTTGACAAAGGTGTGGATACCAAACTGCGGGTCAACTTCACACAGAATATGGACATGATCTGGCAGGACTTCCAACTCAAAAATCTCGCAGTTCAGTTCGTTGGCAAGTTCGTAGATAAGCTGTTTAAGTCTTTCGTCTACGCCATTCACCAATACACCGCGTCGGTACTTCGGGCAAAATACCACATGATATTTGCACGAATACACGATGTTGGAATTGCTCTTGAAGTCCCGTTGTTTAGCCATGAAAAGAATTATACAGCATGTTGCTATATAACGCGAGCGCTACGTCTTATATCCCCATACCTAAAGGTAGGGGCTTTACGGCGTTTTTCCGGTAAAATGAGGCGCATCAGACACCGATTTATAGGTACGCATGACGATGGCTCACTTAGTCCGCTTGCAATCCCGCCCGCTGACGAAAGAACTCTCGCCTGACGAGATCAAGACGCTCGAAAAACGCTTTGAGATTAACGCCAATCAGATCACCATTGATGGGAAAACACTCGAACTTGACCGGGTGGACGAAATCGAAGTCGTGAAAGCCGCGCGCGCTGCCAGTCCGGCGGGTTGGCTGGTCAAAAATGTGCTGTACGGCGGCGACCGCTATCATGTCGGCATCTACGCCGGACGCGCGGAAATCGTCTTCTCGAATGTCTCGCTCGGTCTCGCGCGCTACGTCGTTGGGAACATCGCGTTCTTCGCGCGCAACACCGTGCGCTACAAAGGCTTGGACGATATCGCGCCCGTCACCGATTATTGATGCGCCGCGCGGCACAGCGAGGACTGCGTGAAAAATAATTGTCGCGCTCGCCTTGTTCGTATCCTTTTCACAACCATCGTGATGATGGGGTCTGCGGCGTGCGCCACCCCGATTGACCCGCCGCCCACACCCACGCCTGCTGTAGACGGGCGTATCCTCGCGGACGCGCCGCAAGCCGACGCGCCCGCGCTGTGGATCGGGTCAAATGTCGGCGTTGCCGCGTGGATCGGGTCGGACGCCGTGGGCGTTCACATTGACGCGCGGACGTTCGCGCTCGACTCGGATGTGATGCAGCCCGTCGTCGTGCTGCCGCTGCCGCCGCGCCGCCCAACCGCGTTGGCGCTCTACGCCGCGCCACGTCGCGTCAGCAATACGCGCGTCCGCGCGCTCTGGCTCGATGCCGACGATACCGATACGACGCAGCTCTATGTCGCGGTGCTTTCTGGCGTCGGGGATGGTGATTTGCGCGTGGAGCGCGGGCCCATCCAAGCCTCGGATCGTGCCGTCGCGCGCTATGCAGCGCTCGTCGATGCGGCGGGGACATTGTGGGCGGTCTGGAGCGGCGGCGCGGCGTCCGAACCGAACCTTTACATCCAAGCCATCGACGGCGACGGACGCGCACAACCGCCGCGTCAACTTGTGAGCGCCGCAGCCTGGTTTACGCTGATCCACGACGCCGACGGGACAGTGCTGCTGTTCTGGATCGACGGTGTGCGCGTTCGGCTGATGCACCTCGCGGAGGGTGTGCCACTGGAAACGCGCGATCTGACGAGTACGCCCGCGCTGGACGCGGTGGATCGGCTGCTGGATATGCGCGCGGGCGTGGATCGGACGCATCGTTATCTGTTCTGGAACGTGGAACGCTTCAGCGATGGCATAGTCATGTCGGAAACGTGGTGGACAACAGGCGCGCGCGCGGGCGATTGGACGACACCCGCGCGCTTGAGCGTGACGCTCAACGGGGAATCAATCGCCGCGCGCCGCGTCGCGCCCGTTGCATCGTCGCTGATCACCGATACGCTCGCCGTTGTGATGGACACGAACGCAGGACTCGTCACGGGGACATTCCGCGCGGGGATGCCACTTGATGTACGCCCGCTGAACGCCACCCCAACGCTGATCGGCGCGCTGAATGCGTTGTACAGCGACGATGCGCTGTTCGTCGCGTGGGCGGATGCCATCAATACGACGGTGGCGCGCCTGACGCTGGTGCGCACGGATGATCCCTAACGAGTAGTGTGTCAAGAAAACGCCTAAAGCAACCTCACCCCAACCTCTCTCCGGTACAGAGAAAGGGTCGGTGGGTAAGGTCTATAGCTTGATTTACTTTCTTGACGGAGGACTACACCTCACGGAATGCCACGCGATACGAACGCGCCGCCCGTTCGCCTGTGTCGCTCGTGCAAGCGACGGCGGAGAGCGCCTGTGACAGTGGTTCGGCGCGTCCGGGCAAATCGAGCGTGTATTCGATGCCCGTTTCCATCTCGAAATCGGCGTAGCCCGCGCCACGCTCCGGCTTCAGCCCGGTCACAAACCGACTTTCGCCACCCGCCCAGCGGACGCGCACAAGTTGACCCGGTAGTTGGGACGCGCCGTTGGCAGCATAGATGTAGACTTCGATCAGGGCGCTCTGCGTCGGATCGCAAAAGGTGCTGATCGTCGCCAACGTGAATTCGGACTGCGTTTCGACTGTCGGAATCGTCAGCGATGCGCCGGTTGGCGTCGTCACCCGTGACAGCGGCGTCGCCGTGCCGTCGATCTGCGGCGTGGGCGTTTTGCTGGCGGGCGGCGTGAGCGTCGGCGTCCCGGCATCGACCACCACTGCGCCGCGCGTGCGTTCCGGTTGCAGCGCGCCAATGGTCACGATCTGATCAGCACAGCCCGCGCGCGCCTGTAACTGATAGAAGTGCATCATCGCCCGCACCGCGTACAAGCCGCCCGTCGTGGCGATGTAGTCGCTATCCGCCAAGACACACGCCGACTCCGCCACCGCCTGAATCGGGTCGCCGGGCAACCGCAGCGCCAACAAACGATCCACCGCGAGATTCAGATCGCCGTCGTCGGCGTATGCCAGCGCAATTGCCGCCATATAGCGATCCTGCGATGCCGCATCCATCTGTTCCGGCGCGATATCAACCTGCGCCGCTGGATTGACATACCAGGCATAGTACAGACCGCCGCCGACGCCCAACAGCAAGCCCAAAATCAGCGCCGTGAACGACACAGGACTGCGCGGACGCATGTATTTGCTTGGGATACCCCGCGCGCGTCCTCGTGGCGCGTCGTTGGGCGGTATGCTCATACCCCACTCCCAATTGGCGCGCTGACGCGGCGGTACGCTTCCATCGCGGGCGTGACGCGCCCAAACGCCTCTGCCAGCGCGACCAGATCGCGGATTGCTTCGAGATTGATGGAATTGGCAATCGCGCGCTCGGTGGCGGCTTGGACGAACACAGGCGCATCGGTCACGCCGATCAGGCGCAACCGTTCCGCGACGGCGATCAAATCACCATCCGCCTGATAGCCGCCCGCGATCATGGCGGCATATTCATCTTGATAGCGCGCAGCCAGCGCCGCCGCGCCCGCTGCATCCGTTTGTGCCGGGAATGCTGACCAACCTAAATACAGCCCGATCCCCGCGCCGATCAACAGCGCGACGATCAGCGATCCGAAAAATCGCCCCATCACCCGATCACATCCAATGCAGCGCCAACATGCGGGGTATCATCAATTTTGTGGAAGGATTAGACAGGGGGCCATGGATAGTTCGGTCCTTGACCCGGCGTCGGATAGCGTTTCTGCTTCAGCAGATGGCGTGACCGACTCAAAAACGATTTGACCTCGTTGGTCGCCAACAGTCCGCACAACGACTGATGAAACACGCTCTCTTGGTTCTCCAACGCCGTGCGCAGCCGCTCCACATCCGCCAGCAGCACATCGGGGACGGGTTGCCCGGCGAAATCCCAAATCACCGTGCGAAGTTTGTGCGCGGAATGGAACGCGATCCCGTGATCGATGCCCCAGATATGTCCCTGACTGTCGAGCAGACAGTGACCCCCCTTGCGATCCGCATTGTTGATTAAATAATCGAATGCGGCGATCCGGCGCAGTTGGTCGTGCATCGCATGATCGAATGAGAAGTAATTCACATTCGGATCGTGATCGACATAAAATTGAATCGACCCCAAGCCGCGCTTGCCCTCGCGCAGCGCCGTCGGCGGGACGATCTGCCAACCGAGAAACTCTGACGTGAGGAATGCGGCGCGCTCACGGTAACAGAGCGTCCCGTCGGGAAAGTCCCATAATGGACGCTCGCCCTTTTGCGGTTTGTAGACGGCGGTCAGCGTGATGTCGTCGAGACAGACGCCAATCAAAAAGGCATAGTTGGAACTCCAGCGCAGCAAACCGTATTCCTCGATGATGTCGCCTTTTTCCAGCGTCTCCAGCACGCGCGCGGGCGGCAAGTTGACGGGCGACGACTCGTCTTGGGGTTGATCGCTCATGATTCGTTCACGTCCAGTAATACACTATCCGTCCGTTGAGCTTCGGATCGGGGCGTCCCGATTGGACAATTTGCAGCGCGTGGGCGCTGAGTGCTGCCATCTGCGACCGGCTGCACCACATGCGCACAATGCCGGGTTCAACCGCTTCGCGGCTTTCGTCCTCGTCCACCACGACCAATTCTTGCGCCACCAACACGACCAAATTGCGGTCTTCGTCGTAGCCCAAGCCCATCTGCGCCACCCGAAACAGCGGCTCGATAGGTTCGCGCAAATCCATGTTCAGGCGGCTGAAATCGAAGGTCGTGCGTCCTTCGGGCTGCGCATACCGCTTATCGAGATCATCGAGCAGTTCGCGGATTGCATCGCCCAACGCCGACGCCTGTTCCTTCTCAATGGTGAGCGCAACGATTTCATCGTCCCTGCCCGCTTGCAGATGAAACATGCGCTGCCCTTTGGGCCCTATGGTGCCAATGGTGATGAAATCGATGGGGTTGAGTTCTAGTTCAATATTCGCCATGGGTTATCTTCGCTTAGCGTGCAACCGTCGAGGCGGTGTCGCGGGCGGCTTTCCGCTCACGCTCCATCTGCTGGATGTGCGCGGTATCATTCATCGAAACGACATAGGGACGTCCGTAGCCCAATTGCAGAATGCTGATCGAGGCGGGCGCGATCACAATGCGCTGAAAATTATCCAAATGCGTCCCCAAATAGTGTGCCATGACCATCTTGATCAAGTCCGCGTGGCTAACGACCACCACCAATTCGCGCGGGTGCTGTGCCGCCAATGCCTCAATCGCATCGACGGCGCGATTTTGCACGCCGCGCATCGTTTCGCCGTTCGGGAAGTAAGCGCGCGAAGGATACTCTTGGACGACGTGCCACATCTTGCGCGTTTGCAACGCAGCGATGGACTTGCCCTCCCAGTCACCATAACGCACTTCGCCCACGTCTGCATGTTGGATAATCGACAACTGCGGGTGATGCTGTTGAATCGCCGCTGCCGTTTCCATCGTGCGGTCGAGGGGGCTGGCATACAGCCATTGAATCGGCGTATCCACGAGGCGCGTCCCCAACGCTTCTGCCTGCGCCTTGCCCTCATCGTTCAGGTGGACGCCCGGCGTCCAACCCGCTAGTTTCCCGGTCTTGACAAAATCGTTCACCGCGTGGCGGATGAGCAGCAGTTGCGTCATTCGGTTTCCGTTATTGTACCGCTGTATCAGGCGCGCGATGATGTCATTGACACCGTGCGTCCATGCAGCCCTTAACTTTTGCATCATAACACATTCTACTAGACCGTGCATCCGATTCGGCTGAGATTTCGTGAGGTCTGCGCCAGCGTGAACAGCCATTTGCGATCTACCCGCCTCACCCCTGCCATTGTAGACGCGATCTCGCCGCTCTACTCCGTAGATCGGCGTCGGGAAGCTCGCTGAAGCCCGCGTTCTCAATGGTCGCTGCGGGGCGGCACGGCTGACCAGTGGGTGAACGGATGTGTCGTTACGAACGAGTCTGCGCTATAATCATGTTAATTCGACTCGCTAGGATTTGCAGGATGGATGTTGGCATCATATCGGATATTCATGGCGACATCGCCGCATTAGAGAACGCGCTCGACCGATTGGAACGATTTCATCACGTCAAACACATCCTGTGTGCCGGCGATTTGGTGGGGCGAGGTCCCCACCCAGACAGCGTTGTCCAACACGTCCGTGACCGCCGCATCCCGACTGTGCGCGGGAATCATGACGAATGGAGCTACGCCCTGTCGCCCGACAATAAGTCGTTCCTACGAACGCTGCCGCTCGAATGGCGCGGTCAATATGAAGGCACCCGAATTTTCATGTGTCACGGGAAGCCGGGTAATAATCTTTGGGGCTTGTACCGCGATCACGTTTCCAGCACGCTGTTGAGCATGATGCTGGCGTCGCTCAACGCCGATGTGCTGATCACGGGGCATACGCATGTCCCGATGTTCATGCGCGTCGATCAGGGCTGTGTGATCAATCCCGGCTCGCTCTATACGTTCCAAAATGTGCGTTCCACGTCGCATACCTACGGTGTGCTGCGTCTCCCACAGATGGCGTTCGAGCTGTTCGATTTAAGCGTTCAGCCGGGCGAACCGATACGCTTGCAAGCGTCTTAAGCCAAGGACTGAGTTCACGAAAGGACTGAGCAAGGACAGAATCAGGTTTTTGCTTTTAACTCAGTCCCTTCCACTCAGTCCTGTTTTTACTCCATCCTCTGCTTTTCGCCAGCGCGCGATCAGCGCATTCGTGGACACCAGCACGATATCGGGCAGCGCGTCCTCCGCGAACCAGCCCGCATCCTCAGCATCGTCGTCCGCGCGCACACCGCCGCCGATGGGATGCGCGGTGTACGCAATCACAATATCCGCCAAGCCGCCCACATCAGGGCGATGGAACAATTCGATCAAGCTATCAATCGCCACGGCGACGCCCGTTTCCTCCAGCGTCTCGCGGATCGCCGCGTCGCGCGGATGCTCGTCGTACTCTACGAAGCCCGCCGGAAGCGCCCAACGCCCTTTGCCCGGCTCGTTGGCGCGCTTGATCAGCAAGATTTCGCGCCCTGCGCCGTTTTCGCGCGTCACGAACGCCACCACTGCGACTTTCGGCTCGAAGTAGACGGTATGATCGCACGACGGACAAACCGGGCGCGCGCGTCCGTGACGGTCACGCATTTCGAGTGCCGTCCCACATGCTGGACAAAACGTCGCGCTGCGTTCGGTCATGAAGTCTCCGTTTAGCGTGTCAGGCGGCGCACGATGAGTGTAATTAACGCCACACCGCCGAGCAAGCCGCCAACGACGAGCAAGTTGAGCGCGGAACGATCACCAGCGCGCAGCGTTTCGTCGTCCACGTCTCGCCGCGCCATATCGTCGGTCGCTTCGGCAGGCGCGGATGGCAGCGCGGTCGCTGAAGAGACAGCGGTCGCGGCAGCCATGCGCGCGGCAGTCGGCGGCGCGGTCGAAGTGGACACGGCGAATAATCCCGTTTGCGCTTCGTCTCCCCCCGCCAATCCCGCCGACGCGATGTTGCCCGCGGCGGCATCGCTGGGCGCGGACTCGAACATCATATCGGGCTGCGCCAGCGATGGTAGGGCTGCCGCCGCACCGCTCAAGATGGCGGGATCGGGTGGCGCATTCGTTGCAAACGCCATCGTTGTCGCAGGAACACTCATGGCGACTGCGGCATCCCCTTCAGGACTGGAAGGACGCGTGATCTGCGTTGCGGCGGGCTGTGGTGCGGCGAACTGCGCGATTTGCGTGGACGCGCCCGCTTGCGCGACGCTTGATGCGGCTGCATTCGCCGCTAGGTCGGAGGCGATGGTCGGATCCGCTTCAACAGTTTTGGCACTCTGATCGAGCGCATCGGTCACAGCGGACGCTTCGCCTTCTGCGATTTCAACTGTCGCCGTCGCCAACAGCGCGACCGCGTTCGGCGCATCGATGCGTCCTGACGGCGCGACCGTCAACAGCACGCCCGCCACGATTAGCACCACCGCCGCCGCCGCGCTGATCGATGTGACCGCTGGACTCGACGCGAAAGTGATGAGCGCCGGACGGGGGCGCGCCTGCGCAGGCGTCAGCGCGAAATCGCGCGGCGCCTTCAGCGTCGGCAGCGCGCGCAAAAGCTGCCGCATCATGCGCAGATCGTCTAGCGCGGCGCGCAAGCCCAGCTCGGACGCGAGGCGGCGTTCCAGCGCGGCGCGCTCGGCGGCGGACAGCGCATTATCGAGATAGGCGGACAGTTGATCGAAATCACGGTCGTTGATGGGCATTTGGGGTTCGGGTAACATTACGACACTATCGATTCAGACGAAATTCAGCGGGCAAAAGTTCCCCGAAACCGGACAAACAATCGCGGACGGATGCGCGCGCGCGACTGAGCCGCGATTTGACCGTCCCCAACGCCACCCCAACGGCGTCCGCGATGCCCTGATAATCGACGCCCTCCAAGTCGCTCATGACCAGCACGACGCGCTGATCTGGCTGCAACGCGCTGATGCAGCCCTGAATCGCGCGTTGAAGTTCGCGCGAGAGCGCGATTTGTTCAGGCGAGTCGCCGGGATCAGGCAAGTCAGGCGTGGCGGAAGCGCCGTCAGCGTCGTCGTCGAATGCCAACGACTCGACGGATACAGCGGGGCGGCGCTTGCGGCGGCGCAGTTCGTCGTAGCAGCGATTCGCAGCGATGCGCAGCAGCCACGCGCGGAATGCGCCCTCACCCCCACCAAGCGCAGCCTCATCCCCATGCCCCCCAGTGCGTAGAGAGGGGGGAGATGTGCCGCGAAACGTCTTGATCTGCCGATAGGCGGTGATGAACGCCTCTTGCGCGGCATCGGACGCGGCGTGCGCGTCGTCCATGATGCGATATGCCAGCGTATAGACAGCATCCTGATAGCGCCGCACGAGCGCATTGAACGCATCGAGATCGCCGCGTTGGGCGCGCCGGATCAGCGCGATATCGTCGTTCGGAAAATCAGCCATTGACAACCAGTGGTGGAAAAGCTAAATTATACAGCATCAAAGCAAAATAAAATCTGTTTCGTAACTCTTAGCCGGCGTGGCGGAACTGGCAGACGCAATTGACTCAAAATCAATCGTCCTTACGGACTTGTGGGTTCGACTCCCACCGCCGGCACTACTAAGACCAGATAGAGTAAATAATCTATCTGGTTTTTGATTCGAGTACGTAAGTGAATAATACATCTCGTTATCATCAGTGTGTGCGTAGGAGCATCGCATCGTGACCAGAAGCTATGACGCTGCCGCGACTCGCGCGCCAAATCTACAATCCTTAACAATTCAATCGAACTAACATAACATCCCTTCTACACAATTAAACTCAGCAATCGAATTTTGTTTGGAGGATAAGTTCTATGCGTAAACTCCGTTTGGTCGGCGCGCTGGCAACGGCGGCGCTGGCATTTGGGCTGGTCGCGGGCGTCTCGGCACAAGACGATACGTTCCGCTTGACGATTTTGCATACCAACGACACGCACTCACACCACGAGCCGCAAAGCAATGGCAACGGCGGTGTCGCGCGCCAAGCCACCGTGCAGCAGCAGATCATCGCGGAAGGCGGCAACGTCATTCTGCTCGATGGCGGCGACCGCTTCACGGGGACGCTGTATCATCAACAGTATCGCGGCGCGGATCAGATTCAGATCATGAACGCGCTCGGCTACGACGCCATGACGCTCGGCAATCACGAATTTGATGATGGCGACGAAACGCTGGCGGCGTTCGTGGATGGAGTCGAGTTCCCCGTTACGACGGCGAATGTCGATTTCAGCGCCTCCCCCGTCTTGGCAGACAAAGTGCTGCCCTACGCGATTGTCGATATCAACGGACAGCAAATCGGCATCATCGGCTTGGTCACACCAGAGACGCCCATTCTGTCGTCGCCCGGTCCCGAACTGGTCTTCAACGATGATCTGATCGGCGTCACGCAAGCAGCAGTCGATGAACTGACGGAACAAGGCGTCAATAAGATCATCCTCGTCACGCACATCGGTCTCGCTGCCGATGAAATGGTGGCGGCGGGCGTGACTGGCGTCGATGTGATTGTCGGCGGTCACAGCCATTCGCTGTTGAGCAATGCCTACGTCGCGTCGGTTGGGACGTACCCGGTCGTGGTCGAAAACGCGAACGGCGAATCGATTTACATCGTGCAAGCGGGCGAAAAAGATCAGTATCTCGGACGCTTGGATGTCACCTTCGATGCAGCCGGCGTGGTCACGGCGGCGGCGGGCGACACCATCCTGCTCTCGCGCTTCATCACCCCTGATCCGGCGCTGGCGGCGATTGTCGAAGAATTGTCGGGTCCCATCGAAGAACTGCGCAACACCGCGATTGGCGCGGATACGCCAGAACTGCTGGTCGGGGATCGCACGGTCTGCCGCGTCGAAGAGTGCATCTTGGGCAATCTGATCACCGACGCGCTGATCGCCGAAACGGGCGCGGACATCGCCATCACCAACGGCGGCGGCATCCGTGCCGACATCGACGCGGGCGAAATCACGTTGGGCGACGTGCTGACCGTGCTGCCGTTCGGCAACACGACGGCGACGTTCACCCTGACGGGCGCGGACGTGATCGCGGCGCTGGAAAATGGCGTCTCGCGCGTCGTGGTCGAGAACGGTGAAGTCGTGCGCGGCGGCGCGAACGGGCGCTTCCCACAGGTCGCTGGCATCCGCTTCACATGGGACGCGACGCAAGAAGCGGGCAGCCGGATCGTCAGCGTCGAAGTGCGCGCCGAAGACGGTACGTTCAGCGCCATTGATCCTGCCGGCAGCTATCTGGTCGCCAGCAACGATTTCATGCTCAACGGCGGCGACGGCTACAGCGTGTTCACGGAAAACGGCACGGATGCGTATGCTTTCGGCAAGACGGTGGATCAGGTTCTCGCAGAATACTTGGCGGCGCTGGTGATCGTCGAGCCGACGCTCGACGGACGCATCACGCTCGTAAACGCGACCCTGCCAGCAATGCAGTAAAAGATAGGACTGCGTGCTGAGGACAGGATACTGGGAAAGAACGTCCAAGCGTGTACGGGCGTGCTGCACCTTGTCGCCACGTACAAGCAGCGCGTAGGGGTGCGCCGCTGGCACGCCCGCCACGACGCCCCTAAGTAACGTGAGTTTTGGATAGCTTCACCTCACCCCCCAACCCCCTCTCCATTGCATGGAGAGGGGGCTTTCAAACCCGTTGTGACCTGTCCTGCTCCCCCTCTCCACAGCGTGGGTATTTATTCACCTATCCATGGGATTAAGCTCAAAATCCACAAATTTGAACC